>JADFWU010000022.1 GCA_015234045.1 Magnetococcales bacterium
CAGCGCGTTTTCTCAAATCAATATCATAGCTCATGAGTACATTATACACTGTTAGATTTTAGAATGGAATGACTATAATACGTATGAATGGAGAGTATGGAGATTACAGTAAACTATAGACAATGATTTCTTAATAAGTAAAATACAGCAATTGTTTGCTTTATTGTTATATAGTCATTGGACTTCGCTTTGATTATAATATAAACTTGTCTTTGTTTTATAATTACCAATGGAGTCAATAATGCATGTACATAAGGTAAAGATAAAGAATTTCAGGCTGTTGAAAGATGTTGAATTGAAATTAGAAAGCGGGACAACATTAATTGTAGGAAGAAATAATAGTGGAAAAACGTCTTTATCAGAATTGATGAGACGTTTTTTGGATGAGTCATACAGAAAATATAAAAAGTTTAGATTAGAGGATTTTTCAGAATCATGTCGAAATAATTTTATTGAGGCATTGCTAGAATATAGTAACAATAACGAATCAAGCAAAGTAAGGGAGCTTCTTCCGTATATTGAGCTAAGATTATTTATTAAATACAATAAGAATGAAAGTTTTAGGTCTCTTGGCGATTTTATTATTGATATAGATGAGGATTGTTTTGAAGCGCAGGTGGTGCTTACTTATGAAATAAAAAATGGAATGATAGGAAATTTATTTGAAGGACCAGATGGTGTTCCTCTTAAAGAAGGTGAAAAGTCGTTATTTTTTAGAGAGTTGAAACGACGAATTGGATCAATGTATAGCACAACAATTTATGCTGAAGAGCCAAATAATCCAAAAAATAGAAAAAAAATTACAGAAGCAAGTATTTTAAGCGGGTTGCAAAAAACAAGTTATATAAGTGCGCAACGAGGTCTGGATGATGATACTTCAAAAAACTCCAATGTACTGTCTAAAATCGTTGAAGGTTTGTTTACAACTGCAACATTAACAGGTGCAGATGAAAATGATAAAGCCAATGTTGAAGCGTTAAGAAAAGCTGTAATGAAGGCCCAAGAAGGTATAGATCATGGGTTCAATGAAAGATTAGATAAATTGATTCCGAAATTGTCTCAATTTGGCTATCCAGGTCTTGGGGGACCAAAGTTGCTGACAGAAACAATACTGGATGTTGAAAGGCTTTTATCAAATCATACTGAAATTTGCTATGAAGGAGAAAATGGTGTGCATTTGCCAGAGTCCTATAATGGGCTTGGTATGCGAAATCTTATCTTTATTTTACTTAGAATAGAAGGTTTTTATAAAGAGTACTGTGCATCAAATAGCGCACCAGGCATACATATAATTTTTATTGAAGAACCAGAAGCGCATCTACATCCACAAATGCAGGAAGTATTTATTGATAAAATACAAGCCATTATTGATTTGTATAATAAAAATAAAAAAGAATGCGATATTTGGCCAGTTCAATTTGTGGTGTCAACACACTCATCACATATTGCAAATAAGGAAGGTTTTGAATCAACGAGATATTTTATGTCGCATAAGTCGTCAGCAGGAATGAGAGAGTCCAAAGTTAAAGACCTGAGTGCCGGGTTATTAAAGACCGCAGAAGAAACAAATAAATTTGTGCATCAATACCTTACGCTAACACGTTGCGATCTGTTTTTTGCAGATAAAGTTATATTAATAGAAGGTACCAGTGAACGTATTTTGCTCCCAGTTTTTATAAAAAAATTAGAAGAAATATATCCATGTCATGTAAATTTGAGTAGCCAATACGTGGCAACTCTAGAAGTAGGAGGGGCCTATGCTTACAAATTTTTTGATCTATTAGAATTCCTAGAATTAAAATCTCTGGTTATTACAGATATAGATTCTGTAAAGACTAAAAGTGGCGAATCGTGCCCAGTTAATATTGGAAACTTTACAAGTAATTCTACAATAAAAAAATGGTTTCCAAAAGAAAATGGGGATCTAAGTAAGATTTGCGCTCAAATAGATGAACAAAAAGTTAGTAACAATAAACGTATTGCTTATCAGATACCAGAACAGGATGGAATGCCTTGTGGACGGTCTCTCGAAGATGCCTTTATTCTTGCTAATTTAATGGAATTTAATCTTGATGATAAGCTGCCCAAAAATGAGTTGGCGCAAGAAGCTTATAATCTGGCAAAAAATTATAAAAAGTCAAACTTTGCATTAAAATATGCGATTGAAAAAAATAACTGGATTGCTCCCAAATATATTATTGATGGTTTGAAATGGTTGTCAGAAAATTGAGTGTATACATACATGAATCTTCCCTGTTTAATGGAGTTGAAATAATATGAATACCTCAATAGAATTGAATCCAGCTGAAGAGGTCAGTGTAAAAGCGATTAATAAGCTGATTGAATGTCTTGATAGTAAGAAAAATTTTATATTTGAGGCTGGAGCAGGTGCAGGAAAGACATATTCTCTTGTGATAGCGTTAAAACACTTGATCCGGGAAGGTAGAACTTCTCTGCAACGTAATAATCAAAAAATTGCTTGTATTTCATATACAAATATAGCAAAAAATGAAATTGATAAAAAAACAGATAATGATCCTCTTATTTATAGTGATACAATTCATGGATTCTGTTGGTCATTAATAAATGGATTTCATGAAAAAATGATACGAATAATTAAGAAGGACAATAAATGGAAAGAGCGGATTGCAAAATTTGGTAATGTAGATGGCTTCCAAGTAAAGTATTTAACAGGTCATCCAAAAATATATGATAATACTACTTCATTAAGACATGACGATGTTATAATAGTAATGTCTGAGATGTTATCAAGTAAGAAATTTAGAAAGTTGGTCACAGCAAAATTTCCAGTAGTACTCATTGATGAGTATCAAGATACTGAAAAGATATTGATGGAATCAATTCTCAGTAATTTCTTTACTGAGAATGACGGCCTGCTATTCGGATTTTTTGGAGATTCCTGGCAAAAAATATATGGTACTGGTTGTGGAAAGGTTTCTCATGACTCATTAATAACAATTGAAAAAGGGGCAAACTTTAGGTCAGTATCAACGATTGTTGATTGTCTTAATCGAATGCGACCTGGTCTTACACAACAGGTAAAGGACCCTTCAAATGCTGGAAAAATTCACGTTTATCAGACAAATGACTGGCTTGGAAAACGTCGTGGTGGCGGACACTGGAAAGGTGATCTGCCTCAAGAAGAGGCTCATAATGCCTTGGAAAAAACAAAGGAGCTTCTTTCCGGTCATGGTTGGGATTTTTCTCCTGATGAGACAAAAATATTAATGCTAACACATGGTGTTCTTGCTGCAAAGCAAGGGTATGGTAATATTAAGAATATTTTTATTTACCCTGATTCCTTTACAAAGAAACAGGATCAGCATATTGAATATTTTGTTGATACCCTTGAGCCTATATGCCAATTTTATATAGAAAAAGACTATGGAAACATGTTTACATGTTTAGGAGAAGATGCTCTACAAATCAGACAATATTCTGATAAGAAAAAGTGGGCTGATTCTATGAATGTACTTATTGACTTGAGGTTAACAGGTACAGTTCATGCGGTGATTAAGCATCTACAAGACACACAATGTCCGAGATTGCCACATGTTATAGAACAGCGTGAGAGTTGCTTAAATGAAGTTCAACTGAATGGTTCCATGCAAGAGAGCTCAAAAAGTATTAAAGAATTAAATGAATTGCATAAAGTTAAGTATAAGGAAGTTATTGCATTAAGTAAATTTTTGAATGGTTGTACTCCATTTAGTACGAAGCACGGTGTAAAAGGCGAACAATATGAAAATGTTTTAGTTGTGGTAGGGCGTGGTTGGAACAAATATAATTTCAACAAGATGCTTGAACAGTATAATGATATAGATGGGTTGTCGGGCTCGGATCTTGAATTCTTTGAGCGAAATAGAAATTTGTTTTATGTAGCTTGTTCTCGTCCAAAACGAAGATTAGCTATTCTTTTTACTCAAGAGATTTCAGGTAAAGCGATGAAGACTCTTGAGTCATGGTTTGGCAAGGACAATATTCAATCTGTAGATTTTGCACTTGATTAATTATTAAAACCAATAGTTACACATCAACTCGGGCATAAGAAAAGAAGCTCGAACCAGTTTGTTCAGTTTAGCCTATTAGAAGGAAGGGGAAGGCTAGCTGTTAAGTATAAGATCAATACACCGTAGCATGATTGCGGATCAAAATTGTCACGGCATGGGCAGCAATGAAAGCCTCGTCACCGAACATGCCATTCTGTTGCATCAAGTCAGCCATTTTCATAGGGTCTGCTTTAGCCTCTACCGGGATAGCACGCATCCAGCGGGTTACTTTTGCGCGGCCATATTTGAAGTTTAGGTGGCTGATCCAGTTGTTTGGAAAGGTGCCGCGATCTTGATTGAAATAGTCAACCGCTGAGTGGATGATCTCTTTGACCTCTGCGGCAGTGAAGGTGAATACCACTGACGGGGCGGCGAATACCATCAGGTTATCCACATAGCTTTCAACGGTGGAGCCGCACCAGCCTGCACCGATCTCTAAAATAATGCGTGTGCGGGCGATACGGTCGGTATTGACACCGGTTAGATGGTGTTCGAGTACCGAGCGGATCTCTATGGCACTGCGGCGCATGTTGCCGTCAAAGGCCATGGGTAGGGCATCGGTATGGATGGTTGGTGTGTTGATTACATCATTATATTGACCGGTGTGATAGATGCGGCGGATCTCGCCAAGGCTGTTGCCGTGGACATCCAAAAACTGAATCCGCGATCCGATCCAGGCGCGGTCATCCATGCCGCCCATGGCATAGAGCGGCATGAAATCAAACGCCACACGCTCCAGAGAGCGGGAAAAATCTCGATAGACGCTCTGAGTATCACGGCTGTCTGTAAAATGGAGAAACAGTTGTTGGTCCTGAATCTCAGGCGCTTGTTTACGCGCCTCTTTTTTTGAGGCCATCTCCTGTTTGATCTCATGTTCCAGGGCATGGCCTTGAAGGTCCGGGTTTGCTTCAGGTTCGCACACCACCTCATTGATCACCGGATGCCAACCATTATCAACAGCGGGCGTATCATCCCGGTTGAAATCATCCTTGAAGATCATTTCCACAGCCAGTGCCGACCGCACGGACATAAGCGGCAGAAGTAGGGCAGTGATGATGAGTAGAGTACGAATCATTCCGGTCATGGCAGACTGCACGGTTGAGGAAGTTTGAACCAAAGAAAAATCTTGATTAACTGTAACCTGTTTATTTGACCATGCTTTTGCGGTTAATTCAACATATTGCCGAATTGAATGTGGTTTGATCCGTTGATGCTTGGAGATCCTATCAATAACGGTAGAGCGTCAGCGCAGAGATGTGCTGACGCTCTATTAGTCGTTTTGACTTCTTTTCAAAATTGGGTTTGCACTGACCATAAAACCAATATTGCGGGTTTTACAAAAGAAGCAGAGTGGATGGATCAGCCAGGCGGCGTGCCTTTCCATTTGATACTGCAACCCATGGATGAGTGTTGACGTTCAGCAACAGGTTGACCCTCTAAAATAGCCTGAATAGCGGCTTTCAAATCCTGACTTTTAACCATTAAAGGATTGCGTGGGCTGTCGTCCAACCGTCCACGATAGCGCAGCTTACGTTGTTGGTCGTAGATGTAGAAATCCGGTGTGCAGATCGCGCCATACGCACGGGCTACTGACTGGTCTTCGTCACAAAGGTAGTCAAAGGTGTATCCCTTTTCCTCTGCCCGTTTTTTCATGTTTTCAAAGCTGTCATCCGGGTAGTTAGTGGGATCATTGCTGTTGATTCCGACCATTCGGACACCCGCTGGTGCCATTTCGCGGGCCAGTTGAATCAGGCGCGGTTCAACCGATCGCACATAGGGACAGTGGTTGCAGATAAACATCACAACCAATACCGATGCATCACGGTAATCATCCAAAGCATGGTTGTGACCATCCACTCCAGGCAGATTAAAATCTGCGGCAGGTGAACCCAGTTCACCAGGGGGTGTATGAAGAAGGACCATAAGTTGTTCACTCCGCTGAAGAATATAGAATACAGAAAAAGATTGAGTGCCTGCCTGCAATCCCTTTATTGTACGTTGGAATTGATGCGGGTCAAGCAGGATATATGGTGAGATGTCCGCTTTTTTGTTAACGCTGTAGAAAGTAGTGTAGCTGATACCAAAGGCGGCCAAGGTATTCATGAATAAACAGAGTTGATGAATAGCCATCCTGTGCTGAAGGAAGTATGGCTGGCAAGGTGAATTGAATTCTGTTTGATGCATTGATCAATAGGGTTGGTGCAGCTGTTACTGTCAAACCAGCCTGTTCAAATGCTTCAACAGCCCTGGGCATATGCATGGCATGTGTCACCAATAGAATATGGGTGACGACTTCACCATTATCCAGTGGATTTTCCTGAAAAATTTTGGCTGTGAAACGAGCGTTTTCGAAAGTGTTACGGCTGTTTTTTTCCAGCCATCGAACCGGCACTTGAAACTCGTTTTGTAGAGCGCGTTGCATCAAAATGGCTTCTGAGGGCGGCTCATGGCCATGTGGGCATCCACCGGTTACCAATATCGGCAGTCCAGAATGGCGCTGCACCCAAGCACCGTAGCGTACTCTATTAAGGCCACAGGACTTAAGGGTATCGCCCCAATACTCCTGTGAATCGGGAAATCGTCCGCATCCGAGAATAACGATGGCCTGTGCTGAGGTGGTGTCAAGATCTGCTTTGGAAAGTGCGGGATAACGCATCAGACCAACACCCATCGTGCCAACGATAATAGGTGATGTGAAAAATATGTTTACTATCAAACCAATCACAATGATTCCGACACCTTGTTTATGATGTCGGCGCATCCAAATCAACCCAATAATGGTCAATAGGATAGTCAGGCCTGGCGGTAAAAAAACCCGCTCAATCAACATGTTGATAAAGGAATTCATGTGCGGCGTCGAGCGCGAGGATGTGCGTCATCATAGACCCGTGCAAGACGTGCCATATCCAAATGGGTGTACCGTTGGGTGGTGGAAAGTGAGGCATGGCCTAACATTTCCTGAATCGCCCGCAGGTCGGCACCGGCTTGAAGAAGATGGGTGGCAAATGCGTGGCGTAGGGCATGCGGTGTGACATTCTCCGATAATCCCAATTCACCACGGATACGCTTGACCAGACGTTGAATTTCTCGTGGATTGAGTCGTTGACCACGTTGGCCCCGAAACAGCGGTTGATCTTCTGGAGACGCAGGCGGGCTTTTTTGTTGGGCCAGATAGCGTTGAATTGCCTCAATGGCCAAGTCGGTAATCGGTACGATACGCTCCTTGCCACCCTTGCCGAGTACGCGCACCTCTTTTCGGGTGATATCCAGGTCCAAGCGGTTAATACCGCACACTTCTCCAACACGCAGACCAGAGCCGTAGAGCATTTCAAGCACTGCTGCATCCCGTAGCGTGCGCTGTTTTTGCCAAGGGCTGATTTTCTGATCGCCAGTTGGGTTTCGGTTAGGAACAACGGCTGCGCGCTCCACCATCAAGGCGGTTTTTTCTTCGCTGGGTGCACGCGGTAAGCGCTGGGCAGATTTTGGCGTGGCGACCACCGCAGCTGGATTCATGCGGATTAACTCTTCTCGTTCCAAAAAACGATACCAGGCCCGCACCGAGGCAATGCGCCGCTGGAGGGTGGAGCGGGCCAATCCAAGGCGCATGCCTTTACCGAGAAAGGCGCGTAGGTCTTCTGGTGCGACATCATTCAGGGTTTCTTTGGTCAGTGGATCGCCCATGCGCTCTGTCCACGTCTGGGAAAATTGGTCCAGATCACGCAGATAAGCGACAATCGTGTTGGGCGAAAGGCGGCGTTGATCGGTAAGATAATGAGTAAATTGATCAATATATGGGAGCGCTTCAGCCATGGTCGGCCTCGATGAGGCGAATCAAACACAGTAGAAAAATATCAGCCAGATCGCGCAGCAGATCAGTGGCATATCCGGGCAGAAAACGGGTCGGCATAGCGCCGCCAAGATTGAGTGATCCGGGGGGGGTTGGCCATCCCATATCCTTGAGAGAGGGTAAAAACGCTTCCGAAGCAAGCGGTGTTAGCACCTCTGAACGGATACCGCTGGCCAATTCACCAAAGAACAGTGCCCGGTTGGTGCCTTCCAGACCAATACGCACCACGGGACGACCATCTTTAGGCAGTGTGCGCTTCAGTTCGCGTCCGGCAATAAAGAACAGAAGGTTCTTGCATCTGGGATTTTTATGGGCTTTTTTAATCACTGGCAGCTTTTTCAGATGTTGATCCAGACTGATGGAGACCCCTTCCAGCTTAAAGTCTCTCTGCAATCCTTCAGCAAGCGCAAGAATCAGGCTGGCTGTGTTGCGGGCCAGGATCATACGGTTGCGGACTTTTCTGAAATGCTGATAAATCTCTTCATTGCGACGTAATCGGCTGATCACCTCTTGCAGGCGCTCTTGTAATTCATAATTCTGGCGACGTAGTAGACCTAATTCACCATCAGCCATGGAAATGACGGTGTTTTTTTGGCTCGAATGCGTGTTTACCAGGGTCTGAAGATCCTCTGGATGATCATTGAGCCATGCATGTACATGCTGGGAGGTGATGACAAAATCCTGATCCATACTCTACTCCATGTTTGGTACGGTGACCAAAAATCCTTTTGGAAGCAAGAGATAACAATTATCTCACAGAGATTACTTTCCTGTTGACGATGTCCTTCTCATACTGAGAAACTGCTCTGTTCCTTCCGACCTGTTCAAGACATCCTAGAGTACTTGTTCAGGTGAATGGTTCTTCTTGAAAGCAGGGATGGTGCCATCTTGATCAAGATAAGGATCGTGGACTGAATTTAATTCAAGACGCTGTCATGAATGTGACTGCTTGATAGGGGTTTCGATTATTTGGTTGCAGAGTGATTGGAATTGTTGACCAAATCGGTAGAACTCCTCTATTATTAGTGGGATCTAATATTAGAGTTTATTAGGTGCTGATCAAGAGCCTGGTTGATGAACGCAAAACTGCGTTTATGGGTTGGCTCAATAAGAGACTGAGGTGATGCGTGGGTTGCGATTTCGATGAAGACAGTATCGACAAGGTCGCCCGCTGCATGAAGGCGTTGTCTCATCCGTTGCGATTGAAAGTGATTGCAGCATTGATGAACAAGGAGTTGAGCGTTCAGGAGTTAGTGGATGCCGTGGGAACCACTCAGTCCAATGTTTCCCAACACCTGACCATCATGCGGGATAAAAACATACTCTCTTCACGACGGGTGGCCAATCAGGTCTTCTATCGTGTGGGAGATTGTAAGGTTCTCGACCTTTTGGCGCTGACAAAGAACATCTTTTGTGCGCCAAACTAAAGTACAGACAGCACGGCCACGCCTTTTTGGCGTGTTTGTGCTGTCTGAATTCAGCTTCATTTTGTTAACTATCAGGGCTTCAATATGAGTTGGTTTCAACAGAACTGGCAAACCGTTGTGTTTGCAGTGGTGATGTTTGCTTTTCTGTTTCGTGGGCCCATCATGGGTCGGATCTACGGTGTGAAAACGCTTTCAGTTCACGATCTGTCCAAATTGCTTGCAAACGACAATCCGCCTTTGCTTGTGGATGTTCGCACAGAGCCTGAATATAATCGCGGCCATGTGCAACAGGCTGTCCTTGTGCCTCTGCATGAAGTTAAAAAGCGGATGGCCCATCTAAAGCAAAATAATGAAGGTCGGGAAATCGCTGTGATTTGCCAGTCTGGCAATCGTTCCATGATGGGGTCGGTTCACTTCCGCAAAGCGGGTTTTGAAACGGTCTATAATGTGAGCGGCGGAACAGGGTATTGGCAGGGCCAAGGATATACTGTAGTGCAATAGGGGGTTGGGAATTATGTCGGAAGCATTGACCATTGTATGTCCCTCCTGTGGTGTGACCAATCGCATTGCCAGTGAAAAGGTGGGATTTGCCGCGAAATGCGGTAAGTGTGGTGAAACGTTGCCCGAAAACGCTTTGGCTCATCCGATAGCTGTCAATGATAGCGAGTTCCAAAAAGAGGTGATTCAGTCACCTATTCCGGTTCTGGTGGACTACTGGGCTTCTTGGTGTATGCCCTGTCGTCAGTTGGCACCGTCGTTGGAGGTTATGGCCGAGGAGTTTGCTGGCCGGCTGAAAGTGGCGAAGGTAAATACAGAAGAGAATCCTGTTTTGGCACAGCGCTTCCAGATTCATGGTGTGCCCACACTGATTATCTTTGAAAAGGGCCGTATTAAAGAGCGTATATCCGGTGCGCTTCCGGTAGGCCAGCTCCGCAATTGGATCAAAAAGTCAATGGGATGGTTTTAACACCATCCTTCCTACATCTAGAGTAGGTCTCAGTGATCTCTTCTAGGCCCTGTTGACATTCACCATCTTTCGGCCCCTGGCGGCGTTAAATCCGCCTCAAAATGCTCACGTACTACAAGTACGCTCCGCTTTTTCGTTGGATTTGCCTTGCCACGAACCGAAATCTGGCGAATGTCAACACGCCCTAGTCTGCAATACCCCATTTTATAAACAGTTGTTGAGCTAATGTTCGGTCTATACCGACAATCTGCACCCGTTTTTGACGGGATGTCTGTCCCTGGATGACGGATGCTGCGCTTTTGGCTACGCCTAGCTGTTTGGCAAGAAACTGGCAAACAGCCTTATTGGCCGCACCATCTACCGGTGGTGCGGTAATCGCCAGCTTGAGCCGATCTTCGCCGTATAATCCCATCACACGATTACGCGATGCTTTGGGCTGCACGCGCAGCGAAAGAATAAGGGTGTCATCACGCCATTGAATCGGAGACATGGTTTTCTACATCATGCCATTGCCCACCATTCCACCACCAGAGGAGAGGGCGATTGTGATCTGGCGTAGCAGTGAGAGTAGTAGAACGAGTAGGGTTGCGGCCGCTACCGGGGAGAGATCCAAGCCGGAGAGCGTAGGCAAAAACGCTCGGATAGGCCGAATTGCTGGTTCAGTTGAGGTGAAGATGAAACGGATAAACGGTTGGCCGATATTGATGTTGGTCGGCTTGCCGCGTTTAAACTGAAACCAGACATAGAGATTGATGCCCGCCCGGATAAACAGCAACAGCATGTAGAATGTCAATAAAAGATGGATAACGCCGAGTACTTCGGCAGCGATCATGGACAATCCACCACCCGCTGAATGACCTGAAAACAGTATGGCTACCAAGCGTTGTAGGAAATGGATGCCGATTAATACCACGATGGGTGAAAGATCAATCGTGCCACCAAGTGGTGGAATCAATCGACGTGCCGGTGCCATTACTGGCTCGGTAGCACGGATCAGAAACTGTATGATCGGATTGTATGGGTCAGGGTTGACCCAGGAAAGCAGAATTCGAATCAGAATCAGCCAGGAATAGATTTCCAGGCCGAACATGATGATTTGACCCATGGATTCAGTGATGCCCATCAGTTATTTCCTTTGTCATGCCAATTCTTTAGCGCGTTTCCAAGCAGCCCGTACAGCATCAATCAAGGCACCGCGTACACCATGTCGTTCCAAGGCCGTCAAGCCGGCAATGGTTGTGCCGCCCGGTGAAGTGACTTGATTTTTTAGTTCACCAGGGTGTAAACCGCTTTCTTGAGCCAGTTGAGCAGAGCCGATTATTGTCTGAAGGGCCAACTGATCGGCTAATGGGCGCGGCAGGCCGCATGATACACCGCCATCAGAAAGCGCTTCGATCATCATAAATATATAGGCGGGACCCGAACCGGAAAGCGCGGTGACACCATCCATGAGTGCTTCATCAGACAGGCGCACAGTTTTGCCCACAGCGGACAGCAGTGCTTCGGCTTGGGCCAGTTGATCATCTTCAATGCCATCAGCGCCAACCAGGGCAGAGATGCCCGCACCAATCAAGGCTGGTGTGTTGGGCATGACACGCACCAGAGGTTGTTTCTTGTCCAGCTGTTTGCGCATGGCAGACAATGTGATGCCAGCGGCAATAGAGAGCACGATCGCATTGGGTTTAAGGTGTTCGGCTATCTCTTTGAGTACATGTGTTACCAAATGGGGTTTGACTGCCACCACCACAAGATCGGCATCGACAATCGCATCTCGGTTTTTGCCAAATACGATGACACGGTATTGATTGGCAATGGTGTTGCGCTGTTTTTCTACAGGATCAGAAACCCTGATCTGTAGAGGTGCTACTTTGGCTTCTATCAGCCCATGAAGTATGGCTGAAGCCATATTGCCGCCGCCGAGAAATGCAATGGTGGTGTCTTCCAGCATAGTATCCATTCCAGATAAGTAGAGTTGCTCTTCGCTTATTTATTGTTAGGCTGAGACGCATTGCTATTCAATGCTTGATCAATGGCACTGTTGATGCTGGCAAATGCATTGAGAATAGCCTCAGATGTTTGGGCCTGTTTTTTAACCTGTTTCTTGGCTGTCTTCTGTTCTGTTATCGCCTCAGATTTTTCTCTGTCAAGCCGTTCCTGGAATAGTGCTCTGACAGGATCTGCGGGAAGATCTGTCTTGACAGGGGAGGCCGATTTAACGGCTTTACTTACGGTTTTATCAGCAGATTTTTTAGTTTCAGGGGCTTTTTTATTGGTGCTCTTTTTGGCACTACTCTTCCCGGTTGATTTCTTTTGTGCGCTTGATTTTGTTTGTGTAGCAACGGCCTTGGCAGATTGATCAGAAGCGGGTGAGATATCATCGCTTGTTTTATTCTCTACTGAGGCGGCTTGCTCAACAATAGGCGGTGCCAAACGGTTTGCTTTTGTAGATTTTTTAGCTGTTGGCTGAGATTCTACAGGCGCAGGCATGTCAGAGACGGGCTGTTCAGCGTGCACGGTCTTGGAATGGACTACCTTGGGTTGAGCCTGTGTGATGGTCTCATGTTTGTGCCCACGGGCAATATTGACTTTTGCCTGGATTCGCACACGTGGCTGTTGAGATCTTTCTGAAACAGCAGGTTTTTTGCCTTTTGCTACCGGTTGAGAAATAGTGCCGCCAACGCCCGAAAGTGGGCTGGTTGCCAAGGGGATGGTCTGTGTGGTCTGTGGCCTGTCGTTATCAATATCCGAGACAGGACTGTTTGCCATCGGTAGAGACGCAGTTTTCTTTTTGGCTTTGCCAGTTGGTTTTTGAGTTTTGGTTTCTGCAACCGGGCTTGGTGTGGCTAACGGGTTGCTAATTGGCGCTGATGCTGTTTTCTTACGGATTTTAGATGATGTCTTGCGATCTGAAACAGCAGCTTTGGTTGATTTTTCACTCTTGACAGACACTGAGGTTGAATGTGGCTTTGCGACAGTGGAACCTGCGACACCAGAAATGGGGTTTGCAGGCACCGAAAAGAGTGGTGTTGATTGGGAACTGTGCATATTAGCCATAGCATTAACCGGTTTAGTGGCGGTTTTTCCGGTATTGGTTGAGGCTGATTTCTGTACATCAGTTGGCACAAGTGGTGAGCTTGCGGCAGAGGATATGCTCTGTTCTTGTTGAGCCAAGATAGGTTGTGCAACGGGTGTCTCGGAATTGTCGGTATGTGATGGGGTTGGGAACTGACCCATTTGCCGCCAGCGTTGTTGATCCACTTGTTGATCTTGTTCCATTTGACCATTGATTTTGATTAGATTGTCGCTATTTTCAACGGCTGTTTCCGAAGTGTGCGATTTCTTGTCAAAATAGTTTTCCAGCCAAGTGGAGTGAGGCACAGGAGATTGCACTTGAGAATCGTCTGTCTCAAGTGATATTTCAGCATCAAAGGAGGATGCCAACGCTGCTGCGTAGGTGGTATTCTTTTTCCAGGTGCCGGAGAGTCGCTTTGATAGGCCGCTGCCTACTTTATGCGGATGGTGTTGATATCCTCTCCGGCGGAGAGCTTTCCCAGCAAAGCTTCCAGTTCAGCCAAGCGGGAAACCAGCGCTTTTTCTCGCGCGGCGGCTTTAACCAGAGTGGTGCCAAAGCGCACTTCCAGCCGTTTTCTCTCCAGTTCGCGTTGCAACTCGAACAGTGATTCCAACTCTTTGGTGGTCAGTTTTTTGAGATTATATTTTTTGCCATCAATCTTGAATTTTCGGCCCATGGGACACCCTCCTCAGGAACGCATATTCAGACCAGGTTTAGTAAGAGGATCCTGGTACGAACCTGTTATTTGCAAATCAATTTATTATGCCTGATTTTTTTGTCAGCGTCTCGGAATCATCCCCGATTTCCAAAAATGGCACTGCCAACCCGAACCAGTGTGGCACCTTCTTCTACTGCGGTTTCAAAATCGTGGCTCATACCCATGGAGAGTTCATCCATGCTGACGCTGGGCAATTCAAGTCTTTTGAGGTCTTCAGCCAGTTGTGCAAGATCCCGAAAATAGGGTCGAATCTGTTCTTGATCAGGATGATAGGGCGGTACAGTCATCAGACCTTTGACGGCGAGATTTTTCATATCAGCCATAGCACGAATCAGTGATTGAGCCTGATCGGGTGCAACACCATGTTTTTGGGTTTCGCCACCGATATTGACTTGAATAAGAACGGATAGTGGGTCAGCCTGTGTGTAACGTTTGTTGAGTGCTTCGGCCAGGGCAATGCTGTCCACGCTGTGGATCATGTGGAACAGTTTGACGGCATATTTGACCTTGTTGCGTTGCAAAGGTCCGATGAGATGCCATTGGGCACGTGCATCATTGACTGTTGGGACTTTATCCCGCGCTTCCTGAATGCGGTTTTCACCAAAGATGATCTGGCCGGCTTCCAGAGCGTCCATAACCAGTGCGGCAGGCTTGGTTTTGGAGACGGCAACCAGTTGTACGCGCGAAGGATCTTTACCGACACGCGCACAAGTTGATGCAATGCGTTGGCGTATAGTGGTAAGATTGACAGAGATGCTATTCATTGGGCATTCCAGACAGCTGACCATTGGAAGAAGATTCAATTTTTATTGCCAAAGAGATACAGTAGCACCATTCCAGGACGGTTTTCCACAAACATACGTCCTTCGCCCGCCATCCGAAACACAACCCTGAAGGCTGAAATTATGGGTCTTGATAAAAGTACCGTGCTGATGACTACAGTTCCGGCTGTAGTGGCATTGCTAACGCATAGTTTGGTTACTACCCTGTTTGAATCTTCGGGTTTGAAAAGTGCGGTGCTCTATGGTTTGATCGCGGGACTGAGTGTCGCACTGTTACTGGTAGTAAGTGCTGTTTTTCTCACACATCGACGAAATAGCACCAAAGCGGCTGATATTAACCAGGCGCTTCTTGCCATTGCTGACGGTGATTTGAACGGGCGGCTCTCCTGGGTTGGTGATTCTGGACCGATTGATGAAATTGGTGTGCATGTCAATCAGCTTGCCGAAATGCTTTCCCATACAGTGGAAGATACCGCCGTTCAAACAAGCCATGAAGCATCAATTAACAAAGAGGTTGCGGTTCTGCATGACGCTTTGGAACAAGCCGCTGAAAAGATCGGAAAATTGTCTGAAGATGTCTATCAGAAAAATAGTCGTCTGGGTGGTGAGATTCTGAACATCAACGATCAGATGGAGCAGGTTTCCGGCAACATTGCCACGGTATCCGGTGCAGCGGATATGGTGCGGGGTAACATTGATTCCATTGTTGCTGAGGTCGGATCCGCCAATCAAAATATCAATACCATGGTTGCTGCTGCCGAGCAGGTTAGCGCGAATGTTGCAGAAGTTGGCAATAACCTTGGACAGGTGAATGGGTCCATTGATTCCGTGGTGGAGTCCATTGATCAAATGACATCCGGACTCAGTGATGTGCGTGCCCGTTGTAAAAGTGCCAATAAGGCTTCAGAACAAGCCAGTACGCATGCCCTTGAAGCTCAGGAGGTGATCACCCGTTTATCAAAATCGGCGGATGATATTGGTGTGGCGTTGAAGATGATCACCAATGTGGCGGATCAAACCAACATGTTGGCATTGAACGCAGCCATTGAGGCGGCGGGTGCTGGTGAGATGGGTAAAGGTTTTGGTGTGGTGGCCAATGAGGTGAAGGATTTGGCTGCCCAAAGTGCCAAAGCGGCCAAAAATATCGGTGATAAGATCAGTCAAATCTGTGGACATGCCAAAGCGGCCACCGGTGCGGCAGGTCAGATTTCAGATATTATTGAGCGAATATTTCAGGCCAATGATGAAATTGCCCACTCTGTTGATGAACAAAACGCTTCCATTCAGGAGATTGGTACAGCCATGGATGATGTGCGCAGTGCCTCACAAAATGTGACGCACAATGCACGTGAGTTGGAATCAGCGGCCCAGGAAGTAGCCTCTTCAGCGGGTAGAAGTGCTGCCAGTATTGGGCAGATTGCCACCTCATCTGACGAAGCCGTTCAGGCGGTTGGACATATGGCCATGATTGCCAATGATGCCGGTTCAGCCGCTATGGCCAGCCAGCTCGCCACCGAGGGTGCGCATGCAACTGCTGGTGATGTACGCGATGGTATTGGCGAGATTCTCAAGCTTACAAAAAATATGCATCGTACCGTTGAGCAGATTCATCAACAGGGAAAATCCTGATAAGCTCTTCGGGGCAATTAAGGATAAGAAAACAGCTTTCAAAGTCACTCTATTTGCCTGACTTTGGCAGTACCAGCGTGGCGCATAACCCACCGTTTGTACGATTCCTCAGCTGAAGCTCTCCGCCATGTGCGCGGGCGATATTGCTGGCGATGGAGAGTCCCAAACCCGTACCGCCGGTGTGGCGATTGCGCGAGGATTCCAACCGGACAAAGGGTTCTAAAACACGGGATAGATCCGCTTCAGAGATGCCTGGTCCCCGATCTCGAACGTGAATTTCCAGGCTGGTATCCGCTTTAATATTTGCATCCAATTCTGCGTTGCCACCGTATCTTACTGCATTTTCCACCAAATTGGTCAGCGCGCGTTTAAGGCTTTGCGGCATGACCGGAAAGGGGGGTAAGGCGGCCCGTTCTTTCAGAGTGACCGGCTGTCCCATCTCCTGATATTCGGTTTGAAGATTCTCCAACATGGCAGTTATGTCCATGCGTTGTCGATTCTCCATACCTTCCATGCCTTTGATATAATCCAGAGAGGCGCGGGTCATCTCTTCCATCTCAGCCAGATCTTTCAACAGGCCCTCTCGGGCGGAGTCGTCTTCCAGTAGTTCGGTACGCAATCTCATGCGGGTGATTGGCGTTTTCAAGTCATGGGAAAGGGCGGCAAGAAGATGGGTACGTTCCTGTACATAACGCACAACACGGGCTTGCATACCGTTGAAAGCCCGTGCCGCTTGGCGTACCTCTGGTGGACCGGTTTCTGGTTGGGGCGGGTGATGGATGTCTTTTCCTAACGCCTCGGCCGCCTGACAAAATTGGCGCAGAGGTCGGGTCAGTAAACGCACGGCCAGAAACGACAATATCAGCACGGCCAGAAACAGCAGCATCAAAGGCCAAAGCAGGTTGGATGGCCAGGATATCGCCTCTTTAGGCAGGTGGTTTTGAAACTCTGCCCAAACGCCATCTTGCAGGCGCACTTGAGCAATAAAAGAAAAGTCTCCGGGCAGATGGTGGCGCAATCGCTGATTTTTAATACGTTGTTGATGGCGCATCGCTTTAAGCGCCCAGGGTGGTGCTCCTTTCATGCGTTTTTCTTGAATCTCTGCGGGAATATCCGGTGGTCCTGAATCCATGGCATCGGAGCCAGGTGGCGCGCGAACAATGACGCGAAATGGCCAACGCTCATCAAGATGGCGGCTTAACAGCGTGCGTACCATGGCCGCGCGTTTGTCTGAATCAGACATATCAGGCATCGGCGGAGCCCGATGTATCAGCCGGACCGATTGCCAAGGCATTTGAAGGCCACGGACAATGCGTCGTCTCTCATGCGGTTCAAGGGAGTCTAGTAGTTGCACTACAGCTGCAACCCGTTGAGCAACATGCAGACCACCGACCGTGTGTAGTGCCTTACCCCGATCTTCTTGAAACAGGGCCGCACTGACCAGCAGAGCCGCAGCCAGTCCACCAAATAGAATCAAAAATAGACGCGTAGAAAGTGTGAATGGTCTCAATGTTGGCAGTGCAATCACTGCTCATGCTCCACAGGACCGTTGAGAATATAACCCTGACCCCAGACAGTACGCAGAATGCGTGGATTTTTCGGATCTTCACGTAACCGTTTGCGAAGTCGTCCTATCTGAACATCAATACCCCGATCAAAAGGCGTTGCTTCTCGATTGCGATACAGACCCATCAACGCATCCCGATTCATCACCTGGTCGGGATGAGATAAAAAGATCAGCAATAGATCAAATTCGCCTCGGGTCAGTGGTACCAAAACACCATCAGGTGCGGTCAACTGCTGTGCCACAATGGAGAGATGCCAACCGGAAAACTGGTAGGCTTTGGGATCACCGTTCTCCAGATCCTCACGGGGTTGCAGGCGGGTTCGGCGCAGGACACTTTTAATGCGTGCCAGAAGTTCACGTGGATTGTACGGTTTTGGCAGGTAATCATCAGCACCCATTTCCAGACCGATGATTCGGTCAGTTTCGCCACCACGGGCTGTCAGCATGATAATGGGAATGCTGTCATAGCTGTTTTTTGCACGGAGGGTGCGACAGAGTGTTAACCCATCATCACCGGGAAGCATGAGGTCAAGTACAATAAGGTCAACGCTTTGTTCGTTCAAAATCGACCACATCTCGGTACCGTCACCAGCGGCTAAGGCATCATAGCCGTTTTTATTCAGATAATCTTTCAGTAACAGGCGGGTTTCCTTATCATCTTCAACAATAAGGATGCGGTCTTTCATTACGTCATCGGACATGGTAGCTTTCCAAGTTTAGGGTCGCGGAAAAAATCCACTTTGTAACCAAGGCGTAACAATCAACAGTGATTGTGACAGATTGTTGAACAGGTTTGAACTAAACCGGGCTGCTTTTTACAATAGATGGATTGAATTTACATCCTGTTTTGAGTCATGCTAAGTCATTCGGGGATGATTCCTCCTTTCTTATCCCTATTCTGACGAGGTGTAAACTCTATGATCTGCTTGTTTATACCGCGTTGGTGGTTGATTAACTATTGTTTCTGATTGAAGTCTTGGAAAGGCGTTGCCCATTGATTAATACTGTGAGAATGGTCGCTCCTTTAATGATACGCACGTGTAATTGTCTGAATATGATGAAAAAAGGTGAATGAAATGATTAAGAAAGCCCTCAAAAAGAAATCCGTTCTGGCCACTATGGCTCTGTTTATGGGTATGGGATTGGTTGCTGGTGCCGCACAGGCAGAAGAGCAAGCGGACACTATGCCCCAACAGTATTACTATGGACCCGGCATGCACAATAATTGGGGTGGTCCGCAGCATGGTAATCCTGGTGTTGACTATGGCAAGATGTATGGCAATCCCAATGTTGACTATGCCAAAATGTACGGCAATCCCAATGTTGACTATGCCAAAATGTATGGCAACCCGAATGTTGACTATGCCAAAATGTATGGCAATCCCAATGTTGACTATGCCAAAATGTACGGCAATCCCGGTATTGACTATGCCAAGCAATATGGCGGTGTCAGCTACACGCCTCCCAAGTGGAAACATGGCCCGCAAAACTGTGCCACGCCTGAAGGCAATATGGGCCAGGAAGAAGCCCGTAAATATGCATCCTGCCTGAATAAAGAAGCAAAAAAACAGGCCATGGAGCAGCAGTCATATGCCATGGAGCAACAAAAACAGGCTATGGCGCAGCAAAAACAAGCCATGGAGTTGCAAAAAGAAGCCATGGAGAAGATGAGCAAGTCATTCCACCATCAATTCCAAAAGAATCACAGACGCGCAATGCGGTCTGGTGCGCCAGGTCAGCCTCAGTTCCGTCCTGAAATGATCAAGGGTCGCATGGAACAATTGAAACAGGCATTGGAACTGAAAGATACCCAGTTGGAAGCCTGGAATACAATGGAAGCCGTGATGGCCAGTCACGCCCAAAATCGTCCCACACCACCGGTCAATGCACACGCAATGTCCCCTCTGCAACGCATGGAACAGCACCTGACCATGATGGAAGGACGTTTGGACAACCAGAAGCAGATGTTGCACGCCATGAAAGATGTGTGGGCTGTTCTTGATGACCAACAGAAAACACGTCTGACCAGCTTGTTTCCTCGTTTAGGTTTGCATGGCCCAATGGGTGGTAACATGGGTCATTCGGGTGTGCCTCACGCAATGATGATGCCTCATCAGCCCGAAGCTAAAGCTCCTGCCAGTGATGCTGGCCCCTGATTCAATGTGTTGAGAGGGAAGGAGCATTCCTTCCCTTTATGACGAATAATCAGTTGTGCGGAAATAAAAAAACGGGATATCGCTCTGTGGCGGTATCCCGTTTTTTCGTAGTCGTTTGACTTCAAACCCGATTGGTAGGGAAGTATAGTGATTTCGTCTAAGATTTGAACAGTCAACCGTTCCAAATCTGGTTATGATTCATTGTCAAATTTTAGATCGAAATTACTATGTTACGCTCTGTTATTGATTTGCTTTAGTTTGCCGCGTGCAACACCATTACCCTGTTCAGAGGCTTTCTGAAACCATTCGCTGGCCATGGATAGATCCTGTTCCACACCGTGGCCAAATTCATACATGATGCCCAGATCACACTGTGCCCAAGCGTGATTTTTTTCCGCAGCTTGGCGGAACCAGTTTACCGCTTCTTCAAAATCATTGGGTACTTCCGGGTTGAATGCGTAGAGGGTGCCCAAAAGGTGTTGTGCTTCCACATCACCCTGGACAGCAGCGCGTCGATACCATAGCGCTGCATCCATGCCCTCTTGTTCGACACCTCGGCCAAGTTCATAGAGACGACCAATGTTGATCAGAGCGGGTATATGTTCCTGTTCAGCGGCTTTGCGATACCAGAGCAGGGCGTGTTCCCAACTTTGGCTTACACCATCACCATGGGCGTAGAGATCACCGACCTGAGTTTGTGCGTCAGGGTTGCCGGTCTCTGCTTTTTTCCAGATATCGTTTTCACTCATTGGGGATTGGTCCTGATTCAAAGTGGTCAGAAAAAATTAATTATCCGAATCTGAACAGATTTGGTCCAGGGTTTCCATAAGACGGGCTTTGCGTATTGGCTTGGCCAAGTGGAGATCACAGCCTGCGGCAATGACACGGTGGGTCACTTCCTTCATGGCATGTGCGGTAAGGGCAATGATAATGGTCGGTTTCTGGTTGGTCTGTTTTTCCAGTGAACGAATGGTTCGAGTTGCTTCGTAACCATCCATTATCGGCATTTGCACATCCATTAAAATCAGATCAAAGTGTTCTTTTTTACAAAAGTTGACCGCTTCAATACCGTTCTCAGCACAGGTAATCCGGTGCGGTGTGTTATTTAGAAATGCGCGGATCAACATCCGATTGTCTTCAGAATCATCCACCAGCAAAATAGATAGTGTATCAATACCTAAAGCCGGTGGTTTGTGGGGCATGGGTGCTGATCTGGTTGGTAACTGACCATTGGTCGCGTGGTCGCTGTACGGCAAAGGAATGGTGAAACTGAAAGCACTGCCTTGGTTTGGCCTGCTGTCTACGGTCATTCGACCGCCCATGGCTTTAACCAACTGGTTACAGATGCTCAGTCCAAGTCCCGTGCCACCAAAGCGGCGTGTGGTACTGGCTTCAGCTTGGGTGAAGGGCTGAAAAATGAGTTGCTGCCGATCTTCGGCAATGCCGATTCCGGTATCAATCACTGAGAAAGTGCAAGAGTCTTCCCCGTTTTGTACAACGGATACCGTTACCTCACCGGATTCAGTGAACTTGAGGGCATTGCCAATCAGGTTTAACAGCACTTGGCGCAACCGCTCAGGATCGCCTACCACTGGTTTGAGTGGTGTCTGTGGTTTGATGAGCGTGGAGAGCGATAACCCTTTGTTTTGGGCATCCAAAGAGAGCATTTCTGTGAGATTGATAATTATATCATCGACCTGGAAGCGGGTTTTTTCCAACTCAAGTTGACCTGCTTCAATTTTTGATAGATCCAAAATATCATTGATCAATGCCAGCAAGACTTCGCCCGCCTGATTTATGGTCTTGACAAACTTGCTCTGGGATGGTGTCAGAGATGTATCGTTAAGCAACTCGCCCATACCCAATACGGCGTTCATCGGTGTGCGGATATCGTGGCTCATGGCGGCCAGGAACTCCGATTTGGCAAGGTTGGCTTTTTCAGCCTGTTCTTTTGCTTGAAATAGTGCTTTTTCAGCCCGCTTCCTTTCCTGTTGGACCTTCCAACGATCGGTGATATCCTGGACAACACCAACCGTGCGAACGGGCTTGCCTTGTGCGTCTTCCTCGCGTTTACCAATCATGTGAAGACAGCGAATATCATCAACATCAATCTGGTAACGGGACTCAAGCTCCAGCTGTGTACCCTGTCTATACAGTGCATCCAGGGCATCTTTGACCCGATCACGGTCTTGATCGTATATACGTGTCAAAAAGAGATCAGTGGTGGCAGTGATCTGGGGTGAGTATCCTAAAACATGATAGGTTTCTTCAGACCAAGTGAGCTTATTGGTCTTCATGTCAAACTCCCAATTGCCCAGTTTGGCGATCTTTTGTGCTTCTGCCAAACGTTGTTCGCTCTCCACTAGATGGGCGGTCTTTTCAGCGACCAGTTGTGTAAGCTGCTGTTGGTGGCGTTCCAGTTCCGCTTCAGTCTCTTTTTGTTGGGTGATATCGGTAATCAGACCCTCCAGAGCGACAATATTGCCCTTATCGTCAACAACCGCACGTCCTTTTTCCCAAACCCATTTTATGCGCTGATTATTGCATCTGATTCGATACACCATTTCAAAAGGAAGTTTTTGTTCAATTGCCTTTTGAACGGTTTCCCAAACATGTTGTTGGTCTTCTGACACAATGAGATCATTGAAGGAAAGTGTATGATTGTCGATAAGATCCTGTGCGGCATGGCCGGTTAATTCCAAACAACCATCACTGATGAACTCCATGGTCCAGTTGCTGTCATTGGCGCAACGGTAGACCATGCCGGAAAGATTGGCAATCAGGGTGTCTTGACGGCGTTGCTGCTCTTCCAACTCTTTGAGCGTTATTTCTAACGCGTTGTTGATCTTCTGTATGGCTTGGGTGCGATCCTGAACACGTTGCTCCAAGGTTTGATTGAGGTGGATGACTTCTTGACGGGCAGTGTAGAGGTTGAGAAAGATATCAACCTTTGATTTAAGAATCCGGTCATCAATGGGTTTTTCAATATAGTCCACTGCGCCGGACTGGTATCCTTTGAGTCGGTGAAACTCATCTTTGAACGCAGCTGTGATAAAGATGATGGGAATATCCCAGGTCTGTTCCACCGCTTTGACCATAGAAGCCACTTCATAGCCATCCATATCCGGCATATCCACATCCAGCAACATCAGGGCAATATCATGCTGAAGTGTTAGGCGCAGGGCCTCATTGCCGGAATTGGCTTCCAGAATAGTTGCGTCAAACGGTTCCAACAGCGCACTCAGAGCTGTCAGATTGTTCGGCTTATCGTCAACGATCAATATGTTTGGTCGTATGGACAATCGTCATGCTCCATGAAAATCAATGATTGGAAGAATGTGGATTCGTTGGTTTTTCCGTTACACAGTGGCTCATTTTTTCCAACAAAATTGTTGGCTCAAAAGGTTTTTCCAAATAATCGTCTGCGCCTGCATCCAGACATTTCTGCCGATCATTGGGCAAGGTTGCATTGCCTGTTAAAGCAATGATCGGTAGGTTTTTATGAGACTCTTGAGTACGAATCTTTGCCATGGTCTGATATCCGTCCATATTCGGCATCATGATATCCATGATGATTATGGAAATATCTGGATTATCATTGAGCTTTTGTAGTGCATCCAAACCATCATGGGCTAAAAGAACGCGCTTGGTACAATCCTGTAAAATTTGTGCCAAGGAAAACGTGTTACGCATATCATCATCCACCACCAATATTGTTGCTGATTGCAGAGCCTCGCAGGAATTGGACACACTTGGCGGTGTGGTGGTGGTGGTGGTGGATATAGAAGAAGGTGCTGTTATGGTGGCTTGGTCTGCCTCACCAAGTCTCACTGCTTTGACTTCGGAAGTGGGCAGAAGTTCAGATAGAACAGTCAGAAGAAGGTTGGTGTTGATGGGCTTGGACAGATAATCCGTTGCACCGGCCACGATACATTTTTCCCGATCCCCTGGCATGGCCTTGGCCGTGAGCGCAAGGATGGGCAGATGGCTAAAGCGCGGCTGTTCACGAATCTTCTGCATTGCCTGGTAACCATCCATATGCGGCATCATGATATCCATGAGCACCAGATCAATATCAGGATGGTCATTCAATATTTTGAGTGCCTCAATACCATCAGAAGCGATGAAGAGTTTTTTAACGCGTTCTTTGAGAATCTCTTGAATGGCAAAGGCGTTACGTGGATCATCGTCCACCACCAGCAGAGAACGGGTTAGATCAGTGAATGATGTAGAGGCTGACCGTTCACTGTTTGTTCCAGATTTCTGACTCTCCAGCAGAGTGATATTTTCTATATGGCTCGATATGTCTATAGGTAGAAAAAGGGTGAAAGTGGTGCCTGTATTTTCCGATCTGCCAACTTGCAACTCACCGCCCAACAGTTGAGAGAATTTCCGAGAGATGGACAGTCCAAGGCCAGTGCCGCCATATTTCCGACTGGTGGTGCCGTCCACCTGTCGGAAGGCTTCAAAGATCTGTTCCCGTTTATCTTGTGGAATACCAATCCCGGTGTCGCTGACTGAGATACCGATCATTTGGCTTGGTGTGATGGTATCGCTTAGAAACAGTGTGTGCGGATCAGTAGGATGTACTCGAATGGTGACACTACCTTGGGCGGTAAATTTGAATGCATTGGAGAGTAGGTTGCGAATGATCTGCTCGACTTTGCTCCAATCAGTTTCCAGATCAGCGATGATGTGATTGGAAATTTCTGTATTAAAGGTGAGGCCCTTGTTTTGAGCAATTGGATCAAATTGCCGTTTCATGGTCTGTAAGAAGTTTGCAAAGCTACGCGATTCCACAACCACGTCCATTCGACCAGCCTCTACTTTGGAGAGATCAAGAATATCGTTGATCAAACGAAGTAGGTCTGAACCGCTTTCATGGATGATGCGGGCGGATTCCTGCTGGTTTTCATTCAGATTACCATCCCGATTATCGGCAAACAGTTTGGATAGAATCAGCATACTGTTGAGCGGTGTGCGCAGTTCGTGGGACATGTTCGCCAGAAATTCTGATTTGTAACGGCTGGCGTTTTCCAACTCTTCGGCTTTTTCTTTGAAAATATGGGCCGCCATGGCCATGCTGCCGATCTCATCAGATCGGCCTCGGCCAGGGATTTCAGCGCTGTGGTGACCGCTGGCCAACTCTTTGAGCGTTTGTGTCATGGCGCGGATTGGTTCAGCAATGGTTTTAGTGATGCGTCCAGCAAATAGAAATCCCAATAGTGTGGCAAACAGAGAGACCATGATGCTGAAATTCTGCGAGTCAGAAATTGCTTCAATCAGGCGATTTTTAACCGTTGTCTGTTGTGCCAGCGTTTGATCTTTCAACTCTCTGGCAAGGTGGCCGAACTCTGCGGCTTGACCGGCCATTACCACATAGATGAGATGGAAATAGGTACGTGTTGTACGTACCATTCCGAGAAATGCATCATGATACTTTGGCTCCAAACCCAGTAAATCATCCAATACGGAATGAATTTTTGGATCTGTAATGGTCTGTTTCATGTTTTGGAGAATTTTATTGAAATGAGCAAGATGTTTTTTTGTCTCAAGCACCAGGATTGAGTCAGGTGTGCGAAGAAACGAGAAGGCATCTTTATGGGCAAGTAGCAGTTGTTCCTGGGCTTGGCCAGCTTGAGCTGCGGTGAACAGGTCATTTTTTGAAACAGATTTGTCAATTAGATTGCTGAGTATGGTCACGGCCTGTTCACCGAGTACAATCATACGTTTTTCAACCAGCTCTTCACGCAATTGACGCTCTTCTACTGCTGCGCCAAAGGTCTCTACATACTCTTCAAACTGAATGGTCATTCTTTGCAGAATGGCACGACGTTTTGGATCAGTGATAGTGCTGGATACAGTGTTGAGTTGTTTGCGTAACGATTCTTGAAGGCGAAGCACGCGAAGGACAACACCATTATAACCGGAATAGGTAAAGGCAAGAGAGCTGCGTTGCAGCTCTAACACATTGCGCTCAATTTCGAGAATTTGGGTCGCGCTGGTGGTGGTTTGACCGTAAATGCCGAAGGTCTTAACCACGCTGTTAAAGTCCAGATTGATGATCACCGCCTGGAGGATAAAGACAGCAATCACAACGCCAAAACCGATAAATATGCGACGCCCAATACTGAATTTTATCTGGGGCAGCATCATTAAACCTTTCGTAACCGGAATTTTATCTGAGACAGCATAATTAAACCTTTCGTAACAAATTGTTAGACATGGATATCCACAATAATCACGGTGATATAAAAATTGAACGGGCGTTACGCCAAAAGAAACTCATTCCAGCGTGGCAAGCTGTACTCATAGGTATCCATCACGGTGTTCCAAACTGCGACATTATTAAATCGTCGCCAGTAAGACCCGCCATTTCGAATGCTGCCGCGTTTGACTGCGATCTTGCCATCTGGTCCCCTTAAATCCTCAGCCGCCGGTTTGCCTTCATACCAGTAATCCCACTCTTGGGAAGAGAGGAAAGGGCGTGCCCGTTCAGGAACCGAAATATAGTAGCCCTGTCGGGCGACGAAGGCACCGGGCCAGCCAGAGAGCCACCAGTTCATGAAGTCATAGGCGGCATCTTTAACATGGCCTTGAGTCATTTTGGACAGGCACATCACACCGTGCCAGGCGCGGTAGCCTTCTTTCGGTGCAGCATAGACCGCAGGGATACCACGTTCATTCAGATCCGCAACAGCTGGTGAAAACATGCTGGCAATGACGGCGCGCCCTGTGTCCAAAAAGTCTGCCGATTCAGGCACCGAGTTCCAAAATCCGCTAAAATGTCCTTGTTGTTTTTTCTCAATCAGAATTTGAAACAGTTGGTCCACTTCTGCTTTGGTCATGTTGCCCATATCTTTGAAGGTCATCAGACCCTGAGCGGTAACGGCAAGGGCGGCATCGAATAGGCCGATGGTTGGTGCGTTGATTAACGCAACTCGACCATGCCATTGTTCGTCCAGTAACCAGGCCCAGCTTTCAGTCTCATAGGCGATACCTCTGGGAATAACGCGGGTATCATAGCCAAATGAGTCAACATTATGGACATACGGAAGAAAGCTGATCTGGTTGGTGGTGGTGTTACCTAGATTATTATCAGGTTGAACATAGAGCAGTTTATACGGAGCATCGCCAAGTCCAACTTTTGCATCGGGCGTTAAGCGCCCTTTTTTGGTGAGATTGTTCACCTCATGCCAGAGCGTTATACGTTCAATATCAATAGGCTGAATTGCATTGGACCGCCAAAGCATTTTGATGCTGTTGGACCACTGCTCATAAATGTCAAAGGATTGGGGTCGGGCAGAAGCCTTCTGAAGTACGCGGGCACTGCCACCGGCTTCAAAGGTAATACGAAAACCAAGTGCTTTCTCTGCCTCACGGCGGATGGCTTCCCGAAGAGTTACATGAGTGCCCAGAACACGCAGTGTGATCTCTTTCTTACTGAATACGTAAGGTGCTCTCAGAAGTGTGGCACCGCCCACCGCTGTGGCCGCTGCTTTTTTCAGGAAAGAGCGCCGACTTACAGATGTGTCGTTAACATGCTGTATGGTCATTGGATACAGGCTCCTTTGAACCAAAGTCAGAGCTTTTATGGCGTACAGGCGTTACGCAGTTGCAAGCGTTTTGGTGCTCAATTGGCAACAATGCTAACTCCTATAGTGAGGGATTGTGGAAAATTGTCAAATGCAAAATAGGCGATAGTGAACCATACGAGAATATTAGAATATTATGATGCATCATGTGGTTACATGTTAATAGATTGTTTTGATTCGTTATCAAAACAAAATCAAGTTTGCTTTGTATCAAGCTGGTTACATGTTAATACAAAATGCGACATACTAAATGAAATTTAATACATAATCAACCAAATAGAATCAGACCCAAAAGTGTGTCGTTGGTTGAAAATCAGGGGCTTTTTGTCCATCAGACATTGGAGTCAGAAGAGGTGGTCACGGTTTCGATTGCCGACAGAAGTTGAGCTTTGCGGATAGGTTTAGCCATATGCATGTCACATCCTGCTTCCAGGACACGTTGTTTATGTTCCTGCATGGCATCGGCGGTCAGGGCAATGATAGGGGTTGGTTTCTGGTTGGATGCTTTTTCCAGGGCACGGATGCGGCGCGTGGCTTCATAGCCATCCAGTATCGGCATCTGCATATCCATCAATATTACGTCAAATGAGTTCTGCTCAAACAGTAGCAAAGCCTGCTCGCCATTGTTGGCCTCAATGACTCTATAATGATCACCTTTCAGAAAGGCTTTAGCCAGAAAACGATTATCAGGCGAATCGTCCACGAGGAGGATGTCCAGTGATACACTGTCCTCGACTAGTTGGGTGGTTGATTCGGACAGTGGTAGTGGTTCATCGCATGCGGTATCAGTAACAGCCGGAAGATGTGCGGTGAAAAAGAAACGACTGCCCGCGCCGAGTTTGCTTTCCAACCAAATCTGTCCATCCATGGCGTGAACGAGGCGTTGGGTGATGGATAGACCAAGTCCTGTACCACCAAAGTGACGTGCAGTATCATCCTCAGCCTGGATGAATGGTTTGAATATCTCAGCATGTTTTTCCGGTGCGATACCAATGCCAGTATCTACGATTTCAAACAGGATTTGATCGTCCTGATCGCTTTGCGATATGAATAGAGATACCTCTCCTTCACTGGTAAATTTGATGGCATTGCCGATTAGATTAATTAAAACTTGACGCACTCTATCTGGATCTCCCACCACTTGAGCGGGCAAGATGTCGGAAAAAGTGCAGCTGAGTTTCAGCTTCTTATCTTCTGCCAGTAGGGCAAGAATATCGATTACGCTGGATGCTAATTCTGTCAGAGAAAAAGTGACTTGATTTAATCTGAACCGTTTTGCCTCAATTTTAGATAGATCCAAAATATCGTTGATCAGGTTAAGCAGTGTTTCTCCCGCATTATGAGACACCTCAAGAAAGCGACGTTGATCAGGGAGTAATTCAGTCTCAAGCAGAAGCTCGCCCATGCCGATGATCGCATTCATTGGTGTGCGTATCTCATGGCTCATGGTAGCAAGAAAGTCACTTTTGGCTTGGTTGGCTGCTTCGGCAGCCAGTTTGGCTTCTTTGAGAGATTCCGCTTGGCTCCGTTCAATCATGGCGGCAAGAGTACGACTTACAGCGGTCAGAAAGGCATGGTCTTTTTCGCTTTCTCTAAATCCGCTATCCACATAGAGGCATAGCACACCCAACAGTGTGTCATTGGCCATGATGGGCACGCAGAAGTGGCCATGATCATCCATATTTGCAATATGAATGTCGTGATCGGAATCCATGTGTGCTTTGAAAATGGTTTCACGTGTTGCAGCGCTTCGACCACACAGACAGACACCGAAGGGCAAATTATTGCACTGTTGGTGGATTTGGTTGGATATGCGATGGTGTGCAACGATATGTAGGGATTCGCTTTCCAGATCAGCAAGAAAGATCAGGCCGCGATTCTGAATGCTCAACCAGGATGTGGCGAGCAGGGTTGTTAATGCCTTTTCCATCTGTTCTTTAAGAGAGATCGGTTGCAGAGCGATCCAGAGCAGGTCGCTGATCACTTTTTGAGACTCACGACTGTTGCGGGCAATCTCTTCGGCGCGTCCACGTTCGTTGACTTCGCGTTTAAGCCGAATATTGGTTTGAATCAGTTCAGAGGTACGATCAGTAACCCGTTGTTCCAGTTCTTCATTGAGTTGATAGAGTGCATCTTCAACCTGTTTTCTTTGGGTGATATCCTCTTTGATGGCCAGATAATGAGTGATCTCACCACTGCTACTGAAAATCGGGCCGATCCAGGTGTTCTCCCAAAAATCCGAGCCATCTTTTTTACGATTGAGGAGTTCACCGCGCCAGATTCGGCCTTTGGAGATGGTGTTCCAAAGCTTATGATAGGTTTCTTCAGACGTGCTGTCTGTTCTCAGAATTCTTGGGTTTTGTCCCATCGCTTCTTCAGCGGTATATCCAGTCACTTCGCAAAATCTGGGATTGACGTACTGAATCGCACCATTTGTATCAGTAATCACTGTGGAAACAGGGCTTTGTTCAACAGCAAGTTGAAACTTGTTCAGCTCTTCTTCTGCCGACTTACGGTCGGTAATATCCTGCTGAATGGCAACAAAGTGAGTGATTCGGCCTTGGTTGTTGCGCACTGGTGTAATGGTGGAGTCTTGGACATAGAGTTCGCCATTCTTGCGGCGATTGACAATCTCACCATTCCACTCATGTCCAGAAAGAATGGCATCCCAGAGTGTTTTATAGAATTCATCGCTGTGCTGGCCGGATTTGAGAATCCGCAAATTACGGCCTTGGACCTCTTCCAGGGTATAGCCAGTCATACGTGTAAAAGCGGGATTGATCCATTCAAGATCACCATTGCCATCGGTAATAAATATCGCATTGGCAGCGGATGAGAGCGCGGTTGCATGAAGACGCAATTGATCTTCGGTTTTCTTGCGATCAGTGATGTCACGGATCACTGCTGAAAAGTAGTTGTTACCGTCCACTTGCCATGTGCCCAGAGAGATTTCAATGGGAAATTCATGGTCTTTTGAGTGCCGCGCTGTTAATTCAATGGTTTTGCCAATGGTTTGGCTTTTACCTTGAATTTGAAAACGTTGCAGGCCGTTTGCATGATCCTTCTGAAACCGTTTTGGCATCAGGATGGTTAATGGCTTGCCAATAATATCGGCTTCGGAATAGCCAAACAGCGTTTGAGCGCCTTGATTCCAGAAAGTAACCAGGCCGTTATCATCCGCAGCAATGATGGCATCCACAGTGGATTCAGTGACCGAGCGAAAACGGGCCTCAGTGGATTTGCGGATCAACACCTCTCGGCGAAGCTCTTCAGTGCGTTGTTCTACCAACTTGTCCTGATCGTCTCTGGCGTTTTTAAGGGCCATCATCTGTTTGCGAATTCGGCCCAACAGGAAGAAACTCAAACTGGAGAGCAGACTCCAGGCAACCACGTGGATCACCTGCATTATGTTGGTTTGTTCTTGGATTGTTTGAGTAACGAAATCCGCAGGAAAGGTGACGCTGATCCCACCACGAATATCGCCTTCCTTATAGCCTTGTCCAGAATGGCAGGCGAGACAGGCTTTTCGAGTCACCAGCGGTGCCATGTAGCGAAATACGGAGGTTGTGTCAGACAGTTGGATCAGATCAGAGTGCTCTTTTTTTGCGCCGCGCTCAAAGCTGCTTAACGCCATGAATTCCCAATTGTCCGGCACATTGAGCGGATTGAGTGGATTGGTGCTGGTGATGTGCAGAGACCAATCAGCCGTCTCTTTCAGAAGATCGGACAGTTGTCGGGTCATATAAGCGGGATTGATACGTGTCAATGCCAGGCCCGATGGTGTCTCAATTTCTCGTTCAGGGATATTAAGATAGGGATTAGGCTGACTGGCTTGCGAGATTGGCACATAAACACCACCATGACGGGCGTTCCACAGGCGCATGGTTTCAACCATTCGGAAAGTGAAGCGTGCGCGTTCCGTGGCAACGGTTATGGCATGTTGCTTGAGGGTGGCATTGTTCCACCAGTAAGAGAGCCCGACCAGTAGTGTCCAGCCCAGTACTGGCAGCAGCCATGCGCGTTTGTTCCGAAAGAACGGTCTCATGTTCGTTCACAACACCTTGTTGCCAGTTTACTATAAATTATCAGTACGTTGATTGAGTCGCTTTTGACAGCATAATGAATACTTATTATTCAAAGTATCACAATGCTGTGAAAATCGAAAGAATATGAACAGGTTTGAGTTGACAAAAAAAAGCCCTCTCCAGAAACAAAGGATAGGGCTTTTTTGCACTATTGAATTAGTGTTCGCCACTGACTTCCATAGGACCAATGCGTTGTTTATAATCGGGTTGTTTCTCTTTGGTCAGCCGATGGAATAAGTCCATGTCAGTGACATTGACGGCCCATTGGGTTGGTGATACGCCATTGCGATCCGTTACTGTAGTATCGGCTTTATTGTCCAGTAAAATGGTCACGATTTGATCATTGGCATTTTTTACCGCCCAATGGAGTGCTGTACGGCCATAGAAATCTTGTGCATTGATCTGGGCACCACGCTCAAGATAGAACGCGACAAGATCCGCATGGTTCATCAGGGCCGCCTGCGCCAAAACTGTCCGACTTTGGCTGTTTTTCAGATCGACTGGAACACCCCGGTCCAATAGTGCTTGTGCGACATCCTGATATCCGCGCAGCGTGGCTAACTCCAGCGGTGATTTTACACCTTTTATCTTTGGGTTGGGCTTTGCGCCATAGTTCAACAGCTGAACAGCAATAGCCGGGTGACCGCCGATTAACGAGGCTGACAGGGGGGTGCCAAAAGAGGCCAGCCCTAATTTTTTTCGGCTGTAGGGATTACGGGCTTCAATGTCTGCCCCTCGGGAAACCAGTAAATCAACCACCTGTGTGCGACCGATCAGAGCCGCTGCATACAGCGGGGTGCCCACATATCCGTTACGCACATTGATATCTGCGCCTTGATCCAGTAGTTGGTTGATTTGGTTGATATCTCCGGCCAGTGTGGCCTGATAGAGCGATGAACCTGTGAAACGTGCATCATTTTTGACAGAGGCATTGGCACTGATTGAACCCAATAAAAGGCCCACAGTGGTCAAAGTCCACAGCAAGCGCCATAATCGTTCCATGATTGTTCTCCTGCAATTTATCAAAGGGTTGAAGGTGATAATGATGCTATCGGTGTATGCATATAGCAGTCAATCTCCTTACTGGGGTGTTAGAGCGGTGTCTTGTGCGAATGGTTCCAAAAAGTCGTTGGAGATGAAATAAATTCCATTTTTCTCATACGGATTGATTATCAGACCGAGAAATACGCTATGATGGCGCGTACAGTGAATCAATTCTGACAATCATAGGTGTTACGCCGTAACCAGTTGAAACACGCATCAGAGGCAAGCTTTATTTATTTGTGAATTGTTAGATGGACTTTTTCAATAAAAAACGAGTTTATACGTAGGCTCTCAGAAACAATTAGGGAAGGGCACCATATATCATGGATATCGCACTGTGGGTCCAGCTGGGGTTGTTTGCCGTCCTGCTTGGTTTTTCAGGATTTTTCTCCAGTTCGGAAACAGCATTTTTTTCTTTGGATAGTCGTCAACTGGATCGTCTGGAGAAATCCGGTTCCAAGCAGGTCGTACTGATTCGAAAACTGTTAAGTCGGCCAAGGCGATTGATTGTTACCATTCTGATCGGTAATGAGCTGGTCAATGTGGCAGCCTCCAATATTTCTGCATCGCTGTTACTTCGTTTTGTAGCAGAAGAGGACATGTGGTGGGTTAATATTTCCATCATGTTGCCGCTTTTGCTTCTGTTGGGTGAAATCACGCCCAAGACGTTGGCTGTGCGAAATAATGTTGGTTTTTCTGTTTGGTTGTCGGGTCCGATTCACATGTTCGCTCGTATGATTACACCAGTGCGTAATCTTGTACGTTTTGTGGCGGATCTGTTTATCACCATGATCGTTGGTCCGCGGCGTTCCCGAGGCAATATCATCACCGAAGATATGGTGCGTACACTGGCCAATGAAGCAGCAGATGCCGGTGAGCTGGATGCCATGGAGCGGCAGACCATTCACAATATTTTTGATTTTGGTAACCACACGGTTGAAGAGATAATGACCTCCAGCACACGCCTTGTTTGCTTGCCGTTGGATGCGCCGTTGGATCTGTTTTTAAGTACGTTTCGTGAAGCGCGTCTTCAGCGGGTTCCGGTTTATCACACCAATCCAGAGAATATTATCGGTTTTCTGCACTATCGTGATCTGCTTCGGCCTGATGTGAATACACTGTTTGAGAACAATCAGCTCGTTTCCATTTTACGTCAGCCCTATTTTATACCGAAAACCAAACCCTCTACAGATCTGTTCCATGATTTTCTGGTTAAGAAACGCTCCATTGCTCTGGTGTTGGATGAGCAGGGCGATATCATTGGCGTAGCGACCATGGAAGATCTGCTGACCTCTATTTTCGGTGATTTGGCTGTTGATCGGAGGGAAGCACCGGCAAAGCCAGCACAGCAGCTGGGCGATGGTTGCTACCGTTTGGAAGGGCGCATGCAAATTGCACGATTTAATCAGGAGGTGGGGTGTGATTTACCTCTTTCAGCTAAGACCATGGGCGGTCTGGTCATGCATAGTCATGGTGAACTGCCGGAAGTGGGCAGTAAGGTGATGGTTGACGATTTTGAACTGACGGTTCTGGAGATGTCTGGACGGTCAATCACACAGATTCAGGCTTGCTCCAAACATGCAGTCAATACCGAGCAGGAAATTAATCTGACCGAGTCAGCTGAACAGGTGAGTGACCCTATAGAGAACGCCCAGGAAATTGACTCAAAAGAGAATGCCCAGGAAATTGACTCAAAAGAGAGCGCCCAGGAAATTGACTCGAAAGAGAACACACAGGAAACGGATCAGATAGAGCAGGAGAAAGCGTGATGGAAACCGGAACAGTTGTTCTCTTGATGGCGGCTTGTTTGTGTATGGAAGCCTTTTTTTCTGGCTCAGAAATTGGCGTAGTCAGTGCGGACCGTCTAAAGCTGAGGCATCAAGCCGCCAAAGGGTCGCGTGGGGCACGCATGGCGCTGGCAATGTTGCAAAAACCAGAGTGGTTGCTCTCCACGACTTTGGTCGGCACCAACATTGCCATTGTGACCAATGCCTCATTGGGCACAATGTTGGCTGTGCGTTTGCTGGGTGTGGAAAACAGCTGGATGGCCGTATTGGGACTGGTGCCCATTATCTGGATTTTCGGAGAGATCGTTCCTAAAAGTGTTTTTCAGCAACAGGCTGACTGGTTGACACCACGCATCATCTATGTCCTTAAATTTGCTTCCTATCTTTTCTGGCCTATTTTGCTGATCTTTACCGGTGTGGTTAAAGGATTGACCATTCTCGTGGGCGGCCAAGGTGATGAGACACCGTTTACCCTCAAAGAAGAGATCGACATGATGTTGCAGATGCAAGGCGCTTCTGGTGACATCCATCCGGTGGAAAAAGGGATGATTCGGCGGATATTTCAGTTTGGCCAGGGTCGGGTGCGTGACATCATGGTACCGCTGGTGGATGTGGATGCCTTGGATGCGGAAATGACCTGCGGTCCTGCCATTGCGATTGCGGCTCGGCACAGCCATCGTCGATTGATGGTCTACTCCGGTCGTGTGGATAACATGATTGGTATGATCAATGCCATTGACCTGATCAATATGGATGATAACACGCCGGTAAAACCTTTCATTAAGCCGATTCGGTTTGTACCGGGTTCTCAGCGTCTTGAGGATCTATTGGTTTCTTTCCGTGAAAATGGCGATAACCTGGCCGTGGTGATTGGCGAGTTTGGCGGGTGTCATGGTGTGGTCACTCTACGGGATACCTTGGAACGGGTTGTTGGTGAAATTCAGGGTGAGTTTGATTCTGATAGTGGTGATAAGTCGGTAAGCTGGGTTCGTCAGGTGGGTGAACAGGACTTTTTGGTCAGTGGTCGCATTGACTTGGCAACCATTGAAGAAAAAATTGGCATTAGCTTGCCTGATGGTAACTATGAAACATTAGCGGGCTTCCTTTTGGAAAAAATGGAGCGCATACCTGCCGAAGATGAGAGTTATACCTGTGCCGGGGCATTGTTTACCGTTGAGAAGGCTACGCCCAAAGTCATACACGAGATCTTAATTCAGAAGCAAAGCAAAGATCAAAATGGAAGCAAAGATGAAAGCGGGAACGCTGGTGAAAACGCAGGCGAGAGTGCCAGTGAGAACGTAAGCGAGAGTGCAAACGTTAGTGAGAATAAATGATGCGAAAAATTGTGGTGGGCATTATGGGGCCCGGCGATGGTGCTTCAGATCAGGAGCGCACCTGGGCAACGGCGTTGGGACGCGGTGTGGCTCTGGCGGGATGGGTGTTGCTTTCCGGTGGGCGCAATGTTGGTGTCATGGAGGCGGCCAACCAGGGCGCTCGTGCAGCGGGCGGATTGACTGTAGGTATTCTGCCTGATGCGGATGGTGAGCGTCTTTCTGAAGCGGTGGATATTGCTATCTTCACCGATATGGGCAATGCCCGCAATAATATCAATGTGCTTTCATCGGATGTGGTGGTCTCCTGCGGTATGGGGTTGGGCACGGCATCGGAAATTGTTCTGGCTATCAAAGCGGGCAAGAGCGTCATTTTACTCAGTAATCAGGAACAGCACTGGCAGTTTTTTCAAGGATTGGCACCCGGAAAAATACAACGCGCCAGTGCGCCAGATCAGGTGATTGCCTTAATCCAGGCGATGTTGGTCTGAGTGCTTTGAATTGGGCTTAGGCGTTATGCAGTTGAATGACGGGTACACGCTTTGAAGCCTGTTTAAATCGGCACTTGCGTAACCCTTGGCTATGAGCGTTTGTGGCCTTCTTCCAAGCCAACTGTACGTGATAAGGATGGATAAATGGGTTTCAATACAAAGCTGATTTTAGGTGGTGCGCTTATATTCTTGGTCGTGCTTCTAAACGGTGTCCTCATGTACAACACAGTTCGGTCTCTGCTCTCTACGCAGCAGTGGGTGGATCACACTTGGCAGGTTATTGGCCGTGGTGAAAAACTGACTAAAATGTTGGTGGATATGGAGACCGGTGCACGCGGTTTTCTGATCGTTGGTAAAGAGTCATTTTTAGCCCCTTACTATTCCACTACAGAGAATCTGGACAAAGAGATACACGCCTTGCGTGCTCTGGTGAGTGATGACGTTGAACAAGTCAAACGCCTTAATAAAGTGGAACGACTGGCGCATGATTGGCGCGAAAATGTAGGCAGTGTACTCATCGAACAGCGCAGAAAAGTGACTTCGGGCGCAGTCAATGCCGAAACACTCCAAAATTTGGTAAAAGCCAGGACAGGTAAGGCAATATTTGATCGGATGCGAGACCGGATTGCGGCGCTTGGAAGCGCATTGCAGCGAAAAAAAATAGGTAAGGATTCAGAGTTGTTATTGCTCTCACTCTCCAAAGATATGGTTGATCAGGAGACAGGACAACGTGGATTTCTTATTACTGGCGATCAGCTCTTTTTGGAGCCGTTTGAACATGGACAGATTGCTTTTCAGAGCCATTTTGATCAATTGATGGGATTGATTAAGGCGCATCCAGAGCTGGTAACGTTACTCAATGAGGTTGGCGTGTTTGCCAAAGAGTGGCTGGATAAAACCGGTCGGCCTGAGATCATGGTCCGTGAGTTGATGCGTGAGAAGAGTGACAGCATGGCACGAATTGTTACTATGGTGGAGCAGGAGGGCGGAAAGCAGAAAATGGATGCGTTGCGTAAGGTGTTGGGCGATTTCATCCAACATGAGAGAAAATTGATTGTCCAACGCCAGAAAGCCTCACAGTTACAGACGGGCCGAGCGGTTTTGATGGCACTGGTGGGCAATCTGATCGTTATTGTGCTTGGTACGTTTGTTATCTCCATTATTGTTCGGTCCATCAATCGTCCTCTCAAAGCCATTACTCGGCAGATGGAGCGATTGGGTAAAGGTGAATTTGTTCGGGAAGAAGTAAATTATCAGGCGCGTGATCTGCTTGGCAGAATGTTGTCTGCCTCTCATCAGGTGTTGGATAATATGGCGCGACTCAATCATCAGGTAGACGCTATTTCACGCGGTGATTACTCTCAGCAGGTGGCGGTATTGTCGGACAAGGATACGCTCGGCAGATCCATCAATCAGATGACCAGTGCCTTGGATGAAAATCGTGTTCTCAATCAGCAACAGAACTGGATCTCAACGGGTTTGCGCTCCCTTTCTCATGAGTTGTCAGGCAACCCGGAAGTTGTATCGCTGGCAGATCGTTCGCTCTCCTTTTTGACCCGCTATCTTGAGGCTGGCCAAGGGATATTCTATGCAATACTGGATGAAAAGAAACAGGGTGGTCTTACCCTGACTGCCACATGCATGGTGCCCGAGCCCGATAAAAAACAGAAATATATTATGCCAGGAGAAGGGGCTGTCGGTCAGGTGCTGAGAGAAAAGGCCGCTATTCGACTGACCAATATTCCACGCCAGGATCTGGCGATTACTACCGGCCTTATTGCTGATGCGCCGCTGAATACCTATACCTTTCCCTTGATCTATGAAGAGACGGTGTATGGTGTTGTTGAGTTGGCTTCTTTTAATCAATTTGAAGAGAATCATAAGGCGTTTCTTAATGAAGCCGCAGATTTAATCGCTGCCGGTCTGTTTGCTGCTCTGCAACAAGAGAAAATTCGTTTGCTGTTGGCTCACGCTGAAGCCAAGGATAAAGGTCTTGTATCATGATGGGCTTGAACATATCTGAAGACCGCTTTCTCAGGTATTTCATGCTGTATTGTATTGCGGCCATTTTAATTCTTGGTGGTAGTGAGGCAGTCGAGGCATCAGGCAATCAAACCTCTTTCTCTGAAGTCTATGCGGAAGCCGTTTGGATTCATAAAGAGCTATCATTAATACAGCGCCATATGGGCGTTTCTGCGTTGGAAAATGTTGAACAGTTCAACGCAGTTCTCAAACCGCATCACGTCATGGCCAAGAGTTATCTTGTCTTGGTTAAATTGAATATCTTTCGCAGTAATAATGGGTTGCCACGCATTACGCCAAATGCGCTGGAACCTGTGCGTCGCTTGAATCCGGCTTTGGTTTATGGACAGACACAACGGATTCTCACCGAGTTAAGAATTATAAAAAGACATTTTGGTATAAACGGTCAAACGCCTAAACCAGATGTCGTGCCCGGTAAAAAACCGATTGACGTATTTAATCGGCTTCATGCCATATCTTTGGATTTGGATGCGTTGAACAATCAGCAGATTGATCCGCCGTATGTGTTTGCCGAGGTGATGCGATTGTATGAAGATGTGTCCTATTTTCTGCGCCAGCTTGGTATCAAGGACAATACATTTCCGCCTGCGCGTCAGTCCAATATCATTCCTGGAGATTCATTCAAAGTCTCTTTTGGCGTTATGAAGGAAATACAGCGCATACAAAGAATACTTGGTGCTTCTCATACCAGTTTTTCCGCTTTTGACAAGCAGCAGGATGTGGTTCCATCAGATGTGTTTAATATGGTCAGTATGTGTCTTGCAGAGTTTCAGATTGTCAAAGCCCATATGAAAATCACCAGGATAACCCCAGCAGCCCATTTATTAACAAATAACAAGACACCAGATGATATCTATCAGCTTCTTCGATGGATCCGCCGTAAGTTGCGTTTGGTTCAGGCCGATACTATTCAGGGATAGGTTTTTATGAAAATCCTACACCAATTGATGGATCGACTGACTAGAATCGGCATCCGCAGCCGATTCTATCTGTCATTCTATCTGGTGGTTGTTCTATCCATCTCAGGTGTTAGTTACTATGGCTACCACACTGCCCATGATGTGTTGTATGGCAAGGCGCTGGCACTTGTGTCACAGAAGACCGAAAGATTATCCAAACAGATTGAGAATATTCTCTATGATGTGCCTGCTGATCTGATTTTTTTGAGCAGTGCATATGCGCTGCACCGTACCCTTTTCTGGCAAGATTTGGCGGTGGCCAATAAGGTGACCAGTTGGCGCACGCAGGTTCTTGAGACATTCGACTCTTTTTTGAAAGCCCGAACACATTATGTATCTATACGGTTTTTTGATCAGAACGGCGATTCAACCATCGAATTGTTGAGTGATGACCATCTTCATTCAGCCAGTCACCGGGGAGAGGGGGTGTTAAGGATGGTGGACGCTAACGTGCGGCTGTCTGTCCAGTATTATCTTGAAGGAGACCGGCAAGACTATTTTGCTTTGCCTATGTCATTTAATACAAGAGACGGCAAAATTGAAAAACCGTTTCTGCCTGTAGTCCGATTTGCTCAGCCGGTGATTGGTGAAAATGGTGTGGATTATGGCACCATCGAAGTGCGTGTAGATGCTAAATATCTGTTTGAAACTTTGCAGAAAGCCGAGCAACAAGAGGATTGGGACTTCTATCTTGTTTCTGCTGACGGCAGTTATCTCTATCATGCCGATGCACAAAAACAGTGGGGTGCTCTTCTCGGTCATGATGCCAGTCTCAGTCAGGATTTTCCCGCTTTGTTTGCACAGTTGGCAAATAATTCGACCGGGATAGTGGATATTGATGATCATGTGATGAGTTATAAGCGTATATCGCTCAAGCGCACGGATGAAAGTCATGTGTGGTATCTGATCAGTAGTGTGAATCAGACGGCGGTAATGGAATCCATTAACTTTTTCATTATTGTTTTTATTGGAATACTTGTTACGACATTGGCGATGGCACTATTGGTGAGTCGAGTCACTATTGATAGCGTGCTCAAGCCCATCAACGCCGTGACGCGTCAGTTGGAGCGTCTGGGAAAAGGAGAGATGGTTCAGGAGGTAATTCACTATTCAGGGCAGGATAGTATTGCTGAGATGCTCGTCTCAGCCAATCGACTCATGGATAACATGGCCAATACCATCACGCAGGTAGAATCCATTTCCAGAGGGGATTACAAACAACGCGTTGTATTGTTGTCTCAAAAGGATCAGTTGGGCACGGCCATCAATACCATGAGTCAGATTTTGCAGGATTCACAGTCTGAAAATAGAGTGCAAAACTGGTTGAATGAGGGCATTGGTCAGTTATCAAGGCAGTTGTCAGGTGATTTGTCATTGCAGGTATTGTCAGAGCGTGCGCTCTCCTTTGTGGCACGTTATCTGGAGGCTGGGCAGGGTGTGTTCTATGATATTCAACAGGATGACACGGGTATTGAACTAACGTTGGTCGCTTCGTATATGTTTACTGAACGGCATCGGATATCCAACCGGTTTCGTTTGGGGCAGGGTGTGATTGGTCAGGTAGCCCGTGAGAAAAAACCGATTTTGCTGAAAAATATTTCTAGGACTGAGCGGGAAATCACCACAGGTCTCGTGACATCAAAACCGCTGAATAGTATGACTCTGCCGTTGGTGTATCAGGAGGCGCTTCAGGGTGTGATGGAGTTGGTCTCTTTTATCCCATTTGACAAGAATCATCAGACTTTTCTTGACCAGGCTACGGATGTTATTGCTGTGGCTCTGTTTTCAGCACGTCAGCGTATGCAGGTGAAACAGTTATTGGATCTGGCAGAAGAGAATGCCAAAGTAGTGAAAGTGCAGAATCGCAAGTTGCAGGCCTCTAATGATCGAATGGAGATACAGCAGAGGCAACTCCAGGAAGCCAACAACCAAATGGAGGAGCAGCAACAACAACTTCAGCAACAGACCGAAGAGCTTCAGCACTCCAATGCCCAGATGGAGGAGCAGCAACAACAGCTTCAGCAACAGACCGAAGAGTTGCAACAGACCAATGCTCAGATGGAAGAGCAGCAACAGCAACTTCAGCAACAGACGGAAGAGTTGGAAAGCAAAAATGAGGCGCTTCGCACATCACGCGATGAGATAAACAGCCGTGCCAAACAGTTGGAAGAGGCCAACCAGTATAAGTCCGACTTTTTGGCCAATATGAGCCATGAACTTCGTACACCACTGAATGCCATTATCGTTATCTCCAAAATGCTCTTCATGAATGAAGAAGGCAAACTGGATGAAGAAACCGTAAAACGGGCGCAAGTAGTGTTTGATTCTGGCAATGATCTATTGCGTTTGATCAATGATATTCTGGATCTGTCAAAGGTTGAAGCGGGCAGGGTTGATCTGCATTGGGAGTCATTCAGCAGTGTGGACGTTGCTGAAGAGCTGAATGCACTGTTTATCGAAAGCTTCCGGGAAAAGTCTTTACGCTTTGTGGTTGAGGATCAGTTCCAAGGGGTTTTGACCAGTGATCGAAACAAGCTCGTTCAGGTGCTGCGTAATCTGCTGGGTAATGCGCTGAAATTCACTCAAGAGGGGCAGGTTACTCTTAAATTTGAACGTAACGATGACCATAACTGTGCGTGTCGGATTTTAGTCAGTGATACTGGCATAGGTATTCCGCAAGATAAACTGGCTCAGGTTTTTGAAGCGTTCCGACAGGTGGATGGTTCCATCTCACGCCAGTTCGGCGGTACTGGTCTAGGGCTCTCTATCAGTCGGAAATTTGTTGATCTGCTGGGTGGTACACTCTCTGTGAGCAGTGTGGCGGGCGAAGGCAGCACCTTTACGGTCTGTTTGCCCCTTGAGATAGATAATGCCCATGTGGTTTCCAATTCGGTAACACGCATCAGTCAGCCACCAACACGGCAACAGAAGCCGCTCATCTCAGAGACGGAGCCTGAGTCAATTACGCTTTCAGAAGAGAATCTAAAACAGCCCGCTGGTGATGGGCCTGCGGTTTTGGTGATTGATGATGACATCCATTTTCAGGACTCCATCGTCTTGATCAATCGTCAGTATGGTCATCGGGTTTTGTTGGCTGAGACCGGTAGACAAGGGTTGGCAATGGCGGCTAAACACCGGCCTCAAGGGATTATTCTGGATATGGGTTTGCCAGATATGGGTGGTGATCAGGTGTTGCGTACTCTGAAAACCGATCCCGATTTAAAGGATATTCCCATCTATGTTATTTCAGCACAGGATCGTGATCCCACTCTGTTGGAAAATGGTGTAATGGGCGTACTGCAAAAACCGGTGACCGACGATGAAATCGTTGCAGCGGAAGTGGCCTTGTTGGGTGCTGTTAGTCAGCAGGTGTATAGATCCATTCTCATGGTTGAAGGTTTGACGCTGAAACAAGATCTGATCGAGAATCGGATTGTTGAGACAGGTGGTCGGTTAACGGTGAGTCATTCAGCCAAGGAAGGTCTTGCCTTGGTGGAGAAGCAATCATTTGATCTGATTCTGGTTGATCATGATCTGGATGATATGGATTGTGTGGTCTTTTGTGAACAGATCCGCGTACATCAACCGGATGTCGCCCTGATTATCTATGGTTCTGGTTCGTTTGGAGAGTCTCGCGCATCGGATCTGCGCCGCTTTACCGATAGTATTATTCAGCAAGCACCAAGCGCGACCCAAAGGCTGTTTGAGGATATTGATCGCTTCCTGTCTAAAACAGAGAGAGGCACGGCACAAGAGAGCGTGTCTTTGAGCGCAATAAGTTCTGATAAGCTTCTGGAACAACGCCGGATTATGATTGTTGATGATGATCCACGCAATCTGTTTGTGCTGACCGCTTCTCTGGAACAGCATGGTGCGGTTGTGATCACTGCATTAAATGGGCTCAAGGCATTGGCACTGTTGAAAAAAGAGTCGGTTGATCTGGTGTTTATGGATATCATGATGCCGGATATGAACGGCTATGAGGCCATTGAGCAGATTCGTGCAGATGCTGATCTAATGCATCTTCCGATCATAGCTCTAACCGCTAAAGCCCTCAAAGAGGACCGACAGAAGTGTATGGATGCTGGTGCGGATGACTATCTGTCAAAGCCGGTGGACTATGAAGTGCTGGTCAACATGGCCAAAGCTTGGATTGAGAAGGGCGCATGAGTATCTCTGTTCATCAGGGTGCTGATAAAAAAAACATCATGGTGTTGGGCGATATTCGTGAACAGACAGAAACACTGCTTTTGAACATGCTGCGGGAGCCGAATGATCAAAAGGTCGAGGTATCATTCTTTGATGCCACAATGGTCAAGGCAAAGGTTGTTCAAGGGTTGCACCATTTTCTGAATCAGAATCCAGATAATCAGATTTCAGTTTATCAAAGCACATTGGCCCAATATCTCCATAAACTGGATATAGCCTGTCGTCATCGGTTTGCTGCCCACAACGCGATAGAAAAATCACCCTTTAATGCCATAGCGCTGGGCGGTTCGGCAGATAGTTTGGATAAAATTATTCACATTATCCAAAATCTGCCAGTAAGCGCGCTTTCAGTGTTTATTGTCCAACATGTTATGGAGGATAACACCAATTATCTTGATGAACTACTGCGTACCCGCACTGATTATACATTGTTGATGCCGTTCCATATGACGGCGATTGAGCCGAGTACGATCTATATCGCACCAGCCGGTTATCAGATGCGTGTTCATGACGGTTTGGTCTATCTCACGCGGGACCGAAAACGCAACTATGCTCGGCCTTCCATTGATATCTTGTTTGAATCGTTGGGTAGTGTCTATAAGGAACACTTGCTTGCGGTATTGCTATGTGGATTTGGTCGGGATGGTGTGGACTCTTTGCACCATATCCGGCAACAGGGTGGTTGGGTTCTGGTAGAGAATGGTGAAGAGTGTGATGCCCCGGTGTTGGTGGAAGCGGCGATTGCAGAGAAGGCTTATGATCAAATCTGTACGGTGGAGGAGATCAGCGCTCACTGTGCTGCTGCAACGGGTCATGTGCTGGACAGTGCCTTGACCCAAACTTTTCTCAAAGCGATAGACAGTCGCTATGGCTATCAATTTCAACACTATGCGTCAGGCACTTTGGAACGGCGAATTAAACGGTTGATGCATGCGTCCGGTTATGATGCGGATCAATTTTTTGCTTTTCAGCGTGATGTGTTGACTCAGCCTCGGCTTTACGAACAGTTGTTTCTCTCCTTTTCCATTGGTGTCACCCGGTTTTTTCGCCATCCGGAGCAGTTTTCCTGGTTGCGTTCCCATGTGTTGCCCTATCTGGAGAGTTTTCCTTATATTCGAATCTGGGTTGCTGGTTGTGCCAGTGGAGAAGAGGCTTTTTCTTTGGCTATTCTTCTTGAAGAGGCAGGGTTGTTGGAAAAGTCCAGAATCTATGCTACTGATATCAATCCAATTCTCTTGCAGCATGCTACAAATGGTTTGTTTGGTCGTGACGGTTTGGAAACCTTTAGCGAAAACCATCAAAAGAGTGGCGGACGTGGCACAGTACGCGACTCTATGGTCGATAATGGGCGATATTTAGCATTGAATTCTCGGTTTCAGGATAAAATTTTATGGTATCATCACTCGTTAGTCAGTGACGGCGCATTTAATGAATTCCAACTAATTATGTGTCGAAATGTGCTCATCTATTTCAATTCAGAATTGCAACGGAAGGTAATGAAACTGTTTGCACGCTCTCTTCATCCTCGTGGTTTCTTGATGTTAGGTGCTCAGGAAGGGATTCATCCTGGTGGTGGTCAAACACACTTCAAGGTGATGGAGAAGCAGTTGAAGTTCTTTCAATTGAAAGATGGTTACGCATAATGACTCAATTATTCCGTATTCTGATTGTTGATGACAACGCAAACAACCGCTTTACGTTGAAAAGCGTGTTAACGCGGCTGGACAATTGTCAAACGCAGGAAGCGGCTTCAGGTGATGAGGCGCTTGTTGCGGTCATTGAACATCAGATTGATTTGATCCTGTTGGATATCCAGATGCCGGGTCTTGATGGTTTTGAGACTGCGCGTCATCTAAAGATGTCTGCCCGTACCCGTGATATTCCTATCATCTTTGTCACCGCAGTGTTCAAGGCGGAAGAGTTTATCCGCAAAGGTTACAAAGTTGGTGCGATAGACTACCTGACCAAGCCCATTGATGACAATCAATTGATTAATCGGATTCAGCTCTATCAGCGGTTGTTTCAGCGTGAAAGACATGTGCGTGACGCGCTGAACGCACTTCAGGAAAAAGAGCGCCAACTTCAGAAAATCAATCAAGAACTGGATCAGCGTGTCCAGCAACGCACACACTCTCTCAAGCTGAAAAATCAACATCTCGAACAGGAAATTCAGGAACGAAAACGTGTTGGCAATGCCCTCAAACATGCCATGAAAAAGGCTGAGGCAGCCAACAAGGCAAAAAGTGAATTCCTTGCCACCATGAGCCATGAAATCCGCACGCCCATGAATGTGGTCATCGGAATGAGTGATCTGTTGCTGGATAGCACGCTGGATGGTGAACAGAAACAGTTTGCTGAAGTGTTGCAAAATGCCGGGCGTTCTCTCCTTGACCTGATCAACGATATCCTTGATTTGTCACGTATTGAAGCGGGACAAGTTGATCTTTCTCCTACACCGTTTCAGGCGGCTAAACTTGTTCAGCAGGTTGTGGAGATCCTTGAGATCAAAGCGGCCGAAAATGGTATCCATTTGAGCTGTGAGATTGCCGAAGATGTGCCGGAAAGTGTGTATGGTGATAACAGCCGAATTCGCCAGATTTTGGTGAACCTTGTTGGTAATGCGGTGAAGTTTACTGAACAGGGCAGTGTGACAATTCAGCTGAGCTATCATCATACTGACGTGCATCAATTGAATTTTGTCGTTAAAGATACCGGAATCGGCATTGATAAAAAGCATCTTGATTCTATTTTTAATATGTTTTCTCAAGCGGACTCCAGTGTTTCACGACGGTATGGTGGTTCTGGTCTTGGTTTGACCATCTCCAGTCGTTTGGTTGGGTTGATGGGCGGTTCGATTCGTGTGGAGAGTACGCTTGGCAAAGGCAGTGCTTTTTATTTTAGTGTGCCGGTTCATTTGGCTGATCGTGTTGACATACCTGCTGAATCGCCAGAAACCAAGCCACGTTCCGGTGAGGCGGTTAAGGCGTTGCATATTCTTCTGGTCGAAGACAGCCCGGACAATCAATTGTTGATCAAGACCTATTTGAAAAAAACACCACACACATTGGACATTGTTTCCAATGGTGTTGAAGCACTGAAAACGATGATTAATAACCATGATACGTTGGATCTGGTATTGATGGATATTCAGATGCCAGTGATGGACGGTTATGCGGCCACGCGGGCTATTCGCAAATGGGAAAAGGATGAATCGCGTGATTCTCTGCCCGTTCTGGCACTGACAGCCTTTGCTCTGGAAGAAGAGAAGCAGAAGTGTTTAGCGGTCGGATGCAACGAGCACATGACCAAACCGATTCGCAAGAAGATTCTTATGGATATGATCGCGCAGTTCTCATAATGTCAGGCGTTACGCAGTTGACTGCGTCAGAGGCCCAAAGGGCCGACTTCTACAGGGGACTGGGGACCGAAGGTCCCCAGCGGGTTTGGGCAGCGCCCAAATTAATGTAATGCGGGGCGTTTACGCCCCGAGCATA
>JADFWU010000023.1:0-2521 GCA_015234045.1 Magnetococcales bacterium
AAAAGGCGATTAGCAGCCGCACCGAAACGCACTATTGAGGAAGTAATTATGTTCAGTTCTGAGTTGGAATGACTATATCTATAGAAATTGGCGAAAGGATCACCGCGTTGAGCAGTGTCGCCAAGATGATATGTTTTCCAACAATCCCCAACTTGTTGATGCAAATGAGATATCCGAATGGCCAAATGGAATTCGCAACTATTTTAATACTGAGATCTGTCAACCGGCTGCACGGTGTCCAACATTCGGCATAACGAATGAAAACAATCGGATACCTGAGGAAGAAACACCAAAACATCTAGTGCATATCGCGTCATTTGACAATCTATTGCGCCGCTTTCTCAGTTCAACAGCTTTCACAAAAAAAAGGCAGCAGGAGTTATTCAACTTAACCGACCTCTCTTTTAATAAAAAAGCCAACATTGATGATTTGGCAAACAATCTGCATAATTGTGATGGGCTAGTGCTTCAGCAGGCTATTGGCCTGATACTCTCCAGCTTGGTCACTCAACCACCTTGGTGGTGCGCACCCGCTGATGAGTTAACCGACTATCTTGGGATTGCCAAAAATTCGGGAGATGCGACAAAACTCTGTCAAGCTTTGGGCATGGGGCATATTAAAACAGGAGAGCGTATTTTAATTTGGCACTATCCAGCCAGCAGAGCGGGCGGTCTGTTTCGTCCCACTGTTTTGGAAGCTGGGGATAATGCCTTTCACTTTCCATCGCCGCCTGGGAAGCACTTTGGTCAATGCATGCCGCTTGCCTTAGGTATCCAATCGGTTCGAGAGGCTGTACACCGTCCTTTGGACCGAGACGACATTACCGAGTTTCTGTTGCCCAAAATAGCCAAAGTATATGGAGATGTGCTCCCTGAGGATATCAACACGTTAAGTCAAATCAGGTCCAAGCATCGTCAAACCCTGTTGGATCATTATAGTGAAGCACCGAACTGGCTACGACTGCATCCCATCATGAGTGTGGCCCTTAACGACGCTGACTAACTGTTATTAAAGATATGAGTCATTCAGTTTGGCAAGAGATCATACCAGTTTTACAGACCGTTGCAAAACAAAGAGATAGCACATATCTGCGACGGGTATTGCGTGGCGAATCCTTGCCCCTGATTGGTGGAAATCTGGAACCAGCGTACATGATCATTGACGCACTCAAAATTGCGTCAGATCCCAATTTAGACGAAACGTTGGGTGAGACTCTTGTCCCTTTGATTGAGGAACAAAAACGAGCTGTTAGCGTTAATTTTGCCCAAAGAAATGCTCAAGTACGGGCTGTTGTGAACGGAATAAGTCGGAACACAGCACACTCATTAGACAACCACTTTTTTCAAGATGAACCCCTGGCTTTCAACCTCTTCCTATTGACCTGTGAACTTCCACGCTCAGAACTACTTTTCAACACATTACATGACTTTATAAATAATTTGGATCATAAGCTCTTTATTTCTGGTCATGGCCGCGCCTTAAGACAATATCGAAATGCCTTATGCCACCATCAAACGGATGCTCGGCTCCTTGAATTCTGGTATTCACATTTTAATACTCCTGATGATGATGGTCTTTCTTTATCGGACGAGGAGCAGGATAGAGTGTTGGAAGGATGGTCCGGTATTTTGGAATTATATGGACCTATTGCCAATCAACCGTCAAAAATCCAATCTGCGGTCAAGTGTCTTGATGCCCTTTCAACCATGGGTAATAACTTGGGTAACAGGCCAGAATCTGTTGATATATTAAAATATTCCCTTCATCAGCTCACAGAATATTTTTCTGATCTCTCTTCGGAGAAATGGTCATTTGCTGTATTCCTTATTCTGCCCTCATGTCCCCCTTTGCTTCGAGAAATAGTCCAAGACCATTTTGCCGATCATGAGATATGGAAAGACTTTTCATCTGATCAAATCGATACTATTATTCAGAGTGCAAAGAAGGCAGATTTTGGCCCATTGGATAACCTGCTATTTAACCCAAAGCTTCCTCATAGCACCCGCCGGATTTTACCCCAATTAAAAAGCTTTCTAACTGAATTTTTTCAACATTCTGATCCAGCTGAAGGACGCCGTCTTAAACTGCGCCAGAAAGCCAAGAAAGAACAAGAGAGTACCGACCATAACTCCAAGCAAGCTGGTTCTGTCCATGCCACTGATTTGGTTACGGTCAATTCTGTACTTAATAAGGTTAAACAACTCCTTGAGAAAAACAAGACAAATCAAGCTAAAAAATATATTTCTGAATTAATTGATGATCAGAAAGCATCTGACACACCAGATTCTCTCATTGCCAAAACACTCTGCAATGCAAGCCGTCTTGCGATTCAGTTTAGTGATTTGAACTGGGCAGACTCACTATTGGCACAAGCCGTAAAAACTGCACCGGAAGACATTGTACCCTTAACAAGTCAAGCAGAACTATTCCGTCACCGTGGTGAACTGGGGAAAGCTGAACAACTATATAAGAAGACCGTTGAGCTGTGGCCTAACGACGTCGTTGCTCATACCGGACTCG
>JADFWU010000023.1:2621-45686 GCA_015234045.1 Magnetococcales bacterium
CTGATACGCTCAATAAGGCTGGCAATAGCGCTCAGGCTCAAGCTCTTTACGAACAGATTATCTCTCGCTGGCCTAACGACGTCGTCGCTCATAACGGACTCGCTGATACGCTCAATAAGGCTGGCAATAGCGCTCAGGCTCAAGCTCTTTACGAACAGATTATCTCTCGCTGGCCTGATGACCAAGTTGCATTACATGGCCTAGCCAATCTGCATCGTCAACAAGGCCGAATGGATGAAGCGCTTGCGCTACTCACTGAGCCAGAGACTGTCACCACCTTACAACAATGCTATGATCTTCATCTTATTGGCATGATTCGATTCGGCCAAAATAAATTAGATGAAGCAGAACGCATTTTCAATAAAGGCGCGGCTCTTGCTCCTATTCCAAAAGAACAAGCTCTATTCCAAAAAGGACTTTCTTTAGTATTACTGAAAAAAGGGGATATTGAACAAGCTGAAGAACGTTTGATTGCGCTCCCTCCAGAATACGCTACTCAACCCGATGCCAGGGTGATCTGTATTTTCACTAGAGTCCGCTTGGAACAAGCTGATATAGCTCGAAAAGCCTATCAGAAGCTCATGAAGAACGTTGGCCAAATGAATCCACAAACAAAAGCAGCTTTGACAGTCATTGCTGAAAAATACCGCCTTGATCAACCAAATGCAGCCTTACCTAAACTGGATCAAGCCTCCAACGATGAAATTATTGCCAAGCTGGTTGAGATGGAGTTAGCTGCATAATTTTAAGCTTTTCCGGCACTTTTACTTCATCTCTGTTTGCCAAACGATCCCATCTCCATTATCCAACACCGCCTGAAGCCTATCACCCGGCTCTAATGGCCCGACACCGTCTGGTGTTCCAGTCAATATTACATCGCCTGGCAGCACGGTGAATAGCTGGGAAATATGCGCGATTAACGCACCAATGCCATACATCATCAGACGGGCATCGCCGTTTTGTTGTATCTTGCCATTGCGCTTTAGTGAAAAGGTCAGCTGTTGAGGATGTTCGACTTGATCGGCGGGGATGAAAGGTGTCATGGGACATGATCCGTCAAATGCTTTGGCGCGCTCCCAAGGCAAGCCTTTTTTCTTCATTTTGGCCTGCACATCCCGTAAGGTGAGATCCAGCGCCAAACCGTATCCTGCCACACTTTCCAACGCCTTTTTCTCAGATACAGCACTGAGTTGTTCATTGATCAATACGGCGATCTCAAGCTCATGATGGCAAGCACCCTGCCCGTGCGGAACAACGACTGGCTCGGTAAATGGTACCAAAGCAGTTGATGGTTTCATAAACAGAACCGGCTCATCGGGTATGGGATTGGAAAGCTCCTGGATATGGGCCAGATAGTTGCGCCCAACGCAGACTATTTTTCCAATTGGCAAATCGATATCGGAACCGTTATTCCAACTGTGACGATAGGCGTTATCCATGGTTTACACTCATCTGGTAAACAGAGCCAGACTTTCCACATGCCATGCCATGGGAAACATATCCAACGGCACGACCTCTTCCAATGTATAACCACCCTCTTGCAACACACCGGCATCCCTGGCCAATGTCGCCGGATCACACGAGACGTAGACGACGCGCTTGACCGGAGAATCAACCAGCGCTTTTGCCACAGCAACAGCCCCTTCACGCGGTGGATCTAATACCACGACATCCTGTTCAGACCACGCCAATTTAGCCAACTGCGCCGCATCGGACAGATTCGCCATATGAAATGTGAGCGCATCCAACCCGTTAACACGACTGTTTTCAACAGCCCGTTGCACAGCTGGCCGATAGGACTCTACCCCTGTCACGCTAGAAAAATTATCTGCCAAACTGAGTGAAAAATTACCCACACCACAAAAAAGATCCCAAACCCGCTCACCACTACCCGCCCGTTCCATTACCATAGAAACCAACTGACGATTTTGAGCACGGTTTACCTGGGTAAAATCGCCTGGCAAAAAAGAGAGCCGTTTGCCATCATCCAGCCCGTAGGAAAGCAATTTTTTCTGAATAATGGGACGCAATGTGCGTTTTTTTCCACGCTGTAACCAAAATTGATCAATAGCGTGCGTTTCGGCAAACGCCTTGAACAGTTGAAAATCTTTCTGCCTCGGTGCCACCATGGTGTGAATCACTAATCCGAAGGAATCATCACCACGAACCAAGTCAATTTCAGCCACCTGACGTGTAATCGTGAGTTTACTGATCAGTGTACGCAGTGGTGCAATCAACTGATTCAAGGCAGGTTCCATCACCGGACAGCTTTCAATATCGACAATCCGATGGCTGTTGGTCTCATAAAAGCCCATCAGCACATGCCCTTTGACCGCACGCACTTTCAAACCCGCCCGACTGCGATATTCACTGGACTGCGGAGAAGGAATCACTTCCCCAACAGCGGTATCCACACCACCCAAGCGCTGCAACGCCTCTTCAACAAATCCCTGCTTGGCCTTCAATGCCTGCCCGCTGGATAGATGTTGAAGATGACAGCCACCACACCGACCAAAATGCGGACAAAGCGGCTCCTGACGCTCCGCCCCTGGCTCAATAATGGACTCAATCTCACCATGCACAAACCGCTTGCTGGTCTTGACAATCCGAACCTCGACAACATCTCCAGGCGCACCATACGGCACAAACACCGCCTGCCCGTCATAACGTCCCAGACTAAGACCACCGGTGATCATTTTTTCAATAGTCAGGGTGATTTTTTTGCCTTTTTGCTCTGAATGATGGCTCATTAAGTTACTCACCTAAACAGTGGGCCAATGAATCACCCAACGCGTTCATAATTTCAAAATAGGCATCAGGTCCCGGCTTAATCCCTGTGCCCAACGGGTCTAATACTGCGGACTTGATACCAGTATCACCGGCAATGGCAGTGACAATGCGTTCAGAAAATTGTGGCTCACTGAACAGGCAGTGCGTTGCGGATTGCTTAATGCGCTGTTGAATCTGATGCAAACGCTTTGCACCCGGCTTGCGATCTGGACTCACCGCCACCGCACCCACCGGACTCAAACCATAACGCGCTTCAAAATGATGATACGCATCGTGGAATACCACATATGCGCGGGTACGCAGAGGTTTCATTTTCCGCAACAATCCACGGTGCAAACGACTGATCCGCCCGAGCACATTGGTAGCATTCTGTTGATAAAGCGCAGCATTGTCTGGATCAAGCGCACTGAGCTTTCGACTGATCGCAGAGGTGATCGCCTTGGCATTCTGTGGATCCAGCCAGACATGCATATCAGTCAACATGCCCTCATGATCATGATGATGCGCCTCATGACCATGTTCATCATGAACCGCCTCATCATGGTAATGATCATCATGCCCATGTTCCTCTTCCACATCCCCAAGCCACGCCCCCAAATCCCGATTAGGCTGAGGCTTGACCCCAGGCACGTTAAACAACATCATGGATTTCTCTTCACCCAACCCCTGAAGCGTCTTGGTCAAAAACGACTCAAGCGTCGGCCCAACCCAAAACACGATATGCGCGTTATTCAAAGCGCGTACATCAGAAGGTCGAAGATTATAGGTATGCGGAGACCCACTCCCCTTAACCAACAAATGCGGCTCACCTCGCCCCTGCATCACACCTGCAACCAATGAGTGAATCGGGCTGATCGTGGCAACAACTGAAATATTTTCAGCCTGAGCAAAAGAAAACGACCAGAAAAAAGAACAACAAACAACAAACCGAACCAAATTGATAAACATAGAAAAACCTTGACCAATCCTCTACAGCTTAACGAAAACAACTTGACAAGAAAACAACTCATAAGCTAGAAACTTAAATATCTAAAAAAAATTAAGAATTGATTCTATGTGAAGATTAACATCCTACATAAAAAATTTTGAGTCGGTTGACACAACGCTAAAATATAAAAATTGGATTAAACACAAGGGCAAGAAAACACACAAAATGAAAAATAAAATAAAGTCCATACTAATAGCTCTATTTATTTTATTCCCTGCGATCATATTATCGTCATGTATGGTAGAATATCCAGATATTTACAATTACCCTCAAAACATTAACAAACTAATCACTCCTGCATCACAACAGCCTGCTCCTGCATCACAACAGCCTGCTCCTATTACAACTTCACAACCACCACCAATAGTAGTAAAGCCGACCATACAACAAATAAATGGATGCAAAGACAAGCCAACTCCAATGCCACTACACTCAGGCATGAGTGAACCAATCCATTTTAATTGCTCTCCACAACAGTTCAACAATACCAAAGATGAAAATCAAGATAAAAAAGCACATCTAAATATTGATACATTAATAAAATTCACTAATCATATTTCAAAGTCCATAGAAAATTTATTTGTTAGTAAAACACATAAAGAATCTGAAAATAAAAAGCAATCACCTGAAAAAGGGTATTACAGTATTGAAGTACTGTATAATTGGTTGGCTCAGTTTTTTGGGGAAAATATTTTTACAAAATCTATCATAATTTTCTCAATTTATACAATACCATTGTTTTTCATTCCAAGTCTAGCAATATTTATAGTAAATAACACAGCAGCAAGCAATAAAAAAACAAGACATAGAGGATTCTATTTTGGCTTATACACACTAAAACTTACGCTAACTTTTTACCCTTTTATGTCTATCACTTATTTGTATATGGCATTAATGACATTTGGTGTTACAAACAATCAGTTGTATATGTATTCAATTTTTCTTTGGATAATAACCTTGCTTGCGTGGGGAAGAAATATAGTTGGAGTCCATTATATAAGACAAATACCAAGTTTATATCCTCATTTTTTGCACTCCGTTGAAAAAGACCTAGAAAATAAATTACTACCCTCGCGTAGAAAGATTTATAAATCAATCACACACTTAATAAATGATGATAGAAAAAATATAAATGACACACTATACCTCGGAGATGACAGAGGCTCAGGAAAATCATTTTTCATTGATATTCTCATTAAGAAAAATGACTCTATTGGCTTCAATGCTCCTTGCATAATTCCTATTGATATTTGGTCTGAACAAAGTGAGCCCGATCTTCAGTTTGCTCTCCTTGACAAAGTACTATCTCATCCAGCTATAATCATTGACAATTTTAGAAATTATCCGCTTTCAGTATTGCTAAATCATATTTCACGCTTCTTCGGGCGCTTCAAAGCAAAGATAAAAATGCCTGCTTTCCATTTAGAAGCAAATTTCTCAGATAAAGGGGTAGAATTATTCTGGCAAAAAGTTCTTGAAAGAGTAACTTCAAGGAAGAGGATGGTTTATATTTTTGACGAGCTTGATCGCGCCTCAACTCCAAGCACTCAGAATGCTTTGTCACTTACACAACGTTCACTAAATAAATTCAACAATATTGTAATCATTATTGGCACTAGGGAACAGATCAATACTAAAGCATTTAATCCATTACAAACCCTATATAATCCAGATTTGACAGACTCTGTCCATGCAACTCTTTTTGATCTATTCACAAAAGAATATTCTGATTTAGATAAGTCCTCCCAGGCGACTTGGCCAAACTGGATACGAGAAACAATAAATGATTATACTTACCAACATTCCATACTGGAAAATCTTAATAATGGGCAAACAGCTCCCAATTCAGAAAACAACACCTCATCTTCAGAACCTTCTACAAACTCTGCAAATCCTTCGATCACTCCTCAACATAGGCAATCAGGTTACCACAACTTCACCTTAAGGTATTTTTTGACAAAGTATGAAAAAAATCCGAATTTCATTAGAAAATTGTACGAACAATCTGGTGAAAGATATTTTAGCAACGAAATAGATTTCGACAACCTTTATCCTAATGATGTCATATTCTTAGCTGATACTGAGATTCCGGATTTTAATAAGCTACTAGAACTGACATATAATGCTAAAAATCCGGGCTTAGAATATGATGTTTATCATGAAAAATGCCTAGAAATACTAACCAATTCAGTAGGTATTCTTTTTGTGTCTGACATTATTTCAGATCAAGGAATAAAAAGTCTCACACCCAGAATATTATTGGGACAACTAAGAAAGACCTTTTTGAATGCACGTAATACATTCGGGGAAAATATAGATTTGAGTGATATTAGTGTAGCTATCCAAATATCAATCCTTAATTCTGTCACTTTTGTTTAATTAATGGTGAAATATTATGCCTAAAATTGATCACAACGACACTTCAATAAACAATATAAAAGATGATGAACACACTGACAATAATATTAATGCGGAACAAATTACCAGTAATAGTTCTAACACTCCCATTCCTTTTACAAAGAACGATGGAAAAGCACATGTACTTTATTATAGGTTAATACAGATATATAATCAATCAGTTGATTCAGTGAAAGAGGCACAAGAATTTAAATCCACAGAAAAACACAGGGAAAATAACGAGCATTTATGGGAAAAAATCATTGAGAATTTTCAACATAAATTGAATCGCTTTTCCGAAATTGATGAACTTGCATTATTTAATATAGATTCATTTTCCTCTGATGCGCAAGAAGTAACAAGACAAGTTGATGAATTCATAAACAATGCTAGATCTAAAAATGAATTAATTTTGATTTTTCGTGTGCTTATTATTAGTTTATTTGAACAATGGGAATCTGAAGAAATACACACATCAACTCAACGCGTTGATTTTATGTTAAACATCATGAACAATCCAGAGATCTTTATCTTTAGATGTGGCCTCTCATTTCGAAAGCTTATTACAGTACTAAGATCATTTTTATTTTATAAAATTGATCTTAGTACTGATTTTGAACATGTTACGAATGACACTTTACTCACTTATCATGCATTAGCTCAGATTGCAAATCGTACCTCCTCGCCGTCTTGTCGTCGTTTAGCTATTTATTACTCTTTAGATATCCTCATTACCACTGCCCGCCAAGTTAACAATACACTTTCTTTCAATCGTAAGGGTGACTTAGACAATAACCAATTTTACACTTTTGACGAAAAGCAGATGAGAATGATTCACTCATTAACCTCTAATCTATCAGCTTTTTTTCTTCACATATACAATGAGAATCACCTTTCACAAATTACTAGCTCTGATAGTAATCCTTTGGAAGAGGTTGCTAAATTTGTTATTTTATCCATTAAATTCAGTACATCAGAAAAAAATCTAGATATTCCACCTTCCCCATCTGAAGAAATGACTGGCTTCAGTAATCTGTGGTTTACTGAGTCAGCTTCCTTAAATAAATTAAGTGGCCAAGTTTGGGCGGATATGTTCAAACGCTATATTAACTACATTGGATCGACCACAACCGGCTCCCAAGCTTTAAAAGAATCTTTTCCTAGTTTGCTTGTTGATTATAATCAAAACAATATGGAACATTTAAAGGAGTATTTGATATTGGCGTTTCATTATCTTTCAGCTCTTTCCCGGGGGCTCTTTATCCAGAAAAAAGATTATGATGAAGTTTCTCAAGCTTTTTTCAATTCGAGTGTAAGTTATAGCCTTATTAAAGATTTATCAGGTTCTCATCCAAACCTGAATGAGACTTTTCTTTCTTTCTCAATGGTATTATCATCAGCATGTGGTTTTTGGTGGGCATTTAATATGGCTGAAGACTTAGAACACGCTCTGAATAGCTATCATGGTACTAGTTGTGCTGTTAACTTACTTGGTGCCCTTAGCAACTTTGACCATTCAGGTACTGTCGGTGAGAAAAAATATAATGAAATATCTCAAGCTTACATTGATTTGGCTGTTTATTTAATTAATATTTTACCTGATCATTCTAATGATCACCGTAGAATAATTTTGTCTTTGCAAAAACTTGGAACACAATTTTCTGAATCATCTGATTTTTCAGGAGATCTTGGGAAAATACTATTACGTCATCAATCTAACATAGTGAAGTATGTATCAGAAAATCGAGATGATAGGATAGCAACTGTTTTAGGGATATTTCATACCATAACTGGGTATTTTGAATACTCTTCTTATGAAAATTTTACCAATTGCGACACATCAGAAGTAACTATTTCATCAATTTTAAAAAGCCCTTTGTCAGAATCAAACAAACAAGAACTTATTGGGTTGCTATCTGAATTTTTAAAATTTTATCTAGTTAAGTATAATAAAATAAATCACTATCCTTTTGGTTCTGATTTTTCACTACTGTCTTGTATTTCCACTATTTTAGATAAATTTGATGAGTCATATAACGATCTTCCAAGATATTTTATCACAGCGTTAGAACGCTTTTTTTTCAAGAGTGATGATGGCAACGACATCAACAAAGATCTAAAACATAATCCTTTCACAAAGCATCATCTTCTAACTGATGGAGAATGGGATTCATTATCAGAAAGCGCTGTTCCAGAATTTGAACCTCCGTTAAGTGATGAATTAAGAAATATTTTTTCTACAATCCAGAAAGATATTCTATTTTTTCGTGAAAGCGTTCATCAAGAATGATAGCATAATTTATTGGCTTGTATTATTAAATGGGATTCAATCAAATATACTTTCCAGTCCAGGATCTTTTTTCTGCAACGATCTGTTTCTGAGTGCCTGCAATTATTAATTCTCCCCCTTGGTCCCCGCCTTCAGGGCCAAGGTCGATAATCCAATCCGCCGCCCGTATTACATCCAAATTATGCTCAATCACCACCACTGTATTACCACCATGCACCAGCCGTTGCAGCACATCCAACAACCGCCGGATATCATCAAAATGTAATCCCGTAGTAGGTTCATCCAGAATATAGAGCGTTTTTCCAGTTGCCCTTTTTGATAGTTCACGGGCGATTTTCACTCTCTGCGCTTCACCGCCCGATAGCGTGGTGGATGCCTGTCCCAATTTCAAATAGCCCAAACCGACATCCATCAGTGTTGACAGTCGTCCTCTGATGGGTGGAATGGCGTTGAACAGCTCCAACGCCTTTTCAACTGTAAGATTCAACACATCGGCAATAGTCATACCCTTGTAATGAATTTCTACGGTTTCGCGGTTATAGCGTTTGCCCTGGCATACATCACACGGTACAAACACATCGGGCAGAAAGTGCATCTCAATTTTCAAAACACCATCACCCTTACACGCCTCACAGCGCCCGCCTTTGACATTGAAGCTGAACCGGCCTGACTTATAACCCCGTGCCTTAGCCTCGGTAGTCTCGGCAAACAACTCCCGAATCGGCGTAAACACGCCAGTATAGGTGGCCGGATTTGAACGCGGTGTCCGCCCAATGGGCGATTGATCAATATGAATCACCTTATCAAGATGATGCACACCATCAATCGCATCAAACTGACCGGCAGGCTGTTGCGCCTTGTGTAACCGCTGTGCCAAAGCGGGATAAATCGTATCCAGAATCAAACTGGATTTTCCCGAACCAGAAACGCCAGTAATACAGCTCAACAGTCCCAATGGAATCGAAACATCAACGCCCTTGAGATTATTTGTCGTCACATTATTCAATGTGAGTTGGCGCAGTTCATCTGGTTTACGTCGATTTTTTGGCTGTGGAATGCTTTTTTTGCCAGACAAATACTGCCCGGTCATAGAACCAGGATCAGCCAGAATCTCTTCAGGCGTACCCGCTGAAACAACCTCACCACCATGAATACCCGGCCCTGGCCCCATATCAATGATGTAATCCGCTGTACGCATGGCATCTTCATCATGTTCGACAATCACCACGGTATTGCCCAAATTACGCAACCGAATCAGCGTATCCAACAGGCGTTGATTATCCCGTTGATGCAGGCCAATACTTGGTTCATCCAGAATGTACAGAACACCCACCAAACCGGAACCAATTTGATTGGCAAGGCGAATCCGTTGGCTCTCGCCGCCAGACAATGTGCCAGCGGTTCTATCAAGGGTCAGATAGTCCACACCCACGGCAATGAGAAAATCCAGCCTGTCGTGCACCTCTTTTAAGATCCGCTCGGCAATGGCTTTCTCTTTGGCAGACATCTCCACCTGATCCAGATAATCACGTGTTTTAGCCAATGAGAGCGCCGTTAAATCAGAGATATTGTGTTCACCAATCCGTACATGCAGCGCCTCTTTACGCAGTCGCTTACTCTCACAAGCCGGACAAGGCGTAGCATTGCGAAAACGCCCTAGCTCTTCACGTATATCCTCTGATTCAGTTTCCAAATAGCGCCGTTCCAGATTATTGATCACGCCTTCCCAGGTGCGAAATGTCTTAAATGAGCCGCGCGGACCACGATATTGGAAGCGAATTTTTTCTTTACCAGAACCATACAACACAATTTGACGAAAGCCTTCCGGCAATTCACGCCAAGGCACACTAATTTGAATGCCATAGTGCTCGGACAAGGTATACAACGACTCCCGCGCCAAACGCGCAGTAGACTTTGACCACGGCGCAATTACGCCGCCACGAATGGATAGATCCGGATTAGGCACAATCAATTCAGGATCAAAAAACTGTTTGGTGCCCAAACCATCACACTCAGGACAGGCTCCAAAGGGATTGTTAAATGAGAAAAGACGTGGCTCAATCTCAGGATAGGAGATATTACAATGAATACAGGCATGCCGGGTTGAGAACAGTTTTTCCTCTTTAGGATCAGCAAGAATCTCAATCCGCGCCACTCCATCAGACAACTCAATCGCGGTTTCCAAAGAGTCTGCCAAGCGCACTTCAATACCCGGTTTGACGATAAGTCGATCCACCAACACATCAATGGAATGTTTAATATGGCGTTTCAGCGGTGGCACTTCATCAATTTCATAGATTTCTCCATCCACCATCACCCGCGTAAAGCCCTTTTTGGCCAGAGTGGCCAGTTCTTTAAGATATGTGCCTTTACGCCCACTGATCACCGGTGCCAACAGCTGTAACCGTGAACGCTCCGGTAACGCCATAATCGCATCCACCATCTGACTGATTGTCTGACTTTCAATCGGCAGTCCACAGCCATGACAATAGGGACGACCCGCACGCGCATAGAGCAAACGCAGATAATCATAAATCTCCGTCACCGTACCAACCGTTGATCTCGGATTGCGACCTGTGGTCTTCTGCTCAATGGAGATGGACGGCGACAAACCCTCTATGGAGTCCACATCCGGTTTATTCTGAAGACTCAGAAATTGCCGCGCATAGGCTGATAACGACTCTACATAGCGCCTCTGCCCCTCCGCAGAGAGTGTGTCAAACGCCAAAGATGATTTACCAGAACCGGAAACACCGGTAATAACGGTTAACGCATCACGTGGAATATCGACATTGATACTCTTGAGGTTGTGTTCTCTGGCACCACGGATAATGATCTTCTTATCGGACATGAACGATCCATCGTTTTGAGAGTCTGTTTGAAAACTCGGAGAGACGCAGTAAAATGAACCATTATATGGCAGAATTGAGTTTGAAGAACCGGTTGGTGTTGGTTTTTGGCGGTGGCGATGTCGCTAAACGCAAAATTCGCGGCCTTCTTCCCTGTCAACCACAACTTATCATCATCGCACCGACCTTCGACTCATGGATTCTTGATAAAGCAAAAGAAGGCGTTTTGAACATCGAACAACACCCTTTCGAAGCCAAAATGCTGTCAAAAGAGCCACGCCCCACCCTGGTATTTTCCGCCACCAGTGAAGCAACACTCAATAAACAGATCGCAAACCAGTGTGAAGCATTGGGCATTCTGTGCAACTCTGCCGATGATCCAACGGTGAGTGGGTTTTTGGTGCCCGCAGTGGTACGACAACATCCTATCACACTGGCCGTGGCAACAGGCGGTCATAGCCCAGCTCTTTCACGACTCCTCAAAGAACGGTTGACACACTGCTTGGAACCCGGGTGGCCTGCGTTGGTTAACCTATTTGGCATGATGAGAGGAGAAGTTAAAAACACCTTGACTCATGCGAAACAACGTCACAAATTTTGGCGCCAACTGGCCTTGGATGTTGTACATGAGAAGCGCTATTTGTCCACAGATAATCAAGCTTGGTTTGACGAGAAACTCAGTCATTCCATTAAAGAATGGAATGAGCTGCGCACTAATAAAACAGCTGATAGTGACAAATGATCCTTTGATACACAATAAAAAAAGGAGCTGCTAAAACAGCCCCTTCTTTATTGTGTTATTTATCCGTCAAAACACCCTCAAGAATCGGTATTTTTCTTCTTTTCACGTGCCTCACGCAATTTATCACCAAGCCCTGCATCAATAGCCAACTTCCGGCGCTTGGCTGAATACTCAGGAGAAACCATTGGGAAATTCTTTGGAAGATCAAAGGTATCTCTGTAAATATCCACGCTCATGGAATGTGAACGTGTGAGATGACCCTTTAGAGCGCTGCATGCCTTACCACATAAAAGACAGATCACAGAAGAGTGTGAGACCGCCTCATCCACAGGCACAAACGGTTTTGGTTTCACAGCTGCAACACTTTTAGATGCAACCGAAGATCCAGAGCTTTTTTCGGTCTTATCTGCGGCTTCAACAGCTGTCTCAGTAGATTCTTCAGAAATGCTCACTGTTTGATCGGATAGATTTACCAATGTGCCATAAATATTGGACAGTAAACCCGTCACTTCCTGAGGTGGAACTTCATTATTTGAAACGTATGACTCAACAATCATTGCGGCTTGCTTAACAAGATCCGAGGACATTTTCCCTCTCCAGTAGACATCAAAAAAAAAAAGATATAATGATGTTGTTTTATTATCTACTGACCTGCTATGTCAAGACGTTTTTTTCATAATCTTTCCCTCTTCCCTTCTAAATAAATCGATTTTTGGTTGTTTTTTTGATGAATTCGATTCTTGATAACAACATGTCATGAAACAATCACAATTCTTGATTAGATTGATTTTTCTTTTATTATCAAACAATTTAGAATTGTTTGATTGAATAAGCACACAAATATTAGCCTACTTTTCACATTGATTTGTGACTGAAGGAAAATTTACTTTTATATGCTTTGAACCTGTTTAGAAATTCGAAAAACTACAGCATAATAAATTTCTAAACAGACTCTAAACTGAGGATAAATGATCTTTACGAAACTATGCTCTATCAACGATTCACAGTTAATTGATCACTATTGGACCTTAATAGGAAATCAGCAAGCACCAATGACATCATGGCTTCTGCCACAGGAACCGCTCTGATACCAACACATGGATCATGACGACCATGGGTAACGATTTCCTTTGGATTCCCTTTGGTATCAATGGTCTTTCTCGGGATACGAATGGATGAAGTCGGTTTCACTGCAATTCGGACAACAATCTGCTGCCCCGAAGAAATCCCACCTAAAATACCCCCTGAATTATTTGCCATAAACTGAGGTTTTCCATCCGTACCAGGACGCATCTCATCAGCCATCTCAGACCCGCGACCACGTCCAGCAGACATACCCGCACCGATCTCAACCCCTTTGACCGCATTAATACACATCATCGCTTTGGCAATATCGGCATCCAGTCGATCAAATACAGGCTCCCCTAACCCGGCAGGTACACCATCAACCACAATCTCCAATGTCGCACCAACTGAATCACCCGCCTCACGAATCTCATCCATCAGCGTAGTCAATCGCTCAACAGCTTTGGCATCTGGACAGAAAAACGGATTTTGCCCCACCTGCTGCCAATCCCAATTATTACGATCAATCTCTTCAGTGCCAATACCTACCAGAGCGCCACGCACACGCATTCCCTGCTGTTTGATCAACTTTCTGGCAATTGCACCCGCCGCAACACGCATAGCCGTTTCACGTGCTGATGAGCGCCCACCACCACGATAATCTCTCAAACCATATTTCGCCCAGTAGCTGTAATCCGCATGCCCCGGACGAAACAGATCCATAATCTCAGAATAGTCTCGGGAACGCTGGTCGGTATTTTCAATCAATAAACCAATGGAAGTGCCCGTGGTTTTCCCCTCGAACACACCGGAGAGAATACGCACTTGATCCGCTTCTTGCCGTTGTGTCGTGAACCGACTGGTGCCCGGCTTACGTCGATCAAGGTCGGGCTGAATATCAGCCTCTGATAATGCCATGCCAGCCGGACAGCCATCCACAATAGCGCCCAGGGCTGGTCCGTGACTCTCGCCAAAAGTCGTTACCTGAAATATGCGCCCAAAGGTATTGCCACCCATCTGTTTGCTCTCCTGGATTGACAGATTACATAGAAAAAAACCTCTGACCAATGCCAGAGGTTTAATGTGTTTCATCTATAAAAAAGAGCCTGTGGCTCTACTCATCTACCGCACGCATGCCAACGATATGATATCCGCAATCCACATGCATCACCTCACCCGTTACACCACTTCCCATATCAGAAAGAAGAAATAGTGCAGACTCCCCAACCTCGGCAGTCGTAACATTACGACGCATGGGCGCATTATCACGATTCCAGTTAAGGATGTTCTTGAAATCCCCAATACCGGAAGCTGCCAGCGTTTTGATCGGTCCGGCAGAAATGGCATTGACCCGAATCCCACTGGGACCAAAATCAGCCGCCAAATAACGCACACTCGCCTCAAGAGCCGCTTTCGCAACGCCCATCACATTGTAATGCGGCATCACCCGTTCCGCACCGAGATAGGACAGCGAAATAATCGAACCACCTTCTGGCATCAATGCAGCAGCACGGCCACACACCGCCGTCAAAGAATAGACCGATGTCTCCATTGCGATCCGAAAACCTTCACGACTGGTGCTATAATACTGCCCGGTCAACTCGTTACGCTTGGCAAATGCCACTGAATGAACAATAAAATCCACCCGACCCCACTGTTCTTCAATCTGCTTAAACAGTGCGTCAATTTCAGCATCTTCAGTGAGATTACACGGCATAACCAACGTCGAGCCAACCCGCTCTGCCAATGGTCGGACCCGTCGCTCCAATGCCTCCCCGAGATATGTAAATCCCAACTCCGCCCCTTCACGATGACACGCCTGAGCAATACCCCATGCAATGCTACGTTCATTGGCAACCCCAAGGATTAACCCCTTCTTTCCTTCCATCAGGCCCATCATATCCCTCACATTTCCTGCCTAACCGTTGGATCACAAATGACCAACTTAGAGATACACTATCTAAATCCACCTATAACACTTATACACTAAAGACGCTTCTGCTGATCATTCAAACGAAATCCCGTTAATACTGCTCCCTCTGGCAAACCACGTCCCTGCGCTAATACCTTGAAACGTTCACCCATACCATCCGGCATAGTTAAACGCATCACCGTTTGACGCACATGTTCACGATCTGACTCAGGAATCGTAGCAGATCGCATCACAGCATCCATACGTTCCAATAAACCCAGCCCCATGAGAAACCATGCCTGAGTGGTCCAACCAATGGTGGTCAACCCCTGTTGAACACCAGAACGAGCAATTGCAGAAAAATCCACATGAGCTGTGAGATCCATCTCACCCGGCGTTTCCAATGGATTATTCACAGTTTGATGACCACGATGACCCATCAGCGTTCCCTGAGGCAGCGCATAATAATCCTTGGCACAATAACCGTAGTCAATACTCAATATCAGACCACGATTGAGTTGATTAGCAGCCAAGGCCATCCACTGCTGACCAGCCAATCCCACCTCAGTTTGAAACCCTACGCTCAACGCACAATTCAAATGGTCAAAATAATCCGCAGACAAAGGCAACTCAGGAGGAATGCACGTAAAATCCCACCGCTCATCTTGCCAAACAACAGCCCGCTCTTGCAACCCGCTTTCGGTCATCTCTACCCAATGAACCGGCAATGCATCCAAAAACTCGTTGCTATAGATCACCCCTTCAAAGGAATCACATGCTGTAATATCGGTTTCCCAAACACAAACAGAAAGGCGCTTTGGATCTTCTGAGAGCCGATTTCTTTGCTGATTCTGAAAATCAGGACTCGTCTCAATCAGTACAAAAGAGAGCGCATCGTACAAAGGCTGAATACGTTGCAATACACCCAAAACATCCCACGCAAGCTTACCCGATCCGCCACCCATTTCAACAACAGTGAAAGAATCTGGACACCCCATGATCTCCCACACCTCAACAATCTGAACAGCGATCAACTCACCGAACATGGCTGTCATCTCAGGTGCCGTTACAAAATCACCACCGCGCCCAAGCTTTGGCCGCCCAGAGATATAATACCCCCATTGCGGATGGTAAAGCGCATGCGCCATGAAGCGAACAAAAGGAAGCACCCCACCTGACGAATCAGCCTGAGCGCGTAGATAATCATTGAGAGAGTGACAGGCTGATACCATTTCTAAAACTTCAAAAAAAATCGGCAGTCAGATTTCCCTGACTGCCGACCTTGATTAGCACAATGGATGTAACCACAAACCCGATATCAAGAGATAAACGGCTTGACAGAGATCGCAACCCACTCCAACAACGCACCAGGAAAAATGCCAAACACAATGACTACTGCGCTGGTGATGGCAATCACTGCCTTCGATATCGGACTAACCGTCATGCCGAATTGAGATTCGGTAGTATCAAAGTACATGAACTTAACAATACGCAGATAGTAGAACGCACCCACCGCAGAGAACAAGATACCAACAGCAGCCAGACCAATAAGATCAGCCTCAACAGCGGCCTTGAAGATCACCAACTTACCGATAAATCCGGCCAACGGCGGAATACCTGCCATTGAGAACATAAACAACGCCAAAACAAAAGCAAGAATTGGCCGCTGCGAGGACAACCCCTTATAGTCCTCAATCTCCTCACCAATACCATCCTGATTCAGCATAAGAACAAAGCAGAATACACCGATGTTCATGAATATATAGATGGACAGATAAGTAATAACCGCTTCAAAGCCCGCTTGATTCCCAGCAGCCAAACCGATCAGCGCATACCCCACATGACCAATGGATGAGTAAGCCAGCATCCGTTTGATATTGGTCTGGGCAATCGCCGCAAAGGCACCAACCGCCAATGAGAGCAATGCAAGAAGCTTAAGCACCATGCCCCATTCGTGAAACAACGGAATGAAAGCATCCAGGAAAATTCGATAAATACCTGCAAAAGCCGCAATCTTGGGCATAGCACCCATAAACGCAGTCACAGAGGTAGGCGCACCCTGATACACATCAGGTGACCACATGTGAAACGGTGCAGCAGCAATCTTAAACGCAAAACCAGACAGTATGAGAATGATACCCACACTCAAAGATTCACCAAGATGGGCACCACTGGCTAAGTGAGCATGAATCTCAGAAAATGAAGTTGAACCGACATTACCATAGACCAGCGTAATACCATAAAGCAGAAGCCCAGAAGCCAACGAGCCGAGTATGAAGTATTTCAAACCCGCTTCATTGGAACGTACATCGTCACGGCGAAAAGCGGCCAGAACATATATGGAAAGTGACATCAACTCCAGGCCCAAATAAAGGGTCATGAAGTCACCAGACGATGCCATAATCATGCCGCCAAGCAGAGCAAACAGGCTCAACACCTGATACTCGCCCTTGTCGATACCATTCTTCACCAAATAGTCCCAGGACATGACCAAGGGAAACAGAGTGGAGATGAACAGAAGCAGCTTCATATAAACTGAGAAAGCATCATTGATGAACAGGCCATCAAAGGTGGTCTCAGTCATGGTACCAAAAGAGCCAAGCGTGATCACAGCAACGACAATAATGCCAATTGCACTGATCATCCGAACCAGTTTCTGCCCACCTGCATCGCTGCGCCACGCAGTCAACAGCAAAAGAGCCATAGCCAGAAGAGAGATTAAAATCTCTGGCACGAGCAGAGAAAGGTTAATATCCAGCGTTTGAGCACTCATTACTTCCTATGCTCCCATTGAAGCCCAATTCAATACCCAGACAACCAACTTGGTTCTAGGCAACACCATTGCGCTGACGAATTAATGTACAGCGGCAACAGCAGCTGTTCCGATAGTTTTTACAACCTGCGACTGCTCTACTAAATTCCCTACGGATGCACTCATCATCTCAAGGAAAGGCGCAGGATAGAAACCGATCCAGAAAACCAACACGATGAGCGGTACAAAAAGCACAACCTCACGCGCTGTAATCTCTTTCAGGGCTTTAACATCTTCATTGTGGATCTCACCAAACAGCACTTTCTTGAACATCCAAAGCATGTAGGCAGCACCAATCACAACACCCGTGGCAGCAAACAGTGCAACATACTTATTAGCCAGGAAAGCACCCAACAAGATCAGAAACTCACCAACAAACCCATTGGTGCCAGGTAGACCAACTGAAGCCATGGTAAAGAGCATGAAGATAACCGCATAGATTGGCATACGCAGAGCAATACCGCCAAACTTAGCAATCTCACGTGTATGCATGCGATCGTAAATCACACCCACCAACAGGAACAGAGCACCAGAAACAATACCATGGTTGACCATCTGGAGAATGCCGCCTTCCAACCCTTGTTGATTCAAGGCAAACAAACCAATGGTCACAAAGCCCATATGCGATACTGAACTATAGGCAATCAGCTTCTTCAAATCCTTCTGCATCAAAGCAACCAACGCGGTATAGATAATTGCAACGACAGAAAGCGTAAACACCATCGGTGCAAAAAAGCGTGCAGCATCCGGCAGAATAGGAATGGAGAAGCGGATAAATCCATAGGCACCCATTTTAAGGAGGATGCCGGCAAGAATCACAGAACCCGCTGTTGGTGCTTCCACATGGGCATCAGGCAACCAGGTATGAACCGGCCACATGGGCACCTTTACCGCAAAGGCGATAAAGAAAGCCAAAAATGCCCAAATCTGGAACTGATAGCCAAACTGTGCATCCATCAACTCTGGGATGGAAAATGTACCCGCTTTAAGACCAATCGCCAGTACAGCGATCAGCATCAGAACGGAACCAGCCAATGTGTACAGGAAGAACTTCAATGCTGCGTAGACACGACGCGGCCCGCCCCAAACACCGATGATCAAAAACATCGGAATCAGCATCGCTTCCCAGAGAATATAAAACAGAATGAAATCCAGTGCGCAGAACACACCGATGACAAAGCTTTCCAAAGCCAGGAAAGCCATCATAAATTCCATTACCCGTTTATTGATACTCTTCCATGAAGAAAGAATACACAGCGGAGTGAGCAACGCAGTTAGCAGGATAAAGGGAAGGCTGATGCCATCCACACCCATGGCGTAAGAGAGACCGAGTGCAGGTAACCAAGTTTTTGATTCAACCATCTGGAAACCAGCAATGGATGTATCAAAACCGGCATAGATCTGTAAACTGACCACCAAGGTGAGCAAGGATACGGTCAACGCAGCATAACGTGCCACATTGTCCCTGTTCCTTCCGATCAGAAAGATAACCAACGCACCGATTAACGGTAAAAATGTAACCAAACTCAGCATAGCTGTTGCATCCCGCTGCGTTCTTTAAGAACCAGTCTGACAACCCGAAGTTGAAAACTGACTCTTAGATTCCATGGATGAAGTAACCAATCCTTCACCCTCGGACCATGATCCCCGTCAGACGGACCTCATGGTAATTCGGAAACCACCCTCAGCTGTAGAAGGTGACCAGTACCAGCACACCAATCAACATGGCAAAGGCGTAGTGATAAACAAAACCTGTCTGGATTGCACCAAACTTTTTGGCAATCCGCTTTGCTGTAGCAGCTACACCATTCACACCATAACCATCAATGATTGTTTCATCACCGGTTTTCCAAAGCCCTTTACCAATGACTTTGGCCGGGTTGATAAACATACGCTCATACAGCTTGTCAAAGTACCAAGCGTTCAACAGAAAGTTATACGTGCCATTAAACCGAGCCGCCAACTGCTTGGGAATGCCAGTTGATTTCACATACATCAACCAGGCAAGCGCCAAACCAAGTAGGAACATACCAAAGGGAAGCACTTTGACCCATAACGGAACATGATGGGCATGCGCCAATGCATCATGCCCTGGCATAAGAGGAATGGCCTCTTTAAACCAACCTTCACCAATCATAGGCAGGCCGACATAACCAGCAATCACAGCACCAACAGCCAGCACAAATAGAGGGAAGCGCATTGAGAACGGTGCCTCATGAGCATGATCCCAAGCTTTCTGACTCTCTGGCTTTCCGTGGAAGGTCATAAAGACCAGACGGAAGGAGTAAAACGTTGTCATCGCAGCGGCCAGAATACCCAGTGTAAAGGCGATCGTACCAACTGTGGTATGTGCGGCATAGGCAGACTCTAATATGGCATCTTTAGAGAAGAATCCGGCAAGAAACGGAAAGCCTGTCAACGCTAAAGTACCAATCATCATCAAAGCGTATGTAATGGGGATTTTCTTAAACAATCCGCCCATCTTGCGCATATCCTGTTCATGATGCATGGCGTATATAACCGCACCTGCACAAAGGAACAACAACGCTTTGAAAAAAGCATGGGTCATCAGATGGAACATGGATGCCGCGTAAGCTGAAACACCAGCACCAAAGAACATATAACCAAGCTGCGAGCATGTAGAGTAAGCAATAACCCGCTTGATATCGTTTTGAACCATTCCGACAGTTGCCGCAAAGAATGCTGTCGCAGCACCAAAGATGGTCACAACAGCCAAAGCTGTATCGGACAACTCAAACAGCGGTGAAGCACGACAGACCAGGAACACACCTGCGGTAACCATGGTAGCGGCATGGATCAAAGCTGAAACCGGTGTCGGGCCTTCCATGGCATCAGGCAGCCAAGTATGTAGACCCAACTGAGCTGACTTACCCATCGCTCCCATAAAGAGTAGCAGACAGATCAGGGTCATTGTGCTGACTTCACCAACAAAGGGGAAGTCAACTACGCCAGGATAACTACCAATGGCATGCGCCGCTTTAAACACTTCAGCATAATCAAGCGTACCAAAGATCAAGTAGATGACAAAGATGCCCAGGGCAAAGCCAAAATCACCAACGCGATTAACCAGAAATGCCTTCATGGCTGCATTACACGCTGACTGCTTTTTAAACCAGAAACCAATGAGCAGATAGGAGGCGAGACCAACACCTTCCCAGCCAAAGAAAAGCTGAAGGAAGTTATCGCCAGTCACCAGCATCAGCATGGCAAAGGTGAAGAAGGAGAGATAGCTGAAGAACCGCGGTTGATCAGGATCTTCATGCATATACCCAATTGAGTAGATATGCACCATGCTGGACACACCCATCACCACGATCAACATCGTAGCGGTCAGGCGATCCAGTAGGATACCAAACTGTACATAGAAATCGCCCGACACGATCCATTTAAAGATCGGTTCGTGAATCGCTGGAGCATCGCCCACAGCAATATCCATGAAAGCCAAAATGGAGAGCAACAGGGAAAGCAACACACCTGTAATGGTCACCAACTGGCTCAGCCGATTACCAATCTTGCGGCCAAACAGGCCAGCGATTAGCGATCCCATGAGCGGGAGAAGAATGATAAGAAGATTCTTGCTCATTTCCCTAAAGCCAAATAAAGGTTCCCCGTTGTGTTTGATTAACCAAAAGGCACCAATACCGCCTTGTTGGCAAACGGATGGAGAAGACAACGCCACCCTTTCAAACTCTGTCAGCTCAACACATCAAAATGCGCTAAACTGAATGTACCCGTTCACTTTGGACCGGCACTTTATTCCAAACTTCTACAACACTCTTAGCCCTTAAGGGTGTCGATATCTTCCACGTCAATGGTGTTTCGATTGCGGAAGAAACTAACCAAAATGGCCAAACCAATTGCTGCTTCAGCGGCGGCCACAGTGATAACGAAAAAGGTGAAAATCTGCCCAGTCAAGTTACCAAGAAAGTGGGAAAAAGCCACAAAATTGAGATTGACTGAGAGAAGCATCAACTCAATGCTCATCAGTATGACGATGACATTTTTCCGATTAAGAAAAATTCCAAACACACCAATGGTAAACAAAATAGCGCTGAGTACCAGATAATGATTGACTGTCATGGCACTTATGCTCCCTCTCCTGAGGCGACCTTTTTCATCTCGACCGACTGTTCCCGAGTACGCGCCAACTGTTCTGAGATCACCTGACGCTTCAAGCCAGGACGCGGCTTACGCAAAGTCAAAACAACGGCACCAACCAGGGCGACCAGGAGAACGATAGAAGCGATCTCGAAAGGAAAGAGATACTTGGTATAAAGAATCTTACCAATCGCCATGGTATTAGGTACCTGCTCTACCAGGGCCGGATTCACCTCTCCACTGAGATGAAGATTCATGGCCACAGCAGCAAGCTCAACCAGGATCACAATACCAACCGCAATGCCAAGCGGGAGATGATTGATTGCCCCTTTGCGCAATTGAGTAAAGTCTACATCAAGCATCATCACTACAAACAAGAACAGAATGGCTACCGCGCCCATGTAGACCATGATCAAAATGGCGGCAAGAAATTCTGCTCCAAGCAGGACGAAGATCCCCGACATAGAGAAGAATGTCAAAACCAGAAACAGCACTGAATGCACTGGGTTTCGGGCCGTAATAACGCGAAGTGCAGCCACTACGGCGACCAGCGCAAACAGGTAGAATGTTAATTGCTCCACCATATCGTGAACTCTCTACCTTTGCGGTAACGTCAGCGGTATTTTGCGTCCGCTTTTAGATTGGCGTCTATTTCAGTTTTCCACCGCTCACCGTTGGCAAGCAGCTTGTCTTTATCATACAGCAGTCCGGCGCGTGTCTCGGAGCAAAACTCAACATTTGGACCAAGGACGATAGCATCGACAGGACATGCTTCCTGACAGTAACCGCAATAGATGCATTTGCCATTGTCAATATCATAAACCCGAGTCAAGCGCTTTTCAGCAGTAGACTTGGTATCAATCTCAATATATATCGCTTGTGCAGGACAAGCAGCTTCACACAGCTTACACGCAACACAGCGCTCTTCACCTTGATCATCCCTGCGAAGAACATGCTCACCACGAAACCGCGGAGAAACGGGAATACGCTCTTCAGGATATTGAACTGTGATATTCGGCTTAAACATATATTTCAATGTCACGCTCAGGCCGGTTACCAGCTCCTTAAGAGCAAAACTTCCAATCAAATCTTTAATATTCATACCCACGGCCACGCTCCTATGCCAGTCCCGTGAGGTGCAACACTGCACCGGTCAGAAAGACCCAGAACAACGAGAAGGGAAGAAAGACCTTCCAGCCAAGCCGCATGAGTTGATCATAACGGTAACGGGGAAATGTTGCTCGAATCCAGAGAAACACAAACAGTAGGAAGCAAATCTTGAGTGCCAACCAAATCAGCCCTGGAATAAAGCCCAGAATCTCAAGCGGCGGTAACCAACCACCCAGGAACATGATCGAACCCATGGCGGAAACCAGAATCAGGTTGGCATACTCTCCCATGAAGAACATACCAGAAGCCATGGCAGAATATTCGGTAATGAATCCCGCTACCAATTCCGCCTCTGCCTCAGGCAGATCGAACGGTGCGCGATTTGTCTCCGCAACAACTGAGATAAAGTAGATAATAAACATCGGGAACAGTGGAATCATATTCCACATGTCTTTCTGTGATTCTACGATATCACCCAGATTTAGACTACCAGCCAGCATGATCACCGGGATCAGCGTAAAGCCCATTGAGACCTCATAAGAGACCATCTGAGCCGCTGAACGCATAGAGCCGAGAAATGCATACCGTGAGTTCGATGCCCATCCTGACATTAGAATGCCGTAAGCACCCAATGATGAGATAGCCAGAATGAACAGCACACCTACGTTGATATCTGACAGAACCAATTCAGGTGAAAACGGAATCACTGCCCAGCAGACCAAGGCGGGTGCCATGGTCAGTACAGGTGCGATTAAAAACACTGGTCGATCGATTTTTGACGGCAACACTGTCTCTTTAAAAAACAGTTTAACCGCATCAGCCAAAGGCTGAAGCAAACCAAAGATACCGATTCGGTTAGGACCAACCCGTATCTGCATTGCGCCGATCACTCGCCGCTCTGCATAGGTTAGGTAGGTGACCCCAAACATAACCGGTGCCAGCAGTATGCCGATCTTTACCACGGTCCATACAAGTGGCCATAATCCGCCAAACAGATCGCCACCAAAGCCGTGTATGAATTCCAGAAGTTCAGCCATTCTTCTTTCCTGATCCCTGGGTCTTGCTGAAGTCTACCAAACGATAACCATCTACTGGTTACAGGCCAGCTAGACTTACCGTGGGAAAGCCACCATCCCATTGACACAGATCCTGACTCGGACCTGGAGCATATCCACTATAGCTTATAATTGTGCCTTCAGGCACATGTTCATCTAACGTTGCTATAACTTCTATCTTAGTTTCGCCCTGGATTACACGTACCTTCTGATCCTGGACAATACCTTGTACTTGTGCGTCTTTTGGATTTATCCGAAGACGATTACCCGCATCCAATTTTGCCATTGTCGGAGAACGACGTGCAACGGGGTCACCGAAGTAGAAAGGCACTTCAACGATCATGCAAAGCCCTGCCCCACCCTCTGAACTACCAACGCCGCTGAGATCCAATCCGGTTGTTACTGGACTATGATCACAGGCAACAGGCATTTCCTGCGGACTGAGTTTATCAAGATCATAACGATGATCAACAGCGGCCATACTGGTACGCAATGCATCAATCGTATTGTATGAAAGTGATGTTGCAAACCGATCACTGAGTGCTCGAAGAATGCGCCAATCTTCTTTGGCCTCTCCTTCTGCCTTAACAGCGGCATTACTGCGCTGAACACGACCTTCAACATTGGTTAATGTTGCATCTTTCTCAGTAACCGTCATGCCTGGCAATACCACATCCGCCTGCTTAACGGTCTCTGAATCAAAGGCACCCAGCCAAATGACCTTGGCTTTATCAATGGCCTGTTTGGCCAATTGGGTATCACCTGCTTCAGTCAGAAGATCATTACCAAGGATGAACAGAACTTTGACTTCACCTTCTGCGGCAGCCTTGAGAATTTTTTGTGCATGGTAGCCGGGATTATCCACCAGTTTATAGCCTGGTCCACGATGTGGAATGACACCCATATCTTGAGCAGCGGCTGCATTACTGACGGTAGGAACTCTATTGTATCCGTTCCATTCACTGGTCAATGCACCACATGCATCCATGACTGCAACACACTGACGACGAATCAACTCAGCCTGAGGATGATTGATTGCATGGTCACCGATAATGACTACCGGTCGCTGTGCACCTTTCAATGTCTCAGTCAGTTCTTTCACTTCTGTACTGGCTGTCGCACCAGTCAAACCTGCCAACAACGCTTTCAGAAAAACAGGTTCCTGACCAGGACGACGCACGATATTTACCAAACCAGGCACGTTTGAATCCAATGCCCGTGGTCCGAGTGAAAATACCTTTGCACCATTACGCGCAGCCTTCCTGATTCTCAGGTTCATAATGGGTGTTTCGTACCGGCTGTCAGCACCCACTACTAGAATAGCATCAGCTTCCTGAAGTTTTTCCAGCGGTGTATTCATAAAGAGATCTGCACGTGTCAGGACACTCTCATCGGCTGAGTAATCCCGTTGACGTACACGAAAATCAATATGTCTTGTGCCAACCGTATTACGCAGAAAATCTTGGAATGCATAGAGCTCTTCTGCACCTTGACGATCTGCTGCGGCAATACCTGCAACTTCTTCTGCTTTAACTGACTTCAGAAGTTCAGCGGCAGCATCAAGCGCTTCCTGCCACCCTACGTTGCTTATGCCATGACTACTATCTTTGCGAACCTGAGGCTGTTTTACGCGCTTCACAGTCAGACCATCAACTGCATAGCGTCCTTTATCACACAACCAGGTTTCATTAATTGAATCGCAATGCGCCGCCTCAACCCGGATAACCTTATTCTCCAGGCGATCACGGCGTACTTGGCAACCAACAGAGCAATGATTACACACACCAAAAGCGTGCTTCAACTCCCAACCACGCGCCTGAAAATGGAACGGCTTATGGTTCAAAGCGCCAACGGGGCATACCTCTGCCAGGTTTCCGGTCAGCTCTGAAGTCAGCGTCTTCTTAACAAAGGTGCCCACTTCCATATGGTCACCGCGCCACATTGCACCCATCTCTTCTGTTCCGGCGATTTCGCGGGAGAAGCGGATACAGCGTGTGCAGTGGATGCATCGATCCATCTCAGTTTCAATGAGAGGACCAAGCTCTTTGTTGTTTACATCGCGCTTGTCGTCACCAAAGCGAGCCCGATCTGGACCATACTTCATGGCAAAGTCTTGAAGCCGACATTCACCGCCCTGGTCACAAACCGGACAGTCCAGTGGGTGATTGATGAGTAAAAACTCCATCACGCCACGACGGGCTTTCTTTACCATATCGCTTTCGGTGCGTACCACCATACCGTCGTTAACAGGCATAGCGCAGGCCACAACCGGCTTAGGCATCTTCTCCACTTCTACTAAACACATCCGACAGTTGCCATCAATAGGCAATTTTGGATGGTAGCAGAAATGGGGAATGAAAACGCCCAGCATCTGAGCCGCTTCCATAATGGTGCTGCCCGGCTTGACGCTGATCTCCTTGCCGTCGATGATCAGAGTAGGCATGACGTCCGTTCGCTCCTCATCCCACCATGCAGCGCCCGTGCTCCACGTGGTATTCGAACTCCTCTCGGAAGGCCTTGATAGCGCCAACAATGGGCATTGCGGCGGCGTCTCCGAGGGCACAAATTGTTTTACCTTGGATGTTACCAGAGATATCGAGCAACATATCGATATCCTTCATGGTCCCTTTCCCGGCCTCTAGGCGGCCCATAACTTGGGCCAGCCACCCGGTTCCTTCACGACACGGTGTACATTGTCCACACGATTCATGACGGTAAAACCGAGACAGTCGGGCAATGGCCCGAACGATACAAACTGATTTATCTACAACAATCACTGAACCTGCACCCAGCATACTACCTGCTTTTGCCAGTGCATCGTAATCCATGGTGACTGTTTCACACTGGGAGGCGGTCAAAATGGGTGTAGAAGATCCACCGGGAATAACCCCTTTCAGATTCTCCCATCCACCGCGAACACCACCTGCATAGTCATTTAACAACGTCTTCAGCGGAATCCCAAGTTCTACTTCATAGTTACCTGGTTTATTGACATGTCCAGATACTGAGAAAAGCTTGGTTCCTGTGGAGTTTGCCACGCCGAGCCCTGAATACCAATCACCACCTTTAGTAATGATATCGGGCACGGATGTCAGTGTTTCCACATTGTTAACGACAGTTGGGCAATCATAAAGACCGATATTAGCAGGAAATGGTGGTTTCAGCCTAGGCTGCCCCTTCTTCCCTTCCAATGATTCGATCAACCCTGTCTCTTCACCGCATACGTAAGCACCTGCGCCACGATGAACGGCAAGATCAAAATGCATTCCACGTCCTGCGACATTCTCTCCAAGCAGGCCTGCGGCATACGCTTCATCAATAGCCCCTTGCAGCACTTCTGCTTCCCGAACAAACTCGCCCCGGATGTAGATATATGCGCGTTGAGCATTGATTGCGTAGGCTGTGATGATCATCCCTTCAATCAGGAGATGGGGATCACCCCGAAGAATCTCACGGTCCTTACAGGTTCCGGGTTCACCTTCGTCAGCATTGCAAACCAGATACTTTGGCCGAGGATCGTCCTTAGGAATAAAGGACCATTTCAAGCCTGCTGGAAACCCAGCACCACCGCGTCCGCGTATGCCTGATTTTTTTACCTGGTCAATCACCTGAGCGGGTGTCATACCAAAGGCTTTTTCCATAGCCTGGTAGCCACCATTCGCTTTCGATACAGCCAGAGTATGGCTGTTCTCCAGGTGGATATTCTTGTATACGACCTTGGTTCCGGATTGTCCGCTCATGTCCGGCTCTCTCGCTCCAGTTATCAGATTCTCAGGTCAGGGCAACCGATCGATCAGATCAGCTACCTTCTCCGGAGTCAGGTCTTCATAATAATCATCGTTGATCTGAAGCATGGGTGCATTGGCGCACGCACCAAGACATTCCACTTCTGTCAGGGTAAAGCGCCCATCATCTGAGCTATCCCCGATTTTCAGATCCAACTTGCCTGTCAGGGCATCCATGATGCCATCAGAGCCACACAACCAGCAGGAGATATTTGTACAGACCTGAACATGGTATTTTCCAACCGGTTTCAGATTGTACATTGTGTAGAAGGTTGCAACCTCATACACCCGGATCGGCGGAATTCCAATCACTTCCGCAACATAATCCAGCGCCTGCGGTGAGAGCCATCCGCCGAAGTCCCGTTGTGCCAAATGGAGCAACGGAAGCAGTGCTGACTGACGCTTATCCTCAGGGTAGCGTTTGAATATCCGCTCCGCTTCCTGCATCGCCTCGTTAGAGAAGCGCGGAGTTTCGGAGTTCTTCTGGAGAGCGCTCATGGAACGACTGTCACCCCAATTTTTGTCCGTTCGACCATTTGGCGTTGTACCAATTGACTTATCGGTCGATTTCACCAAACACAATATCCACACTGCCGACCAACGTTGTCACGTCGGCAATCATATGACCTTTAGCCATGTACTTTAATGCTTGCAGGTGATTGTACCCTGCTGCACGAATCCGTGCGCGGTAAGGCTTGTTAGTGCCATCGGATACGATATACACACCGAGCTCACCTTTGGGACTTTCCGTACCGACATACACCTCACCAGGAGGCGTGACTAAACCTTCGGTGTAGAGCTTGAAGTGGTGGATTAACGACTCCATCCCTTCCTGCATTTCACCACGATACGGGGTGGAGACTTTAAAGTCTTCATGACGTACCGGACCGGGTTTCATCTGGTCCAGACATTGACGAATAATCTTATTAGACTCACGCATCTCCTCCACACGAACCAGGTAGCGGTCGTAGGAATCACCCGTCACGCCTACGGGAATATCAAATTCCACTTTATCGTAAGCATCATAGGGTTCTGCTTTGCGAAGGTCATAAGCAACACCAGACCCTCTCAGCATCGGGCCGACAAAGCCCATGGAGAATGCATCTTCCTTGTTTACGATACCCACATTGACCAACCGCTGTTTCCAGATCCGGTTATTTGTCAGTAGAGTCTCGTATTCATCAATTTTCGCTGGAAGATGATCAGTAAACGCTCTGATACGATCTTCCAATCCATCAGGCAGATCCTGGGACACACCACCGGGCCTAAAATAGGCTGCGTGCATACGCGCACCGGAAGCGGCTTCATATATATCCATGATCTCTTCACGCTCACGAAAAGCATAAAGAAACATGGTCATAGCACCCACATCCAATCCGTGGGATGCCAAAAACAGCAGATGATTCAGCAACCGGGTCAGTTCCGCATAGATCACACGGATATACTGTGCCCGCTCAGGTGCTTCTATACCGAGCAACTTTTCAACAGCCAGCACCCAGGGGTGCTCTTGAGCGATCATGGACATGTAGTCCAATCGATCAAAGTATGGCAATCCTTGAATATAGGTTTTATGCTCGAGAAGCTTTTCTGTGCCCCGATGCAGAAAACCGATATGGGGATCGGCCCGCTCAACGACTTCGCCGTCCAGTTCTAACAGGAGGCGCAGCACACCATGAGCCGCAGGATGCTGCGGTCCAAAGTTGACCGTGTAGTTCTGGAATGTCGTGCTTTCAGCCATCAGCGTTCCATCCAAGCGTCTGCATCAACGTCCGTAGGTTTCGCGATCTTCGCGAGCCAAGTCAGTAGGTTCCTGAACAATACGGCCAGCCTCTGCATCATATCTAACTTCGGTCATCCCATTGAGAGGAAAATCTTTTCTCAGTGGATAGCCTACAAAATCGTAGTCAGTCAGCAAGCGGCGCAAATCTTCATGACCACGGAACAGGATACCAAACATCTCATAGGCTTCCCGTTCGTACCAATCCGCACACTTCCAGACCCGTGTTATGGAGGGCATCATCTCACCCTCACCAAGAGCCACTTTAATTCGAAGCCTGTGGTTCTTGTAGACTGACAGCAATTGATACACTACTTCAAGCGGCTTTTCCCGCTCTGGATAGTGAACACCCGTCAAGTCAATCATCAGTTTAAAATCCAGATCTGGATCATTCCGAAGCAACATCAAGCTTTCAACAACTTCTTCGGGAACCAGATGTAGAATGAGTGCATCACCCAGCCGCTCAACCTTATGGCCGGAAAACTTGGCACTGACCACTGCTTCCAGTTTTTCCAGTTTAGCCTGGGTCATTTGCTTTCACCCCACCCTTCATAAAGGGTATTGGTCCGGTGAATCTTTTTCTGCAATTGCAGAATGCCATACAGCAATGCTTCCGCTGTCGGAGGACAACCCGGGATATAGATATCCACAGGCACAACCCGATCGCAACCGCGAACCACAGGATAGGAGTAGTGATAATACCCACCGCCATTGGCGCATGCGCCCATGGAGATCACCCATCTTGGTTCTGCCATCTGATCATATAGCGTCCGCAGTGCGGGAGCCATTTTATTGGTAAGTGTTCCAGCAACCACCATCACGTCAGACTGACGCGGACTGGCACGGAAAACAATCCCAAACCGATCCAGATCATAGCGACTTGCGCCTGCTTGCATCATTTCAACTGCACAGCAAGCCAGACCAAAAGTCATCGGCCACATTGACGAGGTTCTTGCCCAGTTAACGAGCTTATCAACACTCGTCAGGAGAAAACCACGATCACTCATCTCATTGCCGACTTCTTCGATCATTCCCATTCTAGCGCCCCTTTCTTCCAGGCGTAGGCGTATCCTACAAGAAGAACAAGCAGGAACAGCATCATCTCAAGAAATCCGATAAAGCCGATTTCCTTGAAAGCAACGGCCCAAGGAAACATAAATGCTGCTTCTATATCAAATATGATAAACAGAATAGCGATCAGGTAAAACCGTACATCAAACTTCATCTGAACCCGACTTAACGGAGCAAAGCCGCACTCATATTGTGCGTTCTTTTCCGGATACGGATTCTTAGCGCCAACGATCATTGAGCCAACCAACATAAAGATGGCCATACCCAGCGCGATAAAGATAAATATCAGGATTGGAAAGTAGCTTTCCAGCATCGCTTCCACCAACTCAAGCTGCGTTGAACGTGATAACTATGGCTCCGTGACCAGCACACATCCGGCTCACACACTGCCTTACTCTGCTACGGACTCGAAGCATACATTCCCCTTTTATCTCAGTCAATGGATTCAGCCTCTTTTTCAGTCCATTTTCTGTAACTTTCTCTACTAATTAATACTATTTTTTTCCTTTTCTCCATTTCTGACTAACAAAATTATTTTATTAGAATATTCAAACATAGTTTATTTAACATAAATAAAGCCCATGGCGCATTTACCATGGGCTTAACACTGCTTTCATCTAATACTGCCTTCCATACAATCCAGCCAACGTCTCGTATCAATGTTACTTAGTAACAGGCCTACTCATTACTTGATATTGACTAGTAGGCACGCAGTAGCCGGTTAAAAAGGCATCCAATCATATACCCTCATTACCACGATTTCGGGAATCCAGGGGCACACAGAGAAGCAAACTGGATCCCCGTTTTAGCCGAAACGAAGGGCTCAACAATCATTCAACCGCGCAACCCTATTTTAGAACGCATCCAAGCTGCGGCATATGTTTGTCTCATCTTCATCAGCATAAGCCTTCACATCTCCGGCTTCCTGAGTTGCATCATCATTTGCACGGATATCACCTGTTGTGGGATCACCGTCATCAAACAGTGCGTCAAACTCAGCGGCCAGATCATCGCGGATATTGGACATACAGATCTCTACACCACTTTGAAACCGCTTGGTTTCCATCCCCATCACGCCAGCCAGAGAGTTGTTTGGACGCGATTCATCACTCTCACCACCATTGATCAACTTGGCGTTACGCATATGCAACCACGCGAACTGCGACTCACCGGCACCGGTTTTCCAGTTGTCATCAATTTCGCCGTTGTTATCGCCTTTCTTCTCTTTACCAACGGCACTCCAACGACTGGCCCGGCTGTCGTCACCTGGCAGAGCCATATAACGGTCACGATAGCTATTGATAGCTGTTGCAATACCACTAAAATCTGTCCCAACCCGCTTCAGACGCGCGGTATCAATCAGGGCCTGGCCCTTAAGAACACCACCAACCAGTAGGCCGATGATAATCAGAACAATGGCAATTTCCACCAACGTGAAACCGGCTTGTGCGCGTTTATTGATTCGCATGTTAGCCTCCAATAGAGCGGCACTCTTGTTTAGCAACTATGCGTCACTATTAAGAGCTGTTATTAGTCAATTAATTCAGGGCGTTGACTTATCCAAGCCAGACCCTTTGCAGTTATCTGTACTTCCCCCATGTAACCGCCATGACATCCCGCTTGCAGCCAGGAATTACGTTGACGTCACCATGATGTTTCTTAACATGTTTCCTCTATCATTTCCAGGTTCATTGGTTATTGTTATCGTTCTCCTGGAGCCAAATTAACCACTCATTGAGATATTTTATCTCTGCGGGATCAGTTACCAGTCCATCATTAATCATTGCGCCAACCAACATTTGAGCCTGTTGTAAATGGCCCATATCAGTTAGCAGTAGCGCCTCTAGCTGTCGTGCCCAGGGAGGCAATACATTCGGAGGTGTATTACGCACCAATGCATGTGCATATTTCTGCGCCAGAACCATATCATTGAGCCCATGGCGGGCATTAACAGCTACATACGCCAACTCTGACCAGAATTTTTCCGGATTTTGTCGAAAACGTCGTTCTACGAACCCATACAATTGCTTTTGCTGGGTGGTATTGCCAAATCCCAACACGCGCCCAGCTAAAAAAAGTGGATAGCTGGAATCCGGGTTGAGTTCAGCAATCCCTTCCAACCATGCCAATAAGGCGGGCATTTCCTGGTTGGTCAACTCTGGCAAACTCTGAATCCAAATAGCCAGCAACCGTGCAACGGTTTGTTGTTCACCCAATGATGCATGCTCCAGAATCCACTGTACTGGCGGGTAAGATATGGGCGCTCTTTTTTGCTCCCTTATTTCACGATAGCTCCCCAATAGGAGTTGCATCCCGAGAGCTAACCCAAAAAAAATCCAGCTCACTGTCACTCTATTGGATTGGCGGACCAACATGGCAGTTAAAGTGGCCTGCTTTTGAGGTCTACCCATCCTGCTGATATCAGAAGCAAGATGAAAATTGCCGTTTCCAATCCTTGGTCAATCAGAGTGTCCAGCACTAAATTTGATTCCAACAACCAACCTGAAGGAGCAAATTGAGCCAATGTTGGCAATATCCAGGTCAAGCCATGCATGAAGAGATCAAAAACAGGGGTATCAGGTGAGATAAGACTATAAAGTGTCGGCATACTGATACATAACACCCACACAGCAACTGTGGCCATTAATGCAGGCAGCATACGCTTCAATGCCAGCGCAAACAGCACGCCCACAGCAGAAAGCACCATCAAAAACAGGCTTAAACTGATACTCCAGCCCATGGCAGCACTGTTGCCCACCACGGCATAACCGACCAAACCCGCTACGACAGCTAAAAGCAGTGACAGCGCCATACCACTCAAAAACAGTCCGACCACCATCTCCAACCGATTTAATGAAGAGGCCAGCATCATTTCGGCAACTCGATCTCGAAACAGCACAGCGGTTGCCTGAATCATCACAGTACTGATGAGCAATCCCAATGATAATTTTATTGCGCTACTATAGAACCCTGCCCGTGTTGATTCTGATTCGATCAATGCAACAGCATCAGAAAATGCAGCAATACCCGCACAAATCAGCAATAACACGATAACCACAGTCGGCAAGCCACTTCGGCGAAATCCGGTCAACTGCCAACTGAGTACAGCCGCTATTCTACGCCATGGATTCATAAGATCATAACGCGCCATGCAGCGGCCAACCCGCTTGTATCATGCGATATTTCAACAATGGTCCTGCCATCCAGAGTACCAAATCATCGCCACCATGTGCGTAGATGGTATCGTGATCCAGGTTCAGACGCTCTTCAGCACTGATATCATCACCAATTGCCATTGTGGTATTGGCACGACTGACGGCACCATAACCATTATCTCCATAAGAGACCAAAACCAATGGCACCTGATCCGCAAGCAGACCGTATTCTCCTTCATCGCGCACAGTAATATCACCGGTATCGTGACGACCAAATCCCGGCTTGCTTGCATCGGCAAATCGCTTACTGACGCGGTAGTGAATGCGATTTCCCCAGGAATCCACCGCGCCCACACCCAGGTCTACCCAGGGTACGACACCCACGGTAGTGAGGCACTGACCCTGGCTATTCCTATCCTGACGGCCATCATTATGATGCTTTTTACTCAATGATTTACAACCGTCCTGATTGTCCACGCAATCGGGGCAAGGCAACATGCCATGCACCAATGCATGTCCTGTGATCGCTTCCAAACTCTGTTCCATAGTGGTACGTGTCTGCTTCATGCGTTGGATACGCATCTGCTCTGACATCGGCACGATAATCCCGCCCATGAGCAGGCCCAGGATAATCATCACCACAGCGACTTCTATTAAGGTGAACCCCTGGTTTTTCATAGTCCGTTCTCCACACCAGCAACAAACTGACAGCCCGAGCCATTCTGCTGGCCGGTCTTGCTTTGATTGACCGTTTTCCCTGCTGCAATCAAGTGATTGAGCGTAATGGTGCTGCTTTTTCGATAGGAGAACCGCTCCCCTGCCCCGGATGGATCTCCAGGCCATGTTATGGTTGCTACTGACTGAGATGTTCCTTCGGCATGAAGCGTATAGTGCAACGGTTGCATGTGCCGTCCATTGAGTTGAAGCGTGCGCCAAGGCAGCGCACCATCGACAGCTTCAGTAGAATCAGCCCCGAGACAGACACCCTTGTGACCATCCGGCAAACCATCACCATTTTGGTCTGGGCAAGGCAATCCGCCACGCTGTTGTACGCCATCCAAACAACTGAGTATTGAGAAGGCGATCAATGACTGCCTGGCCTCCATCAGCTTATGGGCTTGTTTGACCTTCTGGTATACATGAAGTGGTGATTGGCTGAACCGTTCCAGCATCATACCCGCACCCACCATCACTAATACCGCTGTCACGGTGATCAGAACGACACCAGATTGACTATGGTGATGATTCTGCATCATCAGTACTGCAAATTACTGATGGTGTCGTAGATTGGGCCAAATACCGACACAATCACCCAGACGAGAATCACGGCGATAATCAGGGTTAAAACCGGTTCAAGAATGGTCTGTAATTTTTCAATGGTCTCACGCACATTTCGGTTGAAATACTGGCTGACATTGTGTAATGCCAATCCTAAATTACCGGATTTTTCACCCGCTTCCAGCATGCTCAACACCAGAGGCGGCAACAAGGCGCTATTGCGAAAGCTATCGGTGATCGCCCCACCCTGAGAAACCTGTTCCCGTGCTTGTTTGATTGCATTGCCAATCTTGCGATTACCCGCCAAACGCTCCCCAACTTCTAGACATTCCAACACCGTAATGCCGGATTTATACATCAAGCCAAATGCATTGGTAAAACGGGCCAAGATCAATTTTTCCAGAATCGGACCCACCAGCCAAAGTCGAAGCGTCACGGTATCCAGCATCAATCGCGCCCGTTCATTGGTGCGGACCATACTTTGAACGACAATCGTCAGACCAATTGGCACCGACATGACCAACCACCACCATTCAACCATGAAATCAGACAGCCAAATCAATGCAATGGTATATCCAGGCAGCGTCTGCCCCATGGATTCGATCAATTGGGTCAACTGCGGCACCAAATAGATCATGAGGAAAAAGACCAGTGTAAACACCACAACACCGAGAAATATCGGATAAAGCACTGCTTTTTTTGTTTGCGCCGCCAACTCATCTTCCCAACGCAGCGTCTCACCCAACTCTTTGAGTACATCGGGCAATTTACCTGTCCGCTCACCCATCTGAATGAGATTAATAAAAACAGGATCAAACACCGAACTATGCGCTTGCATGGCTTGGGAAAGCTGCTTACCACCCTGCATATCCTCACCAATGCTGGTAAGAATTTCCCGAAAGCGTGGATTATCCATATTCTTGGCCAACGCTTCCAAACCGGACAGCAGTGACACACCCGCCCGGCTGAGCTGTTCCATATGAAAACAGAATAAAATCAGCTCGGAACGATTTACTGGACTGTTTTTTTTCCAGGGCAGTCGAGAGGTTGGTGTCTTGCTGGCATCCCGACATTGAATCAAGATCAGTCCAAGGCGCTCAAGACGCAGTTCCAGATCATCCACATTAGCGGCATCCATACTGCCTTGAGAAATACGCCCGGAGACTCCGGCTGCTTTGTAGAGGTAGCTCGGCATAGTTGGCTCCTACTCCAAATGTGCAGAAAGATCCAGTACCCGGCCAATCTCCTCAAGGGAGGTAGCACCATCACTCACCCAACGCAAACCATCATCCAGCAGCGTTGTTACGCCCTTCTTTTTGGCTAAACGTCGAAACTCCCCTTTTACCGCGCCTTTGGAAATAAGATCATCAAAATCATCATCAACGATCACCGCCTCCATCACCGCCAAACGCCCTTTATAGCCAATATCATCACAAGCCGGACATCCTGTGCGTTTATAAATGGCTGTGGGTTCACCCTCTTTTATGCCTAGGATCGCCCGTTCCCGTTCGTTGGGTTCATAAGGTTGTTTACACTTGGGACAGAGACGACGCACCAAACGCTGCGCCACAATACCGATAACATTACCCGCCAGCATATCCGGTCGCGCACCGACATCCAACAACCGCGCAAAAGCACCCAGCGCTGAATTGGCATGCAGGGTTGAATAGACTTGATGACCGGTCATGGCGGCTCGAAGTGCCATTTCCGATGTTTCTTCATCACGAATTTCACCAACCAGGATGATATCGGGATCTTGCCGCAACATGGCCCGAACACCGGTAGCAAAAGTCAGATTGACCGCCTCATTGACCTCTGACTGTAGGATGGAGCGTAACGGATACTCAACCGGGTCTTCCAGGGTCATGATATTGATGGCTTCCGCATCCAGAGAACTCATCATGGCGTACAGTGTTGTTGTCTTACCACTGCCGGTTGGACCGGTCACCAGGATGATCCCTTCAGGACGCGCCATCATTCTGGAGAGGGATCGGCGCATGGGATCGCTGAGTCCCAGATAATCCAGCGTCAATACACCTTTGGAACGATCCAAAACGCGTAAAACCAGATTTTCACCAAATGTCGTGGGCTGTACTGAAACGCGGAAATCTACGATTTGACCGCCCGTAGTCAACGAGAGGCGACCATCTTGAGGCGCACGTGATTCCGCAATATTCATCCCAGCCATCACTTTTACACGCACAACCAACCCAGCAAAAAATCGGCTGTGCAGACTGCGGACCTGACGGAGCACGCCATCAATACGGTAACGAATTCGGATAAAACCATCCAACGGACTGATATGAATATCCGATGCACTCCGCTTTACCGCATCCGCCAGCAATGCATTCACCAATCGAACCATGGGATGACTGAATTCACCTGATCCCGCCGTGGGCAAACTGACTTGATCAACTTCTCCCGTCTCAATTTCTCGCAGGATGCCATCCAATGACAACTCAAAGCCATAGCTTTGATCAATCGCACGAGTGACTTCACTCTCACTGGCCAGCAAGGTATGAATGGTGATGTCCGCACCGACGCGAGCCTGTAGTTTATCCAATACCGCCATGTCCAACGTATTGGCCATAGCCACGGTCAGCGTATTATTCTGTGGATCCCACCGAGTAGGAAATACCAAATAGCGATTGGCAAATTCTCGCGGAAGTCGGCTGATAGCCTCTGGATCAACAGTGACGTTTTTTAGATCAATACTGTCTTGACTGAGCACCTCACCCAGCAAATCCCGCATGACTGATTCCGGGACAAAGCCCAAATGAACCAGCAACTCGCCCAATGGATTACCGGTGCGTTTCTGCTCCGCCAAGGCGATTTCCAACTGATCTTGGGTGATCATGCCTTTATCAAGCAGAAAATCACCAACCCGAATCGGTGGCCGATCTCCACTTACTTGCGAAGCCATAGACGATTTATCTGTTTCGGAATCTATGGGTAGGAGTGCAGGCTTCTTGTCTCTACTGAACAGGTTTTGCAGCCGCTGTTTCAATCCAACAACTTCAACTTCTTGCCAAGGGTAGTGGCTCTGCGGTGGTTTTTTAAGCAGAATCTGCCCAAATAGTGTATCCAGATAATGTGCGCCCGAAAGCCCGTCAAGCCCTACTTTTCCAGCAATTTTTTCGCCTTCCAGCAATGTGAGATGCGAGGCACCGATCTGGCTATCATGCACACGATCAGCAATTGATTTCCGAATCTCTGAACAGGCCACAACGGCAACATCCAACGGCTCTTCACGCCGAACCAGACGCAAGTTGCCCAGATAGAGCCGGGATTTGTCAATTTCCTTGATCAGCGCCGCCGCAATAACATCGGCATCTCCTTCTGGCAGTGATGCCAGACGACTGACCTGAAGATTACTGTCCTGGAATAGACTGAGCCGTACACCTCCACTGCCCGGTGTCACCAGTAACGTCCGCTTACCCGTTACACCCAACAGTTTCAAGGATAATTCAGCAATCAACGGCATGGTCCAAATACCAGCCACAGTTGCATTGATACCCTGGAGCCGATCCAGCCATTGTGTCAGTTCTTTGGGCTGGTCCAGTGCGGAAAAAAGTACCTTCTCATGACTTTCCCGACCACGCACTCTGGCTTGACTGCCTACCCGACGAAAAGGCGTATGACGAAAAGTGCGCTGTAAGCGCCGATCAAGCATGCCCTGTCGGTTTCGACCGGAAAGCAGTGGCAGGTTCTCCTGAGTAAAACTCTCTTCTGTCACATCAACCAAGACAAAAAAAGGCTTACCTTGCGGTTTTAATGCGTCAATTTCGCCGGAAAAGCGCTCCAGACCTGCTGCATCATCTGAAAAAACGAGTGGATCACCAAAGCGATTCCCGCGCCATGGATAGACCAGAACTGATTGATCCGTTAAATAAAGAATAAATTTGGACGGCGTAAAACCAGGCATGATATCCGCTCATATATAAACAGAAAAAGTGTCCCGCAACATCTGAATTGCTCTGTCACATGGAGTACAGGAGATTCGCATCATTGATGATAGCTATTTAGTACGTGTTTACCAACCAATAGAGAAATTCTTTTCAAATTTACTCAATACGAGTGATGCGTTCACTACACAATTTTGACGGCAACAAAGCGATCAGAACCACACCCAACACCAATCCATGCGTAACCAAAATGGTGGGCAGAGAGGTATTGATCATGGCATAGGAAGGAATTGCCAACAGCGGTACAACAATTCGCAAATCTTTTTTGTGGCTGAGATTATCCAAGAAAAAAAACAGCCCGTACAACATCACACAGACAATAATAAATCCAGAATAGCCCGCATTGGCAAAACCATCGGCAAAGATATTGGCATTGGCACTCACCTCACTACTGCCATAATAGTGTGCTCCGATCAGTTTTGGCGGTGTGTTTGAAAAGGGATAGGACAGAAACAAGCTGAATGGTAACCGGTCCGAAAAATAGATCAGACCATGCTCAGAAAAATATTCAAGATATTTATAGTACAGCGATCCCGGAACAAGAAAAATCCGCCGTACTAAAAGAGAATATAACAGTTTTCCAGTATCAGGTAGCATTTGGAAATAGGCACTTATTCCCGCTATTCCCAACGTACACGTCAGCACGATACTGAGTGCAAAACGCTCTTTGAACCATGAAACCAGACCATACAAGCCGCCCACCAAGATCAATCCAAAAAAAATAGTTTTCAATCCCGTGGTATTAAATATCAGAATCTGTACCGCAATGGTCACTGCAACCAGCCACCACTGCTTACGATACAATGCCAAAACCAATAACATGGGATTAACCACCTTGGCCAACCAAGCGACCAAGTATCCCCAACCACGCGTACTCTGCATGGTGTGCATTTCACGAAGACCATATACATCCGCAAGATCCGGGAAGTTTAAATGCAACCCAAAGTGCCCAATCATGGCCAGCGTCATCACAATGACCAAACTGATCAACAGAAATATCAGCGAAGGCCGGGTAAGTGGCATACCACCGCGCATGAATCCAATCCAACTGCCATCCATGCGTAACAAAATAGCAAATGCAATTGATATCGCTAACAGCCCAGGCAAAGTGGACTCATCTGCCAATGGATAGAGCGCCGTAATCGGCACATAGGAAAGGGAAAACAGTAATACGACAATATACTGGGAAGGTCGCCGACAGGAGAGTGGGACCAAAAATCCCAATGTCAGCAATACACCATATGAAGTGAGCTGATCAATCACCGAAACAGAATGGAAATGAAAACCCGCCCAACCTGATTGCGCCACAACCAGATAGTTCTGCTCCAAACCGATGCGATAAATCAACAGTACGCTCAGGTAGATATAACGCAAAGACCACGCTCCAAACTGTATTGAGTTTCCAAGCGTATAGTACCGTTCATTCCGCCAAAAAAAAAGCCGGCCCCCAAGAAAGGACCGGCAATTTCTTTAAACTATAACAAACTTATCCTACATAGTAGCATTTTGAAGCAGCTGTCCGGGTATCCATGTTACGGCCCCGGTTGGTGTGATCATCAATCTCAGCAGCTGAGCCGATCATCCGACCGAACAGGAATGTGGTGAAAGCAGCGCTTTCCATATCCCGCTCAGAGAAGTCACCAGATTTATAGGGTTTCCACAGCATCTTAAGCAGGATTACTGCGATCACCGCGTCAACATTCACGCAGTAGACATTGCGGGAAACACCCGTCTTGCACAGAGCATTGACCAACTCGTGGTAAAACTCTTGGAAGATGTTGTAATCTCCACGGCTTTTGAACAGATCGTGAACAAAAGTCTCGCGTGGATCATAATTGACATCTTTGCCCTTGAAAACAGGGTGATTGATGCAAGGAATCTTTGCGTAGTTGATGTTGCCGTCTGCTTTGGCTTTGGTCTTATAGGCCAAGTACTCTCTGCCATAGTCCATGGCCATGGCGGTAAGATCAAGCCCATGATCAGGGCTACCTGGATCTTGAAGATCCGCACTACGGAAACGCTCAAGCAAGAAAGCAATGGCTTCAAAGCCGTTACCACCATGCGCATAACCGGTGTGTGTCAAAAAGCCAAGATAGCCTTTGTTCACCTGAACACGACCTGGAACTTCAGGACCGTCAGCAGCAACCGCACCTTTTGCACCCTGTGCGGAGATGGTGCCCGGACCGTTGGTAATGATCAGACCAAGCACAACGGAGAAGCCATACAGCTCTTCTTCGCTGGGACGATGACCAAACAGCGCCATAAAGGCGGTCTCGCCGTAACCCCAAGAGGCCATCAGTTCAGTGACATCAACGCCGCAGAATTTACCAGAGGCTTGACGATCAGCGGAGGCAGAAGCACCCACCAGCGCACCAAACACACGGAAATGCCAAGGCATATTTAGAATCGTCTGAACACTGATGCGCTTACGCATCAAAGCACGCCACCCCAAATGGGTGGTGATGGCTGCCAGAACAACCTGACCACGTACATGACCACCAGTCTTCTTGGCCAATGCTTTCAGGAATTCAATGAACACCGACTTGGAGCCACGCGCCTCAATGGCATCAAGCATCAACTTGCCGCCAGCACGCTCTTCGTCATCGACAAACAGATCTTTCATACTGCTTGCAGCAGTTTCAACCTGTTTGGTGATATCAACACTGGTATCAGAGAGATCCACAATACCTGTCAAACCGAACAGATCAACCAGACCCTGTGCAGCGGCCTGACTGGTCTTGGCAGCGCCAGGACCCATAATGCCGAGGCCGGAAGCAAGAACCGTATTAGGGCTGTTGCCCATGGCACGGGATGCATCAGCAGCAGCCAAAATCACCGATCCATGCTGGTTTACATAGGCATTCAAAGCGACAGAAGCCAAAGCAACGCCATTTTCATCGGCGTATTCTCGCGTCAGGGATTGAATCAAGTTCTCTTCGAAGGAGCGCGTGGAAGCCTCCAGAACCGAAGTGCCATGAATCTGGCTAACCTGGGTTTTGGGATCCATCCGGGAAGCACCGGAACAATCTTTCAAAGTCTGACGTGGATGGATCGTGCCAACCTGTTTGCTCAGAGCTTTGATCTGATCGTTGTACGGTGCAATGGCTTCCACAACCTCAGGGCAGAGGTTATCAGGAATATCAATACCCGCATCATTGGAGAACCAGCATTTGAGTGACAGGTCACCTTGAGGCTCAAAATCACGTTCGATGCCGTTAAGCTTCATTACCGCGTCAACAGCCGCCGGAATATGGGCGATATTGATAACAACGGCACCCTTCTTGGTGCAAACAGGATTCTCTGGAGTAAAGATGTCTTTACAGTCAAATTTATCCAGGAACCATTGTTCTTTTTGCTGCGCTTTGTCGCCAGACCCGGCAACCGCACCAGCATGGCCGCAAGCACGTGTCAGGTTGGCTTTCCAGCGCCCAACGATACATGCAACAACCGGTTTCTTGAACTCCAGATCCTTCTCATAGTATCCACCGGGCTCAATGTACATCACAGCCGCCTTAGTGCGGTCGTCATTGTGCATGGCATAGGTGAATTCAGCTGCGGAGTAATGGATATACAGATCCTTACCCGAAGAGATGGAAATGGTGCTGCCCCAACCTGAAGTCAACAGGTAGGTGGCCATGGTGGTGGTGAAGTTACCTGAGTTGGAGAAGATTCCCAAGGAACCAGCCACCAACGATTCGGCTGGCGCGTTGCCACCCAACGCACCACCGATACGCACACGATTGTGTGCATCGCCGATACCCAGGCAGTTGGCACCAAACACATCAACACCACGCCACTGACAGTACTGACGGATAATCCGAGAGTCACGGACAGGTACTTTTTCAGTAAGGATAACCACCTTGTTGAGGTCGGGATTCACCCGAACAGCCTCAATGACAGAATCC
>JADFWU010000024.1 GCA_015234045.1 Magnetococcales bacterium
GCTACTGCACCGTTGGTGATCGAAGGGTGCATCATGATGCGTAAATGTCATCTGGGAACATGTCCGGTGGGCGTGGCTACTCAGAATGTCAATTTGCGTAAGAAATTTACCGGTGAGCCACAACACATCGTTAACTATTTCTATTTCATTGCCAATGAAGTGCGTGAGTTGATGGCCAGCATGGGCTTTACCAAGCTGGATGATATGATCGGTCGTGTGGATCTCATTGAGCCGGAAGCGGCTATTGAGCACTGGAAAGCCAAAGGCTTGGACCTGAGCAATATCATTAAAAAGGTTGATGCGCTGTCTCAATTTGCTGTCCGCTGTGTGACAGAACAGGATCATGGAATTGAGGGTGTGCTTGATCAAAAAATGATCGAATTGGCTCAAGTTGCATTCGATACTCAAGAGCCTATTGAAATTCATCTGCCCATCCGCAACACCGACCGTACTGTTGGTGCCATGCTGGGCGGTGAGATCTCCAAACGGTTCGGTGGTGCTGGTTTGCCTCTGGGCACCATTAAATGCTTCTTCCGAGGTGTGGCTGGGCAGAGTTTTGGTGCTTTCAACGTAACGGGTGTGACACTGAACCTGAAAGGCGCGGCCAACGACTATGTCTGTAAAGGCATGTCTGGTGGTCGGGTCGTTATTCAACCACCAACTGAGTCCACTTTCATCGCTGAAGAGAACATCATCATCGGCAATACCGTGCTTTACGGCGCAACAGGCGGAACCGCCTTGTTCCGTGGTATGGGCGGTGAGCGTTTTGCGGTGCGTAACTCCGGTGCGCGGGCTGTTGTTGAAGGTCTTGGTGATCACGGTTGTGAATATATGACCGGCGGGACGGTTGTTGTGCTTGGCCCGACTGGCCGAAATTTCGGTGCGGGTATGAGTGGTGGTATGGCCTTCGTTCTGGATGAAGCGGGCGACTTTGCTTCCCAATGCAATACCGCAATGGTCTTGTTGGAGAAGGTCGAGAGTGACGAAGATGTCGCGCTGTTGCGCGAATTGGTTCAAGAACATTTTGAATTTACCGGCAGTGCGGTTGCAAACCGATTGCTAGTGGATTGGGAAGAGAGCTTGACCAAGTTTGTCAAAGTAATGCCCACCGAGTACAAGCGGGTTTTGGCGGAGATAAAAGAAAAGCAGGAGAAATTAGCCAATGGGTAAGGTCACCGGATTTATGGAAATTGGGCGTGAAACGCCCCAACTTCGGCCAGTGGCGGAACGGGTTCAGGATTTTAGTGACCTGTACCAGATTTTCCCAGTGGAGAAACTTCAGGAACAAGCATCCCGTTGTATGGATTGCGGGATTCCTTTCTGCCACAATGGGTGCAGTCTGCACAATCTGATTCCCATCTGGAACGATTGGGTTTATCGGGGTAAGTGGCAGCAGGCGGTCACCGCGATGCACCGGACCAATAACTTTCCAGAGTTTACCGGCCATGTTTGTCCGGCACTCTGTGAGGCTTCTTGTGTGGTAGGTCTGAATCGGGAGCCGGTTACCATTCGGCAGATTGAACAGACCATTGCTGAAGAAGGGTTCAAACGGGGTTTGATCAAGCCCGAACCGGCTAAGAATAAGACAGGTAAAACCGTTGCTGTGGTGGGCTCTGGTCCGTCGGGCATGGCTGCCAGTCAACAACTCACTCGCGCAGGTCATACGGTGACGTTGTTTGAAAAGAATGAACAGCCCGGTGGTCTTCTACGCTACGGTATCCCAGACTTTAAGCTTGAGAAATGGATCATTGATCGTCGTCTTGAACAGATGAAAGACGAAGGATTGACCGTGAAGACCGGTGTGAACATCGGTGTGGATATCTCTGGTGATCAACTCAAGAGCGATTTTGATGCCGTTGTTCTGACCGGTGGTTCTGAGCATCCCAGAGATCTGCCGATTCCTGGTCGGGATTTGGATGGTGTACACTTTGCCATGACATTCCTGGCCCAGCAAAACCGCCGTGTTGCCAAAGAGAGCATTCCTGAAGATCAGGTTATCTCGGCCAAAGGCAAACGCGTTGTGGTGATCGGTGGTGGTGATACTGGTGCTGACTGTGTCGGTACATCCCGCCGTCAAGGCGCATTGAGTGTGACTCAGCTTGAGTTGTTGCCTAAGCCGCCCAAGTCGCGTTCCGATGAGACACCTTGGCCGATGTGGCCCAATATGTTGCGGACTTCCACCAGTCATGAAGAGGGGTGCGAACGCCTCTGGTCCATCCTGACGAAGTCGTTTGAAGGAACTGATGGCAAGGTTAAGCGTTTGAACTGCGTGCGTCTGCATTGGCAAGAACGCGAGGATGGTGGATTTCCTCGGATGCAAGAGATTGAAGACAGTGAATTTGTTCTGGACGCTGATCTCGTATTGCTTGCCATGGGCTTTCTTCATCCGGTTCAAGAAGGTATGCTAACGCAGTTGGGTGTTGAGTATGATAATCGCGGTAACGTTAACGTTGACGACAACGGCATGAGCAGTGTTGAGGGTGTTTTTGCTGCTGGAGATATGGCCACGGGTCAATCTTTGGTCCTGAAAGCGATCAGCGGCGGTCGTCAAGTGGCGATAGGCGTAGATGCTTGGTTGCGTGGCGGTCAATCCGTTTTGGGATAGCGCGTACTTTTTTGAGTTCAATCAAGCCTCTGACAGCGTGTTTTGTCAGGGGCTTTTTTGTGTGTTGCGTATTATTCTTATTCTTCTGTTGAGTGTGTTTACGATCTTGACAGAAGGATTGGTAAAGAACTACACTGATTATAAGAGAAAATAGAATTAGTTGACAAAGGAACAGGAAGGAACAGAGTGGGATCTGTCCCGTCTTTAATGCCTTGTCATTGACCATAAACTGTTTCGAATGGCGCGAGAACCTCATGGATCCAACAGCTGCTGATGCGGTAACCCAGGAACCCAGCATGACGGAAAGTCTGTTGACCGCCCTGGAAAGACGTTTTGAAGCCGTATCTAAACGAATGTTGGAACTCAGAGATGAGAACCAGTCTTTATTATCGGGCCAAGACGATGTTGATGCCCGTGTTCAAGAGCTTCAGGCGCTAAAAGAGCGTAATCAACAGCTGGAACAAGAGGTGGAAAATCTTCAGCAAGAGCGGGAGAAAACCATCCAGCGCATTGAAGAACTTCTTGCCAAATTCGAACAGTTGAGTCAGTAATCCAAGTACGGGAACCGAGCTGTATTACATGTTGAAAGCAGGTATCTGTTACGGTTCCAAAGTGTTTTTTCCGGGAGTAGGGCCTTGAAACGATCGGTAGAAGTGATGATCCATGGCCAGAGCTTTCGGTTGCGCACAGAGGCGAATGATGCCTATGTACGGGATCTGGCAGGCCATGTTGACAATGTCATGCAGCGGGTCAACCGGGGTTCATCGTCCCTGGCAATGGATCGACTGGCCATTATGGCAGCTTTGCAGATAACCGACAGCATGTTCCAAATGGAACAGCAGTCGGAGAAAGATAAGCAGATTAGTGTCTCAATTGATGAACGGATCACCCGTTTGATTGATCATTGCGATACGCTGCTGTTTGAGTCGAAATGAGACCCCTGCTGTGTTTGTGTGGATTTCGGTGTCCTCCTGAGCCGATACTTACGAACCTTAGGAATCCTGCTCTGATCGTGGAGTGCGAGCTTTAGGGCTTACCGGAAGCGATTATTCAGGAGTCCACCTTGATCCAAGGGTTCAAGAGGAAAGTTTTCCCACGGCACCGGTGGGGGTTTCAGAATGTCTGAGCATAAACAACGCATTCGTCAGTCTATTCTGGCGCAGCGTATGGACATGAGTGCTTCTCAGGTCCAACGACTCAGTGCGACCATCTGCGCACACATCACCCTTTCTGCGTCATTCGGAGCGGCCCGATATGTCGGGATCTATCACCCGATCCGTAATGAAGTGGACCTCCTGTCCCTGATTGTTACTACGGGGCGTAAAGCGTCAAATTGCATAAAGCAGTTTTATCTGCCGGTTACTGATCGAAATAGTGGAATGTTGCGCTTCTGTCCTTTTGATGTGCAAACACCGCTTGTTACCGGTGCATTTGGCGTTAAAGAACCAAAACAGCAGACCAATACTCCCTGCTTGATGCCTGAAGGTATGGTTAAACTTGACCTTCTTTTGATGCCACTGGTTGGTTTTTCCAACACAGGTATTCGTTTGGGCTATGGCGGTGGATATTATGATCGGACGTTGGCTGAAAAAGACCGATCATCAGCTGAGAAACCATTATTGATCGGTGTGGGTTACGCATTTCAACAGGTGGATCTCCTGTATGCGGAAAGCCATGATTGGCCTTTGGATGGTATCGTTACTGAAAATGGTCTGCATATCCTGTCATAAGTGTTGCGTCGTGTCGCACGCTTGATGGCTGGAAGGGGGAGGCCTGCATGCTTTCCTTAATTCGAGGCAATGAAAATATAACCGTGCTGAACTGTTCGGTGCTTGCTGCAATGCGTTGGTCGATCATTTTTGACCAGTGCATTTTAAGTGCTGTGCGCTGATTTTATGCTCAAGCGTGGTGGGAGATAAGGATATCATGGATCTAATGGCACTGTTGATCGGTATAGTGGCTGGAGTAGCACTTTCAGCGATTGCTTTGATCTATATTCGACGCAATGATAATCAAGTGCGTCAAGAGCAGGAAATGCGTACCCAGAACTTGTTGCAAGAAGCACGTGACAAGAGTGAAGCCATGGTACGGGAAGCGGATCAGCGCAACAAAGAAGAGCGCAAACAGTTTAAGGCTGAACTGGATCGCGAATATAAACGACATCGTAAAGAGCTGAAAGATCAGAAAAATGCTCTTGCGGATAAAGAACGTCAGCTGGATAAACGCTTTAGTCAGCTTGATAAAAAAGATGATGAGCTGGAACGACGTCGCAGTGTGCTGGAGAAGGATCGCCGTGCAGTAGAAGAGACGCGCAATAAACATCAGCAGCTTCTGAAAAATGTTGAAAAGCGTTTGGAGGAGGTTGCACACTTTACCCGTGACGAGGCGAAAGCAGCTTTGATGACCGCTTTGGAAGATGAAGCCCGTCAAGAGGCTGGCCGCATGCTCAAACAGCTTGAGGATGAGGCGCGTGATAGCGCCACTAAAAGAGCGCAGGATTTTATCGCCACAGCCATTCAACGTTTTGCTGGTGAGTTTGTTGCTGAACATACTGTGTCTGTTGTCAATCTGCCAAACGATGATATGAAAGGGCGGATTATCGGTCGAGAAGGGCGTAATATTCGTGCCCTTGAAGCGGCTACCGGTTGCGATTTAATTATTGATGATACTCCGGAAGCGGTGGTTATTTCCGGCTTTGATCCCGTTCGACGCCAGGTGGCGCGACGTGCTTTGGAAGAGTTGGTAACTGATGGGCGCATCCATCCTGCCCGTATTGAAGAGATCGTCCGTAAAGCCAATAAAGGCATCAATGCTGAAATTCGTGAAGCTGGTGAGCAGGTTGTTTTTGATCTCGGAATGCGGGATCTTCACCCTGAATTGGTTAAGCTGTTGGGTGCTTTGAAATTCCGCACATCTTATACCCAAAATGTGCTGAATCACTCCATTGAAGTAGCCTATTTTGCCGGTATCATGGCGGAAGAGTTGGGCTTGGATGGTGATTTGGCTCGGCGATGTGGTTTGTTACATGATATCGGTAAAGCCATTGATCATGATCGTCAGGGGTCGCATGCTGTTCTGGGTGGCCAGTTGGTCAAGCGCTATAAAGAGCATCCTATTGTGATCAATTCGGTCTGGTCGCATCATTTTGATATTGAGCCAGATTCGGTTTACGGTCCTTTGACCAATGCCGCTGATGCGCTTTCCGCCGCCCGCCCTGGGGCGCGGCGTGAAAATGTGGAAACCTATATCAAACGGCTGGAAAATCTGGAACGTATTGCGTCTGATTTCGGTGGCGTGGATAAAGCCTATGCGATCCAGGCAGGCCGAGAGCTGCGGGTGATGGTTTCTTACAATAAGGTCTCTGATGAAGGGTCTTTACTGTTGGCACGGGATATCGCCAGACGGGTAGAGGATGAGATGACCTATCCGGGCCAGATTAAAGTCACGGTGATTCGTGAAATGCGTGCCACAGAGGTGGCGCACTGACGGCACACTGAAGCGTGCTATACCTGTTGGGTTTTTATTCGAAACGGGCAAAGAAACTGGACATTTGACTGCGCTCATATTTGCTTCGGTATGTCATGAGGCGTTTGATCAATTCAGGTACAATCACATGGTTGCCTGGTGGAGGTTCACCGTAGACCCAGTTTTCCTGACCAACATTAAAGACAAACTTGTCATAGGGTCCGGTGAATGGGCCGTTGATTGGGTTGCCTTTGATGCGTCTGCGGGTATACACGCGAACAAAATCGCTTTTTGGGTGAAAACCAAATGCCATTTCTGTACCTAGAAGCGTGAGTTTTTCGTAACATTTGTCTTTGATACGGTGTCCAATCACGCACTGCGATAGCTCATCATAGAACATGATAGCATTTGTTTCGTTGAGCCCTTTGCGAAGATGTCGGCAGAGTCGATGTATATGATTTGATGGAAAATTAGATTGAAATTGTCTGAATCGTGTACAGTTACATGTCAAACGATACAGATTGACACGGTAGCTTTTGAACGCTTTGCGCTTACTCTGAACACGTGTGAGCTTATTCATGTCCTTGGGTAGGGTTGGCAGTGTCAATCCCGGACAGTTTTTAAACGCTTTTCGAATCCGTAGTCGTTTGATCTGCGGCGCGATGATGAAGCGAATTGTTGCCCAAATTGGCAGTAGAAAAAAGAAAATAATGTCAAAAAGTTCCATCGTATTATCCGACGCAGTAGCCGTGTTAGGTATCATTCACCATATTGATCACACACTGTGAGCATAATGACAGATTCAGTGTATAAACGGGAAGAGGACAAATAAAAAGAGCGTCTGTTGTGGGAATTTAGAGTGGTGCAAACAGGGCCTAACAGGCTCCAAAGGTTATTCAATTATTATTTTGTTTGATTGCTTGTCTATTTTGAGGTGGCGATTGTGAATAGAGTATTCGTCATTTGTGTTGTGCTGTTTGCATTGATGGGGGCTACATTCTCCATTGAGGCCCAAGAGCGTGTGCTCAAGCCTGATGACGTGCTTGCCCGTGTGGAGAAGACCCTGTTTCCTGATCAGTGTCGGATCTATTTTAACGTGGTGAATAAGCGTCCGAACCGTCCCGAGCAGAGTGCGACGCTCTTTGCTGTCCGAATGGGTGGTGATCGTATGGCAGCTTTGATATTAAAGCCTACGGATCGGATAGGGCAGGCGGTGTTACGGCATGGGAATGAGATTTGGTCACGTAATCCTGGTGATCTGAGGCCGGTTCATACGCGCCTTACTCAGGGGTTTGTCGGTGGGGTTGTGAATACCATGGACATTCTGCCTCTTGATCTATCATTAAGCTATCGTACACAGTGGAATATTGATGAAGGCACGGATGAACAGTCTCATATTCTGGATTTGACACCGTTGGAGCCGGGTTCGGTGCCATATGGTTTGATTCGCATGTGGGTTGATAAAAAACTGTTTGCGCCCAACAAGGTAGAGTTATATTCAATGCCTGGACGCTTGATGAAGACCATGGTCTATCACGAGGTCGCTGTGATGGCACCTGGGTTGGTACGTCCCAGGCGGATTGAAGTCACTGATGCGCGAAACAAAGGGTATGTCAGTGTCATTCATTATGGCCGTATTCATCCGGCTGTATTGAATGCTTCTGTATTTGAACCAAAAGCACTGGGTCAGTTGGGACGTTTGATGAGATAGTAAATGCAGTGTCTTTGCACCACTATTCACCGTGTGAGAGCTGTTAAATCTGTTGATAGAGGTGTCGTCCCGGTTTTTTCCTTTGGAAAAGGGATGAAGTTCTCTATACTTCCTCGCTTAACCTGGAAATTGTGTGGCACCGTAATGCCTGGAACAGGTTGACTGTATTTAAATAGACTTTGAGGAGAGTTGGTTTTGAGTAAGGAAGATGTCATTGAAATGGAAGGGACGGTTTTGGAAAATCTGCCCAATGCCATGTTCCGTGTTCAGTTGGAGAATGATCATAAGCTATTGTGTCATATTTCTGGCCGTATGCGTAAACACTATATTCGGATTCTCCCTGGCGACCGTGTAACGGTCCAGCTGACTCCCTATGATCTGACTAAAGGTCGGATTTCCTACCGTCATAAATAATCATTAAACGAAATAGACGGATCAGGTGGTTGTTGTCTATGTGTAGACAGAACTGACTGACCGCAGTGCGGCTATGTCCTACGATGCATCTCATATTGAAGTCCTCGAAGGGCTAGAAGGAGTTCGCAAGCGTCCGGGCATGTATATCGGAGGCACGGATCAGCGTGCCTTGCATCATCTGCTGGCTGAAATCCTGGATAATGCCATGGATGAGGCCGTTGCTGGCCATGCCGATAAGATCTGGCTGGTTCTGGCGGAAGACGGCTCTGTTTTGGTACGTGACAATGGTCGCGGCATTCCCGTTGAACCCCATCCAAGTTATCCGGATAAGTCCGCCCTTGAAGTGGTGATGACCATGCTTCATGCCGGTGGCAAGTTTAACAACAATGTCTATGCCACCGCAGGTGGTTTGCATGGTGTTGGACTTTCGGTGGTGGCAGCGCTCTCCGAGTGGGCTGAAGTAACGGTTGAACGTAACGGCAAACGGTTTCGTCAACGTTATGAGTTAGGCAAGGTTGTCTCGCCGGTTCTTGAAGAAGGAAAGACCCGTCGTTGTGGCACTCAGGTGGCTTTTCTGCCCGATAAAACCATTTTCACCGACCCGAAGTTTCAGGAAAAACGGGTGGTGGAGATGTGTCGCTCCCGTGCGTATCTGAATCGCGGTGTAAAAATCCAACTCAAGGTAGCCGCATCCGATACCGATTATGAATTCCATTTTCCCAATGGATTGAGCGATTTTCTGCGTGATGCCGGGGCTGACAAGGGTGTGATTACCACTGAGCCTTTTGAAGGTCGTGTAGAGAGTTTTGGTGATCAGGGAAAATGCCGCATGGAGTGGGCGCTTACTTGGTCTCAGGCTGATGATAATAAGGTTCTGACATACTGTAATACGGTGCCGACACCGGCGGGCGGTTCCCATGAAAGCGGGCTTCTCAATGCATTGGTGAGAGGGCTTCGAGAGTTTGGTAAAGCGCGTAATCTTCTCCCAAAAAACATGACCATCACTCGCGACGATGCTCTGGGCGGTGTGATGGCGATTTTCTCGCTGTTTATTCCCGATCCACAGTTTTCCGGTCAAACCAAGGAAAAGCTCAATAATCCAGCCATCTCGCGTGTGATCGAAGCGGAGATGAAGGACCGGTTGGAGCAGTGGATGCATGGCCATGCTGAACAGGCTGTGACGCTGGTTGAGCATGTCGTATCTCGTGCTAAAGATCGGATGAACCGGCGGAAAGCATCTGCTGTAAAACGTAAAAGTCCAACATCCCGTCTGACTTTGCCTGGTAAATTGACAGACTGTGTTTCCGAAAACAGTTTGATTTCTGAGCTGTTTATTGTAGAAGGTGACTCTGCTGGCGGTTCCGCGAAGCAAGCGCGAGACCGACATACTCAGGCTATTTTGCCGTTACGCGGCAAGATTTTGAATGTAGAACAGGCAAAACAGGAAAAATTTGAAAAAAATGTTGAAGTCCAGAGTCTGATTACCGCAATTGGGGCTGGGTGTGGCCGTAGTTTCAATTTAAAATCAATACGATACGGTCGTGTCATCATCATGACTGATGCGGATGTTGATGGTGCTCATATCGCCAGCCTATTGCTGACGTTTTTCTATCGTTTCATGAAGCCACTGGTCATGAGTGGTCATCTCTATATGGCTATGCCACCGCTTTATAAAGTCGCTTCTGGGCGTGATAGTCAGTATGCTTTGGATGAGCGGGAACGGGATGTGGCTATCAAACGCTTTAAAAAGAAGCGTCCCAACGCTAAAATAACCATATCGCGTTTTAAAGGCCTGGGTGAAATGGACCCGATCCAGTTGCGCGAAACCACTATGAGTCCAAAGGTACGCCGCCTTCTTCAGGTCACAGTTGATGATGACGAGTTGACGGATGATACTTTTGATCGCCTCATGGGAAAAAGACCGGCAGAGCGTTTCCGTTTTATTCAGGATCGTGCTGATTTTGCTGGGGAAAATTTGGATATTTGATTTTTTCTGTACGTCTTGTTCTTTGGTTATTGTCTGTACAGATCATGGTTCATTAGAGTGTGTCAACATGCTCTAAGTCCGCTAATAAGCAGGCTGATATCAATAGGAACCTCTCTTTATGAACAGCTTACGCTCTTTTCAATCCATGGTATTTTCAGGCTGCTTGGGTTTGGCTCTTGTCATGGTCAGCAGTTGGGCTTCAGCCACTTCTTTTCATGATGTGTTGGATACTACTTTGGAGAGAAATCCCAAGGTACGGGCTGCCAGTCAGCGGTTAAAGAGTGCTCAGGAGCGTGATCCTCAAAGTCAGGCGGCTTTATTGCCGACTGTGACGCTTTCCGCTGGTATTTCGCATTCTGATACCGAGTGGTCAACAGGTGATAGCTCGTCAACGCCTTCGGAAATCTCTCTGGGACTTACGCAAACTCTTTTCAATAAACAGGCTTTCACCGCCTATGCCCAAAGTGAGCCGTATATTCGAACCTTTGAAAAGGATTTGGATGCCGCCCGGCAAGGTGTGATTTTTGAAGCCATTGAAGCCGCTTTGAAGGTGATGGAAGCGGAAGAAGTGGCAGAGTTGTCTAAAAATAATGAGAAGTTGATTGAGCGCCATTTAAGTGCGACAAAAGCGCGTTATCAAGTGGGTGAAATCACCCGAACCAATGTCAGTCAAGCCGTGTCTCGTCTCTCCTCTGCAACAGCGGATCGCATCAAGGCAGAGAATGGTATTTCCAGCACGCTGGCGCGTTTTTTGGAAGTGACAGGTGTTGTGCCGCCGGAGCAAATGACAGTGCCTGAACCGGCAAATGATATCACAGGCTTAAGCCATGATGCGTTGTTCGAACGCCTCTCCAGTAGGCCAGATTTGCAAGCCGCCTCTCTGCGGGTGCGTGTTGCTGAAATGACAGCTCGGATCAAGCATGAAGCGCACTATCCAACCGTATCACTCAGTGGTGAATTGTCTCGTGGTTGGAACAGTGCGTCCGGCCTGGGTGATCCTGTGGATGGCATGAGTGTGGCGCTTACAGCGTCTTTGCCTCTGTTTAGCGGCGGTATGGTTCAATCACAGACTCGTGAAGCTTGGGCGGATCATAAGGCGCAGGTTGCCGATTTGAGTCGCATTCAAAGACAGGCTCAACGGGAAGTGGCGCAGGCTCAGTTGGATTTTCAATCTTCAGAGGCGACAGTAAAAGCCTATGAGTCGGTTGTGGCAGCGGGTCAGGCGGCTTTGGACGGTGTTGAACAAGAGTTTCAGGTAGGCACCCGAACAGCACTGGAAGTGCTGGATGCACAGTATGAGTTGTTTTCCGCACAAACCCAACTGACACAAAATCGATATGCTCGGCTATTGGCTCGCTATCGTTTGCTCTATGCCGTGGGTATGTTGGATCAGTCAGTTATAAATCAATAGATACAGGTAAATCATGAAAGAACGTGTTCTGGCAGTTTTGGAAGAGATTCGTCCCATGTTGCAACGGGATGGTGGTGATGTTGAATTGGTGGATGTGACGGCTGAGAATGTGGTCAATGTCCGCCTTCGTGGTGCGTGTGGCACCTGTCCTGGCGCAACCATGACCCTGAAAATGGGTATTGAACGGATCATGAAAGAGCGGATTCCTGAGGTGAAATCAGTGGAGAGTGTGGCCTGAGCCCGACTTTTCGCTTTCTCGCATCACCGCATTTTAATAATCGTCCAGAGGATGAAAAGATCACACTGTTGGTGGTGCATGCCATCAGCCTACCGCCGCATCGGTTTGGCGGTGGGTATGTGGATGATCTTTTCCTCGGTCGGCTTGATCCCACAGTTGATCCCTTTTTTAAAGAGATTGAAGGGCTTCGGGTCTCGGCGCATTTTCTGATCGACCGTGAAGGTGTGGTGACGCAATACGTGCCGGTGTTCAAACGGGCTTGGCATGCGGGTGTGAGTAGCTGGAAGGGTCGAAGTGGGTGCAATGATTTTTCTGTGGGAATCGAGTTGGAAGGGGATGAAAAAACACCCTTCACTGATATCCAATATGCGTGTCTGACAGCATTGACGCGACAGTTGCAGAGTGGTTTGCCTGATCTTGATGATGAGGATATCACCGGTCATCAGGATATTGCCCCAAAACGAAAATGGGATCCTGGTCCCTGTTTTGACTGGCCACGTTTTAGACTTGCCCTTGCCAATTGTGGTGAGTCTGGCTCTTTTTCCTCTGGTACTTGGCCCATCGTTTGGACCTAGTTTGGACCTGGTTTGGACCTAGTTTGGAGTTGTGTAATGAAACATGTCCATATCATTGGTATCTGTGGCACGGCCATGGCAGGAATTGCTGCGTTGGCACAAGATAGTGGTTGGCGTGTAACCGGCTCTGACAGTGGTATCTATCCACCCATGAGTACCTTTTTGCAAGAGCGGAATCTTCTGCTTTCAGAAGGGTTTGATGTGGCCAATCTGGAACCGGCTCCTGATTTGGTCGTGGTGGGCAATACCATATCCCGTGGTAATGTTGAGCTTGAGGCGGTGCTTAATCGCGGCCTGTCGTACTGCTCTGGCGCAGGTTGGATTCATGATCATCTGTTGGCCGGACGTCATCCGGTTGTGGTGACTGGAACCCATGGTAAAACCACGACAAGCAGTATGATCTCCTGGTTATGGGAAAACGCGGGCTGGCAACCGGGTTTTCTGATCGGTGGTATCCCGGCTAATTTTGGTCAAGGGGTGCGTTTTCCCGGGGATCAATGGGTGGTGATGGAAGGGGATGAGTATGATACCGCTTTCTTCGACAAACGGCCTAAATTTCTGCACTATCGACCCCAAACGCTGATCATCCATAATTTGGAATATGATCATGCGGATATCTATCCCGATCTTGAATCGATTCGGATTCAGTTCCGACTGCTATTACGTACTGTACCGGGTAATGGCCTGATTTTGGCTAATGGTGATGAGGCGGAAGTAGAAGGTATTGTAGGGTCGTCCGAATGGACACCGATTGTCCGTTATGGTCTGAAAGGGGATTACCCTTTTACCGCTAAAATGCAGGGCACCGATGGACGGACATGGGATCTGATTCGTGAGGGTGAAACCCTGTTCACCGTGCATTGGGATTTTCTCGGTGAGCACAATGTCATCAATGGATTGGCAGCTGCGGCGGCGGCGTTGAGTCGGGGTATGAGACCGGAGGTGGTCAAGGCAGGATTGGAGACTTTCAAAGGCGTTGCCCGTCGTTTGCAGGTGCGTTACAAAGAGGATGGTGTGACCATCTATGATGATTTTGCGCACCATCCCACAGCAATAGCCACAACGTTGAAAGGGGTGCGGGCTGCGGTTGGTAAGGAACGGATCTGGGCGGTTATGGAACCACGCTCCAACACCATGCGCAGACGGATTCACCAAACCCGTTTGGATCAGGTATTGGAACCTGCTGATTTTGTTGTTATTGCCCGTCCTGCTGCAAAAGGATTGAGCAATGATGAGATGTTGGATGTGCAGCGCATTGCCGATGACATCAATGCCAAACAGCCTGGAAAAGCGGTTGTAGTGGAAAATGGCATTGAAGCGTGTCACCATATGCAGGATCAGCTTGTTTCTGGTGATCATGTTGTGGTGATGAGTAATGGTGGTTTTGATGGTATTCACAAGCGTTTGGCAGATGCTCTAGCGGCGCGATAGTAGGGGCGGCAAGGGAGGTCGGAGGGTATGAGTCAATCATCGAGTCTGATTGGAAAACTACTGATAGCGATGCCAAACCTTGAAGATCCCTACTTTGAGCGCACGGTTACGTTTATGTGTGCCCATACCGAAGAAGGGGCGCTGGGCATCGTCATCAATCAGCCTCACATGGCAACGATGGATGAGGTTTTGGCGCAACTCTCGTTGCAGAGTGATCGGTTGCAGCAGTCAATAGTTAATTACGGTGGACCGGTTTCACCGGAGCGTGGATTTATTCTCTATGAGGATGATCTTAAGCTGGACGGCTATTTGGAAGTTGTCCCACACCTGTTTATGGGTACTAACCCGGATATTCTGCGTAAACTGGTGTCTGGTCCACATACTGGTCGGTTTCTTTTTGCGTTGGGTTATGCAGGCTGGTCAGCTGGACAGTTAGAAGAAGAGATGCGGGAAGACTCCTGGCTGGTAACAGATCTGGACCGGCGAATTTTATTTGATGTGCCTTTGGAAAACCGTTGGGAAGCCGCTGTGCGCCTGTTGGGTATAGATCCGGCCATGATCGTTGGTGGAAATCGGATTTCAATCAACTGACTTTGTTGATTTTATTGTATTAATTATTAATTTTTTTTAAACTTGACTCTCAGAGGGGCAACCCTATAATTAGAGCCACACAACGCCCAGGTGGCGGAATTGGTAGACGCGCTAGATTCAGGATCTAGTCCACGCAAGTGGGTGGAAGTTCGAGTCTTCTCTTGGGCACCAAATTTTACTATTAGAAAGGCCACACCATTTATTGGTGTGGCCTTTTTTGTTGTTGTTGGTCTGATAGTGTGTCCTTTTTCCCGAAATTATTGTGAATTCAAGCGCTCCTTCTTGAAAGATATATTTGAAATGAGGATGCTATTTGCATGATTCTGATTTAGAATCATGGTCTCAGTTCATTTCTTACTATCAGGACCGTGATTTCATGGAACCGCTTGATTTTAATAAGCACAAAAAACTCCGCTTCCATCATTTGGACCATTATCGTTTTGCTGCACAGTGGACGTTGGTGCCTATTACCTATTCCGAAATTGTGCCGGTTTCGCGGATTTGTCCGGTGGTTTTTCCGCACCCGGACAGTGACCATCCTGATCTGCCTTTGGCGTTGCTCTCTCTGGATAAAAACGGGTCAAACTTACTGCTCCAAGGTAATGGCCATTGGCGCGGTGATTATGTGCCTGGAAATATTCGTCGATACCCTTTTGCGCTTCAAGATGGGGGTGGTGCGTCAGATCGAAAAATTTTGCTTAATCCGGAATCTGCTCACTTTCATCAAGGCGGTGGTTTGTTATTATTTAATAACGAAGGAGAGCCAACCGCAGAGCAGAATCGGATCAAAAACTTTTTAGAGACAATCTATAAGGAGGAGCGCACAACGCTTCAATTGGTCCATCTTCTGAGAGAGTCCAGGCTGTTGGTTGGGAAGCGTTTGCATCGTAAAAAACCAAAGCAGAATGATGCCGATACGCTGCATCAGGGGTTTGAGGTGCTGGACGCGGATCGTTTGGCAGCGTTGGAAGATGATGTGTTTCTGGATTGGCGTAGACGGGGTGTGTTGCCGTTGCTCTACGCTCATATCGCTTCTTTAAATAATATTGGTCAGTTGGAACGTTGGGAAGAGCAGTTGGAACATGAAGCGCCTGCGTTATCCGTTGCCCGTCAGGAAAGTCGAGATGCAGCGATTCCGCTCAATCAGCTGAATGATACTCGTTTTACTGGTATCTCTGATGATGTGTCCAGTACATCATCCTCAACGGTAGCGGTTCAGAAAAGTGTACCAATAACAACGCCAAAACCAGCCAAGCGCAAAGCCAGACGTGGTCAGAATAGTTGGATAGCCTATACTTCAGCTGCGGCTTTGGGTGGTTTGGTGGTGCTGTTGGGTCAAGGGGTTATCTCTCAGAAACCATTGGAGAAACAGGTTGTTGATCAGTCAGTAGTGAGGCCGTCAGTCAACGATGATTCAGAGACAACGGGTTCTACGGACGCAACCGCTAAGACGATTTTGGTCGGTCCAGCTGAATCTTCTAATAATGTTGAGAAAAAACCAATTATTGTGGTACAGCCAGAGCCATTTGAGCCAGTTCCACAAGTATCTACACAGGTGGACACTGTTCAACAGGCGAAAAAGGATCACTCTGAGAGCGAAGTGTTGCGTGAAGCGGTTTTGGATGTTGTTGACCAGCAGTCGGAAAATAGTTCTGCACCCGTTCAATCGGTAGTTGAACGGAGTGAGGGCACAGTACGGCAGCAGGTGGCAGACGGTGCGGTTCAACCGAAGGTGACCAATTTCGAACAGCCTGCGCCTCAGCCAGAAATAGAGATTGAAGATTCAACGTTGAAAGTCATTCAGCAGGAGACTCCAAAGGAAATTAAGCCAACACATTCTGCCTCGGTAAAACCCATGCTGGATGCGTTTCACCGTTATTTTGGCCGACTGCGTTTAACACGTCCGGCTGGTGATTGTGCGTTGGATAGTTTGCGGGAAGCGCGCGGCATCAATCCAGATGATGCTGGTGTGCGAGCGGCTACAGAACAGTTGGTAACCAAGCTGCTTGAACTGGCTGATGGTGATATTGAAGCCTATCGTCTCTCCAGACCCAAGGGCGCAAATGCTGTCTTTCGTATCACGCTTGCCAATGAGTTGATGCCAGGTGATATGCGGGTTGAGCAGCGGTTGGATGCCGTTGCATTACGCTATGTGGGGTTGGCTCTGCATCATGTTGAGCGTAATAGAGAAAAGGGAATGGGCTATCTGCACGAAGCCATTGCACTCAGACCACACCATCCAGAGGTAGTAAACGCGCAGAATCAGATACAATAAGCATTATGCAGTTAAATGTGGATCTGTTAGAGTGATTCCACTTAAATCTATCTCGGGATGGGATCTGTAGACTCTCTAATAATATCATATATATCAGTGAGATGATTTGCTGAGCGAATCAAGCCAGCCTGGCGACCCCATGCATATAGCCCTACGGGCGTATTGGTATGTCCATGGGTGCGCCATGTAACATGGGGCAGGGTGCCGATACCTTTGGGACGATCAATTTTCAATCCGCCTGTTTCATGATCAGCAGTGACCAAAATGAGTGTTTTTTCGTGTTTCTTTGCCCATTTTTTTGCATAGGCAGCGGCATCTGAAAGATCGAGGATTGCATCGATCATTTTTTTTGTGTCGTGATTATGGGCAGCCCAGTCAATACGTCCTGCTTCAATCATTAGAAAAAAGCCGTTTGTATCGTGTTGAAGATAGGAGAGGGCAAATTGTGTTAGATCTTTCAGTTTTGGTACTTCTTCGAAGCGGGCCAGAATGGGTCCGTTGTTTGGGTCGGGTTCAGGTAGAGTGTCGATGGATGTGATATAGGTGTAGCCTGCTTTTTCTATGGTTTGTACTGGAATCTCTTCGCCTTTGACACCCATCAGTAGATCAGGACGGCTGTTTTCAAAATAGTTTTGAATAATACCCGCACTATTTTTGCGGGAGGGTTGATGGCTGGCAAATGCGGCGGGTGTTGCATGGGATATGGGAACTGTTGTGATCAGGCCGGTCATTTTGCCCTGTTTGGCCATATGTTCCAAAATTGTTTCATAATCCCGACCGTTACCGGGAATTGCTTGAGAAAGCACACCAACATTAACCCGCTGACCGGTGGCCATGGCTGTTGCGCCGGCGGCTGAGTCTGTGACTGGATTGTCGGCAGCATCGGTAGCGATGGTGGTTCGAAAGGAAAATCTTTCAAAAGACAAACTATTCGGGTGATTGTGCCGATAGTATCCGGCGGCACGAACCTGTTCTGGTCCCATGCCGTCACCAATAAAAAGAATAATATTCTTTGCATAGGCTTCAGGCGTTTTGGCGAGAAATAGTCCTATAAAGCCAGTAAATGTCAGAATAACAATAATGGTGATGATCTGAAAATTTCTGATACCAGGGTAGAGAGAGATTACACGCTTTTTGGTATGTGACATTGAAACGGAAAATCCTTGAAGCTATGGTTATGTTGGTATCAAAATACAATAGAAGATCTTTCTCGCTGAATATCTCATATTAGATTCTGACGAATAGGACAATATCATGAAACAAACGCTGTTGATAACCGTGTTTGCACTTTTTGTAATTGGTGGATATTTGCATCCTGTTACTGATCTGCATGCTCAGGAACCAGTTTTGGTTGCTGAAAATGAGCCATCCCTTTGGGATAAGGTCAAATCCACTTCTAAAAATGCGTGGAGCAAGACAAAAGATGCGAGTGGTGATGCCTGGGAAGGTACCAAGTCTGGCGCGAAGAAGGGCTGGAAAGCCACCAAGGACGTGAGTAGTGATGCCTGGGAAGGAACAAAAAAAGTGAGCGGTGACGTTGTGGATACCGGGAAAGATGTTGGCGGTAAGGCATGGAATGCCACCAAAGATGGCGCTAAAACCGGTTGGGATAAGACCAAAGAACTCAGTAATGATGCCGTGGATGCAACAAAAAGTGCTGTAGGCAATTAATATCTCTTCAATTCAGTACGGCTTTGGCATTTTTGCTTACTTTCCTCTATACTCACGGTTTTCTTGATTAACGGAGTATTGGAGCATATATAGCCGTGACCGCTGTTTTTTCTGCCAGACAAAAGCGTGGGTTAACCGGTGTTGTTATTCAGCGCTGGTTGCCCATTGCATTGAACCTTGTGCTGATCATTTTGATAGCGCGGAGTTTAGCGGGTTTTTCGTGGGATCTGCTCTCTTCATGGCTTGATCCTTCTGTCAATAAATCACATACGCGGAATCTGCCGGATAGTGATGGTGTGCATGATATCGTCTCCATCAATTGGCAGATGTTCGGTCCACTTTCCATCCAATCAGAAACAAAATCCGCGCGCAGTGCGGCACCAAAAACCAATCTGAAGTTGGTATTACGTGGCATTCTTTCCACACAGGGTGAGGGTGGTATCGCATTGATACATACGCCATCCAAAGGTGAACAGATCTATCGTGTAGGTGATAAACTGCCGGGCAGTAGTACACTCCATTCCGTGCATAGTGATGGTGTTCTGATTGAGCGCAATGGGCGTTTGGAGTCACTGACACTACCAAAGGACCGGGTGAAACTGGCCAATGCCGGTGTTGTTGTGAATAAGGGGAGTGACGGTATCAACCGGTTAAAACCAACTGAGGATGCCGCTTCGGTACTACGACATATCCAGAAACAGTTTCAAATTAATCCTGGGAAGATAATCAGTAAAGTAAATTTCGAGCCTGCGACGTATAGAGGGCGTTTCCAAGGGTTCAAGATTAATCGGGGGACCTCTGAGACTTTTCTTGATGCGCTGGATATTAAGCCGGGTGATGTCTTGGTTGAGTTGAATGGTACGCAGATATCCAGTCCGATGAAGGGCATGGAGGCGCTTTCTGCCTTGGCTAATGCACGGGCAGTTTCTTATACCGTTCTGCGTGATGGTGATCGCAGGTCTGCACATGTTTCCATGGATGAATAGTGCGTTTTGTATCATTTGGTTAGGGCGGTTCTGGCGATATGAATAGGAAAGTGGGTAGTAGATTGATTATTTCAGGTGCCATTCTTAAACGCAGACTGTTGGGTCGTGTGATTGGGATTCTATTGTTGGCTTTGATGTCACTGCCAACACCGGGTTGGTCAGAGTCCTACACCTTGAATCTCAAAGATGCTGACCTGCGCACTTTGGTGGAGACAGTTTCTGCCGCAACAGGTCGGAACTTCATTTTAGATCCCAAAGTGAAAGGAAAAGTGACGGTGGTCTCATCCCGCTCCATGAGCGCTGATGAGATGTACAGCATGTTTCTTTCCATTTTGGAAGTGCATGGTTATATCGCTGTTGAAGTGGGTGATTCAGTTAAAATAGTTCCAGATGCCGTGATGCGCTACAGCGGTACAGCAGACCGCCCACAAGCCAGAGGGGATGATCCTGTAGTCAAGGTGTTTGAACTGGATAATATTGATGCATCCAAATTGGCACCAGTGCTCAGGCCGATGATCTCGCCTAAAGGGCATCTTGGCGCTTATGGAAGCGGCAATATGTTGATTTTGTCCGACTATGGCAGCTCAATTCAACGCATGACCCGAATCATCCATCAGATGGATCAACCCGATACCGGACAATTGGATCTGGTGCCTCTTGAGCATGCATCAGCAATCAATCTGGTGGCGGTGATCAATAGACTTTATGATCACGAAAAAACCCATAAAAAACCTTCTCTAGTGGCGGACTCTCGATCCAACAGTATTCTGTTGGGCGGTGATAAGAGCAGTCGTTTGCGTTTGCGTGCATTGATTGCTCATCTTGATTCGCCGGTAGATCGAGTCGGCAATACCGAAGTGGTCTATCTGCGCTATGCCAAAGCGGCTGCGCTAGCCGAAGTGCTGAACAGTATGGGCCAGAGCTATGTAAAAAAATCCAGTAAAGATAAAGCCAAGACTGCTGATCAAGTGGTTAATGTACAGCCTTTTCAAGGGGCTAATGCGTTGGTGATCACAGCACCACCGGATTTGATCAAGTCGATGAAATCGGTGATTCGCAGTTTGGATATTCGACGCGCACAGGTTCAGGTTGAGGCGATTATCGCTGAAGTGTCATTGGATAAGGCCGCAGAGTTTGGTATCCAGTGGAACACCATTCCCGGTGGTGGTTCCGGTATCATCGGTGGTACCAATTTTCCAGGTAGTTCTTCGCAAAGTATTCTTGATCTCAGTGGTGTAAATCGTTCCAGTGATGCTACCTCACCGTTTCAAGTGGGTACTGGTCTCAATCTGGGGCTGGTTGATGGTACAAGTACGCTGTTGGGCACCACTTCTACCACCATTCTGAATTTGGGGATGGTTATGCGTATGTTGCGGACCGATGGTGACAGCAACATCCTGCAAACACCGACAGTAGTCACGTTGGATAATGAAGAGGCTGAAATCATCGTCGGTGAAAAGGTGCCGTTTGTGACCCGCAATGCTGTGGATAACGCGGGTAATCCGTTACAAAATTACGAACGGGAAAATGTGGGACTGACTCTGAGAGTGACACCGCAGATCAACGAAGGTTCAGCCATTCGGTTGGATATTCTTCAGGAACTGTCCGATGTGAAGAGTACGCCAACCCTCGGTGTGACCAATAATGTCGTCACCAATACCCGCTCTATTCGTACCGCTGTGATGGTGGATAACCGTCAGATTCTGGTACTGGGCGGATTGATGCGTGATAAAGTGACTCAGTCTCAGGATAAAGTACCGTTGTTGGGCGACATTCCTCTGTTGGGTGCGCTGTTCCGTTACGAATCCAATGTGCATGGAAAGACCAACTTGATGGTCTTTCTGCGTCCTAAAATTTTGCGTACAGCGGAAGATGGACGCGAAATCACCGAAGGAAAATACAATACGTTGCGCCAGTGGCAACTGGATATGAATACGCCCGGCTGGTTAGTCGATGTGGATGAGGAAAATCCAATACTGCCCGATATGAAACAGCCTGAGAGTCAACAGATGACCAATCAGAACCATATTGACACGCCGTCAACCATGGCTCCTGCCTACTACGAAGAGGATGCAGACCGCCCTGATCAAGTCGTAATGGATGCGATAGTGCCCAAAGCTTCCCATGTGGAAGAGGCGGACTATGGCAATTAATGATCCCTCGCCAGATCCTGTTCAAGAGGGTGTGCAGCCTTCTCTGTCGCCAGGAGAGGGGCAGTTGTCACTGGCTTATGCCAAGCGTCATGATGTGCTGGTAGCCTCTTCGGGTTCTGATTCTATTTCCATCTCCTGCGGACCGAATGCCACCTTGCCGGTATTGCTGGAACTGCGCCGCCATTTTGCCAAGCCGGTAACTTTTCATAAATTGGATCGAGCCGCATTTGATGCTGTTTTGCGTCGTGCTTTTGAGGCAGGATCATCCCAGGCCATGCAGGATATGGAAGAGTTGGATGATTCGCTGGATCTGGATCAGGTTGCGCGTCAACTCAGTAAACCACAAGATTTGGTAGACAGTGCCGATGATGCACCGATCATCCGATTGATAAACGCACTGCTCACCGAGGCGGTTAAACAGAATGCCTCGGATATTCATTTGGAACCGTATGAAGATCAGGTTGCGGTTCGTTTTCGGGTGGATGGTGTGTTACGCAAGGTGCTTGCGCCAAAGTCGGCGGTAGCTCCATTGTTGGTGTCTCGTATCAAGGTGATGGCCCGGTTGGATATTGCTGAAAAACGATTGCCACAGGATGGTCGCATCTCTTTGCGTATTGCCGGTCGCCCGGTGGATGTGCGTGTTTCCACCATTCCTACCGGACATGGTGAACGTGTGGTGATGCGCCTGTTGGATAAACAGGCGGGCCGGTTGGATCTGAATCAATTGGGCATGCCGATGGAGAGTCAAGACGGCATTGACAGAGTGATTCGAAAACCCAACGGTATTATTTTGGTTACTGGTCCAACAGGGTCGGGTAAGACCACTACGCTATACGCCATTCTAAAACGGTTGAATGACCATAGCCGCAACATCATGACCGTTGAAGATCCCATTGAATACAACTTGGACGGCATCAGCCAAACCCATGTGAATACCAAGGTGGATCTCACCTTTGCACGTGGATTGCGGGCGATTTTGCGTCAAGATCCCGATGTGGTAATGGTGGGTGAGGTGCGGGATCTGGAGACCGCTCGTATCGCGGTTCAGGCCAGTTTGACGGGTCATTTGGTGCTTTCTACACTGCACACCAACAGTGCAATTGGTGCGATTACCCGATTGCGGGATATGGGTATGGAACCCTATCTGCTTTCGTCCAGTCTGGTTGCGGTGTTGGCACAACGGTTGGTGCGCATGCTGTGCCCAAGCTGTCGTGTGGCGCGTTCGGTCACTGAGATTGACCGTGAAATGTTTGGCAGTGATGGCCATCATTTGCCGGATCAGGTGTATGGACCTGGGCGCTGTGAGCAGTGCGGTCATACTGGATTTCGAGGCCGTAGTGGTATTTATGAATTGATGGTGATGAATGATGCCTTGCGCCACCGCATCCATGAAGGTGCTGGTGAACAGGAGTTGGTTTCCCTGGTTCGTAAGGAAACGCCAACCCTTCGGGATGATGGCTTGCGACTGGTACGTGATGGTTTGACCACACCTGAAGAGGTGTTACGGGTCACGCGGGAGGATTAGCGTGGGCGCATTCAACTTTACCGCATTGGATGGACAGGGGAAAAACCGCACAGGGGTTTTGGAAGGGGATACCGCACGGCATGTGCGGTCCCGATTGCGTGAACGGGGGCTTACGCCTCTGGATGTAACTGCGGTTCAGGATCAAAAACCGCGCAGACACGCTGAAAAAAGACCCTTTAAGCTGGAGTCGCGGATTCGTTCTGCGGATATCGCTTTGGTCACACGGCAGTTGGCCACGCTGGTGCGGTCGGGTTCGCCGTTGGAAGAGGCGTTGGCTGTGGTATCACGACAGACCAGCCGGGCAAACTTGAGCGGTATTGTGCTCAGTGTGCGTTCCCGGGTGATGGAGGGGAATCCACTGGCCAGTGCATTGGGTGGATTTCCGAAGCTGTTTGATAGTCTGTTTTGTCAAACCATTGCAGCGGGTGAGCAGTCTGGACGATTGGACCTGGTATTGGAACGGTTGGCGGATCATCTGGAGAAGTCACAAAAGTTGAAACAAAAAGTGACACTGGCAATGATCTATCCGGCTATTGTGCTGATCTTTTCCATTTTGGTGACCACGGCACTGTTGGCCTATGTGGTGCCCGAGGTGGTACAGGTATTTGCGGATATGAAGCAGACCTTGCCATTGTTGACGCGGATTATGATTGCGTTGAGCGATACGATACGCGATTTTGGCTGGTTGATTGTATTGGCGATTGTAGGTCTGTTCTTTGGCATGCGTGCGCTGTTGCGAATTGATCTGATTCGCTGGCGTTGGGATCGAACCAAGCTTAGATTGCCGCTGATATCCCGCGTGATTCGGGGTATGGAAACAGCACGTTTTGTCCGAACCTTTGGTATTTTGGTCTCCAGTGGTGCGCCGGTGCTGGACGGTTTGGAAACAGCGGGAAAAGTGCTTGGTAATCTGCCCATGCGTCAGGCTGTTGAAGAGGCTGCACAAGAAGTGCGTGAAGGTGGTGCTCTCTATCCGGCACTGGATCGGCAGGGTCTGTTTTCACCGATGGTGTTGCATCTTATCGCCAGTGGTGAGGCAGGTGGTGATCTTGCGGGTATGTTGGACCGGGCAGCAGAGGCCCAGGAGCAGGAGGTTGAAGCCCTGGTGACAACGTTGGCCGGTGTGGTAGAACCGCTTTTAATTCTGATGATGGGCGGGCTTGTGCTCACCATTGTTATGGCCATTCTGATGCCTATTTTTGATCTGAACCAACTGATATTGTGAGTAATTCTGACTATGAATAATAAGCGATTAAAACATCATGGATTTACGCTTTTGGAGATCCTGGTTGTTCTGGTAATCATCACCATCGTGGTGAGTGTCGGGCTTTTCTCCGTTGGTTCATCAGATGTGAAACGGACTGAACAGGCAGTGCGTCAGGTGAGTGCTGAGATTGAATCTATAGGCAAACAGGCATTGCTGAATGGTCAGAATATTGGAATGGGTTTGACGGCATCGCACTATCGATTTTATCAGCGGGATGAGGCAGAAGGTGTTTGGAAGTCGTTGGACAGTGATCCGACATTCACACAACGTTCACTGCCTGAGGTAGTGTCGATTCGGTTAACGGTGGATGGTGAAACTCAGAAACTGCCTGAACAGTTTGAACAGCAGCCTCAGTTGATTTTTGATGCCAGTGGAGAACGGACACCGTTTGAAATTATGTTTCAAATGGAAACAACTGGTTTCGGTTTTCGCATTTTTGGGGAGGCCCGAGGGCCTATTATCTGGTCCTATGTGGCGGCAACGACCTATTGAAGCGGGATTTTCTCTGATTGAAGTGATGGTCGCACTGGCTGTGTTGGCGATTGCTTTGGGTGCGCTGGCCAAAGGTAGTGGCATGTTGAGCGGTAATACGGCCTATCTTCGGGATCGTACGTTAGCCCATTGGGTAGCGGTAAATCAGCTGACAGAGTTGCGCGTTTTGGAGCGCTGGCCGGGTCCTGGTGTCATGCGTGGCAAAGAGGAGATGGCCGGGCGGATGTGGTATTGGCGGGCAACGATTTCCGGTACGCTTAACGCATCTATTCGCCGGTTAACCATGGAGGTCCATAAGCGTGAGCAGTCCCGAGAGGCACCGGTTGCTGAACTGGAAGGGTATCTGCTTCAGCCCAATATCTAAGGTGTCAAACAGACGGGTATCGGATCGGACAAGCCGTGGTTTTACGCTGATTGAACTGTTGGTGGCATTGGCGGTTTTTGCCGTGATGTCAGCCATGGCTTACAGTGGTTTGACCAGTTTGTTGCGGGTTGGTGCGGGTGTGGAGCAGACGCAAACGGCGTTGTCAGAGCTTCAATGGTTTTGGGTTCAGATGGAGCGGGATGTTGAACAGGCCATCGGTCGTCCGGTTCTGGATGAAGTGGGTGTTTCACTGCCCGGATTTGTCGGCAATGACGGAGCGTCAGTTTTTTTGGAATTGACCCGAGCTGGACGTTTGAATCCACAGCAGCGCACCAGAAGCAGTATGCAACGGATCTCTTATCGGTTGGAAGAGGATAAACTGATCCGCAGCAGTTGGCAGCAGCTGGACCGTGGTGGTGAAGCCAATGAACAGAACAGCGTGATATTGACCGATGTTCTGGATGTTGAAATCGGTTTTTTGTCCCAATCAAAAAGATGGAAAAAACAGTGGTCTGGATCGGAATCGAACATGCCACGGGCAGTGGAGGTAACGGTTGATGTGGCTGAGTGGGGAAAGGTCAGGCGGATTTTTCAAGTGCCGCCCGCCTCATGACCACGGTGCGGCATTGATCACGGCACTGTTGGTGGTGGCTACGGCCTCAATTACCTGGGCCGGTTTGCTCAGTCAACAGAATTTGGCAATTCGTGAGAGTGCGGGCTATTTTGACCGGGATCAAGCCTATCAGTTTATTCTGGGTGGTGAAGCCTGGGCGCGGGAAGTGCTCCACACCGATAGGAAAGATAACAAGTACGACAGCCTGAATGAGGATTGGGCACACACCCTTGATCCACAACCCATTGAAGGCGGCATGATCTCCGGTCATTTGGAGGATATGCAGGGACGAATCAATCTCAATGGTTTGGTGATCAACGAAGGGATGGCACCACTGATTGCCGGTCGTCTGGAACGGTTATTGGTCAACCTGGACCTTGATAGTTCACTGGTGGATGCCATTGCCGATTGGATTGATGCGGATCATGATCCACAGGGATCAGGCGGTGCAGAGGAGGGCAGTTATCTTGCTTTGGAACCGGCTTATCGTCCTGCCAATCGTCGATTGACTACGGTCTCGGAAATCAGATTGATCCAGGGTATGACAGCATTGGTATATGAGCGGTTAACGCCGTTTGTTTCGGTTTTGCCTTTTCCCACGGACATCAATATCAATACCGCACCGCCGGAGGTGTTGATGAGCCTTGCGGATGGCTTTAGCAAAGCGATGGCAATGACATTGGTGGATATTCGCAAGCATAATGCTTTTGTGGATGTGTCGGCCTTTGTCAACCATGCGTCCATCAAGGACTTTGAAATCGAACCAGCCGGGTTGACGGTTACCAGTGACTATTTTTTAGCCAAAATCAAAGCGCAAATTGGGCGCGGGCGGGTATCGTTGTTTAGTTTATTGGAGCGCACTGGAAAAGGTGTCCGTGTGATACAACGCGGACGGGGAGCACTGTAGATCATGGTGGAAACCGGAATCATCATTCTGCCGCTGACAGGCACTGCGTCTGTTTGGCGTACTGCGGCTGGTGTGGTTGGATCAGGCAGTTTGACTGAAGCAGCTCAACAGATTGCCGGTGGTGTAGGCGTGTGGCCAGGTACTGAGGTGACGGTTACCAGCGTGGCCATGCCGCGTATGCGCCGGCGGCAGGCGTTGAAAGCGATCCCTTTTCAGTTGGAAGAGGGATTGATTGATTCTGTTGAATCCCTTCAATTTCTGATTGGTAATCAAGAAGAGTCCGAAGGCTGGCCGGTAACTGTGGTCAATAAGGCTCAGTTGACACAGATGCAACGCCAGTTGGACAGCGCCAATTGTGGACTCTCCTCCGTGGTGCCTGAGCCGTTGTTGTTGCCTTGGCAGCCGGGCAGATGGTCTATGCTTTTGATGACGGATCGGGTGGTGGTGCGTATTGGTCAATGGCAGGGTTTCTCTATTGATCGAGAAAATATCTCTTTAGCCATGGAGATGTTGGTTGCTGAAACAGACTTGGAAAACAGCCCGAAAAAATTGATCATCCATAAACCAAAAGGTGTTGCGGATATCGACTTGCCCGATGGATTGGGGCTTTCGGTTGAGCGTGTATCCAGTGCGGAGAGTGCGCTTGATATTTTGATTCGAGGGCTGGATCAGACACAGCTTCCCAACCTGTTGTCCGGTTCCTATACATCATTGCGTGGTGGTTCAGGATCCTTTTCTCTGCCAGCTATGGGTGTTTTGCGCCCCTATTTTTCTTCTGCAATCCTGTTTGCTATTTTACTGCTGATTGGTTTTGTTCAAACCGTGATTACAGATTCTGGTTCAGGGTTGGACAGTGCCGCGTTGAAAAAACGCATGACACAACTCTACAAACAGACCTTTCCCGCAGAAAAAACGGTGATTGATCCGCGCAAGCAGATGGAAATTCATCTCAACCGGATGCAGAAGGGTGCCAGTCAATCAGGTTCAAAACCGTTTTACCAATTAATGACTGCCTTTCAAACCGCCTATCAATCCAATGAGGGAATCACGATTCAAGGGGTCAACTATGATTCCGGCGGCTTGCTGATTCAGGTTGCTCTGGGTGATGTTGCTGGTGTGGACGCTTTGCTGAGTCGTTTACGGAGTCAATCAGATTTGTCAGTGGCTTTTACAAAATCCAAACAGGCTGGTGACAAGACGGGCGTGTTAAAGATCTCTGGTTCTGAGTCTGGGAGCGGGTCATGATGGCCAATTGGCACAGCCGGTCACAACAGGAGCGTAAGCTTATTTTGCTCGGTGCGGTTTCTGTTGTGCTGATATTATTGATCGTATTGGTTTTGATGCCGTTTTGGCAGACCCATCAAAAGGAGTCACGACTTCAGACCCGATATGAACAAGAGTTAATCTGGATGACGGAGGCTGTCGATCACATCAAGGAACTGCGTAAAAATGGTACGCTTCCGGGCCATTTTCCTGCTGGTCAGAACATCCGAAAAATTGTCTCTCAGTCCGCAAAAAAAGCGGATATTACTGGTCTCAGTTCCATCGCGGATCAGGGTGATAACAGCGCAAAATTGACCGGTATTTCCATGCCATTTGGACTGTTGATGAACTGGCTTGAAATGCTCTGGACCCAATATGGTATCACTGCTGTCAGTGTTAAACTGACACCTGCCAAAACATCCGGGCGGGTAGATGGGGCGTTGATTCTTAAGCCGTTGGATGTTTTATGAACAAACGCCGTTGGATCAGTTATTTTGCGGTTGGTGTGATGGCCTTTGTCTGGTTTTTGGGGCACAACCCACCCTGGTCTCGTCTTGAAGGGTGGATAAATAAGCAGATTCCGGTTGAGATACAGGATGTAACTGGTTCAATTTGGCACGGAAATGTTGATTCTCTCCAATATGATGCGTACACAGTTCGACATGTGGGGTGGCGATTGGTTTGGTCTCGCCTGTTGGGTCTGACACCGACTATTGCCTTGTCAATTGGGCAGGGGAGTGACGCGTTGATTGGTTCGGCTCTGGTTAGTCAACCAGAGGATCACACGCTAAGTCTGGATGAGTTGCGGCTGTCAGGTCGTTTGGTTGATCTCCAGCCACTGTTGGGTGCCTATATTTCTGGCTGGCATGGTCAGTTTCAGGTTGTTTCGGATTCAATAGAATACGTCTTGCACAACAAAATTCCCCAAATTTCCAATACTGAAATCAGCGTTCACGATCTCACCATTTGGGGAGAGACGTTAGGGCGCTATCGGGCTGTTGCAAAAAGTAGCTCTGATGGTGAGATGGTGATTCGTCTGAATGATGAGGCGGGTGTGGTTGGATTGGATGGCACAGTACGGATCAGCAAAAAAGGGCGTTATCAATTGAGTGGCTTGATGACCCTGCCCGCCCACCTTGAGAAGCGGTTTGCACCATTGCTCAGGCAGTTGGGCAGAGTAAAAGAGCCGGGACGGGTTACTCTTAACATCAAAGGAACACTGTAGATTAGCACGAAAAATTAGGAAAGCTGATACTGATTACGCAGTTCCGCCATTTCGGCATCGTTGACATAAAGCGTTGGTGCTTTTGCCTCACCGTGCATCATGGCGGCGACACGATCACTGGCTGTTGTAGTCATGCCATGGAAATCCATACCGGATTTACGATTTGCTTCTGAAATACGTAAGGCAGCCTCGCTATCATAACGGGCCAACTCATTATGGTTGTTGTCATCGTGAAGTTGAGCACGTTCCAGATAGGCTGCGCCATAGTTGACATCATATTCAATGGCCTTGGAAAAGTCTGACATGGCACGCTGGAGACGACCGAGCATTTTATGGGTAAGGCCACGGTAAAACCAAGCGCGTGCACTGTCATACTTGTGGTCCAGAGCCTGAGTGAAATCTTGAGAAGCCTTTTGATACTCTTTGATCATCATGTGTGCCACACCTCGACTGAGGAAGGCTGAATAATTCTCCGATTGTTGGTCATTCTTCATCGCTTCATTGAAGGCGTGAATGCTATCTTCAAAGCGTCCCGCCATTAAATGACGTTGACCTGCTGTAGTCGTTCGGTAGGCTTCAATGTCAATAACGTTCATCAAACATTCCTCCAGGAATGGATTTCTTTATTTTGGTTATGATGACTCGGTGTTTAATTCGTTTGTTTGTGTTGAGCTTGTTTAATAGTTTTGATGTGTCTTAATGAGAATTGGTTCCATTTGGTTTGTAATAAACCTGCTTGTTAACGTGATTTTGCAACATAATAAACATATTGAATGGATGGAAACAGATTCGAACAGGCATTGATTTCACTCAATTGTTGCTGTTACTGTGACGATAAGGTGACATAATATCCTCCTACAGTGAATGTCACGTGAAATTACAGCTCTGTTGTTGCAAAGTTGGCAGTGATTGATAAACTAGAGTGCAGTAAGGGATACGGAAAACAATTTATCATCCCATTTACTGGTCTCTTGGTCTGTTTGCTGCGTTCCTGAAAGGTTGTACGCAATGAGCGTGCTGGTTTTCTATGCTTTGCAGACGAACCAGTACTCTTCGTGACAGAGATGATTAATTTATTTCGGTGGTCCTACATCAGAGGGGTCAAGTAGGTTTGATCTGAGTAATTGCTCTAATCGGCTTATTGGTGAAAATAAGGATGTCCAATCACATTCTCATCGTTGAAGATGAAAAGGATCTGGCAACCACGCTTGAGTACAATCTCAAACGGGAAGGTTACCAGACACAGATTGCAATGACCGGAGAAGAGGGGTTGAGGTATGCCTTTCTTGATCCTGGTCCCGATATGGTGATATTGGATTTGATGTTGCCGGGTGTTTCCGGTATTGAGGTGTGTCGTCGCCTTAGAGAGACAGATAAGACGCGCAATCTGCCCGTGTTGATTCTCACCGCTCGTGGTGAGGAGATCGATAAAGTGGTGGGCTTTGAAGTGGGTGCGGACGATTATGTCGTCAAACCGTTCAAAGTACGCGAGCTGATGTTGCGTATTCGGGCGATTCTGCGTCGGGCCAAGCCCGAGCATCGTACTCAGGAGAAACGGACCGTTTTCGGAATTCTTACTGTAGATTTTGAAGGTCATCGGGTCTGGGTGGATGGCGCGGAAGTCGCTTTGACAGCCATGGAATTCAAAATGTTGTCCACGTTTCTTGCCCATAAAGGCCATGTGCAGAGCCGTGAGAATCTGCTCCATGATGTGTGGGGTATGAATGCGTTTGTGGTCCAAACCCGTACGGTTGATGCCCATGTGAAGCGCCTGCGTGAAAAACTGGGTGATGCTGGTGCCTATATCGAAACCATTCGTGGTGTGGGTTATCGTTTCCGCAGTGAGCCTGATGGTAGTGGCGCGTGAGACTCGGTGTTCGTGGCAAGCTGTTTTTGCTGTCGCTTGTGGTGATTCTCGGTGTTATCGTTTCGTTCGGAATCTATTTGGAATACGCTCTCAGCCAATGGCTTGAGTCGCGTATTGCCTCCGAACTTGAACGTCATGCCGAATCAGGACGTGTGCTTATTCAAGCCGTTCCCAACGATTACACAGTAGCATCCATTGATCCCTTGGCCGACCGGCTGGGGCGGGCTACTTCTGCCCGAATTACAGTAATTTCAGATGGTGGACAGGTGTTAGGTGACTCTCAACTCAGTGTGGTTGAGATTCTTCTGGCCGGCAATCAAGGTAACTGGCAAGAGGTGTTGGATGCCAAACGTACCGGTGTCGGACTATCCAAACGTTACTCAACGCTCCTTGAAACCACCATGCTTTTTGTGGCTATTCCGCTTCAGCGTTCGGATGGACAATCCGGGTTCATTCGAGCGGCCATGTCTTTGGAAGATGTGGAAAAAGCCAAGGTAACCCAGCGTTGGGTTTTGCTGCTTGGTGGTTTGTTTGCCTTGGGTGCCGCTGTTTCCATGAGTGGACTCAACGCTCATTTTGCCACCCGTACTTTGAGAACTCTGGTGCGTCATATCCATGCGGCAGGTGGTCGAAAACTGGGTAAGAAACGCATTCGTATCTTTCCACGCGATGAGATCGGCGGTTTGGCGGGTTCATTCAATAAACTGGCTGGTGAGTTGGAAGATGCCGTTGAAGCGCTCAACCGTGAAAAGAACCGCATGCGTGCCGTGCTCGAAGGTATGAGTGAAGGTGTTGTCGGGCTGAATCGCGACTATCGTATTACGCTGGTCAATCAATCAGCTATGAACATGCTCAATCTGACTTATCCGCCAATTGGCAAGCCTTTGAGTGTGGTTACTGATTATAAACCGCTGCTCAATTTGGCTGAAACGCCCGGTACACTGAATACTGAATTTGATCTTCCAGGCCGAGATGAAGCGCTTTCCAAGCGTGTTTGCGTGCAACGGACACCCACCAGAACCAGAGGTGGGTGCGCCATTGTTTTGCGTGATGTGACTGAAATTCACCGTCAGGAGCAGATTCGGCGCGATTTTGTCGCCAATGTGTCCCATGAATTAAGAACGCCTGTGGCGATTATTCTGGCTAACTCAGAAACGCTGCTTGATGGTGCCTTTGATGATCCGGTCTTTGGTAGAACACTCATGGAAGCGGTTGAGCGCCATGCGTTTCGCCTTTCACGAATCATCACTGATCTTCTTGATCTGTCACGTTTGGAATCGGGTCGTTATGACATTGAGATGCAGCCGGTTAAGCTCTCTAATCTGATTGCTCGTGTGGCGGATGGGGTTGGTACTTTGGTGGCCAGCAAGCATGTTTCCCTGAATAATGAAGTGCCTGAAGAGATGATAGTGATGGCGGATTCAGGCGCTTTAGAGCAAATTCTATTCAACCTGATGGACAATGCTGCCAAATATACCCCTGAGAATGGCAAAGTGTTTATTCGAGCCAAGCTCCAGAAGAATCGTATTCGAGTTGAGGTAGAGGATTCTGGTCCTGGCATTCCACCCAAGCATCACCCACGGGTTTTTGAACGCTTCTATCGTGTTGATCCCGGACGCTCTCAGGATATGGGAGGCACTGGTTTGGGTCTGCCGATTGTCAAGCGTTTGACTGAGAATATGGGCGGACTTGTGGGTCTGGAGTCGGTCCAACCGCAAGGGGTGTTGTTCTGGTTTACTTTGGAACGTGCCTGATACCCTGTTTAGAAATGTGTATTCTGTGCTTTTTTGTGTTTCTAAACAGGGTATGCTGCACGACTGGAACGATTCTTTTTTCCGAGCCTCTTAATTGACAAAATGTCCTTTCTTGATCCGCTGCTGGGTCAGGCGTTCCAACTCCAGCGCACCAGATCTGATCACCTTTTTGTCGGGAACATAATTCAGATTGGTATCACGATTTTCATAGGGTACGGTGTTGAGTATCACCCGGATGGCGTTGAGACGGGCCAGATGCTTATGATCTGACCGGACAATGGTCCAAGGTGTCTCACTGGTGTGGGTGCGTTTGAGCATCTCATATTTTACTTCAGAGAACTGTTCCCACATCTCTTGGGCCTGGAGGTCTACTTCAGACAGTTTCCACTGTTCCAGCGGATCATTATGGCGTACTTCAAACCGTTTCGCCTGCTCCTCTTTGGAGACGCTTAGATAGAGCTTGATTAAAATCGTTCCTTGCCTGACCAAATCCTTCTCAAATCCCACCACACCGCGCATGAAATTCTGATGTTCTTCTTCAGTACAGAAGTTAAACACCGGCTCAACCATAGCCCGGTTATACCAGCTACGATCAAACACTACGACCTCGCCACCACGGGGAAATTGAGAGATATATTTTTGAAAAAACCATTGAGTGCGTTGTTCTTCGGTCGGTTTGCCAAGCGCAACAACGCGACAATGCTTTTGATTCATAAAACGGGTCAGACGACGGATAACACTGCCTTTACCCGCAGCATCACGCCCTTCAACTACCACGATCATCCGTTTGGCATGGGTCTCAAGATAGTGCTGAAGCTTGATCAACTCCGCTGCATAGGCGCGGATCTCACTCTCTTGACGATATTTACGCAGTGCCGCGCTCTCCTCCTTTTTCAGGGCATTGTAGGCGGATTTGATCTTATCGTACTTGGCTTTCAGCGCGTCGAAATCCAGTTGAACAGCGGTCTCTTTTTGATCGGTGGTACTGTTTGGTTTAGGTTTCAGATCCACCACAGGTGCAGAGGTTGTGCTTGAGGCAGCTTCCATATTGAGACCCTCCAGCTAAAGTGAAACATATCGTCCAAACCGCCGGGATATTCTACGATATCTCAGTTTCAAACGTTTCGTGCTGCTCGTACCAGACCAGCATTTTATCGGCGTATTTCTTGGTGAACCCCTCAATCAACCCCTTCCTGTGTTTCCAGATGCGTTTCATGAGATATTGTGTTTAACTTGTTGTTTATAAAGTAAAATTATAGAAATATGCTTTTGGTGATTTAGAAACAGGTCTTAAGATTTTGAACCGTTTCAAGCGCTGTTAGTTCCACAATTTTTTTATTGGCTGGATAAAAAAATTATTTCCTAATCATGGTGCTACAGAGGGTGTAAAACCTATCGCGCTGATCAAGTGACAGATCAATCGTAAGCACATAAAGTGGAAGGTCAGACTGCCATTCAATTTTGACTGCATCCTTTTCGGTGCAGACAAGAAAATCAGCGCCAGCCGCTTGTGCATGCTGCTCAAGTCGGCTGAGATCATTTTTATTGAAGTTGTGATGGTCGGTAAATGAGAGGGTGTCGGCGAGAGGGATTTGCTGTTGTTGAAGGGTTTTCCAAAATACTTCTGGTGATGCGAGACCGCAAAAGGCAAGGCCTGTGCCCTTTGGGGCACTGTTCATTTTATGATTTTGTCCTGATTTGCGCTGGTACCAGTGGCTGGGCTTGTGAAGGGCTTGAAATATCGGTGTTGACGGTGTGATCCAGGCAGAGATCTGCTTTTTTGCCTGTGCAAAACGCTGTTCTGACGGACATCGGGTGAAAATGATGATGTCGGCCCGTTTTGACGCGCTGGGAAACTCTCGGAGTAAACCGGCAGGCAGTAGACGGCCATTTGCCAGTGGATGCGAAGCGTCCATCAATAGAATATTGATGTCTCGATCCACCGCCAGATGCTGATAGGCATCATCCAATAGAATGATGTCCACATCAAATTGATCAACAGCCGCTTGGATCACTGCGGAACGTTTTGGACCGGTCAATACAGGTACTGTGGGAAGGCGGTCTGCCAATAGGCAGGCTTCATCCGCTGCCTCGGGTGGTGATATCAGCCGTTTTTCACCATCGGAAACCACAGTGATTGCCGCTTTGGAACCTTGACCATATCCGCGACTGATAATGACCGGCTTTAATCCCATCTCCAACAACAGCGATGCCATGAAGGCAGTCATCGGTGTTTTCCCGGTGCCGCCGGTGGTCAGGTTGCCGATGCTGATTACAGGGCGGGGAGGGTGATAACGCTCAAGCCAGTTATGGGCGTAGCCAAATGCACGGATTTTCTGTATCAATCCATGTAGCTGTCCGAGTGGGCCGAGTAGGGCGAACAGGCTTTTTTCTGCCCATGTGCTTGGTGTCCTGCGTCCATCAAGCAGAGGGAGCAGTGCGTTAAAGCGGCTCATGGGTCGTGGCCTGGCCGTTTCGAATCAGCGGTAGAAGAATGGCGAGTGTATTGGTTAACGAGCCTGAGTTATCCAGGACGACCTGTCTGGCGCGGTTGCCCATTTGGGTGCGTTGTTCGGGATTTTTGATGAGTTCTACGAGTTTTTCTGACAGAGCGTTACTATCCTCGACTTGGAAGCAGGCTTGATTCTCCTTGAGCTGTGTGACGGCTTCTCGGAAATTCATAGTATGGGGTCCAAATATGGGCGGAATCGACCAGGCAGCCGGTTCGAGCATGTTTTGTCCGCCATGCGGGATTAAGGTGCCGCCGATAAAGACCGCGTCAGCATGGCTGTAAAGCCGGCCTAACCAGCCTACATCATCCACAAGAAGTAGATCACTGGTCCATTGACCCTGAGTTTCAGAAAACCGACTGAACGAAAGAGCGCTCTTTTCAATAGCGTGTGCAACCGTATCTGCGCGTTCTGGATGGCGTGGTACCAGGATCATTCTGAGACCAACTATCTGCTGGGATGCCGCGTGGTGAACCTTGAGTAGTTGTTCTTCCTCTCCAGGGTGGGTGCTGGCTGCCAGCCAGACAGGTCTGTTTCCCGGAGGGCCGATCTGTTTGGTCAGTGCATCCATGGACTTAGAACTGGGTTTCTGTGCAGCTTGATCATATTTTATGTTGCCTGTATGGCTGATGCGATCCGCTGGAATACCTAGACGGTGCATGCGTTGGGCATCTTCCTGGCTCTGCATGCAGAAGTGGTGAAAAGCGTTGAGCGTTGGTCTTAGTAAATGACGCAACCGATAGTAGCCTTTGAAAGAGCGATCAGACAGGCGGCCGTTGACCATAACGGTTGGGATGTTATCTCGTTTCAATTGGTACAATAGAGAGGGCCAGATCTCAGTCTCCATGATGATGACCAGACTCGGGCGTAGTTGTCGAACAATACGGGCTGTCATCCAGGAAAAATCCAGTGGTAAATAGAGGGTTTGATCTGCCTCAAGAATTTTCTCACGAGCAATCTTTTGTCCGGTGCGTGTCACTGTTGACAGCGCGATGCGATGATCTGGAAAACGGTGTGCAATTGCCTGAATTAGGGGACGAGCGGCCAGCGTCTCACCCACTGAAACTGCATGAATCCATATCATAGGATGATCAGGAGAGCCGCGCAGTGTAGGTAGATCCAGAGAAAGACGGCGGCGGATCGTGCCGCGATACTTTGGATTGTATGCCCGCTTGATCCAAAACGGTAAGCCGATGATAAGCACCAGAGTTAGAACAATATTATAGAGTAAAATCATGGTGACTGTGTGTCACTCCTGGTGTGTGTTCACGGATTAGAAATTGCAAAAAAATGGATGATTCGTTTCACTCACTATACGGAACAGCCAAGCGCGTATGAAGGATTTACCGAAATGATCTGTTCAGTTTGACAAAATGGCAGGTATAATTTCAACTGAGAGATGTTTTTCCTAGATTTGACAGAGGGTTGCATTGTATTTCCTAAGAAAATACAATGACTCTTTTGCCTAACATGGGATTCAGTAAATAAAATGACAGCGCAACGCACATCACCAACAACGATATTGGCGCTCATTGTGGCGACAATGGGTGGTGCTGGTCTGTTTCCAAAAGCGCCGGGAACCATGGGTACATTGGTCACGGTGCCATTATTCATGCTACTGGCTGTACAGGGCGGCATGTGGGCGGTGATCGGTGTGATGGTATTGCTCACACTGGTGGGAGTATGGGCAACGCAACGGGCGTGCACATATTGGGGCGCGAAAGATCCGGGTAAAGTCGTGGTGGATGAAGCGGTTGGCTATCTGTTGACAGTCTTTTGGTTGCCGCCAGATTGGGTGTGGGCAATGGTTGGTTTTGCACTGTTTCGCGTTTTTGATATTGCAAAACCCGGTCTTGTTGGATGGGCCGACACACGCATTCCCGGTGCTTGGGGTGTTATGATAGACGATTTGGTGGCGGGCCTCTATGCGGGTGTGTCACTGGCTGTGTTATATGGAATCAGTATCTACATGGGATGGATTCAGGGATGAAGTGTTTATTGGTTGTTCCTCGGTGGAATGAACTTGAAAGTTTGATGCCGTTTTCCGGGCGGCCTCATCTGGATCTGACTTTGCAACAGTTGGGTGTCAATCAGCTGGATGTGGTAGAGGTCGATCCTGATGATCCTTTTGATCCGTTTGAGACAGATCCTGAGTATCGTTTGATTCTTGTTGAAGGTGAGCGGGGCAGCCGTCTACGGCGTTCTGTGCTCTCCAATCTGGATATCATGCTTTGGGTGGATGATAGTAGCTCGGATCGACTACGGGTGGGTGGTGGTCGGCCATTGCTCAATAGTTTGGGTGAGGCAGTAGGCTTTGTTATAAATCGTCAGAATCGGTTGGTGGCATTGTGTGAAGAACCGATCTGGAATGATCAGGATGGTCTTAAACAACTCCTTGATGCACTGCTATATGATGGTGCAAACCTGCGTTCAACACGCTTCAATTGTTGGATGGTAGAGGACGGTGTAGACCTGAAACCCTCGGATATTTGGGATACAGCACCCAGTATGTATGGCCGTTTGCGTTATCTGCCAGACGGTGACGCAGCCGTTGTTTTCCCTGCAAATACCAATGCTGAATTGGCTATACGGACACGTGAACAGCTGGGTGATCGGCTTTACTCAGAGCACCCTGTCGCGATTGAATCACTGCTTCAAAAACAGCTTACTGATGCCAATATGACCATTGCTGTCGCTGAATCCTGTACTGCGGGATTGGTTATGGCGCGTCTTTCCGCATTACCGGGAAGCAGTGCCTACCTTAAAGGTGGATATGTTACCTACAGTAATGATCTTAAAATGGATTTAAACCCTGGTATTGGGGCTCTCATCACTGCCTGTGGTGCGGTGAGCTCTGAAGTGGCAATGGCTATGGCAAATGGTGCTCGGCGTAAGTCAGAGGCTGATATGGCGGTAGCCATTACCGGGATTGCTGGTCCTGGTGGTGGTTCGGCAGAAAAACCAGTCGGCACTGTCTATCTTGCCGCTGTACATATCAATGGCAATGTCCTGGAAGAGAAGAAGCTTTACAGGGGGAGTCGAGACCGAGTACGGTTTCAAGCCAGTCAGACAGCGCTTCATATGCTGCGCAGGTTGTTATAGACTGGCCGGATATCTTGATCGCGTGCCCTCTTTTCAGGTTTGATAAATCGTGAGAAAGTTGCTTTTCATCCTCTCGGCGCTATTGGCACAGCCATTCTCTATTGGCTATGCACAGACAGGCACGCCGCTGAAACTGGAAATGGAAACACAGCTCAGTGAAAAGACGGCACGTCTGCCTTTGAGAACATGGATGCAACCCCAGCCTGGTGAAGAGATCATTGGACCTGGGTTGGTGCCGCATGTAATGAATACCGGTGATCATATCGTTGAATTAGCACGTATTTTTGATCTGGGTTTTTATGAATTGGTGGACGCTAATCCAGATGTCAATCCGTGGGTGCCGATCAAAGGAACACGGTTACAGGTTTCTCAATCCTGGATTTTGCCGAACCCATTGACGGTTTCAGAAAAATCCACCAAAGCGGCAAACAAAGCAGGCCGTGTTGATAATAATAAACATGGCACCTTGATCATCAATCTGGCGGAGCGTCGGCTCTATTACCGTAATAAAGCTGGCAGTGTGGCCACTTTTCCGGTAGGCATTGGTCGTGCGGGTTATGCAACGCCTAAAGGCTATGGCAAGATCGTCCGCAAGCAAGCCGCGCCAACATGGTATGTGCCACAATCCATTCTTGATGAGCGGCCAGAGCAAGAGCCTATTGTGCCACCAGGGCCAGAAAATCCATTAGGCACTCATGCCCTATACCTCTCTATTCCTGGCTATCTCATCCACGGAACCAATAAGCCTTATGGCATTGGTCGCCGAGTGAGTCACGGCTGTATCCGTCTTTATCCTGAAGATATTCTTTGGTTGTTTGATCACGCTTATCCCGGTGACAAGGTGATGATTGTCGAAGAGCCGGTCAAAGCGGGTTGGCGGGATGGTCTGCTCTATCTGGAAGTGCATCCGGTTTTGGAAGAGAGTATGGGGAGTGTGGATTGGCGTGAGTTGGCTTTTCAGGTAGTCAATCAAGCTTTGGCACGCTATCCAAGCCAGAGTGTCCAGTTGGATTGGAATAAAGTGGATCAGATGATTGTCAAACCCAACGGTGTACCGCAGGTGGTTGGTAAGCCAGTGGTTCGACCTAATCAGACAGGTTTGAAAATAGATTGGCGATTAAGAAAGCAGCCGGATGCCGCTAAAAAGAGCACAACGACTGAGAAAAAGGCGATTCAGGCAGAGTGAATTTGACAAAAAAGAATAAAAAAAGCCGATGAACAGTCGATGCCCTATTTTGAGGGCAAAGAGATTCATCGGCTTTTAGAAAGACGCTATTCGCGTTTACTTGTACTGTTTGGCTTCGAACTCTTCGTTCTTTTTCTGCATTTCTGCATGAGACATTCTCTGCTCTTCAGCACGTTGGCGTTCCAGACGGGCACGCTCTTCTTCAATGCGGGCGCGTTCACGCTCTTCAGCTTCCATACGAGCCTGCTCAGCTTCTGCGCGGGCTTTTTTTTCTGCTTCCATTGCAGCGTCGTTATCTGCCGGTGCGGCAGCGGTGGCCTGGGGTTCATTTTCATTCGCTGAATCGCTGGCACAACCACTCAAAACACCGCCCATCAAACCCGCTGCAACAACGGCAGCTAACAGGGAGTTCAGTCTGGACATGGTGGTTTTCTCCTCTTTGGTATTATGTAGAACGTTCATTAATTAACGCATTTTAGATCGGAATAGATGCAAAACGCATAGATCCGAACAGACGAAATTTTGACATAACAAGGAAAACCGAATGAAAAAAGGATCAATTTTCCAAATACTGAGTCTATACCAAGCATAATGCATGCCAAGAAAGACGATGTGTTTTTTTATCTCAAATACGATAAAGCAGTCACCAATTATGCAGCCTTCACACTGAAAAGGAAAGCAAACCGTGCCACTTAATATCATGAATCGCTAAAAAACCGCAAGAGACCACGCCGGGATACGGGTTTTTTCAGGTGGGCAGAGAGGGATTGCCCAGGTATTCGGGGCGCTTTTCGATTTAATGCGGCGTTAAATGCCTCTTCAGCGGTATTAAACGCCATTACTGAGGGCAACAGCGTTTCGATAAAGTGGTGGCCGGGTTCCGGCTCCCATGCCACAGTGACAGGAATTTTACGGGTTTCGTCAATCAACAGGCATCCCTGACCGCTTTCAATGAGTCCGCTTTCATCTTTGCTCAGCGGATAGGCACTCTCAATGAAAGGTAACGGTTCGGCAGGGTTATTCCAAAAAATCCGTTCTACTGCCCATGGTGTGATCAGGATGGCGGAAATGAGTTTGGATGTGTCTCCGGAATCCTCCATACGAACGATGACGCTTATTTTGGGATTGAATGTTGTTTCATTGTAGCGTTCATGGGCCAGTCGATCAGCAGCCACCTGAATGGCCACCGGATCTGGCCAACGACAATCCCAGCTGTCGATATCTTCTTCAGTGGGGCGATAGGGATCCGGGACCATGATGGCGTTCTCTCTCTCAATTGACAGAAAATTGGCTGGTAAATTCTAAAAGAAAGTACCATCCAAAGGACTGGATGCCGTTGCATACAGCTTGGCAGGGATTCGGCCAGACAAAAAGGCTTCACGACCTGCAATCACCGCATGCTTCATGGCACTGGCCATAAGGATTGGATTCTTTGCGTCAGCAATGGCAGTGTTCATCAGCACACCATCACAACCCAGTTCCATGGCAATGGCTGCGTCAGAGGCGGTACCCACACCGGCATCAACAAGAATCGGCACATTGGCCTGTTCGATGATGATACGGATCGTGTAGGGATTGCATACACCCAATCCAGAACCAATCGGCGCGGCCAATGGCATCACTGCCACGCAGCCCATATCCTCATACCGTTTGCACATGTAGGGATCATCAGTGGTATAAACCATCACTTTAAACCCTTCTTTAATAAGGGTTTCAGCGGCCTTGAGGCTTTCTACATTATTGGGCCAGAGATATTTAGGATCGGATAGAACTTCCAACTTAACCAGATCCCAACCACCGGCTTCCCGTGCCAAACGCAGGGTGCGAACGGCATCATCTGCGGTGAAACATCCGGCAGTGTTGGGTAGATAGGTGTATTTCTTGGGGTCAACATAGTCGGTCAGCATCGGCGCTTTTGGATCACTGACATTAACCCGACGCACCGCTACTGTGACAATCTCAGCACCAGAAGCTTCTATGGCTTCAGCGGTCTCTTCGAAATCTTTATACTTTCCTGTGCCTACCAATAGACGACTGTTGAACGTTTGCCCGCCGACCACTAAAGGATCAGCTGAAGGCGTGGATGATCCGCCACCAATGAAATGAACCACTTCGATACGATCTCCTTCTTGTAGTTGAATCTGGCTATATGTATCACGGGAAACCACTTCCAAGTTGCGTTCTACCGCAACACGAGCGGGATCAAATTCCAAACCAGTGAGCAATTGAGTAATGGTCGCTTGGTCTGGCGCTGTATGGGATTCACCGTTAAGCTGAATTTTCATTCTGACCTCTTTGAAGGCAGTTGGGACGGTATCCTGTGTGACTGATACACTCTATTTTTTCGCTATTGGGGGTTGGTAATCAAGTGTTTGGTTACAGTAAAAATTGATTGCTACCCTTGAATTTGGCAAAATCAATCAATTTCAGGATGAAAAACAGGCTCTAACATTTTTTTGTAGTGAGCGTGATTTCAGTCTCGGAGTGTACCAATAACTGGTATGTAAATGGTATTCCGATGCTATTGTTGCAGTGATTTTATTCTAAGGATGGGTGTCGGCCATGAATTCAGATGATATTGAGCGCATTCAGGAAATTGTCGGACTGGCTCGTGTTTCCCGTATTGAGGACGCGCAGGGAAAGTTGGATGACCTGATTCAGGCCTCTCCTGAATTGGTTGCACACTGGTATATTCTAGCACGGTTGTTGATGGATGATCCCAGTCGGGAACAAAAGCTTGAGGAGAGGCTGGGAAAGTATGGCAAAGCACCTGCTAATGCGTATCGAAATGCCATTAATGCTTTGATAGAGGCAATGGCACCATTACAGGAAGTGCAGGCAGAAGTAGAAGCAGAACCAGAAGCAGAGCCAGAAGCAGAGCCAGAAGCAGAAGCAGAGCCAGAAGCAGAGCCAGAAGCAGAGCCAGAAGCAGAAGCAGAGCCAGAAGCAGAGCCAGAAGCAGAGCCAGAAGCAGAGCCAGAAGCAGAGCCAGAAGCAGAGCCAGAA
>JADFWU010000025.1 GCA_015234045.1 Magnetococcales bacterium
CCATCCTTTGGCCTCCAGCCGTACGGCTGGTCAAAAGGTGAGCTGCCAGGGTAAAGAGTACACCATCAAGGACCTGTCCGAGTTTGATTTTAAAGGTGTCCAGATTGGTTTGTTCTCACCGGGAGCCAGTGTTTCCAAGGAGTATGCACCCAAAGCTGCTGCTGCGGGTTGTGTGGTCATTGATAACACCTCCTTTTTCCGCATGGACCCTGAGGTTCCTTTGGTGGTGCCTGAGGTCAATCCAGAGGCGATTGCTGAGTATACCCGCAAGGGCATCATCTCCAATCCCAACTGCTCAACCATTCAGATGATGGTTGCGTTGAAGCCGCTGCACGATGCTGCTGGTATTCGTCGTATTGTGGTTTCTACGTATCAGGCTGTTTCTGGTGCTGGTAAAGCGGCCATGGATGAGCTGTTTGAACAGACTCGTGCCATGTATACCCAAGGTACGGAAGTAAAACCGAGTGCGTTTAGCAAAGAGATCGCTTTCAATCTCATTCCACAGATTGATACTTTCTTAGAAAATGGTTACACCAAGGAAGAGATGAAAATGGTCAATGAGACCCATAAGATTCTCGACTCCAATATTATGGTGACAGCCACGACTGTACGTGTACCGGTATTCAACAGTCATTCAGAGTCTATCAACATTGAGACTGACCGTAAGTTGACTGTAGAAGAGGCGCGGCGTTTGTTGGCCAAGGCTCCGGGTGTGAAAGTTGTGGATGATCCAGCTAACTTTGCCTTTACCACGCCGCGTGATGCTTCTGGTACAGACGATACCTTTGTCTCGCGCATCCGCGAGGATGACACGGTAAGCAATGGTTTGAACTTGTGGGTTGTTTCTGACAATCTACGCAAAGGTGCGGCGCTGAATGCGGTGCAGATTGCTGAAACCCTGATCAAAAATCACCTGGGCTAGTATTGCTCAGAGAGAGAAAATAGCGTTTTTGACACCTGTAAGAAGGTAATCTTCTCTGAGTGGTCAATAAGCGTAGAAAAATTGACAGCGGCTCCTGATTTCATTCGGGAGCTGCTTTTTTTTGGGCGAAATCAGGCCGATCTGTGTGCAAAATTGTGTACGGATCAAAAACAGACAATTTAACGATAATCCTATTATATTCAAAAGAAAATCCTCTTGATCTTCTCCGCTTTTGTCTTTGCTGTTTCCAGTTTTTGCGCTTTTTTCAATAAAAAAACCACTCAAATCAAAAGTTGGTCTCTAATGTGCTAATTAGAAGGTGTGACTGAAGAACCTTCTGAAAATGCACTGGTTTTTATGAACTACCATCCACGGGCCAAGCTGCTTTCGTTTTTGTTTTGGACACCGATATTGATGGTAGAGCCGCTGAGTTCTGTTTTCTGGATAACAGCGGCGTTGATTACGCTTTGTTTGATTCCGATAGCTGGTTTGCCGGTGTCTGAAGTGGTTGGTTTGATCAAGCGGATGCGTTGGTTGTGGTTAGGCATTGTTTTTCTGCATGGCTGGATGACACCAGGTCTGTTCGTTTGGGATGGATTTGGATCACCGACATGGCAGGGACTACAGCAAGGTGGTTCACAGGCGGTTCGTTTGGCGTTGTTAACCGTGTGTGCCTGGTTATTGATGCGTAGTACGTCGGTGCGGTTGTTGATTGGTGTGCTGGACATTCAGTTTCTTGGTTTGGGATGGCGTAGGATTTTGGGTTTGTTGGCTTTTACTTTGGAGGGGTTGCCTTCATTACTTGCCAGAACCCGGCAGTTACGAGAAATCGCCCGATTGAGGAATCAGACAGGCAGACGTTTTAGCGTGTTTGGTATCACTCGGATGGCTGAAGCGTATTTACTCATGCTGATGGGGCGGATGATTCGGCAAGAGTGGGCGTTACGGGCTCGGGGATATGCCGAGGGGTTGCCTTGGATACCGATTAAACAGTTGGAATGGAAAATAGGTGATTCATTTATGGTTTTGATTCCGTTGGTGTTGTGGGTTGCCAGTTTATTCACTGATGTTGAGGTGTGGTGGCGGGGATGAAAATCCATTTGGATCTTGATGCGGGCATTGCTGGAGATATGTTTCTGGCCGCTTGTCTTGATTTAGGGCTTGATCAAGATGAACTGACATCCGCTTTAAAGACAATGAGTTTGCCTGCCTGGTCATTGGATGTACGCCGTCAGCATCAAGGTGGATTGAGTGGTCTTCAGCTTGATGTGGTTTTTCCAAAAGAGCATGTACACCGGCATTTGGGCGACATTTTAGGATTGATTCGTACCAGTGCGTTATCCAACCAGGTGAAGGTACGCGCTGAGGCAATTTTCCGCATTTTGGCGGAGGCGGAAGGGCAGGTACATGGTATTTCCCCTGAGAAGGTCCACTTTCACGAAGTGGGGGCGGTGGATGCCATTGTTGATATCTGCGGTGCGGCGTATGCGATTTGGAAGTTGGGCATTGAAGAAATTACGGCCACACCGCCGGTGGTTGGGAGTGGAACGGTTAGGTGTGCGCATGGTGTGATGCCGGTCCCGGTTCCGGCTGTTACAGAGATTATTAAGAAATTTCAGATTCCTATTCGTTCTGATTCAGTTGTTGGTGAGTTGGTTACACCGACAGGCGCGGCAATTTTAGCCAATTTGGTGAATCAGTATGGTCCTTTGAAATTGGATCGGATTGATCGTGTTGGTTATGGATTAGGCCATCGTGATTTAGCGGATCGTGCCAATGCTTTGCGGATTTTAGCGCAGCATACGGACGCGGCAGATCCAATTATTGATTATGCCTTGGAGCGTGTTTCGGTTTTGTCTGCCCATGTAGATGACATGAATCCTGAGTGGTATGAGCCTTTGTGGACGCTTCTTTTTGAAGAAGGGGCGCTGGATGTGGCTTTGATACCGATCACTATGAAAAAGGGCAGGCCTGGGGTTCGGCTTGAGGTGGTTGTTAAGCAGGATGTTGAGGGTGTCATTGCTCGGAATATTTTGCGTCACACCACTTCGCTTGGGGTTCGGGTTGCTCGGATGGACCGATGGGTTTTGGGGCGGAAGCAGCGGTCTGTTGTTACGCCTTGGGGCACTGTGAGGGTTATTGATGCTGGTGGGGTTTGGCGGCTTGAGCATGTGGATTTAGCGCGGGTTGCTGGGGATGAGGGTTGGTCGTTGCCTGAGGCGCGGCAGAGGTTGCAGCCGTTCTTGGATAAGGAGCGGGAGAAGATGGAGAAGATGGAGAAGATGGAGGAGGAGAGGGGATGATAGGAGTGAGCGGGAAGAAGTAACCGGGATAGGTCTGGAAAGGGACTAGTCCCTTTCCAGTGGGGTACGGGGCAACGCCCCGATTAAAGCTAATAAAAGGCGCGTTGCTAAAAAGCATTTTTTGCCCAAAGGGCGAAAAATGCGTCAGCGCCGTGACCCGAAGGGTCACACAATTAAAAAGGCCACAAAGTGGCCGTCCCGGGCCAAAGGCCCGGCCCGCCAAAGGCGTAGCCCCAAAGGGGCGTAAAAAAAGAGTACCCCAAAAGGGCAAAAGAGCAGCCAGAAAAAGCAATTAAAAAGGCCACAAAATGGCCATCCCGGGCCAAAGGCGCAACCCGCCAAAGGCGCAACCCGCCAAAGGCGCAGCCCCAAAGGGGCGTAAAAAAAGAGTACCCCAAAAGGGCAAAAGAGCAGCCAGAAAAAGCAATTAAAAAGGCCACAAAATGGCCGTCCCGGGCCAAAGGCGTACCCCCAAAGGGGCAAAAGCGCACCCCCAAAAGGGCAAAAGCGCAGCTCTTGTAGGGTATGAAAGTAGGAAAATAGTAGGTGTTGTGCGGTTGCCAGCGGAGTACACATGAGGACGTGCTAGACATTCCTGCGAAGGCGGGAATCCAAGATGGACAGAGAGCAAACTGGATTCCCGCCGTCGCAGGAATGACGGCTACGAAAATTCATTTAACTGCTTAATAGAAAGAAATGGATTTGTGCTGGGATATTTAGGTTGGTGTTTTTGGATGTTTGGGTTGGTGTTTTTGGATGTTTAGGTTGGTGTTTTTGGGTGTTTGGTTTGGTGTTTTTGGGTGTTTAGGGTGGTGTTTTTGGGTGCTTGAAGTCGGCCCTTTGGGCCTCCGGTTGTGTGGCCCTTCGGGCCACGGCGCTCTACGCACTTTTCGCCCTTTGGGCAAAAAGTGCTCCTGAGCAACGCGCCTGGATTAAGTTAAATGTGGGCTTTGCCCACACCCAGCAGGGGCAGGCACAGCCTCCCCTGCACCCCAACCGGTTTTAGTAACCGTTGCGCCGCTCTCGAATCGTGGCAAGAACCTCTTCAGGACTCTTCCCACTCAAGCCAATGGCTTGCAAAAATTCAGAATCGTCGCATCGAAAAAACGGATTAAACCGTTTCTCCAACCCAAAAAGGTTGGGAACAGTAGGTTTGCCAAGATCAGTACGATCACAAGCCCAGTCAAATAGCTTGGAAAGGGATTGATTGTGAGGCTCAAGATCAGTGGCAAATCGTAAATTGGTGACAGTGTACTCATGCCCACAACATAAAAATAGTGTGTCAGGCAAAGTACGAAGCCGTTTCAAAGTCCGCCACATCTGTGGTGGATCGCCCTCAAAAAGGCGACCTGAACCGTAGCTGAATAAGATGTCACCAGAAAAAAGGCAGTCGCCAATACGGTAAACCACATGTCCAGTGGTGTGCCCAGGCGTATGCCAAACCTGGATGTTTTGTGAACCCAGGTTGAGTGAGTCACCATCGTTTACCGCATGAGTCAGTTTGGGAAGACGATACTGATCACCAGTAAAACCAATGAGTTCAACGTCAGGAAACTGTTCCAGAAGAGCCGGAACACCGTCTTGATGGTCGTAATGGTGATGGGTAAGCAGAATGTGTGAAAGTGAAAGCCTGTTTTCGTTCAAATAGTTGAGAACAGGTAACGCTTCACCAGGATCAACAGCGGCAACCTGATTAGAACCGGTTGGAAACAGCCAAACATAGTTGTCCTGGCGAGCCAGTACAGGTGTTACGGACAAGGCGGGTTGAGTCGTCATATCAGCCTCCAATAGAGGAACCAGGTCCACATATTATGAGCTTTGAAGCCATACGATTGCAAAGTTGGTATGCCACTGCCCAAGGGCAAACGGTGACCCGACTGGTGGGAAAGGTTCTTAGAAGGTGGCTCTCTTTGCATAAGCCGGAAACATGTCTTGGGTACGGTTTTTCACAGCCATATCTGAGTCAAATTCAGGCGATGGGGAGCCAGGTTTGGGGCGCGTCACCCGCTGAAATGGGTGTGGCTTCCTGGCCAAGAGGCGAAGATAACCGGATTGCGTTGGTGCGTCCAGAAGCACTTCCTTTTGCAGATGAAAGTTTTGATCAGGTAATCATGACCCATCTGTTGGAAGGAACACAGTCTCCAAGAGTGGCGCTTCGAGAGACTTGGCGGATTCTCAAACCTGGATGTCGTCTCTTTATTATGGTGCCCAACCGCGGTGGCGTGTGGGCACGACGGGATGGAACACCCTTTGGATGGGGTCGTCCCTTTTCACCAAGGCAGTTGAAGGAACAGTTGGAAGATTCGTTTTTCATTCCACGTCAATCCTGTTTTGCACTGTTTATGCCTCCTTTTTCAAGCAATTGGTTGCTGAAGGCGGCAGGTGCATGGGAAAAGGCCGGCACGCGCTGGTGTGCGCCATTAGGTGGTGTGATCGTGTGTGAGGCAGAAAAGGTGGTATACGCTTCAACACCTTTGGCACGGGACTTTGTCGGTGTCCGTTCGCGTGAAGGTATGGTGTTACCAGTTGCAAAAAATCAAGGATCCAGGGGATTGGATCGGAGGCGTTTATGACTAATGCGGTGTTGATTCGTCGCTTTCTAGATGACTTGTTGGTCGAGCATGGACTGTCAGCCAATACGTTGAATGCATACCGGACAGATCTGGAAGGATTGTCCAAATTTCTGAGCAAGCGGGGACGCGCTCTGGTGGAGACCTCGCGGGAAGACCTGCTGGCCTTTCTGTCTTATTTGACTGATCGACGGCAAGCATCATCAACCGTTGCACGGAAACTCTCTTCACTGCGCCGTTTTTTCCGCCACTTGGTGGAAAAGCGGGTCTGTGATATCGATCCTTCAAGACTGCTGGATAGTCCGAAACCACGCAGAAATCTGCCAAAGATTCTTAATGAAGAAGAGGTGGATGCACTGCTTTCAGCGCCAGATCGTACAACCGATATGGGGCTGCGTGATGCAGCCATGTTGGAAATGCTCTATGCAACCGGGTTGCGGGTGTCTGAGTTGGTCACACTGTCTGTGGATAGCTTGGATGAGGATATGGGCTTTATCCGTGTGGTGGGTAAAGGCAATAAAGAGCGGGTTGTGCCGATAGGTGAAAACGCCATAGAGTTGGTGCGCTACTATCGCCGCCGAGCACGCTGGGGTTTGCTGAAAGGTAAAAAGACCGCTGCGTTGTTTGTTTCAAATCGGTGTACTTGTATGACACGGCAGAATTTTTGGTACATGATCCGCCGTTATGCAAACATGGCAGGCATTGTTAAGCCGCTCTCACCGCATCTGTTGAGACACTCTTTTGCCTCACATTTGTTGGCACATGGCGCTGATTTACGAGCGGTTCAGATGATGTTGGGACATGCGGATATCTCTACTACAGAGATTTATACTCATGTTGCCAATGAACGGTTAAAGGCCATTCATAGCCAATATCATCCACGCGCCTCTGCCGTGGCTTCGCCAGCCTGATGTCTGAGGATTCTGAACAAACTGTCCATTCCAAGTTATTGCTTGGAATTAAGGCATCATTGATTTTACTGGTGGTTTCACCTTTCCTGGTGGCTTTGTTGCCGTTATGGGTGATCCATGCCAGCCGTGAAAAACGGTTGGGACGCAAACCGGTTATGCCCTTGCGGATGTTGATTCAATACATCCGCCGAGGGCGGCAAGAGCGTCCATTGTTCACCTATGAACCAGCCGAAGAGGGGGTGCCGCCGTCTGTGTCAACACCGGTTGAAATAAAGGCACAAGCGTCAGAATCCCTTTCTGAACAACCGATTGTAAAGAAAACAGATCAATTGGTAGAAACAACTTCACAAATAACCGGCCTGACCGGTGTGGCTTTGGTAACCGGTGGTTCGCATCGTTTGGGTAGGATGATCTGTGAAACATTGGCGGAATCCGGTCTTGCTGTTGCCGTGGGCTACTATAATTCGAAAAAAGAAGCCGAATCAGTAGCCGCAGGGATTGAAAAACGGGGTGGTAAAGCGGCTGCATTTAAAATCGATCTGAATATGCCCGCGCTGTTGGAAAGTACGGTGAATGAGGTTGCACGCTCCCTCGGACCGATTACCGTATTGATTAATAATGCTTCTGTATTTTTACCAACGCCCATAGAAAATCCCAATTGGGAAGTGATGGAGCGTCAGTTCAGAATCAACCTGATGGCACCGCTATGGCTGGGTTTGAAAGTGGGTGGTTTGATGGGCGAGCAGGGCGGATGCATCGTAAATATCGGAGATATTTGGGGGCAGCGTCCTCTGAAAGATTACGCTACTTATAGTACTACGCAGGCAGGCATGACTATGGTCACGCAGACGTTGGCACGTGAGCTTGCGCCAGCAGTTCGGGTGAATGGTATCGCGCCGGGTGGTATCATTGCGCCAGATGATGTTAAAGGAGCAGAACGCTATCGGGTATTGCTATCACGCACGCCGCTGGCAGCTCAGGCCGGTCCTGATGATGTGTTGGCACTTATCCGCACTTTTTTGACGACCTCTTATTTGACTGGCTGTATAATTCCTGTGGATGGTGGTCGGAGTCTGGTTTAGATCAAACTCTGGCTATTTCGCGTTAACATGTTGAATCCTCTCTTTATTGTCCTATATCTATTCCCTCCTGAACTCTGAATGTTCTTTAATGGAACAATTTTTGCTTTTCAATAATGCGTTATGACAAATTTCAGCTCTGGGCTGATTTTTTCTGACCTGTTGTACATTGAGGATTGGAAAGTGAAACCATGTTTCAAGGAATGCGGGTTCAAAATCGTCTGACAATCATTGGAATTATCGCCACACTGGGATTGTTGATCATCGGTGCGCTTAGTTGTGTGCAGGAGAGCAACGGCCGAACATCGCGTTCCGATCAACAGCAGTGGATGACCATTCATCACGTGTTAACCGATGTGCAATCCCGACAGCAGACTGCTCAGATTTGGTTTGATCGTGCATTTAGATTGGGTATGGTGATGGGTAAAAACCCTTCGCTACGCCAAAACTATCAACAAGCGCGTGGTCGGTTTGTCGATAGCAGCAATCAAGGACTTCAACAGGTTCAAAATATACCTCATCAGCAGATACAAGCGATGGGACTGAACATAAGATCAGAACAATTGCGTCAACAGTGGAATGATTGGCACCATGGTGCCCAATCTATTTTAACATATTTAGATCAAGGTGATGTGCGAGAAGCGCATAGGTTGGGTGATCAGGTTGAACGGGATGGCGATTCCGTTCATGATGAAATCACCAGCCGTATCCAACGTTTTATGGACCTTGGCAGTCATGTTAAACAAAAGAGTCAGGATGGTTCCGCCAATATTTGGTTGATGGCAGTTGGGTTGGTCATTATTGTCGGATTAATCTGGATAGTGATTATTGGTGTCAATCGTGGATTGATCAATCAGCTTGGCGGCGATCTGTTGGATCTTGAAACGTTGATTGAGCAGCTTTTGGATGCTCCTTCACAGGTTCAAATCCGGGATGGTCGGGGCCTGATCGGTCGGATTGGATTGCTTGCGGATCGGGTAAAGAACTCTCTGGATAGCGATAGGCAACAGAGTGATTCCACTCGCCAACGTATTTCTGGAATGATGCAGTCACTCTCTGATCTGATGGATCAAGTCATTGCTATTACAGATACCGCTGAACAGACTAAACTGGATAGCGATTTACTGAACCGCTCTATAAAAGAGATTGGATCAGTGATGGATCTGAAAGCAAATGCACTGACTGTGTTGACCGAGTCAGCCACAAACACGCTGCATGAGTTTCGGTCAATATCCAATGCAGCGGAGTCGGTACACACAGCGCTGATTCCAGCTGCTACTACCAGTGAACAGACCGATAGCCATATGCAACAAGCGCTGGAAACCGTGGAAGGCACCAGCAGTCAGGTGGACTCTGTTTCCCGTTCACTGGGTGATATTACCAATTCAGTCAAAGAGGTTCGGGTTCAGTGTCAGAACGCGTCCAGTGAGTCAGAACTGGCCGATCAACTGGCCCGTAAGAATGCGGCAATCATGGAGCGCCTTTCTCTCTCTGGTCAGGAAATTGGCAAAGTGGTGGCCGTGATCAATACCATTGCTGAACAGACCAATATGCTGGCACTTAATGCTTCCATCGAAGCAGCAGGTGCTGGAGAGGCTGGTAAAGGGTTTGCCGTGGTGGCCAATGAGGTGAAAGATTTGGCACGTCAGACCGCCGATGCCACGCAGATGATCTCTACAAAAGTCGATGAAATCCGCTCAATTTCCGATGAAGTATCCGAAGCCGCTGGGCAGGTGACCGAAACAATTGCCAGAATCAATGCATCCAACCAAGAGATTTTGTACGCTATTGATGCTCAGAGTGAAAATATAAAGACAATCTCGGATGCCATGATTGAAGTCAGTGCAGGTAGCCAGGTATTGACAGACCAAGTTCGGCAATCTAGTGCTGGTGTTTCCGAAGTTCATGGAACTATTAGACAGATTGCCATTCAAATATCAGATGTAAGTCAGTCTGTAGACTTGAGTGGATCAAACATGGATACCATTGCCAGTCGGTTGGATTCAGTCCATTCTGAAACAGATGATATGCGCTTGAGCATGGGTAAACTCATTGAATCCATGTCTAAAGTGACAGACTCTGTACAGTATCTACGCGATGGTGCTCGCGCTGCTCGTAAATCGGGCCAGTATCTGTTATCTCAGTTACAAATTAATTCTCAATGATTCACAGAGTCGCTATAATAATTATTAACTGTTAATAAACCAGGCAAGTAGGAGAACGTGATGTCCGCTCTGAAGGATATGAACTTCGGGGTTAAGATCATCTTAGCTGTGATCTTAATCGTCATCATTGGGATGGCTTCAATCTTTGTATTTGTTAAAAAACAGATTGAAGCAGAAGCATTTGCAGCCATGCTGGATGAGGCTCGGATGGTCACCATCCAGGCGGATGCCGCACGGGATTATGTTTCTGCAATGGGCCAAGACAAGGTGTTTGATAATACGCTTATCAAAGAGGCTCAGGCCCATATTCGTGCCAGCGGTGCCCGAACCACCGAAGAGATTATTAAGGCGGTTCGTTCAGCGCGAATCTATAAAACGATTCCCATCGTTGCCGGTTGGAGTGTCGCACAACAAAAAGCTGATGATGCGCTCTATGATTTCAGGGTGGTGCGTATTAATGCACGTAACCCAAAAAATGAAGCAACGCCTCTTGAGCGTAGCATGCTGGAAGAGATGAGTCAGAAGAATCTCGAAGAGTATTGGATTATTGATGAAGAAGTCAATGCAATCCGCTATATGCGTCCTGTGGTTCTGGATAAAGCATGTATGATTTGCCATGGTACTAAGAAGGACTATCCGCCAGGAAATGGCTATGATCCACTCGGTATCAAGATGGAAGGTTGGCAGCAAGGTGAACAACGTGGTGCCTTTGAGATCATCTTCCACCTGGATCATATGCAGCACATTGTCAACACGACTTTGATACAGCTCTCTATTTTGGCTCTGGTTGTTTTGGTGGTAGTCGGCTGGTTGGTTTCCTTCCTGATCAATCGGTTGGCCATTCGGCCGGTGCGTCAGGTGCGCCATCTGTTAGGTCAAGTCGCTGAAGGTGATTTGACAGTTCAGATTCCCACTACCAACAGTACTGATGATATCGGGCAGATGGTTTATGCGACTGGAGATATGGTCGCTAATCTAAGGGATATCATGACTCAAGTATCCGAAAATGCAGGCAAGTTGACTGCCGCTTCCGGTGAGTTGAGCAGTGTGTCTGGCAAAATGTCTGAAGGTGCTGGCTCCATGAGTTCAGAAGCTTCTCGTGTGGCGCAATCAGCAGGTGAGATGAGTGAGAATATGAACACCATCTCTGCCGCAGCTGAAGAGGCGAATGCCAATATGGCAACGATCTCCTCTTCTGCCGAACAGGCCAGTTCCAACATGACCACTATTTCAGCTGCCGCTGAAGAGGCAAGTATCAACCTTTCAACCGTTGCTGCGGCTTCTGAAGAGGCCAGTACCAGCATGAGTTATGTGGAACAGGCTGCCGAGCGTACCAGTGGCAGTGTGAACCGGGTTGCCTCATCCATTGATGAGATGAACGCCTCCATTGCTCAAGTGCGCTCACAGTGTGAGACAGCCTCCAGTGAGTCTCAACAAGCCAGTCAGCATGCCATGAGCAATTCACAGGTCATGGCACGCCTGGCTAAGTCTGCACAGGAAATTGGTAATGTGGTTGAGATAATCAATAATATTGCTGAACAGACCAATATGTTGGCGTTAAACGCCTCCATTGAGGCGGCTGGTGCTGGTGAAGCAGGCAAAGGATTCGCGGTGGTTGCCAATGAAGTTAAGGATCTGGCACGTCAGACTGGTGATGCCACTAACATGATCTCTGAGAAGATTGATGAAATTCAGAGTATATCAACAGAAGTGACACATGTCGCCGAGGAAGTAGCCAACATTATCAACCGCATCAATGACTCTAATCAGGAGATTCTGAGCGCCGTTGATAACCAGAATGATAATGTGTCCGAGGTGTCTCGCTCAATGGGTGAGGTTTCTGAAGAGACCGGTGAGGTGACACGTCGGGTTAATGAATCAGCTGGTGGTATTGCTGAAGTTACACGGAACGTCAGTGAAATTTCAGCGGGTATTTCTGAAGTAACACGCAATGTGAGTGAAGCATCCATCGGCATCGAAGAGATGGCACGTAGTGTCCGTGAAGCGAGTCAGGGTAATGCTGAGATCACTCAGAATGTTTCAAATGCGGCACGTGCTTCTGATGAGATCGCAGGCTCAATCAACAGTGTTGAAGGCGCTGCTGGAGAGATTACCGGCCTGAGTCAAACAGTGTCTGACCGTGCTGGTGATATGGCACGGGTTGCCGCAGAGTTGGATCAGATGTTGGCTAAGTTTCGGATTTGATTTAGCCGAATAAGCAATAAGGGCCACGGAAAAAGCCGTCTATCATTTGTTAGACGGCTTTTTTTTGATGAAAATTCAACAGTCAGCCGTTCCGGCCCTGATGATGTTTTCGCTCTGATGATCTGATTCGCATATCAAAAGCGGTACAAAAACATCACCAGGGCCTTCACTCAGGTTGGGCGTTGTTGTCTTATTTTGGGTCGAAGTCATTGTAAAAACGGAGAGTGGATCAATAAGCCGGGTTCTGTTCCTTGGCTCTTTTCAAAGCTTCAGGCAGCTGTCATTCATCTAGTACACCTGTTGCCAAGTGTCTCAAGCAACCTACCCGAAAACGCCCGCTAAAGCGGTGTTTCCCTATTTGGTCTTGCTCCAGGTGGGGTTTACCTTGCCGCTACTGTTACCAGCAACGCGGTGCGCTCTTACCGCACCCTTTCACCCTTACCGAAAGATTAGTTAAAATCCCGTTCGGCGGTTTGCTCTCTGTGGCACTGTCCCTAGGGTTGCCCCCGCCGGGCGTTACCCGGCACCTTTTCGCGGAGCCCGGACTTTCCTCCCGTTTCCCACTACGGAAAACCAGCGACAGCCAGATCCACTCTCCCGGAAAAACTTTAGGCTACACCGTGCCGTATGGCAAGCTATCGTAATCAATTAAATGGTACTGACAGAGGATTCATCATGTCTGATCACAAGATTCAACAGGTAGCACAGTTGATTAGCGATGCCGATGCACTTCTGATAACCGCTGGTGCAGGTATGGGTGTGGACTCCGGTTTACCTGATTTTCGTGGTAATGAAGGGTTTTGGAACGCCTATCCACCCATGCGAAAACTAGGACTCTCTTTTGTGGATATGGCCAATCCCGGTTGGTTTGAACAAGATCCCGCGCTGGCTTGGGGCTTTTATGGTCATCGCATGGCTCTCTATCGCGCCACCCAGCCCCATGCAGGATTCGCGCTATTGAAGTCTTGGGGCTTGGCCAAAAAAGAGAGTTACTTTGTTTTTACTTCCAATGTAGATGGTCAATTCCAGCTGGCAGGATTTCCAGAGGGTCGTATAGAAGAGTGTCACGGCTCTATTCACCATCTCCAATGTGTCAAACCCTGTAGCAATGCCATATGGTCGGCTGAAGGAATTGATGTGTCAGTCAACCCGGAAACCTTTAGAGCAGAGGGTGACCTGCCACGATGTCCATCTTGTGGTGCGTTGGCGCGACCTAATATTCTGATGTTTGGTGATTGGGACTGGATTGCAGAGCGCTCATCAGCACAAGCTGTCCGCCTGAAAAATTGGATTGCCACCGTGCACTCTCGCCAAGCCAAGCTGGCTGTTATAGAAATGGGGGCCGGTGGGGCGGTGCCAACTGTACGCCAATTTTCTGAACAGATGGCTCAACCTCAAGGAAATTATCTCATCCGTATTAATCCACGGGATACTGAGGTGCCTTTGTCGCGGCATATGGGATTGGCAATGGGGTCGGTAGAAGCACTGGAAAGAATATCAATAATTTATTAACAATTATTCATTGACAATAAATATATAACATGTTGACCCTATTAATAAAGTTAAATAACATATATGATAAATTAACTTTTAGGAGGGGTCGATGGCGGAACTTAATATGCAACAAATGCTGAAACAGCTGGTTCTTCACGAAGGCATGAGAACAAAGCCCTATAAATGTACAGCGGGTAAATTAACCATTGGTGTGGGGCGTAATCTGGATGATGTGGGTATCTCAGAGGATGAGGCTCATTATTTGCTCGCCAATGATGTTGATAAAGCCGCACGTGAGGTCGAAGAGCGGATTCCTGCCTATGCCAGGCTTGATGAGGTACGCAAACGGGTACTCGTTGATATGGCCTTTAACATGGGTGTCGGTGGCATGATGAATTTTAAAAACATGCTGGCTGCGCTGGAGCGTGGTGATTATGCCACAACCGCCAAAGAGATGTTGGATAGTCGTTGGGCGCGGCAGGTTGGAAATCGGTCACAACGTTTGGCGGTGATGATGGAGACCGGTATAGATCAAATAGCATAGGGCGTGTTGTCTGGGAGAGGTCAGGCAACAGGTTCTGACCTCTCCCGGGAATTTATACGTTAATCGTTGGGAATTTTTCTTTTAATTCAGCCCAGCCCGGTGGATCAGTAGGTTTGACTGTTCGTGTTTCCACTTTGCGTCCAGCCTTCTCCAACTCTGTAATTCGATCAACGGTTCCTGGATGGGTAGAGAACAGTGATGTTGTCTGTTTGGAACTGCTTGGATAGATTTTCAACAGTGTCTTAAAGAAGTCTGCCGAGCGCATGGGATCAAGGCCCGTTTTGGTAAAGACCGAAATGATGTGCTGATCTGCTTCAAACTCATGCGTACGTGAATAGCCTGCGGTCACCAGCCCAAACAGTGGTCCTTCCAGTGCTTTATAGATCTCATCGGTCAATCCACCACCACCGCCCAGATAGTGTTCCAATACCATTTTTCCTGCACTGCCAGCCGCTTTCATGAAGGTTTTGGAGCGCATCTGTTTGATGCCATGACTCAACTCTGCATGACCCACTTCATGGGCAATGACCGATCCCAATGCTGAAGGGTGATCAACATAGTGCAGCAGCTTGCTGTTGACCGCCATCTTGCCGCCCGGCAACGCCCAGGCATTGACTTGATCACTTTGGACCAGACGAATTTCCCAAGGCAGTTTTTTACGTTTACTGGTGGCGATGATCGGTTCGGAAAATTTGGCCAGTGCCTCTTGTGCTGTACGGTCTGGATAGAGGCCGCCACTCTGTTTCAGATAGGGTTCGAAATATTGCGTGCCGATCTGTATTTCCGACTCTTCCTTATTGAAATATGTCTTGGCCAAAGACATGGCGCCACCAAGCAGTTCCTTGGCGCTGTCGCTGGCCAGAAATTCAAATCCAGCCGATGCAGGAGAGGCGGCCAGGATGCCAAGTCCACCAGTTAAAGCCAATACTTTTCTGCGGGATACCTGTTTATTTAGAAGAGCGTCACTCATGATCGGTCACACCTTGTTAAATTGAGGGAGGATTTTAAAATTGTCATGGATAAGCTGTGTAAATGTCCATGCTGTTTGATCAATTTTTTCACCAAAAAAACACGATTCAAGATCTGTTGCTCACGTGAATTCGATATTGGGTCGAAATCTTACTGCAAGATCAGTATAATGGAACCATCACTCGCAGCAAAGCAGAGATGTAACCTTTACTGATATCGGATTGTCGCCAGGAGTGACTCATGAATATAATAATCAAATACGTCATTATAGCCGCTATCGCTGTGTTCGGTCTTGTTATGAGTATGAATTTGTTGGGCAAGGATTCCGGTGATGGCTGGATCGGAGCGTTACTTGTTTTAGGCATGTGTGGCTTTGCCATCTACGGTATTCTTTTTCCTTCTTCCAAAAGGGGAGATGGAGATGAAGAAGATAATGAGCCTTTTGAGAGTGAATATGTTTCTGATCCAGATCGGATTACTCGCTCAACAAGTCGTGTTGATGAAATGGACGAGGTACTAGAGTCCCATCAAAATAAAGGTCATGATTCAGATCATGACCGCGACAGACGAAGTGGTGTTGGTGGTGGGGACAGTGCAGACAGAAATGATGACAGAGGCGGTGATGGTGGCGGCGGTGGTGATGGCGGTGGTGACGGTGATTGATTGAGCGTGGCGTTGTATTCTTGGCAGAGGGTCGCAAAAAAAAATGTCCAATAAGTTTACAAATGTGATCCAATAACGGACTCTGTTATTTATAATAAATCGCACTGGTATGTAATTTGTGATCTGAGAGATATCATGATATGCCTGAAAAAAGTAGTGCGCCTGGTGTTTCTTGTTGGACTTAGTGTCCTGGTAGTGCATCCGGCTGTACTCATGGCTGATGAAGGGGAAGGTGAGGGCGCATGGCCGGTTCGTATTCGGCCAGCACTGCCCTATGTGGATCTGTCTGAAATTCATGATGGTAAGACCATCCGATTACAGCGTAATCAGGATGTGGATCACATGGTGGATTTTGATTTTGCTTATACTTCACGTAAATGTCCGCCGTTTTGCATCCAACCTATAAAGCTGAGTGCAGGCGTTGAGACCGTAGGCGAGTTGGAGATTATTGATTATCTTAAACGGCTCGGTTCCGGTGATTCTTCCATTCTGGTTATTGACTCACGCACGCTAGACTGGTTGGAAAAAGGCATGATTCCCGGTGCGATATCCATTCCTTGGAAAATGTTGCACTATCAACATGCTGATCGTAAAAAACTTTTGGATATCATGGAATTCCAGTTTGGTGTCTCCAAAGAAGAAGGCAATTTCCTCAACTTTGAAAATGCTAAGACACTGGTGCTTTACTGCAATGGAAACTGGTGTGGACAATCCGCAACAAATATTCGCTCATTGTTGATGTTAGGTTATCCAGCTCACAAGCTGAAGTGGTATCGTAGCGGCATGCAAGGCTGGAAAATGCTTGGGTTTACAACCGTGACACCATCCGGTGAAATCATTCAAGAGTGATTGAAAATCAGGGGAAAATATATTTTTCCTGATCCTTAGTGCCATATAGAGGCAAGATCATGTGGAAGAACCGAAGTCTTATCTTTCCAGCGATTTCCGCCCTGGTTCTGGCGATATTTGCCACGCTATGTGTGGGATTCTTTGTCAATTACGCCATTCTCAAGGACGTGCTGCAAGAGCGGGTAATTGCTCAAGCCAGTGGTGTTACCTCCTCAATTGAGAAAGATCTTGCCAATCGGGTTGACCATCTCTCAGGTTTCAAAAATTCCTGGATGGCCAATCTCTCTTGGGCCATGGCTGAGGCACCAGCATCCATTGATCGGGATGCACAAGCCGGCGTTCCAACTATGGACCCGATGGTTTCTTCTTGGCAGAAGTTCCAGGATATTTTTCCGCTTTGGCAGCTGGATTTTCTTCTTGTGGCCAATAGTCAAGGTGAAGTGGTGCGTTATCTGCCGGCTGATTGGCAGTTGGAAAAAAAGCTTGCCGATACTTTGCTTACAGATCTGACGGCGCATTCTGGCAAGATCAGAACCACCAAAGTTGGCGATGTCTGGACCATTCTTTTTTCTGATTTTTTGAAAAAAGGTGAGTCAGATCAATATCGTGTGATGTTTGGTTATCATCTGAACACAGTGGTTCGCACACTGGCACATGAGCACACTAACCATCCGTTTATCTTAGCTGACGAAAACAGTTTGTTGGGTGATCAATCTGTCATCAATCCTGAAGCAGGCCATGTGAATATGGATCTGGTCCGCAACGTGTTGACCCATGGAGAATCTCTGGTTGATTTTGATAATAATCGGGATTGGAATCTCTATTATGCATCGGTTTCCATTCTCAATACCCAATTCTGTTTAGTGATGCCGGTTAATTTGGCTACAGTTCGGGCGATCCTGGCTGATAGTCGGATTCGTTTGCTTGGGTCCATGGTATTCATCATCGGTATTTTGGTTCTGCTTGGTATAGCACTTCAGAGAACCATCTTGGCACCGTTGCATATATTGCGCGATAAAGCTGCCACCATGGTCGCGGTGTGTTCTGGTAATGAACAGACACTGGAACTCAACCGGCAAATGAGCGGCAATGAAATTGATATGCTGACCGAGGCCTATGAAGCAGCAGCCATCAAACTGGTTACCCATGTTTCTCATTTGACCAATGCCAAAGACTTGTTGGAAAGTCTGAATCTGAAAGATCAACTGACCGAATTGGGTAATCGTCAGATGTTTGATGAGTTTCTCAATCGAGCGCTGAGTCAGTATGGTCGAAAAAACGCGCGCGTTGCCGTATTGGTGATGGATTTGGATCAGTTTGATGTCGTCAATCGTCAGTATAGTCGTGATCATGGTGATGCCATGCTCAAAGAGGTGGCGGATCGGTTTATCAATACGCTCCGCAGTGAAGATTTGGTCTTTCGCATTGGTGAGGATGAGTTTGCCGCATTTATTCCCGAGTGCGGTGATGATAAAGAGATCATGATCGTTGGTCATCGACTCTATGATGCCCTTGCCGCGCCCTATATTGTGGATGATGAACGTATCACTATTGGCGTGAGTATCGGTATTTCCGTATTTCCTGACGTTGGAACCAATGTGGAAGATTTGATTACCGTGGCAGAACAGACACTCAACGCCATTAAGCGACAAGGTGGAGATCACTGCCGGCTTTATTCAAAATAGTGTTTTCAGAGGGAAGGTGAAATACGATGCTATGAGCGATTACTCTCCGGTTAAAGTGTCAGGTTTTAAGGCCATTGATCAAGACCACAGAAGTCTGTTTGATCTGATCAATAAATTGATGCAGGATGATCCAGATCAACAGGATCTGTTTGATATTATCAAAGCGCTTCATGCTTATGCTGCTGAGCATTTTGATCGTGAATTTCAGTTAATGGTTGCCTGTGATTTTCCCGCAGAGATGAAACAGGAACATTTGTTGGATCATGCCCGTTTTTCCAATCGTATTTCCCAATTTACTGACCTGATCAATAGTGATTCGTCTCGCGCAGTTACTGAACTGGATAAGCTGGTTCAGGCTGCCAAGGCAGAGGCTGGTATTGATCAGGTTGATCACGCTTCACCGGCGCGTCAGATTGCAGCCTATCTGACTCAGTGGCTGATTCGTCATACAAATCAAATGGATCAGAAGTTATTTGACTTCATTAAACAGACCGGTTTCGATGCTTCCAAAGTGAATTTTTAGCAGTTACGCAGTTTTTTAACAAATCCAGAAAAAAAATCATCCAATCCTCTTGCAGAAGTCGTCAGTCATGCATAGATAACAGATAACAAGAGAACAGCACGGTGGCCACCGTAAGTTCAGTGTATCTAACTGTTTATGAACCGATGTTCATGTGTGAACCGAAGTTGGTTTCCGTCATGAGAATATGCGGGTTCTACTTAGGAGGTTTATCATGTCTGTCGCTATTTACGATCCTTTCCGCAGTGTGCGTGCCCTGCAAAACGAGATCAACCGTGTGTTTGATCAGGATTGGCAGGAGACCAATGTTGCCAGCCACTGGTCCATGCGTGTAGACATCAAAGAAGCTGGTGACGCTCTTGTCCTGAAAGCGGATCTGCCGGGTATGACACTGGAGGATATCAGGGTCAATGTGGAGGATGGTCGGCTGACCATCTCTGGCGAACGTCAGTTCGAGAAAGATGAAAAGAAAGAGGATTATCATCGGGTTGAGTGTACTTATGGACAGTTCAGCCGCTCTTTCCAAATTCCTGCTTATACTGATGTGACAGGGATTTCAGCAGACTACAAAAATGGGGTGTTGACCATCACACTGCCGAAACGTGAAGATGCCAAACCAAGGCAGGTTGAGGTTAAAATCAACGGATGATACACTATGATTTCAATGTCTTATAGTGGTTTCGTCTAAAATTTGAACAGTCAGCCGTTCCATCCCTGGTGATGTTTTTGCTCTGATGATCTGCTTAGCATATCAAAAGCGGTGCAAAAACATCACCAGGGCTTCCACTTAGGTTGTGATTCATTGTCTAATTTTGGATCGAAATGACTGTGTTAAGGTTATGCAGTTGCTTCTACAAACAGATTAGCCTGTTTTTTTTGCTGTGCAGATGCTAATAACAGCGTGGTTATCTCTTCAGCCGGGACATTGCCTAATTCCTTTGGTTCCAGCTTATACAGTCCACCGCCGTATACCCTGCCTTTTTCAAGCATTTTCTGAGGACAGATATTATTCAGGTATATCCAGATTTTTCGTTTTAAATTGGGATCTTCAGCCAATATTTTTGATGTTTTCTTGTTGGGGTAAAGCATCAAGTACACGTTTGCAGCAGTTGCTTTTGAGTTATTCAATATGAAGCGGAACTGTTGTTTGTTCTTTTTGTTGCTACGACCGAGATAAGTACATACAAATGGCGACGGCGGCCTGTGTTCCTGCATATACCACCGTTTTCTATGTCGGCAGAGATAGCCTTCAGGGACTCCCAACGCTTTACCTTCTTCCAGATAAGACCAAAGCATTGGATAACGTTTTATGATTTCATTTTCTGTCCACGGACAATCAAGCAAAAATAAACTTTTTTTCAGTAATGGATTGCCATCTCTGTCCGCTGTAATTTCGTTATCTGGCAAATAGCGAGGGCTTGGTAGGATTGGTTTGAACGCTTCCATCGGCAGTCTACGTCGTTCAATTTCATTTGCCGATAGAATAAAATAGTTGTTGCTGCCAGTGGCCAATCCACGCTTAATCTTGAAGAAGTCGCTAAGAACTGGGCCTTCAACTGCTTTATAGGTCTTCTTCAGTGGGTAGTGTGTCCATTTCGGATCAAGGCGCAGTGTCTTGATTGGTACGATGCGTTCAAGTTTGGGATTGTTGAGAGATCCACTATAACTAAACCGCACTGAATGATCATTCGGTGGCGGGGCCTTACGAAACCACACCACAGCTGACGACACCAGCGCATCACCAAATTGCACATTGTTTGGATTAAATCGGTGAATGTGTAGGAGTGTCACCTTGTCTAACAGATAGTTTTTTAGCTCAACCCCGTAATTTACATCCATAAACTCACTTGGGACTAGCCAACCAGCCAGTCCACCATCACTCATCCATGAGTGAGTTAGTCCTAAAAAATAGCAATATAATCCGGCTAATCCGTTGATTTTAACGCCGCAAGATTCTTGGGTACGGTATTTCAACCGCTTTTTCTCATGATTATCGATGTGGTGATGTCTTACGTAAGGCGGATTGCATATCACTAAGTTAAATTTATCCGATGTTTCTGGTGCTTCGGCCTGTGTAAAGTCGACTAAGCGGATCTCAAGTCTAGTCTTATCCCATAACTTTATTGCTGGCGCACCATAATGGTGATCAATCTCATAGCCTATGGCAGCACTGATATGGCGATTCGAAAAGAGTTTGAGTAGAGCCGAATAGAATGCGCCAGTTCCGATAGCGGGATCAATAAAACGTATTTTTTCGCTTTGGCAAAACTGCGTTTTGGCGTAACGCAGCATGTCGGTTGCAAGTCCTGTTGGTGTGGCGAATTGTCCCATCCGGTTGCGCTTTGTCGGCTCAATTTGTGCGTCCAGTTTATCCTGTAACGCCAGCCGTTGTATCTCAAATTCTGCAATCGCTCGTTTTGGCATCTATAGTCCAAACTCTCCAAGATCGTTGATGCGGTGCTCCCAAACCCAGTCGATCCCTTCAGCTGCTCCATATCCGAGATAGCCACTATCGAAATATCCGCAAAGAAATAATATGAACTGTACGTCTTGACCATAGGTCCGGCGTAATTGGTTCATTTTAGTTGCTTCTTCTTTGCGTCTCTTGTTCACATTCGTAAAATCGCCTGCTGATTTTGCCTCAATAAGCAATGGCAAATTTCCAGCTTGTGTGATTTTCGGCATAACCACCGCATCCACTGGAATATTGACAGTCTTACTCGTGTTGTCTTGTTTCACTGGAATATTCAGCCTGAAAGAGAATGTTCCAGGACGCATTTTTTGGTATGTTAATCCCTTTCCTGATGGCAGATATTCGTACCCTAAAGCTGATAGCCATTGACTCATTACAGTGAGCTGACGCTGTTCCTGTGCGTTACGGATAATTGGATTGGCGACTGCGCCACAGAGGCGGTCGGCTACGATTGTTGCAGCACGATACAGCTCCCGTTCGCATGGATTATCACCGCGTTCCAGCCAAACAAAGATATCAGGGTCAGCCATCTGCTCAATTGTCTTTGCAATTTTTGCAAGATCTGCTTCCAGTTCATGTTGGGGCATGCGTGGTGGCAGCCTGCTATCTTTTTCCATCACTTTAACAAGATTCTTAGACACGCCAGCTAAACCGATTAGTCTGTCCACTGCAATGGGTGGACAGGTAGACATGCGTAATGAAGGAAGCGCTGACGGGTTTGATTTCAGTGATGCTACGCTAACGTCAGTCAGATTATTCGTTGCTTTAAGCGTTGCTTCCACATTTTTTGTCGTTTGGATTCGCGTTGTTCGATATGCATTTGGTGCAAAATGAATGAACCAATTGTTGTACATGTCTACTGATTGCGCGATATCCTCTTTCCATCGGTGCGGTTTGTTCTTGTTGACTGCCATTACCTGTTTTCCTACGGGTTGATTTTATGGCCGTTTTTTACATCAAAAAGGCAGTCTACGTCTAGCAGTGCTATAAAATGCCCATTTTCATGGTCTCAGAATAGCGTGTATAAATCCAATCATCTATGGGTTACGCGGTGATTCTTTCCAGTCGGCTTTCGTGGGAAAGCTCAGAGTGGCATGGTTCGGTGGAGCCTTCCACAGGTGACGTGGTCATTGGCACTGCACCACGAGCCAGTGGAATATGGTTTTGTGCCGTTAATAAACCAGAGGTGGCATCCAGACCGATCCAGCCGGGGCCGGGCAGATAGACTTCAACCCACGCATGAAGATCCACCTTGTCTTTGTCGGGTCGTTGTTTCTCCAAGTGGAGCAGATAACCGGATACAAAGCGGGCTGCCAGTTTGGCGCGGCGAAGGAGATTGACCAGTAGCCATGCACTGTCTCGGCAGGAACCAGCGCTTCGGGTCAAGGTGTCGGATGGATTACGCACACCGGGACGAATGCGCTCATGGTAGGTGATGGCGTCGGCCAGAGCCTGATTGAGATCTGTAATAAAGGTAATGGTATCATTGCCATCATCAGGGCGCGGCAAATTGTTTGGCCAATTATTAAGCAAAGGTGTGTCAGGAGATACTGTCCGATAGGGTGATAACAACACCTGCTGATTAGGTGAGTAACTCCAGGGAAAGTGCTGTGCTGCCGGGTCCACTAGAAAGTTGAATGGATTAGAGGGATTGATCTCTTTTTCCATTGTTACTTCAAGTAGTAGAGCGTTTATGCTTTCGGGAAACAGAGCGCGTGCCACACGGTTTCCGCCTGCATCCAGAAGCCAGAACAGTTGATGCGAATCGGGTTGAATCGTCAAAGCATACCGATCAGTGCCATTGATGACATCATTGGCTGGGCACAAACGAATCCAGTGTGGTGACAGCTGAACGGATCGGTCATAGTGATAGTGGGTTGTATGGGTAATTCTAACACGCACTATCGGTCTCCTGATTCCCAATCGAACTTGGGTAGATTTTTGAATAGATTGACCAGTCCTTCCGCCCATTGTGAGCGAAGTTCTCGAAGAAATCCGGTCTCTTTGGCAAAGGTTTCTCGTCGGTTTATAGAGAGTTTTTCCGACTCATAAATGGCCAGGTCAATGGGTGGTCCAACGGATAGATTCGAACGCATGGTGGAGTCGATGGAAACCAACGCACAGCGGCAGGCATCGGCCATATTCATGGATGGTCGAATGATTCTATCCAGGATGGGTTTGCCATATTTGATTTCACCGATTTGCAAAAACGGGCTGTAGGGTGAAGGGGATATGTGGTTGCCTTCGGGATAGATCAAAAACATCTCCATAGGTGCACCTGCGATTTGACCGCCAAGGATGAACGATGCGGTGAAATTGGCGCTGGATTGACATAACCCGGACTGTTTACTCTGAATTGAGACGCTGACATCACCAACATAATCTGCTGCGGCCATCATGTTTGGCACGCTTTTCAGGCTGGTGATATTCTCCTGGCTGTTTTCCAAATGAAGGCGGCGCACCAGAGCTTGTGTGGTAGCCAGATTGCCGGATGAAAGCAGAATAAAAACACGTTCACCAGGCCACTCAAATAGATGCATCTTTGGATAGGCGCATACCTGATCCACACCGGCATTGGTGCGTGAATCTGAGGCAAACACCATTCCTTTATCAAGCGTTATTCCAACGCAATAGGTCATGACGTACGGCCTCCTTTAAGCAATGCTGAATTGATTAGTCATTGTTGTGGTTGGGTTCTGTTTGTGATTCATTCTGAAGCTGGTTTGCGTCTGTTGTTGACTGGGTAGTTGCACGGCAATATCAAAATAGGTGGTATGGATTGTGTTGTGCAGTTTTGCCAGTTCTTTTTGCAGATGATCCAGATAGTTGTGCAGACTGTCTGCAACCAACTCTGAATAATCCACAGCAAACAATTTTTCCTCAAGCTGTCGAATATGTTGACGAACAGACGCAGAACGCGCCAAATCAACCAAACAGCTATCCATATTGAGCAGACAGTAGCGTACAGAACGTGGAAATCTGTTGTGCCGTAGTAGAAACTCCAGCGTGGGTTCCGCATTGACGCGCGGTGAAACCGATTGACGATACATTTGAAGGCCGTTAACTGCGGTAAGAACCATGCGCCATTGGCTGTTTTCAAAGGAGGACAGCAGTGCGTCACCGCTGGTTCGCATCAGCTGAACGCCGCGTACATCCAGAATACGGGTCAGCATATCCGCCTGTTCCAGATTGCGACCGAGTTGAAAAAAATCGAGGGCCACATCTTTGCTCATGCTACCCATCAGCAGTCCGGTGATTTTTTCACACTGTTGGATGACTGCATCGAACCGTGAAACAAGGTCATCTTTTGGGTCAGGATTCTCCATCTGGGCGCTCATATGGCTGAGATATTGCCAAATTCGGGAAGGAAATACACCGCGTGTGATGCGCAGATTGATCTTGGCCGCAGCCAAAGAAGCGCGGATTGATCCGGGATTGTCGTGATCATCCAGCAAAAATGACAGTACAGACACGCGATCAGCCTGTTTATTCTGTTTCTGAAACACTTCTTCAGAACCGGTTATTATTGGGAGTTGTTCCCAGCCACCGGATAGACTGATGATATGTTTCGGCATATCCAAAAACAGGCGGTTGGCGGCTTTGACCAATCGTGCTGTGCTTTCAGCCCGCTCCAGATAGCGGGCCATCCAGTATATGTTTTCAGCGATTCGTGAGAGCATTATTGTTTGCCTTTTCGAAAAGGTCTCATTTCACTGGTCATGGACGGGATCTGCCGTCATTGATGATCGTTTATGAGATTTTCAGTACTTATTTCTGTTTACCTGTTTAAACCGGTTTGTCAGGGCGTGTCCTGAATGATCCAGGTATCCTTACTACCGCCACCTTGGCTTGAGTTCACCACCAAGGAACCTTTCCGCATTGCCACACGGGTCAGTCCACCGGGCGTGACATAGGGTCGCGCACCTTGCAGAATGAAAGGGCGTAGATCCACATGTCTCGGTTCCAGGGTGTCGTTGACCACTGTCGGAACAGTTGAAAGGGTCAGAGTCGGTTGAGCGATGTAGTTGCGCGGATCTTTTTGGATCAGTCCGGCAAATTGATCTCGTTCGGCCTGGGTCGAATGTGGACCGATGAGCATGCCGTATCCACCGGATTCATTCGCGGGTTTGACCACCAATTTATCAAGATTTTTCAATACATGGTCACGCTCTGACGGGATCATGCATTTATAGGTTGGTACATTGGGAATCAGCGGATCTTGTTTGAGATAGTAGTTGATGATTTCAGGTACAAAGGCGTAAACAACCTTGTCATCCGCCACACCGGCACCGGGTGCATTGACCAGCGCAACGGTGCCTTTTTTCCATGCGCGGATCAGTCCGTTAACGCCCAAGGTGGAGTTCGGATTGAATGCTTCAGGATCAAGGAAGAGATCATCCACGCGCCGATAGATGACATCCACACGGCGCGGACCGAATACGGTTTTCATATAGACACAATCATCAGAACCGACGATCAAATCTTTGCCTTCCACCAGATCAACGCCCATCTGTCGGGCCAGGTAGGCGTGTTCGAAGTAGGCGGAATTATAGATGCCAGGTGTTAGCACCACCATGCTCGGCTTGACCTGAGTACGTGGCGAGAGTGACATCATCATGTCGTGCAGTTCAGCGGGATAGTTATCTACTGGCAAGATGTTGTGATTATGGAACAGATCGGGAAACACCCGTTTGGTAATCATCCTGTTTTCCAGCATATAGGAGACACCGGATGGTACGCGCAGGTTATCTTCCAGCACATATATGGTGCCGCTGTCATCGCGTACCAGGTCGGAGCCACAGATATGCGCCCAGATATTATATTTGGGTATCGCGCCTATGCACTGTTGGCGGAAGTTGACTGATTTTGCCAATACGTCAGCGGGAAAGATGCCATCCTTAATAATCTTCTGATCGTGATAAAGATCATGGATAAAGAGATTGAGGGCGCAGACGCGTTGAACCAATCCTTCTTCAATCCGCTGCCACTCACTATAGGGAATGGTGCGCGGAATGATATCAAACGGCCAGGCGCGGTCGATATTCTCACCTTGGGAATAGATGGTGAAAGTGATACCCAGGTTCTGAATGGTGTGTTCGGCGGCGGTTTGTCGATGTCGCAGGCCGTCTTGATTCAGGGTTGCCAGGAAGTTAAACAGCGTTTCAGTGCCTAATCGAGGCGCATGTGCGCTATTGACCAGCTCGTCGTAGGCATGACCGCCTTCATAAGTGGACCAATCAATGGACATGGGGGGAGCCTTTCTGTATCCGCGAAACTGTGTCCAAGTGTGATGCTATCCAGCCTTGATATGCATGATTTGACTGCTGTCAGGTTATGCATGGTGATCATTGATCAGTCATTATAGGAGTCTATTGCCTATAATTTAATCTAATCACTCAAAACAGGGGCTGTTAAGGGTATATACAGCAAGAGGGGCACCAATTTGGAAGTTTGGTGAATAGATTTGGCGAGAGGGTGTTAACTTTATTGGCAGTACTTACACAAACCGGGCACTTCAACAATGGGTTGTTTGGCATTGAATCCGGTTTTTTCAGCGCAGGTAGTGATTACATCATTAATGTCGAGATCAATCAACTCAGCCACAACGCCGCACTTTTCGCAAATGAGGAATTGACCGCCGTGGTTATTGTCTTTATGAGAGCAGACCATAAAGGCGTTGAGGCTGGCTATTCGGTGGATCAGGTTGTTTTCGAGTAGAAAATCGAGCTGACGGTAGACAGAGATAGGTGCCAGATGGATATCCTGTTGTTCGAGGATATCACGGATCTCATAGGCTCCGAGGGCTTTGTGGCTGTTGGCCAATACATCCAGAACTTGTAGTCGTTGTTTGGTCAGTCTGAGACCACGCGTCTTGCATAGCTGCCTGGCGCGTTGCATGATGGCCGAGTGGCAGCGCTGATGATCGTGATTTGGCTCTGGAAATGGGTTGATCCGGGTGAGCATGGTGGTTTCCCTGATATTTTTCCGAATATTCGAGCATGCTGTCTTTTAATCATAATCACACTGTAATACTATTTCAATATTATCACGTTTTTTTGTCATGGCGCAGTTTTGAAGAGGATCGTTTTTTCCATGAGTCGTACACCTGTAACCGTTCTAACCGGCTATCTTGGAACCGGTAAAACCACACTGCTCAATCGGATTCTCACTGAAGAGCACGGAAAAAAATACGCTGTTATTGTCAACGAGTTTGGCGAAATCGGTATTGATAACGATTTGGTGGTGGATGCCGATGAAGAGATCTTCGAAATGAACAACGGCTGTATCTGTTGTACAGTGCGCGGTGATTTGATTCGAATCATTGCCACGCTATTACGCCGTAAACGCGGTTTTGATGCGATTTTGGTGGAAACCACGGGATTGGCCAATCCTGGACCGGTGATCCAGACCTTTTATATGGATGATGCTGTTCAAGCCAAAACGCGCCTGGATGCGGTGGTCACTGTTGTGGATGCCGCGCATATTGAAAAGCGTCTCAATGATAGCCCGGAAGCCATGAGCCAGATCGCTTTTGCTGATGTCCTACTATTAAATAAAACTGACTTGGTGGATGCCGAAAAGTTGCCTGCCCTGGAGCAGCGAATCCATGCCATCAACCCGCATTGTGAGATTCATAGAACAGAAAAATGTACCATTGATCTGAACCTGATTTTGGATCGACGGGCCTTTGATTTGGAGCGGATCACGGTTCAAGATCCAGAGTTCATGCAAGTGGAACAGGATCATCACCATCATCATGAAGATCATCACCATCATCATCATCACCATGATGCGGATGAAGCGTGTGATGATCCAATCTGTAATTTGCATGATGTCAAACATGATGATGAAATTACCAGCGTGGGCATGAGGACCGATAAACCGTTGCAGGCAGAGAAGTTGTTTACCTGGCTTCAGACACTGTTGGCGGATAAAGGTCAGGATCTGTTACGTACCAAAGGAATTCTGGTCATTGACGGTGATCCGCGTAAGTTGGTGGTTCAGGGTGTGCACATGATGTTGGATGTGGACTATGTATCAGAATGGAAAGAGGGTGAGTTAAAAGAGAGCCGTCTTGTGTTCATTGGTCGTGAGATGGATAAAGAATTTTTACACAAGGGCTTCGAACTCTGCATTGCATGAAAGGCCAAGTGAATACTATGAGTAACCAGACCCAACATTATGATCTGGATGAATATATTGTTTCTGCACTGTTTAGTCGTGATGGACACCGTGTTGCATTGGCATTGGGTGATGGCACTGTCGCATTGATTGATTGCCAAGATCTGGATGCAGAGATCAAGCGTGTTAGAGCGCATAAATCAAGCTGTCTCTCATTGGCACAGGATGGCAGTAGCGATTTTCTAACCGGTGGTGATGATGGCTGTATTAAACGGATCAAAGCCGATGGTACAGTGGAGATGGTGGCTGAACTTGGCCGTTCCTGGATTGAACGTGTCATCAGCCATCCCGAAAGTGGTGTGATTGCCTGCGGTGCTGGCAGGGATGTGGTGATTATGAACAGTGCAGGCGAGGAGATCGCCCGTCATACCCATGAAAGCACGGTTGCGGATCTGACGTTCTCGCCTGCGGTGCCCGTGTTGGCCTCAGCACACTATAACGCTGTAACGTTGATACCGCTGGAGCCGGGCAGTATGGAAAATGCCCGTTTGGAGTGGAGTGGTTCGCACACTTTGATCACTTGGTCACCGGATAGCAAAACAATCGTGACCGCCATGCAGGAAAGCGCACTCCACGTGCTTAATCTGGATCAAGAATTCCATTTCGGCATGCAGGGCTATCCTTCCAAAGTAACGTCCATGGGTTGGATCAATGCACCGGATCTCCATTTGGTCACCAGTGGTGCCACTGGTGTCGTGGCATGGCCATGGACTGGTCCTGAAGGTCCACAGCAGGGCGAGCCGAAAGTGTTTCACGATACTGAAGAGGTGTTGGTGATGCAGGTAGCCTGTTCACCTATTGATGATCGCATTGCTGCTGGATTTGAGGATGGTGTGGTTGTGATGATTTCAGCCGAGCAAGGTTTTTCCAACATTATCCACGCCAGTGATGATATGGAAATTACCGCGCTGGCTTGGTCCGATGATGGTACCGGTCTGATTATTGGTGATGAAAATGGCACTGCCTGTGTGATGCTCGATCTGTAGATTATTGAGTTTGTTGTTGAGGTGGAATATCTATGATGCCGTGTAGGTATTTCGCCTCAATCAGGGTCTCAATGGATGGTGTCCAGAATTCTGGGAAGGCGACTGAGTAAGCCTGATTGAAAAAGTGTCTACTCAATTTCGCTTTGGCATAGTGACCTCGGTCGATTTCCCTTTCCCGTTCAATCTCCATTGCCGTTGAAACCGGATAGTATGGCGCATGAAATCGGATAGATGTGTCACTGGTGGCATATCTTTCTGGTGCAGCCAGCATTACCAAAGTGCAAGCGGAATCGCACTGTTGCCAAGCAACCATACGTTTGATGCCATGATTTCGGATTAAACGATGCAGTTCTCGTCCAGCCCACATATAGCCACCTTGACTTCGGATCATGATGCTTTCGGTATTGGGGTGCTGTTTCAGACTTTTCTCTAAGTCTTCTTTAATGCCATAGCCAATATCTCCGTCAATCAAAATGGTCTTATTTTCAGGGCTGTGTTTGATCTGCCAAGTCTGATACTCACCCAATCCAAGTGCTACCTGTCCCAAAGCGTATAACGACGGTCCTACCAAAATCAGCTGCCAAAACAGCAATACCACGGCAAAACAGACAAACGCCTGAGCCAATGTGCTCCATAAAAGCCGTTTGGTCTCAATCCGATGTCGAATCGCCGACCGCCAAACGCCCACAACCTGCCAAACGGTAAACGCCCAAGAGGAGAGTTGAAGCAACATGAAAATTCGAATCCAGAATAGTGTCTGGCCGAGTTGTGGTTGAACCGTATAGGTGACAAGGCGGAAAAGCAGTAGGAGAATGATGTTAAATACAATGAGATGCAGCCAGAAAGAGCGACCCAGCGAAAATCCACCCTGCCAGTGGCGGAGAAACAGACTCTTATTTGTATGAGATGCTGCGCTCATGTGGGGCTCCGTAATGATATTTTGATCTGCTTTCATTGTGAGAGAAAAACCCGGTTGGTATCAGAAAACGTACTAAAAGAACTCTATTAGGAGTTACACAGTTGAATGATGGTACACGCTATATTAAATCAAAATAGAGTTTTTTTGTATTCCAAAGAGGCTAGGGTGTGAATGTGGATTATGTGCCACTCAATTTGGATGTTTTAGATAAAATAATTTTATCATATGTTCTTGATTTAATATTCAATGTCAATATACTGGTGTAGTCCAGGAGTGTTGGTGCTAGGGTGTGTTTTTTTCGTCAACTTGAACAGAATATGATTGCATGATTCAGTCTGCATCCAGTCTGATCTGCTTATTGAAACAATAGTGGAAACATCAGGGGAATTATTATGGTTTGGACTATTGGGAGAAAGTTGACGTTGGGTTTTGGTGTCACCATTATTCTGATGTTGATAATGGCTTGGTTGGGGATTCGGTCAGCGAGCGATACGATCACAGGTGTTGGGGATGATATCCAACATGCCTGGATGGCAGCAGATGGTGCTATGGAAACCAGAATCAACTATCTGGCTTTGATTTGGGGGGTTTCAGAAGCTTCCAGTAATTTTGATGAGTTAAGCCAGCAAGAGGGGTTGGAGCGAATCGCTGGTGCAACAAAATCAGCAGATGAATCAATTGATTTATTAGCTAAATCCGGTTTTCTCAAACAAGGAGATATTGGAACCATTCGCTCTGTTTTTAGTAGTCTTAATGAGTATGGAAATAAGCTTACAGGGTTGGCTCAAACTAAGGTCGCTCTGATGGATAAGTTGGATCGATCCACATCAGCAGCAGCCAAGACAGGAAATTTAGATGGTGCCACAGTTAATCTCCTTTGGGAGTTTACAATGGCAGCCAATGATTTGTCATATACAGGTATTGAAAAATACCAAAAAGATTACGATCAGGCACTCCGTGCCATTCAAGCTTTGGACACGCAGAACCCAAGTATTGCTACTGTGTTGAATAATGCCAGAGAGCTGATGGAAACCAATGCCCATATGAGCGCGTTGGCAGATAAGTTTGATGATGCAGCTGAGGGACTTGATGAGCGTATGGAAGCCGTTGAAGGTGGTGGGCCTGGCATCGAAGGTGTAGATGCCTATGCGGATCGTATTGTTACTTCCTTGCTGGAAGATGCAGAGTTGACACGGACTGAGTTGTATATCTTTGCCGTTGTGGCCTTTATCTTCAGTATTCTTGCCTCCCAATTAATCACCAGAAACATCACTGGTCCTTTGCTTCAGTGTAAAAGCATCTTTGGCCGTTTGGCTCAGGGTGATTTGAGTATCTCTTGTTCTATGGATCGTAAAGATGAGATTGGTCAGCTGTTTGAGTCGGTTTCTGGTATGACCAGTACGCTGCGAAGTGTCATCAGTGAAGTTCAGGTTGCGTCACAAGCTGTTGATTCAGGCAGTAATGAACTCTCTGTTTCGTCCAGGCAGGTTTCTGAAGGGGCTTCTCAACAAGCTGCTGCGGTAGAGCAGACTTCAGCGGCAATGGAACAGATGTCCGGTAATATCCAACACAATACCGATAATGCCCAGCAAACTGAGAAAATTGCCTCATCCGCAGCTGTTGCTGCTCAAGAAGGTGGTGAGGCAGTGACTCAAGCGGTTGGCGCAATGAAAGATATTGCTGAGAAGATTTCAATCATCGAAGAGATTGCACGACAGACCAATCTATTGGCTTTGAATGCAGCGATTGAGGCGGCTCGGGCAGGAGAGCACGGTAAAGGGTTTGCCGTTGTGGCTGCTGAAGTACGTAAATTGGCTGAGAGAAGCCAAGGTGCCGCCGGAGAAATTAGTCAGCTATCTCAATCCAGTGTAACAGTGGCAGAACGCGCTGGTAAGATCATCGAAAAGCTGGTGCCGGAAATCAAGAAAACTTCGGAACTGGTTCAGGAAATTTCTGCTTCCAGTGCCGAACAGAATCAAGGAGCAGACCAGATCAATCAAGCACTACAAAATCTGGATAGTACAATCCAACGAAATGCCAGTGCTTCCCAGGAAATGGCATCCACCGCATCAGATTTGGCGATACACTCAGAAAATCTCCAGACTGAAATCAGTCGATTTAATATGGGAAATAGTGCGCCAGCACCTGTCCAAACGACATCAACTGCTGCGTCTAGTGCATTAATAGGTATGTCCTGATCTACAGTGTATACGAAAGTTAGTTAATATTGGCAGCAAGTAGGTGTTGTATCCTACTTGTTGCCATTGATTAGCTCTATAATGCAGGACCAGTAGAGTGAGCAGATGGAGTGGAATTAGCGCTGTTTTTCAGTATGGATTCACATTCAGATGTTTCATCGGATTTAGGATGGGCACAGAACCGATATCCCACGCCCCAGATGGTTTCCACATACTTTCCGGCATCACCCAACTTTTCACGCAGACATTTAACATGGGCATCCACTGTGCGGGTTTGTACAAACGTGTCGGAACCCCATATTTCATTGAGTAATTTTTCCCGGCTTTTGACCTGGCCGGGGCGGGCCATGAATGTGCAGAGCATTTTGAATTCGGTGTGGGTCAGAGAAACCTCTTGACCCTGAACCCATGTCTGATGCGCGTCATGATCAACCGTCAATAGACCAAACTTGATTTGGTGCTTCTCTATTTTTTTTTCTGGTTTTGTCCGGCGTAGAATGGCACGAATGCGTAGAAGCAGTTCACGGAGTTGGAACGGTTTGACAACATAATCATCTGCGCCTACTTCAAAGCCGATCACTTTGTCAATCTCCTCACCTTTAGCCGTAAGGATTAAGACCGGAATGGCACTGGTATGGACATTTTCTCGTATGCGCCGACACACTTCAACACCATAAATACCGGGTAACATCAGATCCAATAACACCAAGTCCGGGTATGGTTCCGTGAGTGCGTGTCTCAATCCGTCTTCTCCGGTGAGGGACGAGGTGGTGTCATAGCCTTCGCGCTTAAGATTATACTCAAGTGTGGTGATGAGATCTTGCTCATCTTCAATAATAAGAATCCGGTCCTTGGTCATGATGCTATGCAGGTGACCTGCTTGGCATCATCTGGTCCATGTTCGGTTTTGCTCATGATCATTCCGTTGAGAGTTGTCAGAGAGCGGATCAAACAGAGATGTGTTGCTTCCTGGCAGAGTATGCGGGCAATGGAAGGAGGCTGTAGCTATCACCTGATCCAGCTGGGAAAAAATTCAGCAATAAAATTTTCTTAAAAGTTACAAGAAACCCATATCCCATGACTAAATAATGTACACTTTCAAATGTGATGTTATTGTGACTTGTGCGAAAAATATTGATGTAATCATTTTTATGTATTGTTCACATGGCTGATTATTTATGACAATTATTGTCATAATGTATTGTGTCTGCCACATAAAATCTCACTCAATGACAGCTTCTTGTGTGGTGGTTTCGTCTAAAATTGAATAGTCAGCTGTTCCAGCTTTGCTGATGTTTTTGCTCTGATGATCTGTCTCGCATATCAAGAGCGGCGCAAAAACATCACCAGGGCTTCCACTCAGGTTGTAAGACATTGTCTGATTTTGGGTCGAACTCACTATGCCAATAAACAAGGGCTATTACCCTATAGCTCGGTACCTGAAGAGTGGGCAGAGGTAGAGGCGTTGGCACTGTTATCAAGACTCTCTTCGGATTCAGGTGTTTCGTCTGGCTCAGGATCATTACAAAACCGATAGCCTACGCCCCAGATGGTTTCCACGTACTTTCCAGCTTCACCCAGTTTTTCACGCAGGCATTTCACATGGGCATCCACTGTGCGGGTTTGCACAAACGAATTGACCCCCCAGATTTCACTGAGCAGCTTGTCCCGGCTTTTAACTTGTCCTCTACGGGCCAAGAATGTGCAGAGCATTTTGAACTCAGTATTGGTCAGAAAAACCTCTTTCTGCTGAACCCAAACTCGATGTGCGTCATGATCAACAGTCAAAAAGCCAAAATTGGTTGTACGATTTTCTGGACTATTGTCCGGCTTGGTGCGTCGCAGAATGGCGCGAATACGTAAAAGCAGTTCACGAATTTGGAATGGTTTGACAACGTAGTCATCGGCCCCCACTTCAAAGCCGATCACTTTATCAATCTCTTCACTCTTTGCGGTGAGGATTAGAACAGGAATGGAACGGGTTCGGGAATCATCACGAAGACGACGACACACCTCAATGCCATAAATACCGGGCAACATCAGATCCAATACAACCAAGTCCGGGTATGGTTCTTTAAGTGCGAGTCTTAAGCCGTCTTCTCCGGTGAGTGATGATATGGTGTCATAGCCTTCGCGCTTTAGATTGTACTCAAGCGTGGTGTTGAGATCTTCCTCATCTTCAATAATAAGAATGCGGTCCTTGGTCATGATGCTACCCAATCATTTGTAAAGCGTTACATTTTGTTGTGTATAAAATAATAAAAACAATGCATTACAATAATTGGAAGAGGGCGTGGCCTTGAAGCCGAAAAACAATGTGACTTCAAGGCCATCGCTATCCGCTATAGATCAGCCATAACGGCCTTCGATATAATCTGCGGTCTCTTTTTGTTGCGGATCGGAGAAGACTTTTTCAGTGCCACCATGTTCGATCATTTTGCCCATCAACATGAAAATGCACTCATCACTGGCACGGCGGGCTTGGGCCATGTTGTGTGTTACGATCAGAATTGAATACTCACCGCGCAGACGCCAAATCAACTCTTCAACGGCTTCCGTTCCTTTTGGATCAAGTGCGGAACAGGGTTCATCCATCAACAGTACTTTCGGTTTGACCGGCAGAAGTCGGGCAATGCAAAGTTTCTGTTGCTCTTCCAGAGAAAGGAATGTTGCTTTGTCGTTGAGCCGGTCTTTAACCTTGTCCCACAACACCACCTCACGTAGCGATTTCTCAACAATGTCATTTTGCTCACTGCGAGAGAGTCGTTCCGATTTCTCATTGTGAATATGCCAACCAAACAGAACATTCTGTCTGATGGACAAGGGCAGTGGGTTGGGCCGTTGAAACACCATGCCCACCTGTTTGCGAAGTTGAGACAGTTCAACATCGCCGTCATAGATATTTTTATCAAAGATCTGGATAGAGCCATTGATGCGAACATAGCCGAGCCGTTCATTGATTCGGTTAAAGCTACGCAACAGCGTGGTTTTTCCACATCCAGAAGGACCAATCAAAGAGGTGATGATGCCCTCTTTGATGTTGGAATTAATGTCAAACAGCGCCTGAAAGGTGCCGTACCACAGGTTCATTTCTTCAGTGCGGATGACGTACTTGGCATCATCTGAGCCATGTTCGGTATTGCTCATGATCACTCCGTTGATTTGCAGAGAGCGGATCAAAAGGATGGGTTGATAGACTCAACCAAAACGCCCTTCGATATAGTCATTGGTTTCTTGGTGTTTAACCCGGCCATTAAACAGATCCTTGGTTTCACCAATCTCCACGCATCGGCCATTGAGGAAAAACGCAGTCCGATCCGCCAAGCGTTGTGCTTGTTGAACCAGATTAGTCACCAGAATGATGGTCATGTCTTTCTTCAACTCCACCAACACATCTTCGATACGCATGGTGGTGATGGGATCAACAGCAATGGAGAACTCATCCAGCATTAGAAGCGCCGGTTCTTGAGAGAGTGCGCGGGCAATGGTCAGACGTTGTTGTTGTCCGCCGGAAAGCAGACTGCCAAGCGAGTTCAAGCGATCTTTTACTTCATCCCATAACGCTGCGCGACGCAGACACCGTTCAACAATTTCGTCCAGATCGTCATTATTGTTCACGCCATTCAGACGTGGTGCCATGGCAACGTTGTTGTAGACTGTCAACGGCAGACCCACAGGCAAAGGAAACACAACACCGATCTGACGACGCAGGCCATAGGTGTTTTTCCATTTGCGTACATTGATACCGTCAAACAAAATATCACCGGAAACATTCATGTTTTCGGTCATTTGATCCATACGGTTCAGCGCGGTTAAGAAAGATGTCTTGCCACTGTTGGCGGGTCCAATGATGCCGAATATCTCATTTTTTTGGACATTCAGATTGACACCTGAGATGGCAATGTCATTCCCATAACGAATTTCCAGATTACTCACAGACAGCTGGGAATTTTTCGTGGTATCTACCATTTCTTTGTGCCTCTCAAATACATGCGGAAGGCGATGGATACCGCATTGAGCAGCAATACCAAACCAATCAGCACCAGGGCTACGCCGTAGGGAAGAGCGTCCGGTACGCCGGGAACCTGTGTGGCAACCACAAACAGATGAAGAGAGAGCGCCATGGTCTGATCCATGATGCTTTCAGGTAAGAATGGCAGGAAAAAAGCCGCACCCGTGAACATGATGGGAGCTGTCTCACCGACAGTTCGAGACACTTCCAGAATGATACCGGTTAAAATACCGCTGGTAGCGTTCGGTAGAACCACTTGGCGAATGGTTTGCCAACGGGTGGCACCCATATTCCAACAGGCGACCCGAAATGAATGTGGAACCGATTGAAGCGACTCTTTGGTGGCCACAATCACAACCGGCATGGTCATGATGGCCAAGGTCAATGAGGCCGCTAAAATACTGGTGCCCATACCGGCAAAGATCACGAATGCACCAAACCCATGTAGCGCATGCACAATGGAAGGCACGCCCGCCAGGTTGATGATGCAGAGATTGATCAAACGTGTGAACCAGTTGTCCGATGAGTACTCACTGAGATACAGCGCAGCCGCCACACCCAAAGGTACCGATACCAAAAGCGATACCGCCACCAACCAAATGGTGCCCAGCAGCGCAGGGAAAATACCGCCCTCGGTCATTCCATTTCTTGGAAATTCAAACAGAAATTCAGAGGACAGTATCGGCCCACCTTTGGCGATGAGTGTTATTAAAATGATGAGCACTGGAGCAATCAGCATCAATGTCATCATCAAGAACAGTATTCGCAGAATTTTTTCGTTTTTTTGCTTACGGAGATTGAGGTCCGTAGCAGCATAGATATTGCTGGACATGGCGAGCATTACCCTTTTCTGATGTCCCGAATGATCAGGTCAGCGGCCAAATTGATAAAGAATGTGACGATGAACAGAAAGATACCAATGGTGAATAAGGCACCATAATGTTCTGAACCCTGTGCGGTCTCACCCAATTCCGCCGCAATAGTGGCAGTCAAAGCCCGGACTGAATCAAAGATGCTTTCAGGAATGTGTACCGAATGACCCGAAGCCATCAACACCGCCATGGTTTCACCAAAGCCGCGTCCAAGTCCGAGCAATACCGCGCCTAAAAGGCCGTTTCGCGCCGCTGGCAAGACTACCTTGAACACCACTTCCCAACGAGATGCGCCCATGGCTTCAGCCGCTTCACGATAGCCATCTGGCACGGCTTTTAACGCATCTTCAGCGATGGATGTGATGATTGGTGCGGCCATCAAACCCAAGATAAGGCCCGCATTGAGTACGCCCAATCCCACCGGAACATCAAACACATCAATCACGACTTTGTTCATGATTGACAGGCCGATAAAACCCCATACCACGGAGGGAATGGCCGCTAACAGTTCAACCAGGATTTTCAGGTATTCGCGGAATTTTCCATCAGCGAATTCAGCAATATAGATGGCAGTGCCCAGCGAAAATGGGATGGCAATCACCATGGCTAAACCAGTGACCGATGCCGTCCCCGCAATTAAAGCCAGAATACCGTATGTGGCGTTCCACTCGGATGTTGGTCGCCAGCGTGGCGAAAATAGAAACTCCTGGATGTCCATGGTTTCAAAGATAAAAACACCGCCTTGCTCAACAACAAAAACGATGATGCTGAGAATGAATACAATGGCAGATATGCCACCGATAAACATTACCAGCATGACAAATTTGTCGGTAAACCAGTCGGCATCCAATTGACTGCCAGGTGGCAGAGATGATGCAGCGTCTTGCTTTGTTGTCATAATGATCCCCAAAACTACAGGGTTAATTCATGTGATTTTGATGTGGGCAACCAAATAAAAAGGTTGCTCAATAACATGAATATCACCAATAAATAGTCATGATAGATTAAAAAAGACCCTATGCTTTATAAAAGGGTGCATAGGGTCTTTTTAAGCGTTTCTTTTAGTTACAGGTTACCGCACGCGCAGGGGCATAGCCTTTTTTCAGAATGATACACTGGGCTTCGTCAGTCATGATCCAGTCCAGGTATTTTTTTGTTGCGCCTGTTGGTTCTCCGTTGGTGTACATAAACAGAGGTCGGGCGATGGGATAGCTGCGATCACTGGCTGTGGCAACACTTGGATCGGTGCATTTTTCACCTTCTGCCTTGTTAATACAGGCCATTTTTACATGGGGAGTGGCGTAGGCCAGACCGGAATATCCGATTGCACAGGGGGTATGCTCTACAAGATCAACCACATCTTTGGAGCCATGCATGTCCCGAGTGCCCAATTTGTAGTCCCGTTTTTTGCCGAGAACCGCTTTACGGAAGTAGGCGTAGGTACCAGAATTGTTCTGGCGGCTGACCAAGACCATTTTCTGGCTCTTGCATCCCGGGACTTCAAGACCCAACTGAGTCCACTTGCTGATCTGACCATCTTCACCGTAAATCTCAGCCAATTTGGCAAGGGAGATGGATTTCATAGGATTGTTTTTATGGACATAAACCGCCAGAGCATCATAGCCGACAATATGTTCCATTGGCTCAATGCCGCGTTTTTTGGCAAGTTTCAGCTCTTTTGCTTTAATGGAACGGCTTGCATTAGCAATATCAACAGTGCCGTTTACCAATGCTGCGATGCCGGTGCCTGAGCCTCCACCTGTCACCGCTACGGCCACTTTGGGCTCAACCTTTTGATACTCTTCAGCCCAGGCTTGAGCCACGTTAACCAGTGTGTCTGACCCTTTGTTCTGAATCATGACGCGGGCATCAGCAGCTGTGCTGAACCCAATGCTACCAGCCAACAATGCCATGGCTATTTTGAACTTTCTCACGTTTAAACTCCTTATATTGATTGATATCGTCCATTCGAACATATTTAGCGTGCTTGTCTCGATATTTAATATCTTAAGATTGTAAAAAGCTAATATCTTGATCCTTTTCCAGACCTGTTTCATTATGCTAAAAGCTATGAGGATTCGCTGTATACCGTTGAGGTCAGAGCAAGCGACGGAGCAATGCTATTAATGAAATATTAAAAAAAATCGGGGGAAGGGGGTTCCCCCATTCAGGCTGGAAATTAACTGAGATTCGGCTATGCAACTCCTTTGCGAGCAGATAACTTGAACCCATGGGAACCGGTTGGGATCAAATTTACTCCTTTTGACAGCCGCCGTATCAATAAAAATAGAGCCGATTGTCACTCACCGAAACCAGCTGGGAAAAATTCCAGCTAAAAAATTTATAGGTGCTGCATCCTCTGTTTTCTGATGTTAGATAATGTACACTTTTAGGTGTGAGATTTGTGTGACTTGCACGGAAAATGTTGATGAGACCAAATGTATATATCGTTCATACATTTGATTGCTTGTTAAGATTTTTGTCACTTTTTATTCACGATTACAGCGTCTGGGTCACTCAATGACAGCTTCTATCGTAATCTAATTCTGGTCTGATAATTGCAATGTAAATTTCAATTCTCTCTGCTTGAGTTGTATCCATGGTGGATTTGTGACTGGTGGAGATATTGTAACATGTTGTTATTGTTGTTACTTATTGTCTGTTTTCACTGTTGTTATCAATGGAAGCGGATCATGGTAACATCTTGACAGCACGGGTGATTATGTCGAAACAGGCAAAAATCTCCGTATTAATGACAAGAGCCGGTCGGCACTTATCATTATCTGTTTGGCGAGAACATCAGACTATGCGCGCCTGACATCAAGCATCTCAAGTGAATATCGCTCAGCGATTATTACACCGATATGAATGCAGAGTCAGACGAACTTCAGGATGGATGAATTAATGGTTCGCTCTTTTCGGAAATGGCTAAAACGCGGTGTGGCACTGGTGGCCGGTTTGACCTTAGTTGGTTCAGCCGTCAGTGAAGTCGGTGCCGCTGTGCCCCGGATTCAAGCGGGTTACGACTTCTCGGTGGGACTGCGATCAGATGGTGCAGTCATCACTTGGGGTTGGAACCGCAATAGTCAACTTGGTATTGATGACAGTGCCGATTATAAGGCGGTGCCATTGATCATACCTGATATGCCAGGCACGGTTGAAGATATCTCAGCCGGTTACTACCATACTTTGGCAATCTCCGATCAAAATAGTGTGATTTCATGGGGTTATGATCTTCAAGGTCAACTTGGTCGTTCTGGAAACCATCTGCCTGCTGTTGTGTCAGGGCTTTCGGATATCACAGCTGTATCAGCGGGTGGCTATCACTCATTGGCGTTGGATAGCAGCGGTTCAGTTTGGTCCTGGGGCTATAACTTTGCCGGACAATTGGGTGCAGGGGATACTACCGATCGAAATAGACCCTATAAAATTGAAGGGTTAACCGGTGTTTCTGCTATTGCGGCAGGCCAATATCACAGCCTTGCCCTGAAGAGTAACGGCACTGTATGGGCTTGGGGTTATAACGCCCAAGGACAGGTGGGCAATGGTGATACCAGCAATGTGCTCACACCCGTACAGATCACCGGGCTTTCT
>JADFWU010000026.1 GCA_015234045.1 Magnetococcales bacterium
CTCAACCAATGCCATGATATAGCCAGTTAACGGCAGCAATACCACAGCCATTGGCCATGGTCGCATTGCCGCTGAGAATATGGAACTTCTGTTTGCAGGCAAGCCTCTTCCCGGTCGTCCAGACCGTGTTCGGGTGGCTGACTATCAACGTCTGAAATCAGATTACTTTGTTGAGAAACCTCAGGCAAAGCGTACCATCGTCCATCCTGATGTCGTTGTAAACGATTGGAAAGAGACGCTAGAAGCGCTCGCCCAGGGTGATGTAACGACAGAAGCTGATCGCTGCATGAGCTGTGGTCTCTGTTTTGAGTGTAATCAGTGTATGCTGTTCTGCCCTCAAGACGCGATTACCAAGTTCCGTGGCAATCCCGAAGGTCAGGTGATGTACACCTACTATGAACAGTGTGTGGGTTGCCACATCTGTTCGGAGATCTGCCCGACCGGCTACATTGACATGGCAATGGATCACTAATCATCGTTTGATGGTGGGTCTATTCTCATGATGAAAATCCAAGGAGCGTTTTCCTTTGTGAAAACGCTCCTTGGTCCTTATACCCATTTTTTTGTGTTTGGATGCGAAAGGTAACACATCCAAGAAACAGAAAATGGTATGGTTCAGCGGGCCGTAAATTATGTCTTATTACATGGCCGTTCATTTGGTTTCTGCTGTCATATGGGTTGGCGGTATGTTTTTCGCTCATATGGTGTTACGGCCAGCTTCTTTGGCATTGGAAGTACCAGAGCGGGTGCAGTTGTGGTTTGGGGTGTTGAATCGTTTTTTTCCATGGGTTTGGTTATCGGTGGTATTGCTGCCGTTAACTGGCTATATCATGGCATTGGTTGAGTTTGATAGTAGTATGGCTGACTTGGGGCTGCATATTCATATTATGCAGGGCCTTGGGATCATCATGATCCTGCTTTTTTTATATGTTTTCTTTGTTCCTTTTCAAACCATGCGTAAACGTGTCAGTGAGTGTTTATTTCCTGAAGCGGGTATGTATATGAATCGGATTCGGATAGCAGTGACTATCAATCTGGTTCTTGGTTTATTAGTTACTCTTGTTGCATCTGCTGGACGGTATTGGTAACTCAATGGATCATCTGCTCGATCGGACACGACATTTAGGCATCCAGTTACCGCAACCGGTCGGAACACGTTTTTTTATAGGACAATTGATTTGTCATGCGCTTTTTGAGTATCGCGGCGTGATTATTGATGTTGACCCAGTGTTTCAAGGCAGCAATGAATGGTATGAAGAGATGGCAAAGAGCCGTCCACCCAAAGATCGGCCTTGGTATCAGGTATTGGTTGATGGCAGTACCACTGAGACTTATGTTGCTGAACGCAATTTGCAAGCGGATTGGTGTTTAGATCCGATAGTGCATCCTAAGGTTTCTTTGTTTTTCAGTGGGTTTGATGCGGGTGTTTATCAATCTAACAAGACGATTAACTAGGGCCAATAAGACGATTAACTAGGGCCAATAAGACGATTAACCAAGGCATGTAGGCCATCTAGGTTTTGAATTCTGGCTTGTGTGTTTTAACGATGAGCACAACATTCGCAGTATATACGCGAGTATGATGCGACTGTTTTTATAATTATGACTCTTTCAAACCCTCTCAACGGCGGAGGAAGTACACGATGAGCAAGGAAGAACTGGTTCAGCAGGTTACTCAGGCCATTGAAGAAGCTGAGAATTGGGCCAAAAAAGGTTGGTCCATGACCTTTGGTTTTCGCAATGATGCATTCAACAGCATGGAAGAGTATGAAAAATCAGCTTCCAACATGGTACATCGTGAGGAAGCCAAGGCTTTTTGGGATATTGTAGAGCGTACTGGGCAGGAATCTGCGGTTCAAGGTCGTTCCGCTTTAGACGCTTTGGCCAAAGATGATGTGCTTGGTGCATCTCGTTTGGTCTATTTTGCGATGTTCAAAGAGAAGCAACTCCTTGAGCGTACCACCACTTGGGGACCAGTCTTCAAGGCGCTTCAAGCGGCTGCAAAATAAAAGAATAAATTCAAGAAAACCGAATGGTTAGTTGGTTTTCTTGAAGCAGAATCTTAGAAAAAAAAGAGCCTCCCGATTAGGGAAGCTCTTTTTTTTTATTTAGTCCAGGGTCTGTTGATGCATAATCATGGGTGGTGTGCGCACAACATGAGATCCAGCACCTTGTAGTTTGAAAAATTGGATGACATCATGAAGCTGTTCTGCTTCATCTGCCAAGTTATTGATCGTGGTTACCATTTCATTTGATGTTGCTGCATTATGTTGGATTACTTGATCAAGACGTTGAATAGCCTGATTAATTTGATCGGCACCAGCATTTTGTTCTGCACTGGAGGCGCTGATTTCCTGGACCAGTTGAGAGGTACGTTGGATGTCGGGCAGGATTTTTTTCAGCATGGTGCCAGCACGTTCTGCAACCTCGACACTGGAGGATGAAAGCTGAGTAATTTCACCGGCAGCTGCTTGGCTGCGTTCTGCAAGCTTACGTACTTCTGCTGCGACTACGGCAAAGCCTTTGCCGTGTTCTCCAGCTCTGGCGGCTTCAATGGCGGCATTTAGGGCTAGGAGATTGGTTTGTCGGGCGATTTCTTCAATTACTGAGATTTTTGATGCGATCTCTTTCATAGCGTCTACTGCTTCAAAAACAGCAGCACCGCTTTTTTCAGCTTCTTTTGCTACAGCGGATGAAAGACCTTCTGTTTCTCTGGCGTTATCGGCATTTTGTTGGACATTAGCGGCCATTTCTTCCATGGCTGAGGATGTTTCCTCGATGGAAGCTGCCTGTTCGGAAGAGCCTCGGGAGATAATGTTTGCTGTAGAGCCTAGCTCCTGGCTTCCTGTTGTTACCTGACTAATGACGGTGTTGATATCACCAACCACACTACGGAGTTTGCTGACCATCAATTGCAGAGAGGTTAGCAAACCACCGCATAGTTCGTTTGTTGTGCATTGTGGATTGATTTGCACGGTTAAATCACCTGCAACGATGCGTTTAGCGGCATCCATCGCTGTTCTTAAGGGCTTAATAATACTGCGGGTGATGGTGATGGCAAAGAAGGCACCAATCATGATTGCCGCGATGGCTACAGCGATTGCAATCTGTGAACTGCTTTGTGCTTCGGTTTCCACCTGATCCATTGAGTATTCGAGGACTTTTTCCACATCTTCAAGTTTCTCTGTAATCAGTGGCAACATATGGACAACGGCTGAATCCATTTCAGTGATATTTTTGGATATACCGTTGGATACTTCGACCAATTTAAAAAACGCTTTACTATATGTATCAAGATCATTAGCAAATAGAGCTTTTGATTCATCAGAGAGTAATGAGTCATCTACAGCGGCGGTTATGCGCGTTAGTGTTTCTTGCAGTTTTCCAACATACTTTGGACTACCGCGCAGTAGGAAATCTTTTTCATGACGTCGGGCCATGAGATAAAGTCGCCAAACATCTGGAACATAGTGACCATTGAGAATTTTTTCAACGACTTTAGCCTTACCACTCATATTTGAGTATAGCGGTACATTTGTTGGCACATCTTCATGCATGGCTGTACCAATATAGGCGCTTACAGCTGATTTATAATCAGAGATAGCTTCGGCCAGGTCTGCACGCATTTCCTCATTGATACGCGATGCGGAAAGATAGTCATAAAATAGTTGAAGGTTTTTCTTGAACTTTTTGATATATTTAGATTTTTTACGGACTACAAAATCTTTTTCATTGCGGCGTAGTTCACCGAGATAGATTCTAAGTTGAGCGGTATCAAAATCATATAAGCGTTTTTCCAGGCCATGTGCGGCATTTCTAAAGGCCCCTTGCAGGCCTTCTTTATGGCTCATACCGTTTATTTTCTGGGCAGCATACACGGTTTGGAATGCGTCATGATATTGGGTAAGAGCGTGTTTGATTTTTTCGGCATGTTCGATCTCTTCCTGATCATCATCAATGGCTTCTAATGCAAGTAAAGCCTCTGTTTCAGCGATTGCTTTGTTGATGAAATTCGTAACTTCCTGTGTATCTTCTACAGTTGGTTTTTTCAAAAAGGATTTTTCATGAATTCTAGCGAAGTTTGCATATCGATCAATTCCGATAGCATGTACTTTTTTCATCTCCACATGGGTCATCATGTGTCGATATTTTTGTTCGGTTTCGATTAATGTCCAGTGGTATAGAACAACGACCAAAGAAAACATTAATCCAACGATTGCGAACCCGGACCCCAATTTTGAGCTTACTTTCCAGTCAAAAAGCTGCATTTTCCCATCCCCAATTGAAGACTGCTTCTTCGAATACAAAAAATAATAACAAGTTTTCTTTGATAATAAAATAATTATGTATGCTTTATTAATGAATATAAATCTAGCAAAAAGCTATCTTAATTCAATAGTTATTCGTAAATCAATAATTTTTTCACAACTTAATCACAACTTGTTCACAAAAAAGTTATATTACCCATTGTTTTATGATATCTATATGATGGTTTGTCGATATTAAGAAAGTGATATAGTTATTTCGACTCAAAATCAGACAATGACTTATTGCCTGTATGGAGGCTCTGGTGACGTTTTTTCGTCCGCTGTTGATATGCGAAGCAGATCATCAGAGAAAAAACATCACCAGGGTTGGAACGGTTGACTGTTCAAATTTTAGACGAAACCACTATACAAAAAAAACCGGCTCCTGTGTTGCACAGAAGCCGGTCTCTACTCACTGCTCGTTATTACTTGCTACGATAGAATTACAGCACACCACAAGCCGCTAAAGCAGGCTTGGGATTAACATGTAACCGCTTCAAGCCAACCGTTGATTGATCAAGGCCCATGGCCAGTCCCAACAGTTGAGCAAAGTTCATTTCAGGCAAGCCGATCTGGTGACCAATGGTCTGTTCGGCAATTTCCTGATAGGAACCCATGGACATATCACACAACGTACAAGGCGAAATCATCACCTCAGCACCGGCATCCTTGGCGCTCAAGCAGTTTTTAGCAACCATCTGCCGCATCTCTGTCTTGTCAGACAGCATGACATGGAAGCCACAGCATTTATCATGACCATCATAGGCCACCGCTTCACCACCCATCACATTGATCAGACGGTCCAGATGATCGGCATCCTGACCCGCTTTAGAGTCAAAGATCATCTCAGGGCGCAGATTGTGACAGCCATAGAACGGAGCAACACGCAGCCCATTCAGAGGTTTCACAATCTTACTGGCCAGCAATTCCTGGTCTACTTGATCTGTGATCACCCAAAGCAGATGGTATACTTTACGCGTGGCCTGATAAGGCCGTACACCCGCTTCTTTGAGAACACCATTAATCTGTTCCAGAATTTCCGGTTCATTTTTGAAACGGAAATTCGCATGGGTCAATGTCTGCAAACAGGTGTTGCAGATGGTAACAATATCCCGTCCCTGCTCTTCAGCTTCCGAAAGGATCCGGGCTGAAACAGCCAGTGAAAAGGCGGGTTTGGTCTCACGCAAGCTAACTGCACCACAGCAGGTGGCACGTGGCATTTCGTGTAAACCAATTCCCAGTGCTTCACTAACAGCACGTGCAGACCAGTCCGCTTCTTTCTGGACCTGTGTGGCAGCGCAGCCGGGATAGTAGGCAAATTCCAAGGACATCTTTTAACTCCTCCTGCCAGCTTTGCTCACTCAGGTGGCCGCTCATCGGCTTTGGTTTCAACATCCAGCGGATTATTTTCAATAATCTCATACATCCGCTTCAGCTCATCATGTCCAGCGGCCTTATGCGGGAATGGTGAGGGCGCTTTACCTTTTTTGATCAGGTGCAGAGCCGAGCCCATTTCAGCCAGAGTTCCCCAGAATCCAACGGTTCTCATCAACAAGGTGAATTCGTTGAGATGACCGGTTTTTTGGATATCGGTATGGAAGGCCAGTGCGTGGCGTTGGCCAGCACCATCATGATAGTCACGATCAACACCGCGTGTACGCAGTTTGACAATCGCTTCCATGGGGGCCACATCTTTGGGACACATTTCAACGCACATGGCACAGCGTGCACAAGACCACATGCCGCTCGGATCAGACAGATCTTTCAATCGTTCTGATTTAGCACCTTCACGTGGGTCAGAGACAAAACGAAATGCTTTAGCCAGAGCAGCAGGCCCGAGAAAATCGGGGCTGACTTCTGCCATGGTGCAGTCCGAATAGCAGCAACCACACATGATGCACTGTGTCACGTGGTTTACCTGCTCATAGGCAGATTTACCGACATTGGTATCGGTCTCATCGCCTTCTTGCAGATAGGGTTTGATTTTATGAACCCGCTGGAAGAAGGGCCGAATATCCACAGCCAGATCTTTCAGAACCGGTTGATTTGCCTGTGGTGCAATCTCCACGATGCCATTTTTGACCGCATCAGCAACATGCGTTTTACACGCCAGCCGAGTACGTCCGTTGATCTTCATGGCACAACTGCCACAGATCGCCGAACGGCAGGACTGACGGAATGTCAGTGAACCATCCTGGTGCCCTTTAATCTCTTCAAGGGCGGTGAGAACGGTGCTGGTAGGCTCTGCCTCTACCCGAAATTCCTGCCAGCGGGTTTCCAGCGTCCCATCCTCTCGCGGCGTATTCCGCTGAATGCGAAAGGTATAAAGGTTGACAGCCATCGGTCGTTCCTTTTGGTCTAGTATACCCGCTCTTTGGGTGTGTAAGCCTCTTTACCCACGGTACGCACTTCTTCGTAGGAGAGAGCAATCTGTTCCTGATCTTCATCCCAGTTGGCCAGGGTATGTTTACGCCAGTTTTCATCATCCCGATCTTTATAATCGGTACGGGAATGGGCACCACGGGACTCGAAACGAGCCGCAGCACCTTTGATGATACATTCAGCGAGATCGATCAAGAAACCAAGTTCAAGGGCACGTAGCAGATCCACGTTGAATGACTTGGATTTATCATCAATATGGATAAGTTTGTAGTCCTTGCGCAGTTTGGGCAGCTGTTCTACAGCAGTTTTAAGGCCGTCTCCATCCCGATAGACACCCACATAGGCGTTCATCACCGCAGCCATTCGCGCATGCAGTTCAATGGGACGCAGACCCCAGTTTTCACGTTCAATCAGCTCTTGGATCTGCTGGCGTACCTGCTCAAGGGCGGACATGGGAAAGTCGCCCTGTTTGGCGGTGGAGACATATTCACACGCTGCCTCACCGGTCAGTTTACCGAACACCACCGCATCCAACAGGGAGTTACCACCAAGGCGGTTGGCACCATGCACGGATACACAGGCCGCTTCACCAGCGGAGAAAAGACCCGGTAGCGGAGACGCGCCATATTTATCAGTTCGGATACCACCCATTGAATAGTGGGTAGTCGGACGTACTGGAATCGGTTTATGGATTGGGTCCACACCTTCAAGATCAATGGTCAGTTGCCGAATCTGCGGCAATTTTTCCAAAATCTTTTTTGCACCCAGATGACGCAGATCAAGGAAGATCGCGCCATTTTCGCCGCGTCCTTCGAGGATTTCAGTCTGTTCCGCGCGGGAAACCACATCACGAGAGGCCAGCTCCTTTTTATTAGGCGCATATTTACTCATGAAGCGTTCGCCCTGGGCGTTGATCAGATAACCACCTTCACCACGGGCACCTTCAGTAACCAGGATACCAGAGGTCAACAACCCAGTGGGATGGAACTGCACAAACTCCATATCCGCCAGTGGTGCGCCAGCACGCAGTGACATGGCCATGCCATCACCGGTATTGGATGTGGCATTGGTGGAATGCAGATAAACCCGACCATAACCACCGGTGCCCATCAGCACACCTTTGGCCTTGAGCGGAAACAGATCACCGGTTTTGATGTCGTAGACAACGACACCGGAGACTTTTTTGTCAGCATCGGTCACCAGGCGCAGAACCTGGCACTCTTCATACACTTCAACACCGGCTTTAACCAGTTGCTCCCACAGCGTGTGGAGCATGACTTGTCCGGTTCGGTCAGCTGCATAGCAGGTGCGATCGAAACTGGCTCCGCCGAAAGGACGCTGGGCAATACTGCCATCATCCAGACGAGAAAAAGGACACCCCATACGATCCATTTCAAGGATGGCTTCAGGTGCCGTTTGCGCCATCAGTTCAATGGCATCTTCATCGCCCAGATAATCAGACCCCTTCACCGTATCATAGGCGTGAGAGTCCCTGGAGTCTCTTTCGTCGATAGCAGCATTAACGCCGCCCTGAGCCGCGCAGGAGTGGCTGCGCAGGGGATGGATTTTTGTGACGATAGCCACATCAATCTTATTTTTTACCCCTTCAAGAGCAGCACGCATTCCTGCCAAGCCTGCACCGACAATAATCAGGTCATGGCTCTTCATAACTCGCTTTTCTCCAAAGCTTTGGATGATATCTCGGAGGCCCAACCGTACCGGATAGCACGGCTCGCGGGCGCCCCCTTTTTTCCGCCCACAGCGGTTTTTTTGCAAATCCGGCTTAGTGTATCGGATATCTGTACCCGGTGTCAAAACTCTGTCTTAAACGACAGCAACTTTAGGATATGTCTTTCTGTGTTATATTCGATTCAAAAGGCGCAAATATCTCCATTTACGGTGATAACCAATGACCATGTTTACTACAAATACGCCATACGGAAGTGTGCTGAAAGTTAGTTCCTACTAATCCCAAACTTCCAGCGTATAATGGTGTTTTTTTTACGGACAATATGAAATAACCTACTCCCAGGAAGGCTTTGAACTCGGCATGCTGAAATACGAACCTCAGGCCATTGAGGCCAAATGGCAGGAGATTTGGGAAACACAAGGCACATTCAGTGTCAGCGAAGATCCCAAAAAAGAGAAATATTACACCCTGGTAATGTTCCCCTACCCCTCGGGACGCATTCACATGGGCCATGTACGCAACTACGCCATTGGTGATGTGGTGGCACGTTATCAGCGACTTTGTGGACGTAATGTACTCAATCCCATGGGTTGGGACGCATTTGGCATGCCTGCTGAAAATGCCGCCATTCAAAAGGGTATTCATCCCCGCTCCTGGACCTATGACAATATCGACAATATGCGCAAAGAGCTGAAAAGCATGGGCCTGGCCTATGATTGGAAGCGTGAATTTGCCACCTGTGATCCTGACTATTCGCACTGGGAACAGGTTCTGTTTCTTCGTTTGCATGAAAAGGGCCTGATCTATCGCAAACGTTCGTTGGTCAACTGGGATCCGGTGGATAATACTGTTCTGGCCAATGAGCAAGTGATTGATGGTAAAGGTTGGCGCTCAGGCGCTCCGGTTGAGCGTAAAGAGTTGTTTCAGTGGTTTATGAAAATCACTGATTATGCGGATGAGCTTCTGGAAGATATTCAGAATAATCTGCCCGGCTGGCCGGATACCGTCCGAACCATGCAAGCCAACTGGATTGGCAAAAGCCACGGTGTGGAGTTCTCCTTCTCCATTAAGGATCGTGAAGAGACCCTACCCGTCTATACGACACGTCCAGACACCATCATGGGTGTGACCTTCTGCTCCATTGCCGCAGAACATCCTCTCGCTCAATCCGTTGCCGACAACGATCCGAAAGCCGCTGCCTTTCTCAAAGAGTGCCAATCATCCGGCACCAGCGAAGAAGCTATTGAACGTATGGAGAAAAAAGGCTACGACACCGGATTGAGAGCGATTCATCCGCTCACCAACCGGGAAGTGCCAATCTTCATTGCCAACTTTGTGTTGATGAACTACGGCACCGGCGCGGTGATGGCGGTCCCTGCCCATGATCAACGGGATTTCGAATTCGCCCGTAAGTATGACATCCCGGTAATCCCGGTGATCCAACCAGACAATAGCGACACCCTGGTTGGCGATGCGATGACCGAAGCCTATACCGGTCCTGGAACCCTGTTCAATGCCGGAGAATTTGATGGTATTGACAATGAGTCAGCCAAAGCCAAAGTAGCCGACACATTCGAACAAATGAACATCGGTAAAGCCACGGTAAACTACCGTCTGCGTGATTGGGGTATCTCCCGACAACGCTATTGGGGCAACCCGATCCCGATGATTCATTGTGATGTATGCGGCACGGTTCCCGCGCGGGATCTGCCGGTTAAACTGCCCGATGATGTTGAGTTGACCGGCGCAGGAAATCCTCTTGAGTTACACCCGGAATGGAAAAAAACCACCTGTCCGCACTGTGGCGGTGCTGCCCAGCGGGAAACCGATACCATGGATACCTTCATGGAATCATCGTGGTACTTCCTGCGTTACTGCTGTGCAGATCTGAATAACAATCCTTTGGATAAAAAGCGTTTGGATTACTGGATGCCCGTTGATCAGTACATCGGTGGCATTGAACATGCGGTACTTCATCTGCTCTACTCTCGCTTTTTCCATAAATCACTGAGTGATATCGGTGAAGTCACCAGCCGCGAGCCGTTCAAAAATTTGCTCACTCAAGGCATGGTACGCAAAGATACCCATAAGTGCCCTACCCATGGTTGGCGCTACCCTGATGAAGTTGTGGAAAAAGAAGGAAAGCTACACTGTGTTGAATGTGATGCGCTCATTGAGATTGGCCGCAATGAGAAGATGTCTAAATCCAAGCACAATGTGGTTGATCCCAATGCGTTGATTTCAACCTATGGTGCAGATACCGCTCGCTTGTTTATTCTCTTTGCAGCACCGCCTGAACGGGATCTGGAATGGAGTGACAGCGGTGTTGATGGTGCTTGGCGCTTTTTAAATCGCTTCTGGCGTATCAATAGTGAGATCTGCGACCGTACCGAGGGCGTTGAACCCGCTTCCAGTCAACCCAAAGATCCAGAGCTGAAAAAATTACGTTCCAAGCTGCACCAAACCATCACAAAAGTAAGTGAAGATCTAAAGCGTTTTCAATTAAATACCGGTATCGCTGCGGTGATGGAGTTGATGAATGAGGTATCCCCTGTTCTCAGCAAGGCGGCGGAAGGCACTCTAACCGGTGAGACCGCTGCCGTACTTCGTGAAGTGGCAGAGCGTTCGGTTGTACTGCTCAATCCCTATGTACCACACATGACTGAAGAGTTGTGGGAACAAGTGCTCAAGCACGAAACGCCTTTGAGTGAATCCAGTTGGCCGCTGATTGATCCAGACGCACTGGTTCAAGAGACCATGACCATTGTGGTTCAGGTCAACGGTAAACTGCGTGGCCGCCTGACCGTTCCAGTGGGACTGGACCAGGAACAACTCAAAGAAATGGCTCTGGCAGAAGAGAAGGTTCAACCCCATACGGAAGGCAAAACCATTCGTAAGGTGATTGTTGTTCCTGGTCGTTTGATCAACATCGTTGCCACTTAACAAAGAGGAACCCGCCATGCATCGAGGCATACTCTTGATCTTTGCCCTGCTGATGACTCTGTTTTCAGCCTGTGGCTATCGATTTCCCGGTGATGAACACACCAAAACGCTGATTCCAGAAATGCAAGATGCTGTGATTCATGTAGAAGGCGTTGGTGCCAAAGAGCACCCGGTTCTTGGGCGTTTGTTATTGGTAAAGTTAAAAGATCGTCTGAATCTCAGGCGTTCCCGTGCCTCAATTGCCAAACCGCCGCATCTTCATGTCAGCCTTCAACGGCCTGAACGTGTCCTCAGCCTGGAGGATCGTGAAGGCCGTGCGGATCAATACCAAGTGACATTGACGGCCAATGCGGTATTGAAATTTCCTGATGATCGCAAGCCAATGGTGTTTTCTGAGGTCCAAGCTCAAACCAGTTATTATGAACTGCGTGAGGCGACGTTCACACAGGCCAGCCGCGAACAAGCACGCATGGAAGCCCTGGAAGAACTCGCAGGCTCCTTGGAAGCCATCTTGACAGGCGGGCTGTGATGTTGTGAAGCGCTCTCAACAACAATTGACCCAACAACTGAACACTCTGATCAAAACACCACCATCCGCGTTTTTGTTCTATGGACAAGAGCGCGGTAGCATCCAAACGCACTGTGATCAGATTCGTAAACAGGTTCAGTCTGATGATGAGATGGATAACACGTTTGATAGTGAAGTGTTCCATGCTGCTGAACTGAATGAAGAGGCATTTTTCAGCGCATGTGGTGCCATTCCGATGTTTTCCCAATACCGTTTTGTCTGGCTGAAAGAGGCCAACAAACTGTTAGCCGGCACGGTAAAAGAGTTGGTCCGCTATCTGGATGATCCCAATCCAGATACAATTCTGGTTCTCACCGCTGGTCCGTTGGATGCAAAAAGTCCACTCCGAAAACAGTTCGAAAAACACAAAACCGCTATTATAACACCTTTCTATCCCATGGAAGGCCGAGAGCGTAGCCGCTGGATTCAGGAGCATCTACAATCGGCTGGACTACAAGTGGCTTTTGATGCTCTCAGGCAATTAACGGTTATTCTTGACGGAGACTCTGAAAACGCCGCTCGAGAACTGGAAAAACTGATTCTCTACATGGGATCAGAACCAAGAGTCCAGATTGAAGATGTACTGGCCGTGGTCGGCGAAACCACCATCTACAATGCGTTCGGCCTTGCCGATGCCGCACTGGAAGGCAACAGCAAGGCGGCCTTAACCATGCTGGACCGCCTCATGGACGAAGGTGCAGAACCCATAGCCATCCTCGGCGGCCTATTACACCGCATCCGACAAATTGCCCAAGCCAAAGACCTGTTAGCCGATGGCCTACCTGCAAAACAGGTTGGCGGGCGCTGTCGGGTATTCTGGAAAGACCAACAACGTTTTTTTTCCATTTGCCACCGACTTTCACCAATGCGCATTGGTCAGATTTTATTGATGTGTCTGGAAGCCGAGTTCCGAGTACGTGATAGCGAAGGACGTGAGAGAGTTATGGAAGGGTTGATTATTCAGATTGCCAGATGAAGCACAATACCCTGAACCAATAAAGCCGTTCAGATCGCTATGATCTAAACGGCTTTTGGAACAGAGATATCCTGCCGACTCAACAGATAACACTCTGGAATCTTTCGCAGAATAGCAGTGTGGCGCAGAATAACGATGTGGTTGACTGAGTTTATTTAAACCCTATCTTCAAGCGGCTTGAATGGCTTTGCCATTTTTCTTCAAGCCAATGATGAAGTCATGAATTCGCCTCTCCAATGCGAACTGTGCGGACGGGATTTGGTAATCCGGCGGACTGTTCCACCAACGGTAAACAGTACGCTCAGGTATCCGTAGATCACGGGACAATACACGAATGTACACCCAGTCCACGACACCTTTTCCATAGAGCAGCTTGGCGGCGGCATGCAATTCCCTTGCGGTCATTTGTTTGCCTCCTTATCTTTGATTTTCTATCGCATTCATTACTACTTATCGACAATATCCACCAAATACTTGAGCACTTTTTTCTACACTGTGTCTCACAGTTTTTACTTGGTGATGAAAATCTTTTCGGATAAATAGGTGACAAACTTTAGCGCTGTTTACCATAAAAAAAGCCTCTGACCCAATTAACAGGATCAGAGGCTTTTAATTTTGAGCTATGGAAAGAACTATCTGACGATCAATACCGAAGTCTTGGAATTTTCCAATATACTGAACGCAATTCCACTCATAAAGTACTTCTGCAAACCGGAAGAACGTGTTCCACTTACTACAACCACTGAGTGATGCTCACCTTCTTTGATGATTTCCTTGACCGGATCACCAACTCTGACAATGGATTTTTCCACCGGGATATTCATTTCATCAAGAAGCGCTTTTGATTTCTCAATGGCCTGATCAGCATCTCCACGCTGTTGTTCAGTTGGGGCAACAGAAATCAAACTGATGGGACAGTTACAGCGACTGGCCAAATGTGCATCCTTACGGATCATATTCAAGGAGTCTTCAGAGCCGTCTGTGCAGATCAGATGGCCTTTACCCTCTTCAATTGCCCGACCTACCAATACTGAACTTTCAGCATTTGTCGCCACTTTAAGGGCAATAGGCGCGATTCCAAATACCCGTTGCAGTTTCGACCGGTGATCAGAAGTCACACCGAGAATAATCAGATCATGTTTGCCCTTTTCCCAGCGCTCCATGATACCGCCTTCAACGGTTTCAGCCACTTTCAACCAAAGGCGTATTTGTTTTCCTTCCTCATTGGAATACTCGATCATATTGTCACCAAGTGGATCACCTCGGCTTTCGACATGAGTCGTTCTTTCGATCCAATCTTCTTCCATGTGGCCCAATTCAATGAGTAGATCGCGACCTTTTTTCAGGTAGCGAATACCGGGCAGGTCGAGATCCCAATCCATCATGTTTTGGCGTGCAACCCGCACTTGAAGACCACCGGAGTTCAGTCCCTGGTCCACAGGGCGGACGTACACCATGGTGATATCTGCATCTAGGCCACTGCCTAATCGAGAAGCATAACGCAGCCCTTGATAGGATTCTTCTGAGCCATCAATACAGACAAGAATACGAAACCGATTATTATTTTGATCTGCCAGAGTCATATCACACTCCCCCTTATGCAATCAGAGGCCAGTACACTGATGCAAAGATCAACATCAGTATGGTGGACATCAGCGCCATCTTCCAACCAACATTCAAAAAGTCGGTGGTTTTCAAGTAGCCCGATGCATAAACGATGGTACAAGCTGGTGTTCCAACTACGGTCAGATAGGCAAAAGCCGAAGAGATCGCGGTAATAAAACCAATAACGACTGGACTTTCGCCAGCTGCATTGGCCAAATTAAGAACAATCGGCCCAAGAACCGCAACTGCCGCACCGTTAGACATGGTGTTGGTAACACCGGTGGTCAACACAGAGACGGAGAGCCACAAGCCCATACCCTTATCAGCGCCCAATGGTGTAAGCATATCCAAAAAGCTTTGAGCAATCCAGGCGGCGGCACCAGTATCTTTCATCTGGACACCCAGAGAGATTGCCGCAGCATAGAGTAGAACAACACCCCAGTTGACACCGTTGTTGAGATCTTCCCAACGTACCAGACCAGCAATCAAAAACGCTGCTGCACCCAATACCGCAACGATACCCATACCAATGGTACTGGACATTGTTACCCAGCCGTATAGCACAAAAGCAAACAGGATAATAGAGACATAATCCCGCCCTTTCAGTGGTCCTTGTGCGGCAACCTGTGCTTTGAGTTTATCCACAGCCGGGCTTAGATCGCTCACCTCTGGCTTAAAGGTAAGAATCAGAATAAATGTAACAAAAGGAAGCTGAATCAGAAACATCGGATAGGAGTACAACATCCATTTCAGATAATCGATGCCGATGTTATAAAACTCTTGCCAATAGCCAATCATGATGGCGTTTCGTGCACCACCAGAAGGTGTGCCGATACCGGCAACAGAACACCCATAAGCGATGGAGAACAACAACACAGCGGCCAAGTTACGCACTTTTTTCGGATCGTCCGAAGTGAGCGTGATCAAGGTAATACCCACTGGCAACATCATAGCCGCAACGGTGTGCTCACCAATGAACGATGCCAGGATACCGGATACTGTTGAAATGCCGAGGGCAATACGTGTGGTTTTTGTACCGGTTACCCTGATGATCATCAAGGCAATACGCTTATCCAGTTTCTGCTTCACTACAGCCACAGCCAACATGAGCGAACCCATGATGAATAGGACAGAGTCTTTCATAAGGCTTTTTGCCACAACATCCGAGGCAACGCCTAATAGAATCACCTGCCCGACGACAATCAACAATGCCACCGTAGGCAGCGGCACAGGTTCTGTCACAAACAGGATAGTTGCCACAACCGTCATGGCCAGAACGACCAATCCTGCTTGTGTCAACCCTTCCGGGATGGGAAGTGACATTATAATAGCCCCGACAATCATGGCTATAAAAAACCACTTCTTCTCTGTTAAATACTGAGTCATTGACCCCTCCAAACCTCGTCTGGGAACAACAGGAACGACAGTTGCCGCCGCAGAAAACGGCAGTCTGCCAATCGATTTCATGATCTGCGAATAATTAAAGCTGGTTCTAAAAGGCTTATACTGAGTAGCAGAAAGCGGAAAAATAGGCGTTGTACAGTCTGGATCGTTTGGATCATTCAGACCGGTTATTTTATCATCTTCAGGCTTTTTCACTCAGGGATCTCAGGTCAGCTCATGCCCAGGGCTTGCTTGTACAAGTGGGTCAAAGCTTCCTGTTCGTCTAATTCCCTTTGATCCATCTTTCGCATACGGACGATAAGCCGCATCACCTTTGGATCAAACCCTGTGCTTTTGCCTTCTGCATATATTTCACGTATATGCGCTGCAATATCGTTTTTTTCTTCCTCAAGACGCTCAATGCGTTCGATCATTTGACGTAGCTGATCTGCCGCAATTCCGCCGGAATCTTCCTCACTCATTGACAAGCCTCCAACGTGTCTATTTCCTAAACTGGTATTCTCCGCTAAACTCAATCCATTCCAATGATCAAACGATCAACAAAATGGTATCATCCAACTGAGGAGATCAAGATCTATATTAGTAAATATAAAGATTCAAATATTCTAATACTCCAGTATACTGATTTAGCCAGGCAATACCAGGATCTATAAGCACTTATTCCATCCAGATTGACACCGGACACACGCAAAATTATCGGTGTATCGGAAAGAAGGTAGAAATAATCCATAGCCTTCTGTTTTTCAAGGATTGAACACAGCTGACAACGACCGAGGGGAGAGCACAGTGGCCACATCTGAAGAAAAAACAATCACCCAACTCAATCGGATTTTATCGCTACTGTCTGCCATTCCCGGCAAAAGCAGCGAAGGTTTTTCCAATATTACCGAGCATATGGGTAATTTTTCCGGCAGTTTTGCCACGGCCTCTACCCGCGCAAGTTCCATTCAGGAACGCATAAAGGCAGACGGTGAATTGGGTCTGACACCACTCAAGTCCGATCTTCGCAAGGTCTATCGGGAAATCAACGGTATTTTCAAAGCAATGGAAGGTATTGTTGATACAATGAGTCACTTTAATGAACACATGATCCACATGGTTGATTGGAGTATGACCATTGAACAAGGCATGTTCCTACCGCCCACCGTTGACCAGATTAAGGCCACCAGTGGTGAACGGCTGGAAATTCAAACCATGGGTGCGGTGATTGATAGTCTGATTCAACAGGCGCGTCCTTTGATTCAGGATGTGATTCAATCCAGTCAATACGCCAGCGATGGTGTTAACCAACTGTCTCGCCGAATTTTAGCGGATTTGGACTCCTCTCTTCACGGCATGGGTATTCTACGTGAAAACAGCAACCGTACCCTGCGTCGTCTTGGTAGTTCGGTAAAGAGTTTCAGTAAATCATGCGGTACGATTGATGGGCGCTCTGGCAAAGTAACCAATGTGGTGTTCGAAATGGTTCAGGCCATGCAGTTTGATGACATCACTGCCCAGCGTGTGTCTCATGCAGTGACCACGATCGAGAAAATCATCGAGAAAGTGGACGACGGTCTGAATGACGATGACCGCCGCTGGGTCTCCATTGCAGCGCACATCACTTCCCATCAGATGACAGAAACGGTAAATGATCTGCTCAACGCCATTGAAAACGCCAACGGTCAAATGTTGCGTATTGAAGATCTAGCCACCGAACAGGTAGAAGATATCGGCACAATTCGCACCACGTCCATGACATTCCGTCAGGATACTGCGGATATCTCCTATCACATGCAGGCACTCAGTAAGCTTGGTGTGTTTAGTGAATCATTGTCAGATGAAGTCCTCTCAACGCTCTCCAATGCGGAAAACGCGGTCTTTCAATCCAAGCGTGCCTTGAATATGCTTACGGTCATCGCGGCCAGGCTTGATCATCTTGCCTCTTCTTTGAAGACACAGGGTAGTGATCGGCTGGAAATCCTGACCCGCTCTATTATTTCACTAGCCACTACCATTAAACGGGAAGGTCCAGATCGGGTAAATGATCTGAACAATGCCGCTTCTCGTCTTCAGGCGATTTCATTGGCTTTTTCTGATAAAGCAACACCACGTTTGGTACGCACCAACAGCTTGTTGCGTCGCGCACCATTGTCTACCAAACAGTTGGAAACCAATAACAGTGATTTAATGGGCGAAATGAATGCCTCTTTGGCTGATGCTCAGGCCACTGCCATTCAATTGTCATTGCTCATGGCCGAGCTATCTTTCCATATGGATATCAAAGAGACTGTTAATAAAGCTAACAAAGGACTTCGCACTGTACTGCATGATATTGGTGGCGCAGAAACCTTGGAGGGTGATCTATTCGCTATGGCGGAAGAGTTTGAAGATTTAGCCAGCATGTACACCATGGATTCCGAACGCCGCGTTCATAATGCTGCTTTGGATGGCGAAGATACGGATACCGGTGATGATGGTGGAGATATTGAACTGTTCTAAATGAATGAACAGTGTAGAGTGCATCAAAAAAGGCGAACCATTCATCGGTTCGCCTTTTTTGATATTTTAGATGAGAATGTTTATTTAATGCACTATTCTCATTGAGTTTTTGTTAGGTGGTCAGCAGTGAATTCAACCGTTTTACAAACGCGGTTGGATCAGAAAGAGAACCACCTTCACTGAGAATCGCCTGATCAAGCAAAATGTTACTCAGATCACCAAATCGTCCATCATCTTTTTCATTCTGAAGACGAACAACCAATGCATGGCTTGGATTGAGTTCCAGAATCCGTTTGGTCTCCGGTAAATTCTGACCTGCCTCACGCAGTAGCCGTTCCATGGTAGCACTCATTTCGTTAGTGTCACCAACAAGGCAGGATGGAGAATCGGTCAAACGATAGGTCAAGCGGACATCTTTAACGGACTCACCAAGAGTCTCTTTTACTTTGGTGACAATACCTTCAAAGTCATCCTCTTTTTTCTTGCGCTCTTCTTTGACTTTTTCGTCATCACCATCAAGATCAAGATCACCCTGGCTGACAGCTTGAAGTTGTTTACCTTCGAATTCGCTCAGATGAGAAATCAACCATTCATCAATACGGTCGGAAAGCAGAAGAACTTCAATGCCTTTCTTACGGAAGATTTCAAGGTGTGGGCTATGTGCCGCACCGCTGTGGCTCTCACCAAACACATAGTAAATTTTGTCTTGGTCTTCCTTCATTCGGGACACATAGTCCGCAAGGCTGACTGTTTGAGCTTCGGGTTTTTCACCGCTTTCATTCTGCGTGGACGCAAAGCGCAACAGTTTGGCCAAGCGCTCTTTGTTGGTCATATCTTCGATCACGCCCTCTTTGAGCACTAAACCGAAGGTATCCCAAAAGCCTTGGTACTTTTCACCATCTTCCGCTTTAGCCAGCGATTCAACCATGGAAAGGGATTTGGATACCAAACCCTTTTTGATGGCTTGTACGGCTTTATCCTGCTGAAGGATCTCACGGGAAACGTTCAGTGGCAGGTCCGAGGAGTCCACCACACCACGCATGAAGCGCAGATAGCGTGGCAGCAACTCTTCGGCACCTTCCATGATGAAAACGCGCTTTACGAACAGTTTAACGCCGTGCTTGCGGTCACGATCCCATAGGTCAAAGGGCGGACGCTTGGGAATGTAGAGCAGCAACGTATAGTCGTAGTTACCTTCCAAGCGTACATGCAGATGGGAAAGCGGCTCTTCGAAATCATGGCTGATATGCTTGTAAAATGCGGTGTACTCTTCTTCTTCGATTTCGCTTTTCGAGCGTGTCCACAGGGCGGACGCTTTATTAACGGTTTCCCATTCCAGCAGGACTTCAGCCTCTTCTTCCTTGGCCTCTTCGCCTTCCTCTGGCTCTGCGGCCGGCTCAGGCGGTTTTTCCATCAGGATGGGCCAGGAGATGTGATCGGAAAACTTTTGTACCAGATTTTTTAGACGCCAATTATCCAGGAATTCTTGCTCATCTTCACGCAGATAGAGAACGACTTCGGTGCCACGGGATTCTTTTTCTACTGTTTCAAGGGTATAGCTTCCATCACCGGCGGATTCCCAATGCACGCCTTGATCTTTCTCCGTGCCTGCACGACGCGTGATCAGGGCGACACGATCCGCAACGATGAATGAGGAGTAGAAACCAACGCCGAATTGACCGATTAAATGGGCGTTTTCGGCTTCATCGCTGGATAGATTTTTCAGAAACTCTTTGGTGCCGGATTGAGCAATGGTGCCAATATTGGCAACCACTTCATCACGGGTCATGCCGATACCGGAGTCAGCAATGGTGAGTGTGCCGGCCTCTTTATCGAATGTGATACGCACATCAATTTCTGAAACGCCCTCATACAGCTTATCATCGGAAAGCGCTTCAAAGCGCAGTTTGTCGGCGGCATCCGAAGCGTTGGAGATCAATTCACGAAGGAAAATCTCTTTATTGCTATAGAGAGAATGGATCATAAGATCCAGCAGTTGTCGCACTTCGGTTTGAAATTGCCGAGTCTCTTTTTCTGGTGCTGTGGTCATATTGAATCTATCCCTCTAAATGGTATTTATAGATTTGTTCAACTTAAGGATAGAGATAAGGCTTTTTTTTCATTAAGCAATAGCGAACGGGAAAAAAATATAAAAAAAAGCGAACCAATGATGCATTTGGTTCGCTTTTTATTGTCATCTGACCAACTGTCAATCGTAATGTGGCTATATGATACGCGCTTGTATCGATGTGTTAATTTCAGGTTATAATTTACATTAATCTGAATCATCTATACTTTGGATTTCTTTTGCTTTTTTTCTAACAAACCGACTCAACTCATCCATACTGACTGTTCGATGTCTGCCATCTGTTTCACGGATAGTGATATCACCTGCTTCCACAGCGAATTGTAAAAGTGCAAGACCATACCATCGAGCCGCTCTTTTCCACGGCAGTTCGACCAATTTTCCACCAAGATCCAAGAAAGTTTCCAAAAGTCGGTTGGTTTCGGGCCAATTGGGCGGTGCTGGTATTTCTTGGCGGCCATCACGGAAGAACACCACCGGAATTGTGGCATGTTTGATAAGAAACCGATGAGCCGCTGTAAGAATTGCACGGATTGCTTGGTGACTATCATCAACACTGAGCAGAAACGCTTTAATCGGCGTTTGGTTGGTATCCTGTTCAATCAGGATAACGCGGTCACCACCTTCATCCATCCAATGAAGTTGTTTTTCTTCCACTTGAGAGCTGAGTACCAGCATCAATGCACGCTGCATCTGCTCCAGGTTTGGCGGGTAGAGATCAGGGCTGTTGTAAACTGTCTGAAATCTATGATTAAATGATTGGTTTAAAACTGAAAATATTGGATCTTCCTGCTGAATATCTTCACTGGTTCGAGAACCTCTGTTTTTCAATCGTTGATTGGCTTGTATGATTACCTGACGTGGGCTTTTACGAATCCACGCCCCCTCTTCCAACAGATTTTCCAGCTGTTGACCGGTTTTTTCCAACCAAAGAGCACCGAGTTCTCGGTCCAGCCGAGCCTGTATCAGTGATTCTGCTTGAGGGCGTGTGCATCCTCGCAAGGAAAAAGCATTGCTTTCCAAACGGGTAGAGACACGACTATCGAGTTTTTCTGCTAGATATTCTCGCCAGTGGCTACCACGAATAAAGGCCAATGGCACCACCGAGGATACCTCATCGACCAATAAGGTAATGATTCTGGCAAAGGCATCTATTTGGCCTTGTCCATCGAGATTTTCCAAGCAATCAAAACAGATTACTAGAGGAAAACCAAACCGGCCCATAAGATAGCCAACAGAACGTAGAATTGTTCTAGCTTCTGACTCTATATCTTCTGAATCATAATGTTTTCTGTTTGGTACCGACATCTTTTTGCGGTATCTTTTTTCAGGATCTGCGCCCATAAGCCAATCCCGGGCTGCGATTCTCAGACCGGGTTCACCTTGGCAAAAGTGGAACAGTACATTGAGCGTATCCGCAGAAAGAGAGGCTTCGTCTTTACGAATATATTGTGTAGTACGTTGTTGGATCTGTTTTCTGTGCGTGGGCGTGAGTTGTTCAAGAATGGCCAGATAGTGTTGAGGTTCTGTAATGATTCTTTGGATTAATTTATTATTTTTTATGCTTTTCCCTGGACGAAAGAAGCGCTTAAGCATGGCACCGGTCATTTCGGCAACGAGCATATCCAGGATGGATCGACCATTAAACCCGGAGTCACTACGGCTGAGATCACCGATGATCTCTTTCAATAGATGCCGATAGGGATAGCGTTTCCCTTCAACAGGATGAACATAGGAAAAGAACCAGCGTCCCAAGGGATCTTGATGACGTTGACGCAACAGCCGCCCAATCAAATGGGTTTTACCGCTCCCAGCTTCACCGAGCACCAGACCAGCCACATGAGCGGACGGATCACGGCTCACGGTATCAATCATCTCTTTAATCCCGAGATAGACCGGTTGATGAATTTCCGCCACATCGGCAACAGGCTTATCTTCCCAGGGATTACCGGCACTTGCAGACAGAAATGGATTCGTCACATTAGCTAATTCGGTGTCAATATCGGTCATGGTCACGCCTCACCCCACCACGTCATCGTGACGTAGAGACTGCCATTATGATCTCTAAACGATCCAGCCACTTCATCAGGTGTCAGGAAGGAGGGATCGCCGCCATGGATCTCTATGAAATCCATTTCCAATAGTTTAAGCATTGTCTTATCAAAGCGTTTAGATTCCCATCCCAGATCTTCGCGCACACGGTGGATTCTTATAAATCCTTGGCCATGGCCCATTTTTTCACAGACCTTACGGAACGCTTGGATATCTGCACCTAAGTTACTACTTTGCGGACTTTTTCTAGGTATTGGCTGTGATTTTACTGATTTTTCATCAGATAACCATTCATCGGTTGCAGAGTGAGACGCAGGCTTAGGCCCTACTCTCAGATTTAGACCATAATCTGTTGAGAGATGGGTGATAACTTCGGCTTTTGCCATAAGTTCGTTCAGGATTTCAATGGCTTCCATTTTTTTTAAAGGTAGGTGTTGGACCAGCTGACGCGGAGACAGGCCGGTTGGTTTGTTTTGCAGTTTTGCCAGGAGAAACCGTTTTAGCGGTTGATTACGCGCCAGGTAGGTTTTTCCGGCATAGCCGGTACGTAGAGTGAACTGATTATTTCTATCAAGTATTTTTCTTAGAGATACTGCCAGTTTGGACACGGCCATTGTTTTGTTGATACTGGCGGCATCCATCACTTTTTTTGGCAACTGCTTGACTTCAGCCATGGAGAGGTAGTCACGTCCATGGCGGTTCATGCGTTGGTTTATTGCTTCGAATATAGCTATATTTATCGATCCAGACGATTGATTTTTCATGGATCATAATTCCTATACCGCTTTGGATGAGGGTGTTTTGTTGGTATGAAATTGTCTGTGCTGAGATAGGTTAATGCAGATAATAGGCCAGGAAGAGAGGATGAGGCATGGTAACTAAAACTGGTTGGTTTGCCAGGCCGCAATGCCGAACATTGAATTCGAGTCGAGCCCAGTTATCTCTAAGTATCACAAAAAAAGGTGTTGGCACGCGAAATATCGGCACCAACACCTTTTCCAATAACATTCTGAAACTGTCTTGTAATTACAGCGTTAAGCTTTTGGTAGCTTAGTTAGGCTTTTGCCCTTCGGCTTCTGCCTGTTGCTTGGCAACTTCAGCACGCACTTCATCCATGTCCAAACCTTTGACCTGTTTGATCAACTCTTCCAGACCTTGTTCAGGCACCATGCCCGGTTGAGAGAAGACCACGATCTGCTCGCGGAAAATCATCAAGGTTGGAATGGAACGAATCTGAAAACCTTGGGCCAACTCACGTTGCGCATCGGTATCCACTTTGGCAAAGGTGATATCGGTATTGGCTTCAGCAACTTTTTCGAATACTGGCGCAAACGCTTTACATGGTCCACACCAAGCCGCCCAAAAATCAACAATCACAATATCATTGTTGGTTACGGTTTCTTGGAAATTTTCTTTAGTCAGGTCTACGGTCGCCACAGGTTTCTCCTGAGAATTAATATTCATTAGGCGTTTTTGCGTTTTGGCTATCCGCTATCCCAGATCCATACACTCATAGATCCCTCTCCATGCAGACAACTCAACCAAAGATCAAAATACGCCGGGTAGGATTGATTCTGCAAACATATCGTTCTCAAACAGTGTAATGAACTCAGCCGCCAGATACCACCGACAATGTACCATCCAACCAATCGGACACCACATCAACAGCCGTTCTCTGTGGATTGGACAACTGTTGCGTTACCGCTTGAAGGTTGTTGCGTATTTCTTGACTTTTTTCTTTACTTTCAAGAATATTTAACAAATCTTCAGCGATCATTTCCGGATTGGCTTCATGCTGTAAACGTTCTGGTACAACCTGTTTTCCTGCAACCAAATTAGCCAGCGAAAAAAACGGAATTTTTACAATTCGTAAGCCAATCTGATACGTGATAGCGTTAACACGATAGATCACGACCATCGGTGTCTGTATCAGAGCAGTCTCTAAGGTTGCTGTTCCCGATGCCACCAGAGCCGCATCTGAAGCACCGAGAAGATCATAGGTCTTGTGCCCAATCGGCTCTATCCAGTCTGGTAAACCCGCCGCACCTGCCGCATGATCCAGATCTGCCAAAGTCACAGTATCTGCCTGGGCGAGAACAAAGCGTACATGGCCGTGTTTCTGGTGAATACGTTCGGCACTCGCCACCATCACTGGCAATAACCGCTTTAATTCACTCTGCCGACTGCCAGGCAATAACGTAACCAGTTGGGCATCGTCTGCAATGGACAACGCATGACGCACTTTTAAAGGATCACCGTGATCCTTTACCAGATCCACCAACGGATGGCCAACAAACGTGACTGGTAATCCCGTGGGTTTATACATCTCTGGCTCAAAGGGAAACAGCGCTAAAAGATGATTCACCCGCTTGGCAATGGAATAGATACGATTCTTTCGCCATGCCCACACCTGTGGGCTCACATAATGAACTACAGGAATGCCCAATTTGCGTGCCTCTTTGGCCAAACGCAAATTAAAATCCGGTAGATCAATGGTCACCAATAGCGTGGGTTTTTCTTTTTTCAGCTGATTTTTCAGATGATTGAACACCCGAATAATTCGAGGTAGGCGCTTGATGACCTCAGCCAAACCAATCACCGAGATATCGTTTACATCAAAGGGACTGTGCAAACCGGCTGCGGCCATCTTCGGACCGCCCATCCCGATAATCTCCAGACCATTAAAACGCGCTTGGAGCCCTGATATTAAATTGGCTCCAAGATAATCGCCTGATGATTCCCCTGCAACGATCATCAGCTTCATTGTCTATCTCTTTACGTATCCCACTTAAGGCCATTAACCGATTGCTTGGCAATGGCTTCACGAATCCGAATGGCAACATCCAACGCCTTACGACCATCCCGACCAGAAACCTGTGGCGCAACACCACGAGATACGGAATCAACAAACGCCGCAATCTCAACTTCCAACGTATCATGATCTTCAATTGGCAAGCTGGACTCTTCAACCGCCGCAACTTCAGCACCATCTTTTATCATGGTGCCCTCTGTACGCTGCATTAAACGGATCTCTTTTTTGGGAAAGTCCAACACGATATAGGCATCATTCTGAAACAGCCGTATATTACGAATCGTGCCCCGAGCAATACGCGATGCCGTTACATCTGCTATACAACCGTTGGTAAACTTGATCCGTGCGTTGGCGATGTCTACATGTTTGGTCAAAACCGGTGTACCTATCGCTTCAATCTCAACAGGTTCGGATTGGACAAAGTTTAGAATCAGATCAATGTCATGAATCATCAGATCCATCACAACATCCACATCCAAGGAACGACTCTTGAATGGTGCCAAACGCTGGGCCTCAATAAACTTCGGCGTATCCAGTATTTTGCTCTTATTAAGCGCAACCACCGCAGGATGAAAACGCTTCAAATGACCAACCTGAAGGACCAGATTTTTCTTTTCTGCCAACGCAATCAGCGTATCCGCCTCTTCCAGCGTATTGGTCATCGGCTTTTCCAACAATACATGCACACCCGCTTTTAAACAGGTCTGCGTGATGCCGAAATGGAGTTGCGTTGGCACACTGATTGACACCAAATCCACTTGGTCCAATATTTTTCGATAGTCCGTGTAACCCGGCACACCAAGCTCTTCACCAATCTCTTTAGCCCGCTCAGCCGATGAGTCCACAACCGCGACCAAGTCAACAGTGTCCAGATGCTTGTATTTTTGAGCATGAAAACGCCCAAGATATCCGACACCAATTACTGCTGCACGCAGTCTGCGCGAAGAGTCAGCCATGGCTTTGTCCTTCTATAGTATTTCCAAAAAGTCTGGGAGGTGTTCCGGAATCAATATCACTCTGACAACAAGAAATGAGTGAAACACCAAGCTTTTCCGCTGTTGATAACGTCTTTTCCAGGTCCAGAATCATGGTAGAACCTGCTTCAATGGCCAGCATCAATATGCCGGCTTTATGCAGATTCTTAATAGTACTCGGTCCAATGGTTGGCAAATCAATCCGTCTTTCTTGTTCCGGTTTGATCACCTTTACCAAAATGCCCTGCCCTCTGGCAAGAGGCCCGGCCCTTTGTATCATCGCGTCAGTGCCTTCCATGGCCTCAGCAGCCACAACAACACGTTGACGCACAACAACACCTTGACCAATATCAAGATCACCTAACGCTTTGGCCATTTTCCAACCAAATGCAATGTCTCGCCATTGGTCATCATTTGGCAAATTATGGGTAAGCACTCCTGGTGGCGCAAGGAGTTCCGGTACAAAATCTGTTACAGAGTGTACACGAAAACCGCGCTCTTCCAAGATCTCAATAACAGCCCGTAACAACAGATCGTCATTCAGATGCTTCAATTTCGCCAACAAACGTACTGCGATTATATCTGGTCTGGTTTGCCACATCCGGGTCTTTTTGACCCCGCCAACCATGACTAAATCTTTCACTTTATGGCGTTTTAACAGTTTTATGATACGCTTGAATTGTCCGAGTCGAACAAGATGAAAAAAATCGGTCAACCGACCCAGGGAAGGATCAGTCTCATGTTTCAAACCAATGGCAACAGCCAAAGGTGTGCCACGTTGATACAGTTTTTCTGCCAAAATAAACGGAAGACGACCATTGCCAGCAATGAGCCCCAAAGGTCCGATTGTATCCGATAGCTTAACCGGTTGGCTCTGTTTACAAGATGATTTATCAACCGCCATGACCGCGCTGGTCAACGACAAATGCCTCTCTGGCTATTTTGAAGAAACTCGACAATGCACTGTACATTCGGATTGACAGGATGATCCCTTTCCAACTGCGAAATAGCTTCTTCCAAACGCAAATTGGAGCGGAAAATCACCCGATGAGCCGCCCGAATCAAACGCACATCATCTTCAGAATATCCGCTACGCCGCATGCCAACCACATTGACACCCGTCACGCGGGAACGATTACCCGCTGCGGATGCAAAAGGCACCACATCCATGGATACTGCTGAAGCGCCACCAATAAACGAATTCCGACCAACCCGAGCAAACTGATGAATCGCCGTCAAACCACCGATAACCGCATGGTCCTGAATTTCCACATGTCCGGCAAGCGTCGCGGCATTCGCCATGACAACATGATCACCAATCCGACAATCATGTGCAATATGGCAATAGGCCATCAACATGCATCCATCACCCATTTGAGTCAGGCCACCGCCCTTCTCAGTACCTCGGTGAATGGTAACAAATTCACGAATATCATTATGTTTTCCAAGTACAACCCGTGTAGGCTGTCCGGCATAATTTACATCCTGTGGCGGCTGGCCAATGGCCACAAAACTGGATACTTTGGTTTCTGATCCAATTTCAGTATGGCCTTCGATGACCACATGTGAACCCAGTTGAACACGATCATCCAAAACCACGTCCGGTCCAACCACACAAAATGGACCAATCTGGACATCCTTGCCGACACGCGCCTTGGGATCAATAACTGCACTTGGATGAATCATAGATTGACTAGCCATCACGAACCATTGCCATCACTTCGGCTTCCGCAGCAATCTGATCATCGGTAAAGGCTTTACCGGTAAAACGCCAGATATCCCGCCGCCGTTTGGTCAAAATCATCTCAATTTTCAGTTGATCACCAGGAACAACCGGTTTGCGAAAACGTGCTTTGTCGATGGACATAAAGTAAACAATACGCCCCTTGACCGAGTCTGGATCAGTCGCACCCGCCAACAGTGCGGATGCCTGTGCCATGGCTTCAAGAATCAACACACCAGGCATCACCGGATGATCGGGAAAATGGCCCTGAAAATGCGGTTCATTAAAGGTAACGTTTTTCAGCGCTACAATTTTCTCACCAGGAACCGTCTCTTCAATGCGATCAATAAGAAGGAAAGGATACCGATGTGGAAGCGTTGCCAGAATCTCTTGAATTTGTGAATCAGTCATGAATCAGAACCCTTTTTTGGTTCTTTGGTTAAGACGTTTCAAAACAGTATCGGTAATATCAATAGAGGGCGAATGATAAAGTACCTGCCCTTTACCAAACACAACCGTATAACCCGCTTCTTTGCCAATTTCCTGAATCACTTCGCCCAGCGCAGACATGATGCGCTTGTTCCAACGTCCCGATTCACGATCCAATACCGCTTGATTATCTTCCATAAACCGCTGATAAGCCCGATATTTCCGGCTAATATTCTCTTTAAGTTCCATTTGAGCATCAGCATTCATGAAGCTTTTTTGCTTATCAAGCTTCTCTTTTAGCGTTTTCAGCTCCTCTTCCATGGCACTGATCTCTTTTTGCTTGGTAGCAAGCTTCTTCTTCAGACTGGACCGCGCCTCATCAGCAGCGTCCGCTGAAGAGAGTATCCGCGTCACATCCACGTAAGCAAACTTACTTTCAGCTGCCCCTGCACTCACAGGTAATAGCGCCAACATCAAACAAAATGCAAAAAATGTTCTGAACATAAACACCTTCCTCTGGGAAAGCGGAAACTAAAAAAGATCCACAGACTATTATAACGCTGTACCGATACTAAATTCAAAGCTGCGGGTCTTGTCGTAATCTTCCTTACTCAATGGGAATCCAAGCGTAAAGCGCAATGGACCAAATGGTGAATTCCAGTGAACGCCAAATCCCGTTGACATGCGTAAAGAATCTTCCTGACGAACACCACTGCCAATTGTGTCGAAATCACCCAACATGCCCATATCCAAAAAGGCAAGACCACGAACACCCTTTTCACCTAATCCGAAGAATGGAAAAATCAATTCCGCGTTGATCTGCTCCAAATGAGTGCCACCAAAAGCATCTCCTTCCAAGGTACGTGGACCGACACCGCCATTGCTGAAACCACGCAAAGAACGCGGTCCACCTAAATGGAAACGCTCAAAGATTGGCACATCTTCGCTCAATCCTTCAACCACACCAAATCGACCGCGTATATGACCAACCAAATCATCCTTGCCAATCAGTGTATGGTAAAAACTATGCTCTGTCAGCAGACGAAGAAAGTGTACATCACCACCTATACCCGAGAAATCGGTAGTCAGTCGATGGATACGTCCTTTAGTCGGTAGGAACGGATCATCCAAATTTGACCAGCGAATCGTATTGGAGATCATGGATTGATTGTATGGACTGCGGGCCGCTTGTTCCTGAATCACCAATGAAGGATTGGTGCCCACATCGGTAATATCCACATTGGTAAAGCGATAGCTTATCGTATCTTTCAAATAGTCAGAAAGTGGAAAGCTCACACGCAGTGCTGTACCGTAAATGCTCTGCTCAAAAGAAGAGGTGGACGATTCGTCAATCTCTTTATTAAACAAATCAAAGCCTACACCAATCCGACGGCCCATGAAAAATGGTTCGGTAAAGGAGATGTCAAAGTGTGTTGTCCGTGCTGATAGCGCCATACTGAGCGATAAACGCTGACCACGGCCCAAAAAGTTATTCTGACTGACACTGGCCGTACCAATCATTTTTTCAGTAGTAGAGAAACCCGCACCAATGGTAAATGAACCGGTCGGCTGCTCACTGACATTGACATGCAGATTGACCCTGTCTTCACCCTCCGGTGACGGTGGTGTGAGAATCTCCACTTTTTCAAAGAAACTCAAACGTTCAAGATTGGTCTTGGAACGGCGCAACTTGCTGACAGAGAACCGATCCCCTTCCATCAAACGAATTTCTCGACGAATCACCTCATCACGGGTGCGACTGTTGCCGGAGATTTCAATCCGATCAACATAAACACGGCGGCCCTTGGCAATTTGGAAGGTGAGATTGACCACCTTTTTATCATCATCAATCTGACTATTAGGCTGAATCCGCAGTTGCGCGTAGCCATAATCGCCCACTTTAGCGCGCAGATTCTGAATTGAGTTACGAATGGTACGTCTGTCGTACCATTCACCACTTGTCACCTCAATCTCTTTGCGTAACTCGGACTCAGGCAGTTCATCAAAATCGGTCTGAATTTCAACAGAACCAATCCGATAACGCTCACCTTCATTGACCGTATGCGTAATAATAAATGATTCCCGATCTGGCGTTAACTCCGCAACCGAAGTTAACACTTTTACCCGAACATAACCGTTGTCCAGATAGTTGTTGCGGATCTGAGACTGGTCAAACATCAACTTGTCTCGATCATACACATCATCTTCGGAAAAGAACGAAAACCAACCGGTAGGCTGGATGGTCAAATCCTCTAGCAAGGTATCATCATCCAGTTCACTGTTGCCCACCACATTGACCTGACGAACCCGCGAACGCTCCCCTTCACGCACACGATAAACCAGATCAATACGGTTCTGATCCAATGGCTGAATCATCATGTTGATGTCCGCCAGGAACAGACCTTTGATCCGGTATGCCTGTTGCAGTGCCAGGAGATCTTGTTCGGATTTCGCACGGTTGTAAATGGAGTAGGAACGCTGTTGGACGATCTTGTTCAACTCTTCATCAGAAAAAGCTTCCGTACCTTCAAAGCTCACCTGATTGATCATGGCGTTTTCAATAACGCGCACCACAAGAACACCGTCATCCACCATTTCAAGCGAAATATCGCGGAAAAAACCGGTGCCATAGAGCGCGCGAATACTCTTGCGTAAGGCACTTCTGCTCAGAGTATCGCCTTTTTTCAACGCCAAATAGCTGAATACCGTCTCAGGCTCAATACGCTGACTGCCCTCCACCTTGATGGAACGCACCGTTTCAGCCTGGGCGTAACGCGGTGGCAGCACTGTTAAAACAGCGAACCCCACAAGGAGAAACAGCATGCGGGCAACCCAACCAACAGCCCGTTTATCGTCCATTATGTGAGTATTTCTTTTTGCGTTCATGGGCACCGTAATCATCAGCCTGTGAAAAACAGACGAACGAGATCATTATAAAAAGCCAGTACCATCAGACAGACCAAAAACACAAGCCCGGCCCGATTAGCAAATTCCTGAACCTGCAAATGCACGGGTGTTCGCTTAATACCTTCAATCAGGAAGAAGAATAGATGGCCACCATCCAGAATCGGAATAGGCAACAAATTCAAAATACCCAGATTAATAGAGATAAAGGCCATAAAGTACAACAGATCCGCTGTACCCTGTGAAGCCGTTTTACCAGCCATTTCGGCGATCAACAAGGGTCCACCAATCTGAGCAGGGTCCACGACCTGGGTAATCATCTTCCAAATACCCTGAACGATCAGATGAGAAACCATCCACGTTCGCTCAACCCCGATGACCAGCGATTCTACAGGATTATACTGAACCATCACTGAGGAACTGCCCTGAGAAACACCAATCAACGGTACTTTTTTCGGCTCACCAAACAGGTTGGGAACCTCTCTAATCTCAGGTGTAATAACCGTCTCAAAGATCTCAGATTCACGCATGATGGTAAAGCGCATGCCATTACCATCGGAACTTTTGATCCGATCACTCATAGTGGCCCAACGATCAATGGCTTCTCCATTGATATGGGTAATGTGATCGCCCGAAAGCAACCCGGCATGTGCCGCAGGTGTCTCTTCACCCACCTGCCCAACCACGGGCAACGCCTCTTGAATACCGGTCATGGCAAGCCCGGCAAAGGCAACGATGGCAAAAAGAAAATTAAACGCCGGTCCTGCAAAAACGATCGCAAATCTCTGCCAAAGCGGCTTGAAACTAAAGGCGAATGGACGATCAACCTCGTCTACGACTTCGCCCTCTCCTTGAGATTCGCCAAGCATTTTGACAAAACCACCCAGAGGCACCGCAGAGATACGATAGTTTGTGCCATTATCGCCTTTGGCTGTCCAACTCAGAATCTGAGGGCCAAAACCGATCGAGAAAACCTCAACCCGCACACCACACCAACGCGCCACCAGAAAATGGCCCATTTCATGGACAAATATCAAAACGCCCAGAACTAAAAGCGCCCAAAAAGCTGTTGTCAAAATCTCCATTCAACTACCATTTTATTCAACGCTGTTGGACCCAGGATTCGGCAAACTGTCGCGCAGTATGATCCGCATCCAGAATCTGCTCCATTGATGGAGAAGCAATCGTATCAACCGTCATTAAACTCTCTTCAATGAGGGTTGGAATATCTAAAAATGCAATTCGCTCTGTGAGAAACGATTCAACGGCAATCTCATTGGCCGCATTCAGTATGGCCGGTGCTGTTCCGCCTTGTTCAAGGGCTTGGAACGCCAACCACAAACAAGCAAAAGCATCTCTCTCCGGTGGCGGTTCAAAAGTAAGCGTTCCCAATGTTGGCAGATCCACCGTTTCCACCCCGGATTCAATACGCTCAGGCCAGGAAAGCGCAAGAGCAATCGGTGTACGCATATCCGGCAACCCCATCTGCGCTAACACAGATCCGTCCGCATAGGTGACCATTGAGTGTACGATGCTTTCAGGATGTACCGCTACCCTGATTCTTTCCGGTGGCATGTTAAACAACCACCGCGCCTCTATCACTTCCAGACCTTTATTCATCATCGTGGCGGAATCAATAGAGATTTTTCGCCCCATGGACCAATTGGGATGTGCCAGCGCTTGTGCCGGCGTCACTGCGGTGAGCGCATCCCGCTTCCAACCACGAAATGGACCGCCAGAGGCTGTTAATACCAACGATTGTGGCGTTTGTTGCCGATGAAATACTTGAAAAATCGCGCTGTGCTCAGAATCCACTGGAATCATAGTCACTTGATGGCGCTTAACTTCTGCCATCATCAACTCACCAGCCATGACCAAACACTCTTTGTTAGCCAATCCGATGTTTTTTCCTGCCCGAATGGCAGCAAGGGTCGGCAATAGCCCCGCAGCACCAACGATGGCTGAAATCACCAGCGTCACACCATCCCATTCGGCTGCCCTAACTACACCGTCAACACCCTGTAAAACCGTAATACCCAATGGCTCCAGGGCTGATTTGACCACTTTCGCGCTGTCAGGATTGTTTACTGCAACCACTTCAGGGCGAAATGCTTTTGCCTGTTCTATCACCAACGCACTGTTTGATCCAGCACTCAGCGCAACGATACGAAACCGGTCAGGATGCAGTGCGGCAACACGCAATGTATTGACACCAATGGAGCCAGTGCAACCCAATACCGCTATGGACTGGATGGATGTGACATCACTGGCCAAGTATCACCCCTGTATAAAAATAGATAATAGGTGCGGCGAATAAAAGACTGTCCAATCGATCCAACAGTCCACCATGTCCTGGAATCAGGTTACCCGAATCTTTAATCTTTACCACGCGCTTGATATACGACTCAGCCAAATCACCAATCTGTCCAAATGATGACGCAATCATGCTCAACGTAACAGCGTGCCAAAGCGGCATAGGCAACTCAAGAAAAACCGCTACACCAGTGCCGATGAGTGCGGCCATAAACAGGCCGCCTAACGTGCCCTCCCATGTCTTGTTTGGACTGACACGCGGAGAAAATTTGTGCTTTCCAATGGCCTTACCAACAAAATAAGCACCGGAATCAGTAGACCATAGTATCGAAAAAATATAAATAATCCAATCGCTTCCCTGTGCCACTTGAGCAACCATCAACAGCATGCTCAAAGGCAGTGCGATATAAAGCACGCCAAAGAAATGGACCAACATACCTGACAGTCCATCATGATCAACAGCCCTGCCACTGGCAAGCTCTTGTAAAAAAAGCAGAAAAAACCAGCCAAACGGAATCAAAACAAGAGGAAAGGCGAAACCATAGCCTTGCAATAGTATCAATACGCCAGCCGCGACAGAGAGTATATAGCGCAGCGGTGCAATCGGCTTGAACAGACCATGCCACTCGTAGAGCAGCCCAGCGGATAGTGGAATGAGAACAAGCAGGTAGTGGAGCGGCTCGCCCTTGAGTAGCAATAATAAAACAAGCGGGACTAAAACAATTGTAGAGAGAATCCGGGTTAACATCTAGCCCGGCCCGCTATTTGGTTGCGCCAAATCGGCGCTCCCGGCGGCTGAACTCTTCAATGGCCTGTATCATGTGAATTTTTTCAAACTCCGGCCAATAAAGATTCATGAATACCAACTCCGTATAAGCCAACTGCCAAAGTAGAAAATTACTAATCCGATGATCACCACCGGTACGAATCAATAAATCAGGATCAGCTTGCCCGACAGTGGTGAGTTGATCAGCAAAAAGCGTTTCATCAATATCATCTGGATTCAATGTACCTTGAGCAACTTTGTGCGCCAGCTCACGCGCGGCATCCACCAGCTCTAATCGACCACCATAATTCACAGCAATATTGAAATTAAGCCGCCTGAAATCCTTGGTAGTGGACTCCAACAGGTCGATGCCTTCCAGAATCTTGTCAGGCAGACCATCAAGCCGCCCTAATGCACGGAAACGGACTTCCTTTTCGACAAAATCTTCCATCTCTTTGCGCAGATGAAAAGAGAGCAGATTCATCAATGCACTCACCTCTTCAGCGGCGCGTTGCCAGTTTTCCGAAGAGAAGGTATAAACTGTCAGCGTTTCAATACCCAAATCCAGACAGGCACTGATGGTCCGACGCACTGATTTGACACCACGGCGGTGCCCTTCGAGGCTTGGAAGATGTCGCCTCTTTGCCCAACGCCGATTACCGTCCATGATAATCGCAACATGGCGCGGCATGCTTTCAGGCGGTACGTTGGGAATCCTTTGGACAGATCTGGTCATGACTCAGCTGATGGAAAAGGCATTAATGTGCGCAAGGCGCAGCTAAACGTGATGAATGGAAAAATGCCAACCACCACCCTTTGACCATGAGAATTGCCACAACCTGATCGGCCACTCTTCATGGGATGTCTGGAAAAACAGGTTCCAGATTATTGTGGCCAATGTCAGACCTGCATGACATCCTTCTCTTTAGACTCAATAACGCCGTCAACCTCTTTGACATAGGTATCAGTCAGTTCTTGAACCGTTTTCTCATGAGTGCGGAGATCGTCCTGAGAGATCTCTTTATTCTTTTCAGCGCGTTTCAACTGATCCATACCATCACGACGAATGTTACGGACAGCGATTTTTGCCTGTTCGCCATACTTGTGAACAAGCTTGACCATCTCTTTCCGGCGCTCTTCGGTCAATTCTGGTAAAGGCACGCGCAGAACTTGGCCATCGTTGAGCGGATTCAAACCCAAATCCGATTCACGAATCGCCTTTTCAATTGCCGTCATTGTGCCTTTGTCCCAAGGCTGAACCGAGATCATCCGAGGTTCAGGAACAGAAAGCGTAGCGAGCTGATTGATGGCCATATCCTGACCATAGGCATTGACGATGATATTTTCCAGAATTGAAGTGGATGCACGACCAGTACGCACGCCATTCATATCTTCCTGAAGCGCCCCTACGGCTTTTCCCATTCGACTTTTAAGATCTTTGAATAAAGCTACGTGCATCAGTCCACCTCAATCAATGTTCCTTTAGTGATATCACCCTGAAGCACTTCTGTCAGATCTCCACGCTTCAGAATGGAAAAAACCAAAATAGGAATTTGGTTGCCCCGGCACATGGTCAACGCAGTCTGATCCAAAACCCGAAGCTCTCGTGATATTGCCTCACTCAGATCAATACGATCAAACCGTTTGGCAGTATCATTTTTTTCAGGATCAGAATCATAAACGCCGTCAACTTTAGTGCCCTTCATCAAAACATCCGCACCGATCTCAGCGGCTCTCAGAGCGGCTGCGGTATCGGTGGTGAAAAAGGGATTACCTGTGCCAGCTGCAAAGATGATAACACGGCCGGCTTCAAGATGTTCAATCGCATGACGCTGAATAAATGTCTCGGCAACCCGAGGCATCTCCAGTGCTGACATCACACGGGCTTGAACGCCTTCATTTTCCAGTCCGCCTTTCAAGGCCAACGCATTGATGACCGTGGCCATCATACCCATATTATCAGCGCTGGTGCGCTCCATGCCCAGCTCGCTGGCCAGGCCGGAGACACCGCGAAAGATATTGCCACCACCAACAACCAGGGCCAACTGTGTACCCAGTTTGCTGACAGCAGCAATCTCTTTGCATAACGCTGACAGGAAACGGGGTTCAACCCCGTATTCCTGATCACCCATCAGGGCCTCGCCTGACAACTTCAGCAAGACCCGTTTATATGGAGCGCTTTTATTACTAGAGTCTGACGCCATTATCATCCCTGATTGATTTGCGCGTTGACTTCATCAGCAAAATTTTCCTGCTTTTTCTCGATACCTTCACCCAAAGCCAGACGGGAAAAAGCAACGATCTTCACAGGGCTTCCAATGGATTTAGCTGCCGCAGCAACCGCCTTGGAAACGGAAGTATCCTGATCCATCACAAAGGCTTGGTCCACCAAACAGTTCTCATTGTAGAACTTGTTAATGCGGCCCATAACCATTTTTTCGATGATATTATCAGGCTTGCCGGAAGATTTAGCCTGTTCGGTAAGCACAGCCTTTTCCCGTTCAAGATCCGCAGCAGGTACAGCCGTACGATCCAGATAGGAGGGATTAGCCGCTGCCACATGCATGGCAACTTTCTTACCCAGTTCCTCCAATGCCGCGGTGTCGCCATCACTTTCAAGAGCGACCATGGAACCAATTTTACCACCCATATGGATGTAGGTTACCACAGCACCCTTTTCGATGTTGAGCACTTCGACACGACGCACAGCCATGTTCTCGCCGATGGTGGCGATCTGGTTGGGCACTTCGTCTGCCAGAGTCCGACCGGTCTCGGGATAGGTCAGAGCCAACAGTGCGTCGATATCAGCGGGTCCATTCTCCAACGCCAATGCCAATGTGTTATTGGCAAACGCGGTAAACTTCTCATTTTTCGCGGCAAAGTCAGTTTCGGTATTGACTTCAAGCAGTACACCGCGTGTTGCGGTGGTGTCAGCCATTACCCGACCTTCAGCAGCGATACGCCCCGATTTTTTCGACGCAGAGGCGATACCCTTTTTCCGCAGCCAATCAACAGCGGCTTCCATGTCACCGTTATTTTCGGTGAGGGCTTTTTTACAATCCATCATGCCTGCGCCGGTTTTATCCCGGAGCTCTTTTACCAATTTTGCAGTTACTGCCATGATTGAAATCCTTACTCCTCAACCGCGATCATCAACTCATCGTCAGCGCTTACACCACCGACCATTTCCGCACCATCAGCACCACTGCGTTGACGCTCAATCTGGACACCATCCAGAGCGGCATCAGCAACTTTGCTGAGAAACAGGCTCAATGAGCGAATCGCATCATCATTGCCCGGCACAACCCAATCAATAGGGTCAGGATCACAGTTGGTATCCACCAAAGCGATCACAGGAATACCCAGTTTGCGGGCTTCATTGACGGCCAGATTTTCTTTTTTAGTATCCACAACCACCATGGCGGAGGGCAGATTACTCATCTCTTTGATACCACCAAGGGAGCGTTCCATTTTCATACGGGAACGTTCCAAGCCCTGGACCTCTTTTTTGGTCAGTGCTTCGTAGGTGCCATCAGTCTGCATCCGTTCGATCTCTTTCAAGCGACGGATGGAGCCTTGGATGGTCTGCCAGTTGGTGAGTGTGCCACCAAGCCAGCGATGATTCACAAAAGGTTGGCCTGAGCGTTTGGCTTCTTGAGCGATAAGATCAACCGACTGCCGCTTGGTTCCAACAAACATGACACTACCCCCTTCGGCAGTGATGTTGCGGATTGCGGTACAGGCATCACGAAACATGGTGACGCTTTTTTGCAGATTGATAATATGAACGCCGTTACGGGCCGAATGGATGTAACGTTTCATTTTGGGGTTCCAACGTTTGGTCTGGTGACCAAAGTGGAAGCCAGCTTCCAGCAATTCCCGGATGGAGTACGTAGCCATCGGATCTCCTTGATTCGATTTCGGTTATACGTCCGCCGAACACATTGTATGTCCTCCAACCTCGAAAGGCACCGGGAGGACTGCGCAACGACGTGTGGGTTATATGAAACAGGTCAATCCTGTTTCACAGTGAGATTAAACAAGGCTTTGTAACACCCCAGCCGCTGGCAATCAAGTTACCAGAACAGCGTAGCGTGTATTAATCACCCTTGGAAGATGGACGGATCGCCAACACCTTCACGCAGTACAACCGGGCTTTCGCCAGTCAGGTCAACCACGGTAGAAGGATTTGAGGGCAAGACACCGCCATCAATGATCATATCCACCTGAGTTTCCACCATCTCACGAATTTTCTCAGGATCAGACTCAATTTGCTGACCTGGTAAACGGAAAGAAGTGGAAAGAACGGGTTTGCCAAATGCTTTGAGCAAGTCAAGGCAGATTGGATGATCAGGAATACGCAAACCAATGGTCTCACGCTTGGGAAGAATGGACTTGGGCACTTCCCGAGACGCTTTGAGAACAAAGGTGTACGGACCCGGCAAAAAGCGTTTGATCAAACGATAGGTCGGATTGTCCACACGCGCATAAGTGGAGATGTCCGACAGATCGGCACATAGGATGGAAAGTTGATGGCTGCTTTTCAGCTCTTTGAGACGGACGATCCGCTCTACGCCTTTCCTGTTGAAGATGCTGCACCCCAAACCGTAGTTCGTATCGGTTGGGTAGACCATGATCCCGTCTTCCTCCAATATGGCAGCTGCCTTGTCGATAAGGCGCTTCTGGGGATTTTCAGGATGGATTTTAAAATACTGGCCCATGGTGGCTCCCTGCTCGGTTTTTGTTGAAACAGTAGCATAATAATGGTTGAATCCAAGGTCTGTTTAGACTCAAATGAGGCATTCAGACCACGAAGCCCTTTAACTTGTCATAAGAACGCCCTGAAAAAAAGGGCAATTAAAGGAAAAATAATGCCTAACTTCCGTTCTCGTACTTCTACCCATGGCCGAAATATGGCTGGAGCCCGTGCTTTATGGCGTGCTACGGGGGTTAAGGAAGGCGATTTTGGCAAACCAATTATTGCTGTTGCCAACTCCTTTACCCAGTTCGTTCCCGGCCATGTTCACCTGAAAGATATCGGTCAGCTTGTTGTTCGAGCCATCGAAGAGGCCGGTGGTATTGCCAAAGAGTTTAACACCATTGCCGTGGATGATGGTATCGCCATGGGCCATGGTGGCATGCTCTACTCCCTACCCTCGCGGGAACTGATTGCCGACAGTGTGGAGTATATGGTCAACGCCCATACTGCGGATGCGTTGGTCTGTATTTCAAACTGCGACAAGATTACACCGGGCATGTTGATGGCGGCCTTGCGGCTCAATATTCCGGCTATCTTTGTTTCCGGTGGTCCTATGGAAGCCGGAAAAGTGGTGATGAATGATCAAACCATCAAACTTGATCTCATTGATCCCATGATCAAAGCGGGTGACAGTTCTGTCTCTGATGCTGATTTGGATAAATATGAGCGCTCTGCTTGTCCGACATGCGGTTCCTGCTCCGGGCTGTTTACGGCCAACTCCATGAACTGCCTTACCGAAGCATTAGGATTGGCTCTGCCTGGTAACGGTACGTTGGTAGCGACTCATTCGGCTCGTAAAGAGTTATTTCTCGAGGCGGCCAGCCGGATTGTTGATCTGTGCCAGCGCTATTACGAGAAAGGCGACACAACGGTACTACCGCGCAGTATCGCCACCTTTGAAGCTTTTGAGAACGCCATGTGTTTGGATATTGCCATGGGCGGATCAACCAACACGATTTTGCATCTGTTGGCAGCGGCACAGGAAGGTGAAGTCGATTTCTCCATGTCAGATATCGACAAACTATCACGCAAAGTGCCATGCATTTGTAAAGTTGCGCCGTCTACCAATAAATTTCACATGGAAGATGTGCATCGTGCAGGCGGTATCGCCTCTATCCTTGCTGAATTGAATCGGGCTGGCATGCTGCACACCCAGTGCCATACGGTCCATGAGGCCACTATGGGCGATTTTGTCGCCAACTGGGATATCGCTGGTAAAAATCCTTCCGAAGCGGCTAAAAAGCGTTTCCTGGCCGCGCCTGGTGGTGTTCCTACTCAGGAAGCATTCAGTCAATCTCGAGAATGGGATAGCCTGGATATCGACCGTACTGAAGGGTGTATCCGTACCAAACAGAGTGCCTACTCTCAG
>JADFWU010000027.1 GCA_015234045.1 Magnetococcales bacterium
GCTTTTGATATGCGAAGCAGATCATCAGAGCAAAAATATCACCAGGGCTGGAACGGCTGATTGTTCAAATTTTAGACGAAACCGCTCTATGAACAATTCAAGCGCCTGCGTCCATGTTTGACAATCCATGCTGTTTCTGGACAGGGTGATTCTACAAGCCACTGTTGGGTCAGTTGACAGGCCCAATCCGGTTGACTCTTTCCCGCATCGTTCAACCAGTTGCCCACTGCTGTTTGCACATAACGGCTGGGATCGGCCCGCACGGGCTCTAATATCCCAAGCCCCAACGCTGGATCTGCTTTTAACACCGGGATATGCGCGGTCCATACACCACAGGGACGCGTTCCTTCTACCGCACATCGGCGGATATTGGCATCGGGATCAACGACCCAACCCGCCAACAGTGCCAACCCGGTGTCCAAATCGGCAGCCACATAAGGCCGAAACGAATCCCAAGCACATTCGCGCACACACATATTGCCATCTGTTGCATAGCGCCGTACAGAATCCAATCGTTCTGGTAGCGGCAATGTTTCATCTGCCCTTAGCATATAGGCACCCCAAGCCCGCACAGTATCGGACGGATGCACACTGAGCGCTTCCAAAATCTCCTGCCGTTGGGCATGGTTTCGACAAACCGCATCCAGCGCCTTACCAATCCCCTTCATCTGTCCGGTCACCTTGAGTGTGACCAGCGGTTGGATATGTTCTTGCAGCTGTTTTTCTGCCCACGCCAGCCCAACAGCAGGCAGAACATGCATCAACAATCCCAACCGATCCACGGCCAGCCATTCAGAGAGCGTACGACTTTCCGCCTCACCACAATTCAGCCCTTGGCGCAAATCATCGGGAATATCCGCCTGTCGGTTATAGCCTTTTCTGTGCGGTACAGCACTCATGGCTGAACCACAGTATCTGACCGCGTGGCATTGGCACCGCCCATTTGATAGCCATTGGGATCAATAATAACCTCTGCATAGCCACACCGGCGCACAGCATCACAGAGCGTAGCCCTCAATACCGATTCAGCACCAACACGCGCCAACCCTTCCGTATCCAGCTCAATACGAGCCTTCACCCCATGGTCACGCACACGAAACTGATGAAAGCCCGCTTGGCGCAGCACCATTTCAGCCTGTTCAACCCGTTTCAGATTTTCCAATGTGATAGGCGTATGATAAGGAATACGGCTGGAAAGACACGCAAAGGCGGCTTTATCCGCCGTAGGCAGGCCACGCAATCGGGATAGGCGACGAATCGCCACCTTGCCCAACTGAGCATCAAGAAGTGGTGCATGAATACCCTGTTGTCGAGCGGCAATCATGCCGGGACGATCATCACCCAGATCATCCTGATTGGCACCATAGGCGATTGCCCAACGCTGTGGCTGTTTCTGTTCAGAAACGACCTGCTTACAAAGTATAAACAGGCTGGTTTTACAGTGAAAGCACCGATCTGGACCATTTTGGGCAAAACGGCTATTGTTCATTTCACCGGTTTCACGGATCACCAAAGGCACATCAATTTTTTCTGCCAGGGCGATGGCATCATCATACTCGGCGCGCGGTAGCGTTGGTGATTGTCCCAACAGCGCGACAACCCGATCCCGGCCAAGCACATGGCGCGCTTCCGCCACCAGACAGGTGGAATCCACACCACCGGAAAAGGCCACCAGAAGCGCGTCAAAACGCGACAACACTTGATGCAAACGCTGGCGGTCCTGGTCCATCAGGCTTCTGTGATCGCCACTTTCTGGGCGATGGCTTTTCCATCTTGAATCAGATGGGCACTGAGATCCAAACACCCTTCCGTACCCATGGCAACGATCAGATAGAGCGCTTCAGGATAGTACGCCTCTGCCAGATCCTTCTCAGACGGCTCCGCATCACCATCGGGATGGCTATGATAGAGTGCCACCACCTGTTGTCCCGCGTCACGCAGTTGTTTAAAAAGCGTGATCTGCTCCTGAGGATCAGCAAGAAAACGGCTGGGATCAGCATCCGCATTGGTCAAAGGGTGCCAACCGGTGATGGTATGACCCGTTCCAGACAACACACCGACACACTCGTTGGGAAGCATGCGTTGAGCATGTCCGAACATCCGGTTCACAATCACCCGAGGAATCTGCCACATTGAGCAAGCGCCTTTCTATTTTTCCAGTCTATCGAAATGGTGTGAGGCCCCAGGGCCACGGAAAAAATTAATCATCCCAGTCGCGCGTTCCTATTCGGCACTCTCCGCACTGTCTGTCTCATCCTCTTCACCGTCCCGTGTATATTCCAGAATCAGTTTCTGAACCACTTTGGAACGACCACGCTGCAACTTTCTCACCAGATCATCCAACAGATCCACGGTGGAACGCTCCAGAGAAAGACTGAGCGGTATTTTGGTCTCCTGAAGAAAATGCACCTCGATATAGAACGCCTCCTCCTCCACTCGGAAGAACTGCCGCACACTCTCAAGGTTACTCTTATAGTCAACCTCAAAGTCACCACCAACAATCACCGTCGGTGGTGTCAGGTTGATTTCACCCACGTGTGACATCAAGCGGGTCTGAATACCACCCGCGATCATGTTGCCGATTTCTGCAAAACCATCTTTTGCATCAGCATCCATCTTGGGAATGGTTTCGCCCATCAGGGAAGAAGCCAATAACAGCGCGACATATTCTGAACAGGCGATACGCACACCACCATTCAAACCACCGTTCAAGCCAACCATAGCTGAAGCATCCGCCCTGGCCGCCACATGAGCAACGCCAGAAGGTTTCACCAGACCATGGGCCGGCTCTACTTCAATGAACAGCATTGTGGTGACAATTTCCATCACCGCGTCTTTGACAGCATCCAACACTTGGTCTTGCATCTTATCTTTCCTCGCAAGAGAGCCTGATCAAAAAAGCTTATCCAGAAGTTTCAAAGCATCTCCTGGAATTTTGTCTCCCAATCCCTTTTCCTTCAATTTTTCACCCAGCTTTTCCTGTAGACGGTTTTTCGCTTGGGTCTTTGCAAATGAAGCAATCAGTTTCTCAGCATCCACTGAAGCCGCCGGTGCATCAAATGAGCCTTTAACCCGAACCGGAACCGTCAACCCCTTTAAAGAGCGGATGGTTTTATCATCAATATCCTGAAGTGCAGACAGTAGATCAGCAGTAAGCAGGTAGTCTACATACGAATCAGGGAGGTTCACTTTACCTGATCCTTTCGCCTGTAGCACGGGCGATTCAATGACGAAATCCTTATTGGTCACGATACCATTAACAATTTTCGCACTGCCGGACATCGCTGCAAACGGCGTAACCGGATCTCCTGTGGGGGTCTCAAACGGCTGACCTTTGATGGTAGCATAAGCTTTTCGTATCTCATGAACCAAGTCAAATCCCTTAACCACACCGTCTTTGAATAGAAATTTGGCGTGCCCATCCAACCCGCGTTTGAGTTGATTTACACTATTACCGCTGGTGGTGGTATTTATTGAGAATTCACCCACGCCATCCAGGGTATCCAACTGTTGCATATCCATGAGCAAGCCGCCCAGTTTCACACCTTTCAAACGGCTCTCCACCGCCATGCCAGGCGTTTTTCTTCGCACATCCAAACTGGCTTTTGTGGTGGTGGTACCATCATACAAGTCTGCTTGGAAAGGCACCAACTGCAATAGACCATCTTTGGCTTTCAAGCCAATTTTCAAGTTGGCAAAATGACCATTCGCCGCTTTAAGCGCTTTAAGTGCGATATCACCAACGACATCCAATGTTCGCAACATTTCAACCGGTAGATTCAGGGGTTCATCACCTGTTGCATCTGACGTTTTGTTGCGCTGTTTTTCTTTTTTATTCTCTGCTGATTCAGCGGGTTGTTGGCTTGATGGTGGCAGATAGCGATCCAGATCAAGCGAATCACCGGACACGGTAAAACGCACTGACTGTTTAGCAAAATCCAACACCTTGATCTCACCGCTGAAGCGGGTTTGATCCAGACTGAGGACCAGATCCGACAACTCGGCAAAGGTTGTACCTGCCTTCAATCGCGTCTCAAATGCCACTTTGGTCAATGCGCTGGGATCCGTTGTTTCCGGTACAGCCTGCCCCAAACGTGTCAACACCGCCTTGGGATCAAAGGGTTTCAGGCTGATTTTACCCTGCACGAGAGGATTAGCCGTGAGGGCGGAAACATTCACATCACCCACGACTTCCACCAACTCCACAACGTTCAACACCAACCCCTTCACCGTCGCCATATCAGCCACCAGATCCGCGCTGATATCAGCATTCAGACCAAGCGTCATACCGTTGGGCGGCATGGGTCCACCCTTGCCATCCAGAGTTAACTGGGTATTTTCCAAGCGATAGCGTTGCGCTGCCAGATCCGCATGCAGGCGGGTCGTTGCGGCCAGTTGGGCTGCCAATCCACTTTGACGATCAGTCAAATGGACTTTGAATTCCAGATCCGCCGGTTGACCTACGGCCAATGAGCCTGTAGTCAAATTCAGCGACTCCAGAAGAATACTCTGACCAGACTGTTTGTCCTGCCAATCTACCTGCGCTTCGGTAAACTCGACACCGCCCAAGGTAAGCCCTGCCAGTGCTGGAGCGGCACCATCCTGCTTGCCGGTTGTGGCCGCTTCGGTGGTGGCTTGAGACGACTCATCGGATTTGGCGGTCATATCCGCCCAGTTGGTTTTACCCTGGGCATCTTTTCCCAATACCAGGGCCAGTCCTTTCAGTGTCAGGTGATTTACTTCAACCCGCTTATCCAACAGCGGCATCACCTTGACCTGAACATCCGCACTCTGGATCGCCGCCATGGGCGCGCCACCAAAACCCGGTGCATTGGAGAGCGAAACACGGCCAAGAGAAAAACCAATCCAGGGAAACAATGAAAGAGAGATATCGCCATCAATCACCAAATCACGCCCAGTCTGTTCTTTAACCAACGCGCTGATCTCTGGCTTATAATCGTTGGGATCGACAAACAATGGCACCGCCACAATGACAATCACCAATAACAGGACAACACCTAAAATGATCTTAATTAACGCCTTCATGCTTTCTCCTCCTCAACAGACAGGTAGCGCACCACCTGTTGTAAACCGTCTTGCAGATCGGTTTCCGCTTTTATATCAAAAAATGCGTTTACCTGTGCCGCACTGCCCAGAGAGTGTTTAATATCGCCGGTGCGTTCAGGCCCAAGGTTTATATTAGCTTCACGACCACACACATCAAACAGACTTGTGGCCAACATTTTGATTGAAATAGGCTTACCAGTACAGACATTGAACACCTCTGTAACCGGTGCCGCCTGCTCTGCCCGCTTTTGTACACAATGGTCCATACCTGCCAGGAGATAGCGCACCACATCACCGACAAAAACAAAATCCCGAACCTGCGCACCATCGCCAAAAATGGTCACGCCCTGCCCGGCCAAAATTCGGTCCACAAAGATAGAAATCACACCAGAATAAGGCGAACTGGGATCTTGCCTGGGACCGTAGACATTAAAAAACCGGAATCCAACCGTAGACAAACCAAACACCTGAGCACCGGCCCGCGCGTGCAACTCGGAAGCCATTTTATCAGCGCCATAAGGTGCCAACGGCTTCAGTGGTGTCTGTTCGGTTTGCACCGGCACTTCCACATCACCATACACGGCGGCTGAGGAGGCATAAACCACTGGCAAAGGCCGTCCACCGCCCTGTTTAACCGCTTGATCCATCACCTGAATGGTGCCGGTCAGATTGGCACGATGACCGCCCAACCAATCTTCATTGCACCGCACCACCGATGCGACGGCAGCCAGATGAAAAACACCAGCCACACCGCTAACCGCTTTGGTGACATCGTCCGTATCGGCAATATCACCAACGATCAACTCACAAGCCGGGTCGAGATTCTCTCTTTTTCCCACCGAGAGATCATCCAACACACGCACCTGATCACCACGCGCCAATAGCGCATCAGCCAAATGACTTCCTATGAAACCACATCCACCTGTTATGAGATAAAGGGCCATTTTTTATACACTCATCCTTATTTGGATTTTTTTAGATCTGGCACACCACCATAGTGTCCATCCAAATACCGTTTCTGCAATGGTTCTGAAAGCGAAACGCGATATTCAGATACCGGATAGAGGTGTGAACAACGCTGTACAGTGCGTTCCACCATCCAGAATTGATCACGTCTGAAGGATTTATCGTCCAGCAGAGCGGTATCATGGGTTGTACACACCAGCTGAGAGTGTGTATCTCCACTTAGTTTATGAAGTGCCGCGAAAAGATGACGCACCAAAGCATGGTGCAGACTGGTATCCAACTCGTCAATGACCAATACCCGATCCTGCGCCATCAAGTCCAGCCAGGGACCAGCCAGAGCGAACAGTTTTCTGGTGCCTTGGGACTCGGTATTCCAGGGCAGGCGAACCATATGATTGGTATCCACACTTCGCCGTTCCAGGGTGATATCGGTTATTTGCCAGTTCCAACCATCCAATTTTTTCTTCAACAGAGACTGAAGCGTGTTCATTAAATGGGCGTTCTCTTCTCCATCGGCCTTATCTGTGGCAGTACGGGTCTCCACATGGATACCGTCCACCTGCAAATCCGCCTGATTGAGAAACGACAGAATACGCTGACGACCTTCAGGATCTTGAACCAATTTAGCCGCATGATCCACCGACACTTCCGCATGGGGCGGAAGAACAGTCAATGATTTTGAAAACCAATCAAAAACCGGTTTCAACACCTGAGCATTGAGCTGTACCGCTGTCGAAAGAAACAGGGCGTTGTCACGGGTAAAATCTTTCCAGATTCCACTACTGGCAGGCAACATCTTTTTATGAAGGTGCCATTGCTCTTCTCCTGTCGCGCTATCCAGATGACGTTCAAACCAGCGTTGGGGTCGTCCTTGAGGATAGGCCAACAACCATTCATGGCAAACCCGCTGCTTGTTCACTGCAAAGCCGTATTGGTAGCGAATCCCTTTTTGAACAATCACCACTTCAAACAGACTTGGCGCAGTGCGTGTGCGGCTATTCAGCTCAAACGCCTGTACCGGAATCGGTTCACCGCTCTGTCCTTGAGCGCAGTTGAGCACAAAATCGCGCATGAATTTCAAGGCCCGAACCAGATTGCTCTTGCCCGAAGCGTTGGGACCATAGACCACAGTGGCACGGTTCAGTTTTGGCAACCGTTTGATACCGGTGTCAAAGCTGTTACCGGACCGCTCTCGAATCTGGCTGGCCGCCGTCAGACTGAGGGTCTGCCGCTCACAAAATGTCAGATAATTGGTGACACTGAACTCAACAAGCATACCTGTTTATCGTCTCCGATAGTGACCATTTGATCGTAAGAACAATTCATTAGACCAGAAAAAAATTATAAATCTAGGGCGTGTTGACATTCGCCAGATTTCGGTTCCTGGCAAGGCAAATCCAACGAAAAAGCGGAGCGTACTTGTAGTACGTGAGCATTTTGAGGCGGATTTAACGCCGCCAGGGGCCGAAAGATGGTGAATGTCAACAGGGCCTACTCCATTTGGTACCATTTGTTCGGCATTGTACCATAAACCTTTGACAGGATGCGTCCAATACTGCTGAATACCATAACCCCTTATAGTGATTATGATTTAGGAAAATTTATGCACCGATTAACCATGCGCCTCAAGCTGTTTCTGGCCCTGTTTTTGGTTACAGGTGCCTGTATAATGGCTGTACTTTGGCTGGACTGGACAGCCTTTTCCAGTCTGCTTGGACCAGATCAGCTGCCTGCGGGCAGTACGATGATCCGACACATGAGTGCAATTGCACTGTATGGTCTTTTGCTTGCGGGCTGCATTGCCTGGCCGCTTTCGATCTGGCTTGCCCGTCCGGTTAACAATCTTCTCAAAGCCATTCAACATCCTGCACAGGCACAAGATCCGCGCACCCTGGCCACCAATAGTAAAGATCCATTCAACAGGCTGTCTCATGAGGTGGTACGCCTGATGGAGATGGTGCATTTATTGACCGGATCACGTTCGTTTTTCAATCAGGTTCTCGCCGCCCTACCCGACCCGGTAATGACAGCTTCAGTCAAACCGGACTCACTGACCGCAGGCGGCACACCCCAATGGCGGCTTTCATTGGCAACACCAGCAGCAATGCAGATATTGGGCTGTGAGAAGTCGGATTTTCTTGGACGCGCCCCTGAACGCTTTCTCGGCCCGATGGAAAATCAAGCCTTTCCTACTGCAACGGACTGGCAGGCGCTGTTGGAGCTTGGTGTCATCACCGACCGCACCACCACGCTACGCACTCTGAGCGGTGCGCCTATGCCAGCACGACTGTCGTTGTCGCTGGTACGCGATCAACATGACGCACCCTTCATGTTGATCTGCGCCTTCCGGCCAATCAATGCAAACCAGAATAATTCCGAATCCCAAACAGGCCTCTCAGCAGATCGCTTTCAGCATCTGGCAGAACAGGCACCCATGGGACTGTTTCAGACTGATATCCAAGGCCAACTACAGTTTGCCAATCACCGCTGGTGCGTGCTGACCGCAACACCAAATGACACAACAATCACCGATGCCTGGTATGATTTCATCCATCCTGACGACCGGATTATCGTTAAAGAAGATTGGTTACAAGCATGCAATAATGCAGAACCTTTTCAGACTGAATTCCGTCTCAATCGGGATCACGATGATACGCTTTGGGTGATCTGCCGAATCGTGCCAATGCACGACCCTTCCGGCGAAGTAGTCGGCCATGCCGGCACATTCAAAGATATTACCGACCGCCGAATAATCGAAGAGGATCTGCGTCAAAGCCAACGCCGTTTATCACGCGCCCAACGCATCGCTCATCTGGGTTGCTGGCAGTGGGATATTGAAACAGATCACTTCAAGTGTAGTGATGAAACATTGGAGATTTTACACATTCCCACTGAACAATTTAACAATCAGTGGGCTGCATTATTGAACAAACTGCCCGAGGAACAGGCCGCACAACTGATCGAACGCCGGGACCAACTGCGTTTTAGTACAGAAAATGAGCCAGACACCGGCTTGGTGATGGAGTTAACCCTGACTTCTGACACAGATCGGGCAGACACCACATTAATGATCCTGGGTGAAGCGATACGCGCTTCAGATACCGACCGTGTTATTCGATTGGGCGGAACCATTCAGGACATTTCTGAACAACGACGCATGGAAGAGCAGTTGAAAATCGCCACCCGCGTTTTTGACCACGCCCTCACCGAAGCGGCAGACCAGTTACGTGTGACGCGCAATGTATTGAAAAATGCCCAAGAAGGCGTTTGCATCAGCAATGCCCAAGGGATTACCACATCGGTAAATCCAGCGTTTGTCCGTATCACTGGCTATGAAGCCAACCTGGTGATTGATAAAACCAATCCGCTTTTTCCTGCGGTCCAAGATCATGAAAACCAGTTTCTGCCAGAGGTAGCCAGCGCCCTTGACAAAGATCTCCACTGGAATGGCGAGGTGTGGAGCCGCCGCCATAGCGGTGAAGCCTATCCGGTCTATCTCAGCATCAATGCAATCCACAACAACCAGGATACACTCACCCATTACATCACCATTTTTCAGGATCTGACCAGCCAAAAACGCCATGAAGCCGCACTGCATCAAAAAACCTATCATGATGCCCTGACAGACCTTCCCAATCGGGATCTGTTCAAAGATCGCCTTCAACAGGCACTACAACGCGCTGCCAGACATAACAACAAAGTCGCGTTACTCTTTTTTGATCTGGATCAGTTTCGCAAAATTAACGAAAGCCTCGGCCATCCAACCGGTGACATTGTATTGAAAAAACTGGCTACCCGGATCAAATCCGTACTGCCTAGCAATGCTATTTTATGCCGACTGGGCGGTGATGAGTTTGCCATCATTGTTGACTCTGTCGCATCAGTTCGAGATGTTCTGCCACTCACCCGATTATTGCAGACAACCTTTGCCCAACCCTGTGAGATTGGTGAAAACGAACTGCATATCACCATCAGCACCGGTATCACCCTGGCACCGGATGATGGTACGGATGTGGAAGAGTTGATCCGCAATGCCGGACTGGCTGTCAGTCGCGCCAAAGAGGCTGGACGCAACAATTATCAGTTCTATACCAACACCATGGGACAAAAGGCCAGCAAACGCCTTACCCTGGAAAATGATATGCGTAAGGCACTGGAAACAAAATCCTTTGTACTGCATTATCAACCGAAACTGGATTTGAAGAATGGTCGTATCATCGGTATGGAAAGCTTGGTTCGATGGATCAAACACGATGATACCATGGTGTCACCGGTGGATTTTATTCCCGTGGCAGAAGAGACCGGCCTGATTTTACCGTTGAGTCAATGGATTCTCAAAGAAGCCTGCCAACGCACTCAACAGTGGGTCTCATCCGGACATCCTGATCTGCGTGTGGCCGTGAACATTTCGGCACACCAGTTTCAACAGAATGATTTTATCGATCAAGTCCGCCAAACATTGGATGAAACCGGCCTGTCACCACTCAATCTTGAACTTGAAATCACCGAAAGCCTGATGATGGAAGATATGGATCAGGCCATCATCACCTTGAGTGCCATCAATCAAATGGGCATTCACATCTCAATTGATGATTTTGGCACAGGCTATTCATCATTGAACTACCTCAAACGCCTACCCATTCACACTTTGAAAATTGACCAATCCTTTGTGCGTGAACTGACACAGGATTCCAATGACGCGGCCATTGTCTCCGCCATTATTTCCCTGGCACACAATCTGAAACTAACCGTCATCGCCGAAGGGGTTGAGACCGATAATCAGCTCTGTTTCCTCGAAGAAAATAGCTGTGATGAGATTCAAGGCTATTATCTGAGCAAACCACTGTCTGAAAAGGCGTTTTCATTCCTACTGGAATCCGCAGACGCGCATCAGGACATTACTTGTTGAACAGAGTGCATTTTTTTGGTCTGTCTCAAATATTTTATTATCTGATCATATTCCACTGATGATATCCTATTGCCGCTGGTCAACCATGACCTTAGCGCAAATCAATTCATCAAAAGGATGCACTCATGCACCTAACACCCTTCCAATTGTCAAAAACCTCTCTCCTGCGACTGACCATCCCAGTGGTTTTGTTAATTCCGGCCATACTGCATGCGGCATCTGCAACAGATCCACAAGCCATAGCATGGTCAATTGTGATAATGAATCTGCTGGGTGGACTGGCGCTGTTTCTGTTTGGACTGGAGATGCTGGCCGACTCACTGAAACTGGTTGCAGGAGACCGGATGCGTACCATTCTGGGCTCGTTGACTACCAACCGATTTTCAGGCGCTCTGACCGGCGCTGGTGTGACGGCAGTGGTACAGTCCTCATCGGTGACCACGGTGTTGGTAGTCGGCTTTGTCAGTGCTGGACTGATGACCGCCGAGCAGTCGCTTGGCGTGATCATGGGTGCCAATATTGGCAGTACAGTCACATCCCAACTCATCGCGTTCAATATTACTAAATACGCCATGTGGATGGTCACCATCGGTTTTACTATCTCTTTCATTGCCACACAGGATTGGTTGAAACAATCTGGCAAGATTATCATGGGGTTGGGCCTGATTTTCTTCGGAATGGGATTCATGAGTGCTGCCATGCAACCGCTACGCAGCTATCACCCTTTTATTGAACTGATGGCCGGGATGTCCAATCCGGTTTTGGGAATTGCAGTTGGTGCTCTGTTTACCGCACTGGTCCAGTCCTCTGCCGCCACCATGGGCATTGTCATTGTCATGGCCAGTCAAGGCATGGTCACTCTGGAAGGCGGTATTGCCTTGGCGTTGGGGGCCAATATTGGTACCTGCGCCACTGCATTACTGGCATCTATCGGCAAACCGAGAAATGCAGTACGCGCTGCCATGTTTCACATTCTATTTAATATAATCGGGGTTTTGCTGTGGCTGCCCATCATCAATCAACTAGCGGCCCTGGCGATATGGATCTCACCGCTTAGCACGGAGCTGGAAGGCATGGCACGCCTGGCCGCCGAAGTGCCGCGTCAGATCGCCAATGCCAACACCCTGTTTAATATCATCAATACTGCTATATTTATCTGGCTGACCGGTCCCTTTGCCAAACTTCTGCGCCGTATGATCCCAGATCGGGCACCGGTAGTGGATGCCAAACCCGCTTTCAAACCTCGACATCTTGATGAACTGCTCCTTTCCAATCCCTCCATCGCTCTACAGATGGTGCGCATGGAAACGTTGGAACTGGGCAAACAGGTAATGGAAATGGTTAAGCTGGCACCACAGGCCGTCACTTCAGACCAAACCCCCGAACAAATGGCAATTGAACAGATGGACCAAGAGGTCGATGTACGCCACCGGGCCATACTGGGTTATCTTGGCAAGTTGGCGCGTCATCCTATGACCGCTGAACAGACTGTGCTGCACCTCAAATATGCTGAAACAATTGATAATCTCGAACAGTTGGCAGATGTGGTAGAAACTAATCTGGTCTCATTGGGACGCCATCGTGCCAGGGCCAAGCTGACTTTGAGCCCGGCTTTCCAACAACTGTTTACCCCTTTGCATCAAGCAGCACTGCATAACCTGCAATCCGTGCTCAACACCCTGGACACATCCGATCCCAATTTGGCTATTGCGGCGATGGAGAGCAAGAAACAGGTGAGTTCCATCATAAAATCAAGCGACTTAAAAGCCCTCAGAGCACATGCAGCAGACAATCCAGACGGACTGGAAATCTACGCCATTGAAAAGGACGTGTTGGAAAAAACCAAGCGCTTGCATTACTTTATCCGCCGTATTGCTGTGAATCAGATTGGCAAAAAGAAAAAAATGGACGGTGCTACGAAACTTTCAACAGTCTGACGACTCTCAGAATCATCATTCAACTGACCATACAGTTGTCAGGTTGAGCCCAAAATTTACGTACTTTTTTGTTGAAGGATCACGACAATGAAGCGCATCACGCTGTTTATAATGACAAATCTTGCCATATTACTATTACTTGGCATAGTTTTGAACATGGTCTCATCCTATTTAGGCCTGAGCCATAATAGTATTGGTGGCATATTAATTCTTGCCGCTATTTTTGGCATGGGTGGTTCTCTGATCTCCCTGGCACTCTCAAAAACCATGGCCAAATGGAGCACCGGAGCGCAGATCATCGAACAGCCCCGCAACTCTGTTGAACGCTGGTTGATGAAAATAGTGCAGCATCAAGCACAACAGGCCGGTATCGGCATGCCAGAAGTAGCAATTTACAATTCACCAGACATGAATGCCTTTGCCACTGGCATGAATCGCAACAATGCCCTGGTGGCAGTCAGTACCGGCCTATTGGAACAGATGAATGACGCGGAAATAGAAGCCGTTCTGGCCCATGAAGTGAGTCATATCGCCAACGGAGATATGGTTACTCTAGCCCTGATTCAAGGCGTTATCAACACCTTTGTCATGGTGATGGCACGTTTAATTGGTGGAGTGATCGACAATGCGCTATTCCGCAACAATGACGAGGAAGAATCGAACAATAGTGGTTTTTCCTACATGATTGTCGTTTTTGTGCTGGAGATGATTTTCGGGTTACTGGCCAGCATCATCGTCATGTGGTTTTCGCGTCACCGCGAATTTCATGCTGACCGTGGTGGTGCCCAATTGGCTGGACGAAACAAAATGATTGCTGCTTTACAACGACTGCAAAGAGAGCGCAACGAGACCCAATTACCACAGGAAATGTCGGCTTTTGGAGTGTCTGGTGGCAAGGCCTTGTCAAATCTGTTCATGACCCATCCACCCCTGGAAACACGCATCAAAGCCTTGCAGTCCCAGAAATAAGCCTATCCCATATCCCAGTCGCGAAGGAGAGGGGTACAAGTGCATTGCACACCCCCTCTCTCAAACACAGAAAACAAATCAAGAAACCGGCAAATGAGATGATTACTCAACTTGGCAGTTCATCCGCCATCGAACCGAACCACCGTTCGATGGCATCCATAAGTTCTCGTTTCCTGATGGGTTTGCTCAGATAATCGTCACAACCCGCTGCCAAACACTCTTCCCGATGCCCTTCCAGCGCATGGGCAGTAAGCGAAACAATACGCATTGGCACACGGCCCGCAGCAGCTTCCCATTCTCGAATAGTGCTGGTGGCTTTGTAACCATCCATCACTGGCATCTGTATATCCATCAAAACCAGGTCGTAGCTGTTCTGCTTCGCCATGGCCACAGCCTCTTCACCATTGGTGGCCGTATCCACATGATGAGGCGTTTTACGCAGATAGGTTAGGATCAGAATACGATTATCTTCTGAGTCATCTACGAGTAAAATACGTAATGGATGCGCCCGTACTGACCCAGACACATCTAAATTGACGGTTGGCACATCAACCATTGGCTTGGTTGCTTCCTGAAACCGGACAGTGAATTCAAAAACACTGCCTATCCCAGGCTCACTTTCGACTCGGATATCTCCGCCCATCATCTCCACCAGACGTTTGCAAATCGACAATCCCAAGCCTGTACCACCATATTGGCGGGTGATACTGGAATCAGCCTGGGTGAACGCCTCAAAGATGGCATCAATCCGCTCAGGAACAATGCCCACTCCAGTGTCTGAGATTGTGAAACGCACCACATTTTGACCAAGATTTTCCAGTCCCAATGTGATTTTTCCAGCCTTGGTAAATTTGATAGAATTACCAATAAGATTCACCAAAACCTGCCGCAGCCGTGCCCGATCACCGGTGACCCAAACCGGCACGCCCTCAGCTATATTCAACGTAAGCAAAATCCCTTTTCCCTTGGCGCTTACGTACAACATGTCGGTAATGTCGATCGTCTGCTCATGGAGATCAAAAGCACCATTATGAAGCTCGAAATGTCCCGCTTCAATTTTGGAAACATCAAGAATATCGTTAATCAACTCAAGCAGGTTGGTGGCGGCTTTTTGGAGTAGATTCAGGTACTCTTTCTGGTCGTCTTGAAGTGCGGTATTCAGCAACACGTCACTCATTCCTATCACCACATTCATGGGGGTACGAATTTCATGACTCATGGTAGCCAAAAAATCGCTCTTGGCGCGGCTGGCCTGCTCTGCCACCCTTTTAGCTTCCTTCAGGGCTTGCTCGCTCTTCTTTCGTTCGGTGATATCTTCGTTAGCACCTCGTCGTCCCAGGTATTCCCCATTTACCCCAATGACTGAATAACAGGTGTGACTGATCCAGCGCACTTCTCCTTCTCGAGTAATAATCCGCAACGCCATTGGCGTAAGATGTGGCGAATGATTCTCCTTTTCCAGGTGATCATCCCAGAGCAGCTTGTCCTCTGGATGGATGATCTTTTCCAAAAGATGAGCGTCCTGTTGGAACATCTCTGGAGCATAACCGCTGACCTCCTCGCAGTGAGGAGACATGTAATGGATGGTGTCATTATCCGAAGAACGCCAGTAAACCCACTCCGTCGAAGCTTCGGTAACCGTCTGGAATAACTCCTTGGCACTGAGCAATTCATCGGCAAACCGTCCGGCCAGGATAACCTTGGACGCAGACAACCCCATACTGAGAAACATGGAGTCCTGATCTTCATCAAGGGGATGACGGGCAAATAGCGCCAGCACGCCGACACACCCACCATCCTGGTCTTGCAATCTGTAGCCTGCGAATGAGACAAGTCCCAGCTTACGTGCCCAATCGTGGTTACTCACTTGAGGATCATGTGTCATATCATTGGTCAGGAAGTTACTATCAGTACCGCTGGCAATACGACCGATTTTCATAACACCCATGGGTACACGCGCATGACTGCCATCAATGTTGGTGTAGCAACCCGCACTTGTTATCAGGTGCAAACAGTGGGAGTGATCTTTACAGGCAGAAGAACCAGCGCTGGCGTGAACACACCCCCGATCACACATATCCCCAGGTCGGAGCAACCAAATACGGCAGAGTCCCAGCTCGAACATCTCCACCGCAGAGCGGGTTATGAGCGTCAGTTTACTGATGGTATCACCGGGTGCAATCAGCAAATCCTGAAGCCGGTTGATGCCTTTAATCCAATGCGTAATGCGTAACTGTCGTTGCTCTTTCTCGCTGAGACGATCTAAAAGGGCATTGAATGCATCAACAACCGCACCCAACTCATCATTGGCGGTTTTCCGGGGACGGTAGGTGCGGTCCCCTTCCTTTATCAAATTGATGCCCTTTTCCAGTTTTGACAGGGGACGCTGCATACGGGTATAGAAGAACCACCACAACCCACCCCCATACAAAACCACGCATAAGAATAGTCCACCAAAGCGAAAAAACAGCCCGTGCCGAGTCGTGCCCAACACCCGTCTCACATCCTGCTGAATGACGCTCTCCAACTCATCAAGCACTGACTGAACTTCAGCGACACGAATGGTAATTTGAGACATTTGCAGAAGATAAATCGGGTCATCATCCAGATGCTCACCCGCTTGTTCTATGCGGCGCATAGTCGCCATACTGGTATCGAAAAGCATGGCAATATCGACGAGACCATGTTCAATGGCGGCAACTTGCACCGTGTACTTGGCTAACTTTTTCCGATGCTCAATCAACTTCTGTTGCAGCGCCTCATTCAGCTGACGCCACTGTTGTTCAGAGCGGATTTCATGGTGTAAGGTCACCTCGTTGGTCAGCAGAGCCAAGCGAAAGCCACCGCTGGTAATGGCGTGGGAAATGCGCTGAATTTCCAAGGTGGAAGCCACCAGAAAGTAGCTATCCATGAACGCTAGAATGCCTAAAGCGAACAGAACGATCCCACCGATTCCGGCAGAAAGAAATGCCTCGCGTAGACGAATTCGCGTTCGACTCATGACACCATCACTCCTTAGGGTCACGAAAAAAATCAATTATCCTGTTCGCTGTTCTATTGGCCCGTCCACTGCGTTCCAGAAAGGGTCACGCTCAACAAGCACGCACCTCTGTCTGTGCCTTGCGAACGAACCAACATCCTGCGCGACCGGAACGATTCATTGTTCCATGTCCCTTAACGCAGAACAGTTACATCCTGAGGCGCGACTTGTAATAAGGGTTTGAAGTCAATCAGATCCAGAAAGTTCTCTACCCGCTTCCCCTGAACATGGCCCAACTCTTCCAGCCAGCGCGTTTCAGCCTCCATGGCTGTCAACAACATCTGAGGAAGAGAAACCTTGAACCGATATTCTGCAAGGGTTTTTTCCAATACTTCTGGACGAATATCAAATTTCTTTGCCATATATGCCTGTGCCGCTTCAGGATGATCTATGATCCATTTTTCTGCCTGTTTCATGGCCAACATAACCCGTTGAGCAATCACGGGGTGTGCCGACAACCACTCCTGACGGCATAGCAGCAGATAGTAGTAGTCCTGGCCAGGTTGACCATCAAAAGCGACCACCCGATCTCCCAGCCGTTGTTGAATATGCTGAACAAACGGCGGCCAGACAAGGATACCATCCACCACCCCCTCAGCCAGAGCATCAGCCATTTTCTGAGGAGGAAGATTGACCCACGTAATGTCATCGCGGACCATACCGTTTAACGTCAATAAACGCGCCAGAAAAAACTCGCCGTTGGTGCCCAACCGCACACCGACCCGTTTACCCTTAAAATCGCCGACACTGGTAATGCCCTGCTCCCGCAATCCAAGCAGCTGGATTTGGTGTACAAAGGCAGTCGTACCAAGAATCCTCAACGTATCGTGGACAAAAGATTTTCGTACAGCGAGAAATTCAGCGGATGCAGAAAGGTCCACCTCGCCCGACAACATGCCTTCGGTGGTTGTTTTACCGCTAGAGTACTGTTTGACAGTGGCATCCAGACCCGCTTTCGTAAAAAAGCCCTGGTCCTGGGCAATCCAGACAAGAACCGGTGAGAGCGTCAGAGAAGCCCCGATACTGACTGAACCAACCTTATCAAGCGGTCTGTCCTGTCCCCAACGGGTCCATACATAACCGCCACCCATAATGATGAAAACCACGATCAAAAAAACAAACGAACGATTTCTCATGATGGGACCTCTTCAATTTCTGTTTCCCCTGGAACAAACCCACTGAAGACAGAATCCAGAGAATGAGTGTCAAATCACTATCTATCCCCTCCAACTCAGTTTGATATTTAGAAGAAGAAAACAATAAATCAAAGCATGCGTCACACTATTGAGACTCTTTTTCCATTAATCACATACTCTTTTTGATGCTTTTTCGTACACAGTAATGCCCTATGCTATAGGGGTGATACATGTTTCGCAGCCCTCAATGAAGGATACACGATTTTACTTTTGAACGGTGCAAAAATAGCCGAATAACGTATCACTATTTTATTTACTCTCCAACCGCACCACGCCATCCCAATCAGTCCCTGGATCATTGGTTTGAAATGCCAAACACCGTTGCCGATACAGTTCGGCGGGCCCATCTTCAGGGTACTCTCCCTGGAATTGATCAATCGCGTCCAGCGCCTCATCCCATCGTCTGTTTAGATAGTGGTCCCGGACAGATTCAAATGACGCAACCATTGTTTGATAGTATTCAGCCTGTTCACCATCACGCTCACACAGCAACTCAAAAATAGCCACACCCTCATTCTTGCCTTTGACTGCAATGGTATCCAACGGCCTGAACAGAAAATGGTCTTTAGCCCGATTCCGCGTCTCAGCACTAACCAGAATCTGGGTACTGTACACTTTGTTAACACCTTCCAAACGCGCTGCCAAATTAACGCTGTCGCCAATCACCGTGTAGTTCAACCGCTCGGTAGAGCCCATGTTACCGACAATTGTGGTGCCGGTGTGCAGACCAATTCGAGTGTAAAAGGCCGGTTTTCCCATCTCCACACGACTATTATTCAAGACCGTCACCGCCCGTTGGCAGTCCAAAGCCGCCTGACAACCGGCACGCGCATGATGTTCATTCCCTTTGGGCGCACCCCAAAAAGCCATCACCGCATCGCCAATATATTTATCAATGGTGCCATCCTGATCCCGAACACCACGACTCATCTCTTCCATGTATTCGGACAATTCTTCCATCAATTGTGCGGCTGGAACCTGTTCGGAAATCGTTGTAAATCCTGCGATATCAGAGAAAAACAGCGTGAGCGTCTTCTCTGAACCACCAGGCTGAACTTCAATGCCGGATTCGATCAGGTCTCTAACCAATTCAGCGGGCACATAACGGCGAAACGATGAAAGGCTACGCTTCATGGTTTGGATGGTTTGACCCATGACATCAATTTCATGGATATTGGACTGGACATCAATCTCGCCTTCAAGATCAAACCCTTGGATTTTCTCCACTTCAGCGGTTAACCGCTCAATAGGACGCGCAATACGCCGACCAAAGATCATACCAATCACCGAAGCCAACACCATGATCAAACCAGAAATAATCAACATAACAGACTGAATCTGTTTTGCATTTCCGGTAAAGTCAGACTCAGGAATCAAAATGACAATCCGCCATTTTTTACCGAAACTATGCGGAAACGAGACCACATAGCCCAATATTTTCTCATCACCACTGTCCAACTGGAAGCTATCTGCGCCGGTTTTACGAAAGATATCAACCGCAGGCGCAATCCATGGATGATCAAACGCGCTCACTTTCATCGGACGCTGTTTGCCATTCTCTGTTGTCAATACTTTGGAAAAATCCGGGTAGGCAACAAATTGATCCTGTTCATCAATAATAAAGGCCATGCTTTTATTGCTGATTTTATTCTGCTTCAGAAAAGCTGACATGCCGGACAGTGTGATATCTGCCGCCATTACACCTTTAAGCACACCATCCTCACCATAAACAGGCTCAGAAACCGTCACACCCAACTGCTTGGTGGTGTAAAAGACATACGTATCCGTCCAATGTGCCGCTCCAGTCTGTTTGGCACCTATGTACCACGGTCGCTTGCGCGGATCGTAGGCAGGATTCTGCGTCACCTCTTCGCGCAAATAGTTCAGATTCGCATCATAGTAGCGCATGGTTTTTACAGCAGGCCCATCTACAGGCCGCTCAATCACCTGAAAACCATACTCTTTTTGCGGCGCAATCCACACGCCATTGATATAGGAACCATCTTCCTTGCCATAGTAGAGATAATCAACACCCTTTTGAGCATGGACACCTTGTAACAAATAGTTTTCCAGCTCTTTTTTATGCGCATCGGAAAGGCGTTCATTTTTAAATAGTGTGGCACTGATTTTAGTCAACGTCTGAGCGGGTTCGAAGTAGGCCACAGTCTTTTGGATCACCATTCTGCTCATGCGTATGGCAAGACGATGGGCGATATCCAAAGAAGATTCCCGAGCCAGATAATAGGAGTAACTGGCAATAATCACCGCCGTAGGAATGGTTAATCCAACAATGATCAAAACAATGCTAAATTTGAATTCACGCCGGACAAACAACCGATTGAATAATGGATGTTTTTTAATCATACTGGGAATCATTCCCGCCCTCTTCTCTTGGAGATATTCTTTGTCGTTATCAATGAAAACAGGTAACACTCATCACTGTAATGGTATCCTGATCTGTGAAGATCGAAAAGGGATAAGTTGTTATTTATCAATATAAAATTATCAAATAAATACACTATTTTACTCCGGCTAGATATCTACTTGATTGATATCGAACCCATTGTATCACGCCATTTCATCGCTATACTTCATGAGGCACGCTCGAACATAGCGTTTTTCGCACCGCCGTTTTTTTTCAGGAGTCACCATTGGACACACCCTGGCCCACGGCCTGGCTTATTGGACTGATCAGCTCTGTGCATTGTATCGGCATGTGTGGCGGCATTTCAGGCATGTTGACTTATGCACTGCCTGCACCCATACGACAACAGCCTCGTGCATTTTTTCTGGCGCTCCTGACACAAAATATTGGTCGGATAACCAGCTATGCGCTGGCCGGACTGATTGCCGGCGGTATTGGTCAATCCCTCTGGTGGACATTGAGCCCCAGGATGGCACATGCATTGCCGCAACTACTCAGCGCGATTGTACTTGTTCTGCTTGGGCTCTATCTGGCTGGACTGTTTCCGGGTATCGCCTTATTGGAAAATCTGGGTTCGCGCATCTGGCGTATGTTTGAACCGATCACCCGTAAATTATTGCCCATTCGTTCCACGAGCGGCCTGTTTACCCTGGGTATGATCTGGGGCTGGTTTCCCTGTGGTTTGGTCTATGCGGTACTTTTATGGACACTTTCCTTTGGCAATCCTGTCAAAGGAATGATCTTAATGACCGCATTTGGACTTGGCACTCTTCCTGGTGTATTATTGCAGGGTTTGTTTGCCGGTCGGCTGGGTGGTTGGATACGTCATCCACAGTTGATGCTGTTGACTGGGATGATTGTTTTAGCTGTGGGACTGTTTTCCCTGTACCGTCTCTGGCATGTCGAACCGATATGCCTGCCGTTGATTACTTATTCGGAGTGCATGGCTCCATGACATGTAAATCCTCTAACAACACCATGATTGGCCAAGCACCGGCCTTCAAGTCAGTGATCAATGCTGTCTCAATGGTGGCACCCTCTGACGTGTCCGTATTGATCAATGGTGAAAGCGGCACTGGCAAAGAACTGCTCGCTCAACTGATCCATCAGAAAAGCACCCGACGCAATCGCCCAATGATTGCGCTCAACTGTGGTGCCTTGCCTGAGAATCTTGTTGAATCAGAGCTGTTTGGTCATCGGCGCGGCGCATTTACCGGTGCCGTTCAAGACAGCCCTGGGCTCATTCGCTCTGCCCAAGGTGGCACACTGTTTCTTGATGAAATCGGCGAACTGCCACTCTCCATCCAACCCCGTTTATTACGCTTCCTGGAAACCGGCGAGATCCAACCGGTAGGCCATACACACACCCAAAAAGTGGACGCGCGTATTATCGCCGCCACCAATCGTGATCTGCGTGTTGAGATGAAGGCTGGGCGTTTTCGGGAGGATCTGTTTTATCGGTTGAATGTAGTTCCTTTAACCTTACCGCCACTGCGCGAACGTCATGGTGATATTGCACTCTTGATGGACACGCTTTCCAATCAATTTGCCCAACGACATAGCGTTAAAGCGCCGCGCTTTACCAAACCGGTACTTGAGGCTCTGAAACGTTATTCTTGGCCTGGCAATATCCGTGAACTGCGCAACTACTGCGAGAGAATGACTATTTTGGCACCGGGTAGCGAAGTCAGCTTGGCCCATCTGCCGGCTGAATTTCATCAACACACGCTCTCCTCTCACAATCAGGACAGTGCTGTCATCCTGCCCGATCATGGTATTGATTTGGCATCATGGGAGCAAAACCTCATTTGCCAAGCACTCGAAAAAAGCCGTGGCAACAAGTCTAAAGCGGCGCGTTTACTTGGGTTAACGCGGGATACGTTGCTTTATCGCATCAAAAAATATGCGCTTTAGTTCGCACGCATAAATATTAAATGTGGGAACTATGAACATCATGCGCTCACTTTTTACATTCTCTGTGGCTGTAGTTTGGCCCTCAGTTGCTCTCTTCCTCTCTGAGCGCTTCCAACACTTCCCAGCGGGCGTATAGCTTTTCCAATTGAGCGTCTACCGTCTCCAACTCTGATTGTGTTTTGGAGACATCATCTCCCGCTTGTTTATAGAGATCAGGATCGGCCAAAGTCTCTGTCAATGCCGCTTGGCGTGTTTCCAGTGTTTCAATCTCTGCGGGCAATTTTTCAAGCGCCTGCTTTTGACGAAACCCAAAGCGCTTTGGTTTGCCTTTGGCAGGGCGTTTTGATTTTTTTTGGCTTTTCTTGGGTGTGCTCTGTGGTGTTTCTGGTTGTGGACGCTGTTGTAGCCAGTCATCATAGCCACCCGCATAATCACCAATCCGACCATCCTGTTCAAAAACCAGTGTACTGGTCACCACGTTATTGATGAAGGCACGGTCATGACTTACCAAAAGCAATGTGCCGCCGAAGTCGAGTAGCAACTCTTCCAAAAGCTCCAGAGTTTCGGTATCCAGATCGTTGGTTGGCTCATCCATTACCAACATGTTGGCAGGTTTTAAGAACAGCCTGGCCAACAACAACCGGTTACGTTCACCACCTGAAAGAGATTTAACCGGAGAACGTGCGCGATCCGGTGAAAAAAGAAAATCTGACAGATAGCTGATAATATGGCGTTGCTGACCTTTAACCGTCACATGTTGTGAACCATTGGCCACACTATCCGATACGGTCTGATTCTCATCCAATTGAGCACGATGTTGATCGAAATAGGCCACCTCGAGACGTGTACCCTGTTTGATCTCGCCCTGTTTTGGTGTCAACTCGCCCAAAAGAAGTTTCAGCAACGTTGATTTGCCACATCCATTGGGACCAATGATGCCCACCTTATCGCCGCGCAGAATGATGGTATTGAGATCGCGGATATAGGTTTCAGACCCATAGGCATAGCTGACGTTTTTCGCTTTAACCACCAGTTTCCCGGAGCGCTCCGCCTCACTCAGCTCCAATTTGGCTTTACCGATCTGCTCCCGACGCTGGCTGCGCTGGCGGCGCATCTTCTCCAAGGCCCTCACCCGCCCTTCATTGCGGGTTCGACGCGCTTTGATCCCTTTGCGAATCCAAACCTCTTCCTGGGCCAATTTCTTATCAAAACGGGCCTGTTCAGCCTGTTCGGCATCCAATGCCGCCTGTTTACCCTTCAGGTAGGCGTTGTAATCGCCTGGCCAGTCAGTGAGCTGACCACGGTCAAGCTCAATAATGCGCGTGGCAACATTTTGTAGGAAAAAACGATCATGGGTGACAAACAACAGCGCACATCGATCTGTTATCAGGAAATTTTCCAGCCATTGGATGGCCTCGATGTCCAAATGGTTGGTAGGCTCATCCAACAAAAGCAGATCGGGCTGACGCACCAACGCTTGCGCCAGTAGCACCCGGCGTTTCAAACCACCTGAAAGGGACTCAAACGCCATATCGGCATTGAGCTCCAAACGGGATAACGTAGTCTCAACCTGTTGCTGAATTTTCCAACCATCCACAGTATCCAGCTGATGTTGCACCTCTTCCAGCGCCGATAAAAGCACTTCGTTGCTGGTTTCACTCAACTGTTTGCCAATGGCGTGATATTCGGATAACAATGCACCGATCTCGCCCAAGCCATCCGAAACCACTGTCATTACCGAGCCGGTCAGATCCTCCGGCACTTCCTGGACCAAATAGCCCACACGCAACCCAGGGCTGCGATGTATGGAACCTTGATCGGGCAGCGTCTCACCGGTGATCAAACGCATAAAAGTGGTCTTGCCCGTACCATTGCGACCAATCATCGCAACCCGCTCGCCCTGGCTGATGCGAAAATCAACCTTGTCCAACAGGTCGGCTGCACCAAAACCCAGCGAAACACCGCGAAGGGTTATCAAGTCCATGTTCTCTCCCTGGATTGCGCTTGCTCTCAGTTATAGATCTGTCATTATGACATGCAGTGCCGTGATGGCTCACCTCAAGCGCTGAGAGGATATCCCATATGTCTGCAACAATCCATACCGACCTGTGTATCATCGGTGCCGGATCTGGTGGACTTTCCGTTGCCGCTGGTGCCATCCAAATGGGTGCTTCTGTTGTTCTTCTTGAGCGCCACCGCATGGGCGGTGACTGTCTGAACACCGGTTGTATCCCATCCAAAGCCCTAATCGCCGCAGCACACGCAGCGCAATGCATTCGCACCGCAAACCGTTTTGGCATCCAAACCCAGCAACCAGAGGTTACTATGGACCGGGTTCATGCCCATGTCCATGATATCATTGGTCAGATTGAACCTCATGATTCAGTCGCACGGTTTGAAAAATTGGGTTGCCGTGTTATTCAACAAAGTGGCCGGTTTGATAGCCCCAATGAGGTTGTCACCGACACACACCGTATCCGCGCCAAACGTTTTGTCATTGCGACCGGCTCTCAGCCAGCCATTCCGCCCATTCCTGGCTTACAAGACCTGCCGTACTTTACCAATGAGACCATTTTCGACCGAAAAGAACACATTCCCAGATTGTTGGTCATCGGTGGTGGTCCTATTGGTCTTGAACTCGCTCAGGCGTTCCAACGTCTTGGTACACAAGTCACCATTCTGGTGCGCTCGACACTCATGCCGAAAGATGATGCCGAATTGACCCAAGTGGTGCAACGGTGCCTGGAATCTGAAGGCATCACCATTCACAGCGGTATCCGCTTTATTCGAGCTGAACACGATCCAACCGGCGTAGCGGTTGAGATCGACAAAGGCAGCTCCCGCATTCGCGTAGAAGGTACACACCTGCTCATCGCCACAGGCCGTAAACCCAATTGTGATGCGCTCAATCTGGATGCCGCCGGCATCAACCACACCAGCAAAGGCATTCCCGTAGATGCCCGACTGCGTACCAACCGCAAACATATCTTTGCTATCGGTGATGTGGCTGGGCCTTATCTTTTCACTCATATGGCTGGCTACCAAGCAGGCATTGTAATCCGCAACGCACTGTTTCGCCTTCCAGCCAAAGTCAATTATGGTGCTGTTCCATGGGTGACGTACACCGACCCGGAACTCGCCCATGTGGGAATGACGGAACAAGATGCCCGACAAGCAGGCAAGTTTGTCCAGACATTGACCAAACCATTCGAAGAGAACGACCGCGCTCGAGCAGAGCGGGAAACCGATGGATTGATCAAAGTGGTGCTGGGTCGAAGAGGACGAATTTTAGGCGCTTCAATCGTTGGTCCTCGGGCCGGTGAGTTGATTCAGCCCTGGATTCTGGCCATAAACAATAAAATGAAAATCGGTGCCATGGCGACGATTATCACACCTTATCCAACCCTGGGTGAAATCAATAAAGGCGTGGCAGGATCGTTCTACACACCGTCACTATTCAGCAAACGAACCCGTAAGATAGTGCGCTGGCTGATGCGTTTCAGTTGATTTTTCTACATCACTGAAGGCAGATAGATACCAGTCAACAGCTTGATCAACAGGTAAAATCCATCCAACACGGTTCCGCTCTTATCCGTGGCTGCAAAGGCATAGCTTCCGGTAACAAACACCATGGTAAACGCAATACCCAACCCCTTGGCCAGCGGATGTTTACTGGGACGGTATTTATACCGTTTTCGCATGAACCTCTGGAAATGACCATAAAAGATGATACCAACAGCATGATATAGCCCCCAAAAGAGCCAGTTCAGCGTTGCACCGTGCCATAGACCAATAGTGGCCATGGTTGCCAATACCGCATGAGTGGGATTGCGGGTCAGTCCAATCATCGGCATATAGATATAGGCACGACACCAACCGGACAGAGAGATATGCCAGCGCTGCCAAAATACCTGAATGTTGGATGCCAACACTGGAAAATTGAAGTTCTCCATAATTCGAAAACCAAACAGCCGTGATGAACCGATGGCAATATCCGAATATGCTGAGAAATCAAGATAGGCGTAGATAAAAAACAGAACCACATACATCCAGGTACGCATCCATGACGCCAACTCTGGGTCGTTAACGGCTTGGGCAACCAACGGCGCACTCATCAAGGGAATGATTATCCCCTCGGCGATGACAAACTTTTTGATTAAACCATGGGCAATGCGTGTCAGACCATCGGCAATATCGGCAGAATTGATAGTCTTACTGCGGTTCTTAATGAATGCATCAAACCGCTCAATAGGACCTGCCGGATAGATCGGGAAAAAGAAGATATATAGAAAAAATATGGAAAAATCGTGCTGTTTTATGTTTCCACGCCGAGTTTCCAAGGCATAATGAATCAGCTTGAAGGTAAAATAGGAGATGCCGAATGGCAGAACCAGTGACATCACCGCCTCATTGTCACTGATAAACTGACCCAGCAATGCAGGACGCAGCTTGAAAAAAGCCAACTGAGCAATCAATCCCCAGATCAACCAGGAGAGAATGCGCCGTTTGGATTCATCTCCCCCGTTCAGATGCCGCGAACAATAATAAAAAGCACTGGTCCACACAATAAGCGAGACAACCGCCATCCAATCGGCTGGTAACAACAACCCCACCGAAACGATACCAAGAAACGACACCCTGAAACGGTCAGGAATGAGCCAGAAAACAACGGCTGCACCTAATAAAACCAACCAGTAGGAAAGATCGGTGATCATTGACACCCCATGCCGGCATTATTGTATTGCCGGACAATGCTCAGAATCTAGAAGCCTGCATAACGAAAGACCTGCGCCCCACTTTTTGCGGCATACAGTTCCATAAAAGCCCAAACCAACCCCATATACAAACCCAAAAACTGAAGCGTTCTGCCCACCCAAACCAATCCATTTTCAACACGGTTTTTCATGGCGTACCTTTGCTGTGCAGAATGGTGTTCAACGAAGGAACCAGGCGTGCGACCAAAGCCTGTTCATACTTGGCTCTACTCTCTGGCCCATAAAGATGGGTCGTATCCCTATAATCCGCTTCTACCAGCCCTGCTTCCTGATCCAAGTGCCACAACGGTAACGCCATCTCTTCAGCAAAGTTGGCTACAACCGTACGATAATAGCCATAACGCTCAGGAAAACGCGCCACCACATCAGGATGAATGGGCGGTTCCCAAAGAACAACCTGCATACCACTGTGAGATCTCACGTTATCCACAAAGCGACGAAGCACTTCAATATTGGCCTGATGCGCTGTTTCAATACGCTTTAAACGATCTTCCACAATAGGCCAGTAAAAACGCTTCCAACGGTCTGCCGTGGCATAGCTTTGGTCAAGTTTTTGATTGTGCATCCGATAGCGCGGCGCTCCCTTGATGGGATTTAACAATACAGCGCGTGCCCGCGCACTGAAAAAATCCATATGATCGAACAAATAGTTGCCACTGGGCAGATCGCCATTTACCCCTGCCAGTTTCTGTTCCCTGTAAAAAGCCGCAGAATCAAGCGCCAGCCTGGGTTTTCTCAATAGGTCGCCATCCGTTTGCAAAGACTTGGTCAAAGAGCCAATTCCGGCAGAAACCAGCACAACACCCTGAATCCCCTTTGGCAGATAATCACTCACCGCCAACATATCCCACAGGCTGAGATCAGCCGCCGCCAGAAGATGAAAACGCGCCGGCGCAGTTAACTTATCTGATAGCGTTTTCCCCAATCCTTCCGGCGACTGAATCGCCATCCGTGCCGAAGAGGCACCCAGCAAAAAAACACCCAGTTCAGGATGTGCATTGCGCTTTAACTGGTAGCTTTTAAACGTGAGCCATGCGTAATAATCCGCTGATTGACGCATCATCGTATTGGCTGGAGACGCTGCAATCCGCTCTGGTGTCCAGTACCACGACAACACGAGAAAATGTACAACAGCGGCAATAAAAGCCAACAATACAACCCACAGATAAGGCCTGACAAGCCCGTGGGCAAAGGCACTCCAGTAATGATATAAACCGATGGATCCACCCTGTTCAGCCTTGGAATCAGCCATTGGTCAACTCCACTTTCAGGGCATCATAGTCTATTTTACCATGTCGGGTTACAGGCAGAGCCGAACGGCGTTCCCAGCGCTGAGGCATCATATGTGGCGGCAGGTTTTTTCGAGCAAATTTTTTCAGATCTTTCAGCACCGCATCACCTCCATCGGACACCACGACAGCAACAACAGCTGTTCCAAGAAGCGCATGCGGTTGACCAAAAACCGCTGACTGACTGATCAGACCCGATGCATTGAGCATTTTTTCCACCTCAACAGGTGACACCCGAACACCCATCACTTTGAGCTGGCTATCACGCCTACCATGAAAATGGAAAAAACCCGCTGAATCCCGCCAACCATAATCACCCGTGCGACACCCCATTACCGGCTGATCGCTGTGCTTGGCATGGATTGGTTGCAGCAACGGCTCCAACGGATGTTCACCGCCCCTCCAGTAACCCGCAGCAACGCCTGCACCAATATGTACTAACTCACCAATCGTATCATCCGGCACTTGCCGACCCGCATCATCCACCACTATCAAATCCACACCAACAATAGCGCGACCAATACTCTCCGGTCGATCTCGCACCATTTCCGGACATAAACAAGCGGATCGGTAGGTCTCGGTCAAACCGTAATTGAGATAGAACGCCCCACGCGGCATCTGCTCAATCAATTGCGCTAAAACAACTGACGGCAATGAACCACCAGAACTTGTAATGACGCTCAAAGAAGATTTATCAATACCCGAAAACGGAGACATACCGGTCATCAAATGGGTAATCAAGGCAGGCACCGCTGCCAAAACCGTTGGACGCTGTTGCTCAATGGTATTACATACTGAATGCAGATCATTGCGCTCAGGAATAATGAGCGTGGCACCACTGGCAACAGACACCTGCCACTGAACAAAACCAAAATCAAATGACCATGGCACCGGACAAAGCAGACGATCTGCCTCGGCAATACCATGATACTCAGCCACACGATGCGCACCATCCAAAAGCGTTGAATGACGCTGCACTACGCCTTTTGGCTGTCCCGTGGAACCTGAGGTAAATACAATGGAGGCAAAGGATTCAGAATCAATAGAAAAACGTTCAGAAACCGGCGAAGCATCATCACTCGGTAAAATCTCCGCCGCAGACAAACCCATCACTTTCGCAGGCAGTTCAACAGGCAGTTTAATGGAATGGATTACAGCGGTTGCCGCCGTAGTCTCCAGCACATGGCTTAACTGTGGCGCTTTACTTTGGGTATTGATCAGGACAATGACACCACCCGCAGCCCATACCGATGTTATGGCAATGGCCATTTCCAACGAGGGCTCCATCCAGAGCACAACCCGATCTCCTTGACCGACACCCGCCTCCGCCAGCTGTTGTCTGCCATGATTAGTGGCAACAACCCACGCACCAACAGTGAGCGTCCGCGCAGCGTGAATCACCGCCAAAGCATCAGCATTGGTGGTCATGCGGTGTTGTAACACCTCCAGAAGATTCCTCGCCCCTGAAGCGGTCATTGGATTTATTGCCTCGCCTTCATTCCAGCGACCAACAACTCAAGCTCAAGCCGTCTTTTGGCCATGGCATCGTCTTCTTCTTGCAATACGACCTTCTCGTATCCCAACGACTCAAGAAGTGTATTCGTTTTTTTTGCCAACCGTCGAATCACTGTTGGCGGCATGGCACGATAGCGTCCAACACTCGAACGACTGACATGATTAAGCTGATAGGTTTTCCAATCACCTAGTCCGGCACCTGTCTTTGGCTTGAAAGCCTCTTCCAACAATGCGGTGATATCGGTTTCAATGCCTAGAAAATCAAAGACACCACTCAGTGCCGCAGCAGGATCATTGGTCAGATCTTCATACCGTACCAAAGTAACGCGATCAGGATGACGTTCTTTTAGATCAAGAATCTGTTTATTGCAGTCCATCCAAGCATCCAGACACGCATCCAAGGGCCGACTGTCACGAATAAAATAAGGGTGCAATTCCGCTGGGATCCGCGCCATCTTAGCGATCAATTCTTCAATGGAGTGGACCGCATCCAGACCATGACGCACAATAGCCACATAGCGCACATGATCACCACACATCGACTCAAAACCAGGTAGTAAAAAGGTATCAAAAGCGGTTTTCTCAGCCCAAAGCGGCTTGTCCTGTTGGTCCGCCAACTCCCGAAGGAAACCAAACACCAACTCTCGAAGACGTTGATGAATTATCTGCTCTTTTATACCGGAATAACTTAATCCCGGCACCACACCGGTAGCCAATCCGTTGCCAAAGGATTCTGACTTCAAGAAACGCGCACACGCGCCAAACAGATATGTCTCCGCAGGACAGGCAATTTTTGGATGGGCATCCAACAGACGTCTCAGCAGCGTCGATCCACTGCGTGGCGCACCTAAAACAACAATACCTTCATAAGGGAGGGTATCCGGCAGGGCATTCATTGAGCATTCATCCGCAAGAAGAAGAGTGGGATATATCCGTCACAACCGGTTTACCTTCCGCCATACCGGTTACCAGGATTTCCCGCGCTGCGGGATGACCGATGAAGGCTTCAGGACTGGCAGTCAGACCATAAGCACCAGAGGACGAAATACCCAGCACATCACCGGTAGAGAGCGCTGGCAAAGTAATCCGCTGGGAAAGAATATCAATGGTGGTACACAATGGACCGGTCAGCATCATGTCGGTATCCTCTGCTGGCTTGATCGACCCACGCACCTTGAAAATCGGATAGTTACGTCGAATCACCATGCCCAACATGCCAAATGCCGCGATATGATTATTAAATCCGCCATCACAAAGCGCGATATCCGTGCCACGGCTCTGTTTTTTACGTATCACTGAGGTGAGAAAATAACCACTCGGACCGATCAGATAACGCCCCATCTCCAACGCCCGTACAGCATTTTTAAGACGTGGATGCGTTGCAACGGGCTGGATGGCTTGTCGTATCCGTCCTGCCAGATCATCCAAATCCAATGGCACATCATTATCGTGGTATGGAATACCAAAACCTGAACCAAAGATAAGCTTTTCAGGATGAAGGTCATGACGTTCCGAAAATCGGATGAACAACTCACCCATAATCGCAATATTTTCTGCAATCCCTTCCGCATTCAATGAGTTGGTACCAGAATAGATATGAAACCCTTTTAACCGCAGATTGGAAAACACATCAAAACGGTCAAGCACCGCATCAACCTGCTCTTCATCTATGCCAAACTGACTGGGTTTTCCAGCCATACGCACGCCAAACTGTTTGGGCACAGTCAGTGGATTAATGCGCAACAAAACCGTCATCACCTGCCCGGCTTCGCCTGCGAGTTGATCCAATTCAGCCAACTCATCCGCACTTTCACACACCACTTCGCCACAACGATTTGTGATGGCAGAAACCAACTCAAAGCGCCGTTTAGCAGGACCAGAAAAAGTCAACCGATCTCCAGACCACCCCTGCTCAACCGCCCGTTCCAACTCACCGGAAGAGGAAACGTCCAGCGTATCCACCCTATCCAACAGATGACGAATGAGGGTCCGATTGGGATTACTTTTGACTGCATAGCTGACTTCAAACAGATCACCTAAAGCGGTTTTAAGTGCTTTAATTCTATCGTTCAGGGTATCTTGAAAATAGACATAGCAGGGCGTGCCAAACTGCTTGGCAACCGTATTCAGAACGCCATGAAGGTCTTTATCATCCATCACAATCCCTCACTCTGTGGATTTACCAATAAATCCTTCGATACGCTCTACGGAATCCAGATTATCAAGGGTGACATCATCCGGCGAGATACGGAACCCAAAGTTTTCCTCCAGAAATGTCATCAAGGTAACCAGAGAAAATGAATCAATCATGCCGCTGCTGAACAGCAAGGTGTCAGGCTGCACCTCGTCCAAATCCATACCCAGTTCGTCATCCAAAAATGTCAGAATACGGTTGCGAATATCGGACATGATACAGAAATTCCTCTACTTGAACAGTTGATTAATAAGGAAGCATCTTTCAGCTTTTCCTGATTACACATAACCAATGGCTTGGGGAGGATACCATCCTCCTGATAAAGAGGCTATTCTTTAGCCTTATTATTTCAGAAAAACATTATTAACCACATGAAAAGAAAAGGAAATAAACGCGAGTTACACACAAGAAAATGCTCTTGATATTTACAGACAAAGCCCGAAGACAGCGGAGATCAACAAAGGATGGATGAAATCTCGACACTCAAAGCCGTCGCACGACTTCATGAAGAAGAAAAGCAAAACACTGGAAACGTGCCTTTTGAAAAACTGTGCAACACGGCGGTTACACAGTGAGGACTACAAAAAAAATCAACTACATGGCGTTGCGATATTCTCGATAATAGCGCAACACTTTCTGTACGTAGCGACGTGTTTCTCGATAGGGAGGCACGCGGTTACCGTAACGACGTACGGCATTTTCACCGGCATTGTAAGCCGCCAGGCTCAGGGTGAGATTATTTTTGAACATATGCAACAAGCGCCGCAAATGACGGGCACCTGCGTGAATGTTATTTTCAGGATCCCAACGATCACGCACACCATACTTGGCCGCAGTCTCCGGCATCAGCTGCATCAAACCAACCGCCCCTTTTGGTGACAAAGCGTTGGGATTAAAGCTGGACTCAGCTTGGATCACAGCATGAACCAAAGCGGGCTCAACCTTATAGCGATTAGCCAACCGTTTGATAGTGGTGCTGTAGTTCTTGGGAACCGGTTTGAGAACAGGTGGCACTTTCGCCAGCCCACCCTCTAACACCCGGTTGAAATGAACACGGCGCGGCTTCAGCACTGGCGGACGCTTGGTATTGCCTGTACTTAAAACCTGTTGCTCTTCTGTTTCAAGCAAATAGAAAAAACCCGCCTTGATTGATGAGACGCTTGAAAGCACGATCTCATCCTTAACCGGGATATCCGCAATGGCGGTAACGGACGCACTAAGAGACACAACCACCGTCAAAATCGACCAGAAGGCGTATCGCTTAACTCCGTAAAACTGTTTTGAGGATCTCATTAGGTGATGTATCATCATCCATATATTTCAAATTATGAACCGATGGCAGCCGGTATAATTCCGTACTCAGCACTCATCAGTAGTCTAAACCAGTACAGTATTCCGTCACTGCAAATAAACGGTGTTAGCACCAACAGGATAAGCAATAACATCAGGAGGAGCAAATGGGTTTTTCAATATATCCCTTGAACAAACGGTTGACTCGCTACTTCGTTATGTTAAATATATTTGCTTTTTCAATATGTTGCCATAGTCCAGCTTTTTCTGAACCAAAGGCCGGTATTGACCACATAAAACCACCCTCTTTTGGGGTTTGGACCATCGGATACTCAGCACCTGGCCAACAACGCTGGGCCGCAGTCAGATCCGCGACTGTGACAGCCCAATGGCGATTATGGCAGGCATTGAACATGAACACACCCCATCGAAAAGGCACGTTACCACCCTATCAATCCTGTGGCACTGCCTATGATTCTATGCGTGGTATTGCAGCTGTCTGTTTGATGATTTCACCCACTCAGCAAAGGGATTAACGCCCGTTAAGAACTCGGCTTCCTTCCTTGCAGGGGAGAGGCGCGGAAAAAATAAATTATCCCACTCAACTTGTCTCTCAGATCGGTTCGTCACCACTCTTCCGATAAAACAATGGCGGATGAAAACTCAATTTTTCATGATATTCAATTTCCAACTCAAATGTTTCCAGTAGCGTGTGGACAACTGTATCATGAGAGTTAGGCGCATGGGTTAGCGACAACGAACGCTGATAATCAATGTCCGAAGAGTCACCTGCCCAAACGATGATCGGTACATGGGTTTGAGCTTCAGGCGCAAACATATAGGGCATCCCATGCAGATATAACCCGTTCTCACCGAGCGATTCTCCATGATCTCCGATATAGAACATGGATGTTTCAAAGTTCTTCTCATTGGCCTTTAACAGGCCAATCACTTCTGATAAAAAATAGTCCGTGTAGAGTATGGCGTTATCGTAGGCATTCACGATTTCGCTTTTGCTGCACTCGGATAACTCATTTGTTTGACAGGCCGGTTTGAACTGTTCGAACGCTTTTGGATACCGTTTATAGTAAGCTGGCCCATGGTTACCCATCTGATGCAAAACAATCAGTATGTCTTCCTGATGCGCATCAATAAATTCCTGAAGACCTGAAAGCATTCCAATATCCCGGCACTCAACATCACAAACAGGATTCACATCAGGCGACTTGTAGTCTACATACTCTATTCGGTTCGCCACCCCCTTGGAACTGGAGTTATTATCTCTCCAAAGGACAGTAACACCTGATTTTTTCAATATATCCAGTACGTTTTCAGTGTACTTGGCAGAAGAGCGATCAAAATCTTTTCGGCCGGAAAAAGAGAACATGCACGGTACTGAGATTGCTGTAGCCGTACCACATGAAGAGACCTGACTGTAATTGAGCACCTGTTTGATCTTTGATAATCGTGGATTGGTTTCTCGTGAATATCCATTAAGTGAAAAATGATCGGCTCGAACCGCTTCTCCAACCACGACAATGACCAGTTCATGAGCGACATCATCCTCTTGACGTGTGACATCACCTGCAATCATTTTAAACTTGGGTTGATCACCCTTGATCGCTTTATGAACATATCTTCCAATGGAATAGATCGGATAGACTGGATTAATCTCATATCGTAGATTTTTATGTTCGCGAACCGCACTGGTGTATTGAGCACTATTGGAACCAAAACAGAGCACCATAAACAACAATGAAATCAAAGCAGTCTGGAGAACAAAACGCTTATCATGAAGCCATTTTTCCCGTTTGATTGGCGCATACCAGACAAGAACCGCTGGCAGAACCCCCATCAAGCCCACATGAAACACGATCCCGAAGTTAATCAGATCCAGAGCTTCTGATGCATTGGTTTCCAATAAGTTGTGGATCATATCTCTGTCTATCACCACACCAAACTGATTGGAAAAATAGCCGGTGATCGACGCAAAAATCAGCAACACCCCGCCAACAACGCGGAAAGGCAGGATGAGGTTAAACATACTGATAAGCAGCACTAAAAAAGCACAAAAAAACAGGAACATGGAGATCAGAAAAACAGCGTTCCCAGACCAGGGATAGATTTCCATGACATGCTCAAAGAATTTTATATTGCCACTACACGCCAAAAACAGCGCAATCAAAACCATAAGTTTTGACTTTCCCCACTTTTCCGGAAGGAAAGAACTATAATTATTAACTTTTATCATTCTCATCGCGGTAATCAATCACATGTAAAGACGCATTGTATAGTCATTTCGATCCACAATTTGACAATGAATCACAACCTGAGTGGAGTCCTTTGTGAGGTTTTTGCGCCGCTTCTTGATATGCAAAGCAGATCATCAGAGCAAAAATTTCACCAGGACTGGAACGGCTGACTGTTCAAATTTTAGACGAAACCCCGATACTGTACAATAGAAGCGCCTTGGAGCCTGTAAAAACACAGCAGCATAGTCTATGTCACAATGTGCCAGAAACTATATACACCACAGCCTCTAAAATCCACTTTCTCTGATCAATAGCGTCATCACCCGCTCCCACAGCCAAACAATACCACTTCGGCTTTCCGCCTCAACCCGCACCACACCACTGCGCTGCTGACCTGGTGCTGTCGCATCACCAATCTCAAAACCAACCCGATAGATCCCGCGCACCGGAACCAGGACACCGCCGGATTCCCGTGGTGGATGCACCGGCACAGGGCCATTATAAAGGGATGCCAACACAGGAAACTCCAAGCTCCGTGCATTGTGATCGGCAATGGATACAACCCGACACGGGCGCACGCTCAGCGCAGGATCATCAGCATAAAATAATCCGTTCGCATCCAAATTCAACCGATGCAAATCCGCCTCTTCCACATAGGCTTCAACCACCCCTTTCCGCCGGTTGACGATCTCTACCAAAGCGACTGTCTCATCAATCCAGCGCCCTGCGTGCAATCCGTGGCTAAACTCACTGACCGTACCGCTGATGGGTGCCATCAACACCAATCGATTCTTCTGACGCTGTAATGCCAGCAACTGGGCCTGTTCGGAAGCCAACGCCCGTTGCAACACCGGCAATAACGAGCGCTCTTCAATACTGGCAGTGGTACGAGACAGGCGCAATTTGGCCAGATCCACTCGTGTTTGAGCCTGGGCCAGCATATTTTCCAAGCCGGGATTTTCCAATGTGATCAGGGGATCACCCACCTGAACCACAGCGCCCGCCTCTACATGGATGGTATTGATTCGTGCAGGACTTTCTGCATAGACCATGGCGGTCTCTCTAGCCAACATGACCGCTGGCAACTCCATGGCATAATGCCAAGGCACCACCATCAATGCGATCACAATCAACCACACACCACCGTGAACAACCAGTCGCCTGTTCCAACTAATCATTGATCGAACCTGCCACCACTGCGCCATTTCACGCACCACAGGACGAAAGATAAACCACCAGATCTCAACGATAAAAAGGAAGATACCCAACACTTTGAAGAAAAATTCATAAACCAACCAAGCAATTGAAATAAATATTAATAACCGATACATCCAAGTACCAAGCGCAAACAGAATCAATCCTCGCTGTAATTTCGGCGGAAATCGCTCCGGTGGCGGCACGGCTAAACCCAATAACCATGAACGAATGAACCAACGCGCTAATTCAAAACCACGACTGTGTAGATTTTCCACGCCCAATGCATCGGAAACCAGATAGTAGCCATCAAACCGCATGAATGGATTGAGATTAATACCCAGCGTCATAATCCATGTCACGGAAGAGAGCAGAAACGCCGCACTGTGTATCGGCCCTTCCGGTGTCAGATGCCACACCAAAAGCGCAATGACGGCCAGCCCCAATTCTGCAACAACACCCGCGCTGGCAATGGCCATGCGTTGATGTTTGGATGCCAATTTCCAGCTATCACTGGTCTCGGTATACATCACTGGCCAAAGCACCAGCAAAGCCACACCCATGGTGGACACTTTGCAGCCGAATCGATAGGCGGTGAACGCATGACCAAACTCATGCACCATTTTAGAGACCGTTAACGCGATCACCCACCACACCAAGCCATCCCAGGAAAAGAAGTGCATAAAGGTGTTGCTATACGCTTCCCACTGACGTGATGTTAAGAAAGCGCCTAACATCCCCAACATCACAAACACCCACAAGGCTTCACGGGTATATAACACCCGAACAGTGGGCATCATGGCACGCAGAACAGATTCGGGACGGAATAGTGGAATACGCAAAAACAGATAGTTCTGTAGCAACCAGGTCCAAAATGGCGGCTTCATCTTATCCGCAATAAACTTCATATACGCTGGACCATCAGCATCCATACGCAACAGCAACGCATTGACCTGAAGAAACTGTATCAGCCCTTTCAGATCCTGTTCGCTCACCATCAAACCGGTTTCAGCACGGGTTTGCGCCAACACAATCGCGCCATCCGTAGGCATCCAACGCGCCAGCAACTCAAACGCAACGCGTGAAATCCTAAAAAAACGATTTCTTATGGGATCGTGAATGGTCCAGGTGGGTGCGCCATCCGGCTGCACCGGCCCCGGAAACAGGCCTAGATCCTCACGCAATGGTGGTAAAATCACCGGTTGTTCCGGCGCACCGCCTGCCATCGCCGCAATTGCCGTCACTCTACCACCCCAACCAACGCCGTACCGCTGTTAACGGGCGACGGAACAGATAAAACGCCAACGGAACATCTCCGCCGTGAACCCGTGCCACACCGCGTAATCCGATCCGTGGTTGTTTCTCCAAATCCGCAGTCACCAGATCCGCCACCGCCCGATAGGCCAACCCCCCTTCCGGTGTCATAGCGGCCTGATAACTGGCATGCCGTAACGTGGCATCCAACGGATGCAGTGGTGAAACATCCAGAAACAGCCGCACCGGCGCATCTTCTTCCAGAGCGACAGCATCCTCAACCGGTATATCCATACTTATTTCAACCCGTCCAGCATCGGCAAGCAACATAATACGCTCACCCGTTTTGACTGGCCGCCCTTCCCAATCATTCACATCCCGAAAGACCGCGATACCCGCCTGCTCTGCTTTAACGGTCACTCGGTCCAGCTGAATACCCACATGATCCCGTTCCAACGCTTTCAAACGCGCCTGCGACTCCAGCAACGCCAATTCAGCTTTACTCTCCATCTGCCTAAACGCACCTTGTTGGGCCCGTCTCAACTGTGCTTCTGCCACAGCTAACGCCTGTTCGGCCATATGGAATCGGCTCTCAAAGTCCTCTGCCACATAGGTGAACAATGGCGTTCCTGTTTCAACCAAGGCATTTGGTTGAACCAAAAAACGATCAATCACACCGTCCATGGGTGCCGCCACAACCTGAGGCTCACGTGCCACGACCTCTGCTGGTGCCAATACCGATTGTGGCACCGGCACCACCATGGCCAACAAGGCTATGATCAAAAATGTCCAACGCAGCCAACTGTTACGCACTATGGACAACGAAAACCGACCACCAGCTACTGGACCCAAAGCCCGCCACGCATGACCGTAGGCGGCCATTATCCGTTCCATCAATGCCATTTCAGCATCGATAAACGGCTCACGCCGCAAACAAAACAGCGCCGCCACCGGTCCAGCACGATCGGTCAGTGAAAGCGGCATCCAAAGTCCTTGTTCCGGCAACCACTCCGCCCACTCCTTGGACCATGGCGCGTCCAAATCCGCTGCACACACCGTATGCAGACTGTTTAGCTTCTCTTCATCGAAACCCCGCCGCACCAAACCATGTACCCATTGAGTCATCGGTGCAGTGGAATCAGGAACCGGAATATCCGAAGCCGCTGTTATCTTCACATGTGCCCAATCCGGCCCTTCCAAAAACAGTGCCTGAGAATAGGGCCGTAACAAGCGGGTACGATTCACCGACATATAGCGAAATGCCGCTGTACCATCGGCCTCGCGCGCTTCCTGCTCTAATTGAAGCAGCGTCATCAATGGATCAGCGTTTTGTGGTGTCTCTACCTGGCTCATGGTGCGACCTGACCCGACTGCGTATTGAAATGATCAAAATGAACCGATCCACTCATGCCCGGCACCAATGTTTTATCAATTTCAGTTAATTTTCCGGTGATCTGCATCGACTGGCTGACCGGATCGACCTGAGCACCCAGACGAATGATTTTGCCCTTCAGAATGAGACCAGTCTCATCCACACGCATGGAAAATCCAGCACCTACCCTCAACCACGCCAACCAATGGGACGGCACCACCACCGATACCTCTGGATTATCCCGATCCAACACTTCCAACACAGGCTGTCCCAACTGGATATACTCATAGCGCTGCGCCATCCGAGCCACAACCCGACCGTCAAACGGTGCTTTAATCACACAACGATTCACTGGAATTTCAGCTTGAGCCACCTCCGCCAACCGTTGAGCCACCTCCGCCTCGGACAGCGACACCTCCAATCGACCCACCGAATTCAGGCGTGCCAGATCCTGATTGTTGGTCAACGTCTTTTCCGCACCCATCAACGCCGCCCGCGCCGACTGCAACCGCGCTTCATACAGACCACAATCAAAAGTGACCAAATGCCGTCCCTTACGAAACCATTCACCCTCTTTCAACGGTAATCGACTGATCACCGCCGCCACCTGACTGGACAGAACAGCCCTACGCGATGGCTCCAACAAACCACGTACCTCATCCTTCGCCATCTGCTCTGCCGCATTTGACAAAGATGGAGAGATAAATAGTGATAAAAACAGAATATTAACGATATATCTCAATTTCATTTTTGTACATTTTCCCTTTGTTCCAGGCAAATACAGTCAGTTAGATCCAAAATTTAACAATGAATCACAACCTAAGTGGAAGCCCTGGTTATGTTTTTGCGCCGCTTTTGA
>JADFWU010000028.1 GCA_015234045.1 Magnetococcales bacterium
TATGCTCGGGGCGTAAACGCCCCGCATTACTTTAATTTGGGCGCTGCCCAAACCCGCTGGGGACCTTCGGTCCCCAGACCCCTGTAGAAGTCGGCCCTTTGGGCCTCTGACGCAGTCAACTGCGTAACTCCTATTTATAATGAATTCACTTCAAAATTATACATTCTCGCCCGACCTGAGTTGAGGTTCTGGTGATGTTTTTGCGCCGCTTTTGATATGCGAAGCAGATCATCAGAGCAAAAACATCACCAGGACCGGAACGGCTGGCTGTTCAAATTATTAGACGAAATGGCCATAAAAGGCTAATGATTGCAATAGTAATCACGCATATCTATTATCCATTTTTTCGATACAAAAGATAGTGTGAAGCACGTCCAGCACGCCAGCCACGGCGTTGAAAGTTGGTTTCCAGCCACTCATCCGGTCTTGGTGCAAATCGGCCTTTTTCAATAGCATTGGTTAGACCGGGATGGGCCTCTGTGAGGGCGATCATCCATAATGCATAGTCTTGCCAATCAGTGGCCAGTTGCACAAAACCGCCAGGGCGTAATTTTTTCACGACAACGTCTAAAAAAGTGTGCTGAATGAGGCGGCGTTTGTGGTGGCGTTTTTTGCGCCAGGGATCGGGAAAATGGATGTAGACACCATCCAGTGAACTGTCTGGGATATTATTTTCAAAGGCAGGTTGGGCGTGATCTTCAATCAGGCGGACATTGCTACAGCCCGCTTTTTCCACTTTCTTAATGGCAGAGACCATGCCCTCTTGAAATACTTCGATACCAATCAACCGATCAACCGGATGACGCGCCGCCAACCAAGCCAGCACATCACCATTGCCAAAGCCGACTTCAACCAATAGACGACCTTGATCTGGATCAGCGCCCAATGCCTGCATCAGCGTGGCACGGTCGCTGTATTCTTCGGGCAGGCGATAGCGTGGTAGCGATTCGGCTAACCAATCTACTTCCCAATCCTTGAGCTGACCCTTTTTTCGACCAAACACCTTGAATGGATTGCCTCGGTTCACATTACTCACCGTCAGCATTCCCTTTTTCAGCCAAAACGCGATCCATTGTCTCTCCAAGCAGTGGAAAGCGTTTATGAAACATCTGATAGGCCGCATCCGCATAGAGACGAATCTCATATTGCGCGTTTGATTTGCGGCGCAGATCGAAGAAATTCATCAAGGAACGAAAATTAACCGTCCAATAGACATCCGAATAGGTAGAAACCGGCATGGCATTGCGCAACAACTCACGCGCACGGGCGCGATAGGGATTGCGTCCGCCCTCGATTTTCGGAATATCGCCCGCCTCTTCCAGTTGGGTGACTTTCTCTTTGATCTCGCCGTAAGTGTCCTGATAAAAGCGGTGCAAGGAATCCATCAGATCGTTGTAACGATCCAACTGTTCATCACTGATAATCCGCACGCCATCCACGCTACAGGCCGCTTCATCCGGCACATAATAGGCGGTTATTGGCTCACGATAGCGCTGGGAAAACTCATTGAACGATCCAACACGATGACGCATCCACTGACGCAGAATAAAGATCGGTGCAATGATCCGCCAACGGAAGTACACCGATTCAAAAGGCGTACCATGATTCTTTGAAAGCAGAAAATAGAGCAGATGCCGATCCCGGTCAGAAAAATCGTCCAGCGCTTCTACCCGATGATTGGTGGTGGAAACTCTGGCGGTGTTGATGATGGTCGCTTCATCGCCCCAACTGGATTCCAATTCCAGGAAACCAAAGTTGCCTATACGTAATGCAAAATCTGGGTTTAGACCGCAACGCGTTTCAATTTCTTGACGAAGTTCAGCTGTTGCAGCAGTCTCAAAGGGCGCAATAAAATCTGTCATCAGTAACGATTCTCTTGTAAAAGGCTATAATTTTCATACCAAGCGGCATAAAAAGATTCAAAGGGTTTACCATCCAGTAACAACATTATCAACCAAACACGGGCCTGAATAATCGTGAAATTGCAGCCCGAAAACGGCGGAAAAATGGCTTCATACTCCGCATTTTCAAGCGTACCAATGCAGGAAGCCGTTGATCTATCGGAGACCATGCTCTTTTAAGGCGAAACCCCCAACTATCCAACAATGGATGCGTACTTTTGAGTAATACGGGAATATCCAACGATTCAGGACAGCGCGGCAAACAATCACCACATGTGGTACAGGCGTTACCAAGGGCACTGGGATTCCAGAAATCGCCAGGTGCCATCATGGAATAGCGTGTCTGACCATATGCCAACATTTGGAACCTGTCCGCCAGATTACGCAAACGCAAAACAGACGGAATATCAATCTGTTCAGGACAAGGTAGACAAGCCCGACACACACCACAACGGCCTAATGGCGCGTTATCAAACTGATCGGCAATGCGTGATTCAATCTGTTGTTCAACCGGACCCATCAGCGGATTTTGTCCAATCGCCTGTTGATGAAGGTCCAGCTGGCCGGGCTGATTTGGCCCAACGGATAGTGTATGAATTTCAGTGTGATTCAAGAGCCAGCGTTCATTAAACAGAGCGGGCGGAAGCGGATTACACAGGGCTTTCAACTGGTCAGGCGGCTCATAAAGCTGCCCGCCCTTATCGTTGGGCGAGATGATAAACACACCCATATTATGACGATTTGCCACTTCAATCACCGGTTTATTTACGGTCATGAACCGGTAATAGTGCAGATTGATAAATGAAAAAAAACCGCTTTCAACCATGCGTAGTTGAAGTTCCATCGCTGCATGGGTAGCAATGCCGATGTGACCGATAACCCCTTCTTCCCTTAACTGCTCAAGCGCACTGAGAGGACCACCCGGTTGAATGAGTCGTTCATAATCTTCAACCGAATTAACACCATGTACAGCGAACAATTCTATATGGTCCACATTGAGATGACCCCGCGATTCCAACACCCATTCACGCATCATTTGGGCATCTCTGGCGACCGGCGCTTTGGTCATAATCAGATAGTCCGCCCGATCATAATCAAGCTCAGGCAGGATCTGACCGATCAAACGTTGGCTTTTTCCATACCATCGGGCGGTCTCAATAACATTGATACCAGCTGAAAGCGCCTGATTGAGCACAAAACGCGCATGCGCCAAACTATCTTCGGGCAGATGATCATGAGGCGGATCCCAACCATGCAGAAAACGCATGGTACCCAAAGTGATTACAGAGACCCTGAGGCCAGTTTTTCCAAAAACACGATAGTCCATGATCTCACGTAGCAAACTGATTGCGTAGCGTCCAAATCTCAGGCAACAGATCACGAGCCATCAAACCCGCCTCACCACCACCGTTTTCAACTGCCAAATCAGCGGCCTTACCATGTAGCCAGACACCCGCTCGTGTCGCACTTGCCAACGACCATCCCTGAGTTAACAAACCCGCTATGATACCAGTCAACAGATCACCACTTCCACCGGCTGCAAGTCCATTATTCCCGGTTTCATTGATCCAAACCTGTCCATCCGGTGCGGCAATAATACTTCCCGACCCTTTAAGAACCATCCATACCTGCCAATCTTTAGCCGCTTTTCGTGTAATATCAATACGATGATCCTGAACCTCTGCCACAGTCGATCCAAGCAAACGGGCCATTTCTCCGGGATGGGGCGTTAATACAGTCGGCCCATTGCGGGCCCGTAGACAGCTACCCGGACCGGATTTTTCCTGTGATAACAGGTTCAATGCATCGGCATCCAACACCATGGGAATGGCAAGGTGTACCATCAATCGACGCAATAATGTTCGAGCACCATCACTTTGTCCCAAACCCGGACCGATCGCCAAAGCGGTTGGTTTCACACCACTGGCCTCAATGGTTGCCATGGCCTCTTTGGAAAGGACACCATTCTGCTCAGGGAGCGGCAACGTCATGGCCTCGGTCAACTGACCAGCAATCTGTATTTGTGCCGATGCCGGTGAAGCCACAGTGACCAAACCCGGACCGCAGCGTTGCGCCCCTAACGCAGTTAATACCGCTGCCCCCCCTTTGCCAACACTGCCAGCCACCACTAACAGATGTCCAAAACGTCCTTTATGGGCATCGGATTCCCGATTGGGAATCACCAGATCATCCATGACATTCCGCGCGGTGTTGTGCTCTGGTCGATCAATATAGTGATCCGGTATGCCGATGGGTACACAGATCACTTCACCACAATAGCCCGCACCCGGTTGAACACGATGGCCGATCTTTTCCGCTGCAAAGGTTACGGTCCAATCCGCCCGAAGTGCCACCCCCAACAATGCGCCACTATCCGAGGAGATGCCAGACGGAATATCAACCGCAAGCACCATGCGTCCCGCACGATTAACCCGCTCAAACACATCGGCAAACACACCGCCCACATCACGCGCCAAACCCGTTCCAAACACCGCATCAACGACAATACTGGCATGAGAAAGTTGATGATTAAAACCTTTCAAATCATCAGGACAGGTCACTGAACGCACCCGACCACCCAGCCCGACAAACACTGTGTAGTTGATCGCCGCATCCCCTTTCAGCTGCTCTCCCTGACCAAACAACAAAGCCGAAACACGCACCCCGGCTTGAAGCAGATGACGCGCGATAACAAACCCATCACCACCATTGTTGCCAGCCCCTGCCAGAACCAATACCCGCCTCTGTCTTAGATCTGAAACACGGCTCCAAAGAACATCCACACACCCTCGACCGGCGTTTTCCATCAGTACAACACCGGGCAAGCCCAACTCTTCAATGGTGCGTTGATCCGCCTGACTCATTTGAGCGCTGGTCAGAAGTTTTGCCATAAAAAAACACTCCCAGAAAGCCTGTTTTCACAGCCATTTATTCCATATAATCCAACATCAACAATATTATTTACTCAAGTACTGAAGCCAACGTGCCGATAAGGTGCATTTACCATGAATGATGACCACCCTTTGTGAGTCGAATATTGCCCATGAGTGCCATTATCCAGGCCAAGCAGATTCTGAAGCAGTATAACGGCGTAACCGTGGTGGATCGAATCAGTTTCGATGTTCAGCACGGCGAATGCTTCGGTATTCTTGGTCCTAATGGTGCCGGAAAAACCACCACCATGCGTATGATCATTGGTCTGGCCGGTGTGACTGAAGGACAATTACACGTATTCGGTTATCCCATGAGCCCAGAACAACGGCTGGTGCCGCCCCGTTTGGGCGTGGTATCCCAAGAAGATAACCTGGATATTGATCTGAGCGTATCAGAAAATCTATTGGTTTACGGTCGCTACTTTGGTCTCAGTGCCCGACTTATTCGTGAACAGATTCCCAAGCTTCTTGAGTTTGCTCAACTATCAGACCGTGGCGCAAGCCCGGTTCGAGAGCTTTCCGGCGGAATGAAACGCCGTCTGGTCATTGCCCGCAGCCTGATCAACAACCCGGAATTGGTGACCCTGGATGAACCAACCACCGGCTTGGACCCGCAAGCCCGCCACTTGATCTGGCAACGGTTACGCGCCTTAAAAGAGAAAGGTACCACCCTACTGCTAACCACCCATTATATGGAAGAGGCTGCACAAATCTGTGACCGACTATTGATTCTTAACCATGGTCAGATCCTTGATCAAGGTACGCCTGCTGATTTGATCAAACGTCATGTTGAATCAGAAGTGGTAGAGATTCGTGGTTGCATGTTGGATTCTGACCTGGACTGCTTTGAAAATCTGCCCGGCCGACTCGAACGTGTCGGTGATACCCTGTTTTGCTACACGCACAATGCTGACTCCGTAATGGCGGCACTTAAAGACCATAGCGCCTTGACCCTTTTGCTTCGCCCCTCCAATCTTGAGGATGTTTTTCTGAAACTTACCGGACGGGAGTTAAGGGATTGAGTCAACTTATACGGTGCAACATCATACCAACATTGGGTGTTTTTCAAGTATGGCGTCGTCATTTCATGGTATGGCGTCAAACATATGCGGCTTCTCTGGCCGGCAATCTCGGCGAGCCACTGCTGTTTTTATTGGGTATGGGATATGGTCTGGGCCGGTTTGTCGGTGAAATCGGTGATATGCCCTATATGCACTATGTCGCACCGGGAATTCTAGCCGCCAGCGCTATGAACAATGCGACCTTTGAGGCGCTTTATGGTGGATTTACGCGAATGACGCGGCAAAACACCTTCCATGCCATGTTGGCTACACCATTAGGTGTCTCCGACGTGGTGGCCGGTGAAATTCTATGGGCCGCTACCAAATCGTTGATTGCCGGTATTGCCATTTTTCTAGTGGGCTCCCTGTTGGGTGCATTTCCGGCTTCCACTGCACTACTTGCCCTTCCTGTCGTGTTTCTTGCTGGTCTTGTATTTGCCTCCATGGGCATTGTTGTTACTGCCATTTCACCTAGTTATGAGTTCTTTCTTTATTATACCACTCTGATAACCACACCGATGTTTCTGTTCTGTGGTGTCTTTTATCCTGTCAGCTCATTGCCGGATACAGTGGCAACCATTGCCCGCTGGCTACCACTGGGTCATGTGGTGTCATTAACCCGCCCTTTGGCCACTGGATTGCCTCTGGGAAATCCTTTTTTACATATTTTTGCACTCATTGTTTTCACCTTATTGGCTTACTCAGCAGCGGTGTTTTTTGTAAAACGACGCATCATCACATGAATTTTGTAAAAATATTTTCATTTAAAAATAGATAGATAGAATGAAATTTAGAATATTCTAATATTAGAGTTTACTGTTGAACAAAAATTTTATATACTCCGATCAAATTGATTCACGTGTTTGATTGGTTAAATCCGTTTTTCAAACACTTGGCGAATGCGTAAAGAGTCCCCTATAATACCGGGCTGATTGGTGTTAACTAGAAAAGCGTTGTATTAAGAACCAAGTACCAATAGCCCTTTACCGGACATATCAAATAGACGAGCGGAGGAATAACCATGGCCGAACTTTTTTCCGATGAGTGGATGAAGAGATTGCAGGAAGAATGGAACAAAGAACCTGAACTCAAAGATGCGCTGGCAAAAATTGAGTTCAACTCCACCATCGCGTACGGCTTTGACGATGAAGATAACCCACGTGGCGTAGTCACCATTCAAAATGGTGAAGTCATCGCCGCCGCAGCCTATAACGGCCAAGAACTGAACTGGGACCTGCGTGCCTCTTCTGGCAACTGGGAAAAATGGATTAAAAAAGGCATCGGCATGATGGGATTGGGCATGGCCTACACATCCCGTAAGCTGAAGTTCAAAGTGGGTGACTATGCCGCCATGATCAAAGATCCTCGGATGGCAAAACCATTTATCAAGAGCTTTACGGTCATGGGCCGAGTTTGATTTCACCTTTTGAGCGGGTGTCATCCCTGACACCCGCTCCGGTGACTCACCAGGATGATTGCCCTGGTACTACCCGTGAGGCAGAACCATGATAATCATTCGGTCAACCGCTTGAAGGAACCGCATACTCATGTTCAGAATCAATAGACTCTATTCTATATGTGCCGTCTCTTTGGCGGTCTGGTGTTTATCCGCTGTTCCGGCAACAGCTCAACCAGTGGCAGATCATCAGGTCATTACGGTTGACTCCGGTGCCATTGGTACCACCACCACATTGGGCGGCACTGTTGTTCCGTTCAAAGAGGTGGCGCTGTCCGCACAGATGCCAGGTCGCATTGAATTTATCGCTGGTGTTGAAGGCGATTGGTTCAAAGCAGGCACACTACTTGTTGCATTGAACAATGATAATCTACTGGCAAAACAGCGGGCTGCCTATGCTCAGCTGGCTCAGGCGCAGGCTGGGTGGCGTAACGCACGTGTCCAGTACACCAAGCAGGTCTACGCTGGTTCTGAATTCGCCAACAATGCCGGTATGGCTCTGCCCAAGGTAATGGATGAGGTGGTTACCCATCCCCTATCCTCTTTCATGGGCACTACTGATCCCGAGCTGATCCGCCGCGCGCAGATCTTTGCCCAAGGTACTCGGATCGACCAAGCCCGTTTTCAGCTGATGCAAGCCTATGCTGGCATCCAGGAGCTGAACGCCTCTCTGCGTGATACCAAAACCATCGCACCGTTTGACGGCGTGATCGTCAGCAAAGGCATTGAGATTGGCGATACGGTTCAACCCGGCATGCCACCCTTTATGCTGCGCTTTGCCGATACCCGCCATCTACAAATCAAACTGGAAGTACCAGCCCGTCTGATGCCCGGTCTACGCAAAGGAATGGTGATTCCCTCCCGCCTGGATGTCGGTGGTACTCGGATTGATACCCAAGTTGCCCAAATTTTTCCCATGGCAGATCCTCAGCGCCATACTGTGACGGTTAAGCTGGACCTACCCCAGGATGCACCTGGTGGCCCTGGTATGTACGCTGAAGTGATGGTGCCGGACATCACCTCCCCTATTGAAGATCTGCCTATCGTGCCAAAATCAGCGGTATTGTGGCGTGGCAGTCTGCCAGCGGTGTTTGTTGTGGATAGTAAAAGCAATTCCGAACTTCGGATGATCCGTTTGGGTGGTTTTGTAGACAATGATACCGTGAGCGTCCTCTCTGGCCTTAAAGTCGGTGAGCGCATTATTGTTAGTCCGCCGAGCACAATGGTCTCAGGCTGGAATAAAAAAGATGATAATAAACAGTGAGTCACGTGGGACGGTTATACCGTCCTACTCTCTGAACCACTGCATGATGACTGGCTCTTAACAGACCGGTTATCAAATCTACCGGATTTGAAAAAATCCACCCTGAGGGAATGAACCGCTCCAGGATCAGGCAGATTACTGTTTATATCTGCTTTCCAAATGGATTACGGTCGCTGAGCGACTTTCCCAACTTCAAGCTTGTTCAATATTGGATTTGATCGATGCAATCGAACTCTGACGATTATTCCAAAAAGTTCGAAAACGCGCTGGGCGTTGCGGGCTCAATGGCGAACAACTTTATCCATTCGCCACTTTCGCCACTGCTGCTTTTTGCCTGCCTTGCCATGGGGATTATCGGCCTCATCGTAACGCCACGGCAGGAAGATCCGCAGATCTCTGTGCCCATGGTGGATATTTTTGTCCACTATCCTGGTGCGTCCAGCGAACAGGTCGCCACACTGGTAACTGATCCCCTCGAACGGATCATGTCTGAAATCTCCGGTGTCAAACATGTCTACTCCATGTCCGCCCGTGGTCAGTCCATGGTGACGGTTGAGTTTGATGTGGGCGAAAATATGGAGGATTCTCTGGTCAAACTCTATGACCGAATTCACTCCAATATGGACAAGGTGCCACCCGGTGTCACCAAACCCATGATCAAGCCAAAAGCGGTGGATGATGTACCTATCGTCACGCTGACCCTTTGGTCTAACGATGTGGATGATTCGGCATTGCGCACCCTCTCACTGGATGTTTTACAACGCCTTAATGAGGTAAAAAACACCAGTCAGGGATTTATAGTGGGTGGCCGTTCGGAACAGATTCGTGTTGAAGTCTATCCTGAACGACTCTCCGGCTATGGCATCAGCCTGGATCAGATTGCCAATACCATCAAAACAGCCAATAGTGAGCAAGGTGTTGGCAATGTGGAGTCCGGCGGTGTCGGTTTCCAGGTCTATACCGGTGCTTTTTTGAAAAACGCACAGGATGTCAAACGCTTGGTGGTGGCTACCCGTCAAGGCATGCCCATCTATGTGGGTGATGTGTCCAAAGTGTATGCCGGCCCAGAAGATGCGAAACAGATTGTCACCTACTACACTGGCCCTGCCTATCAAGAGAATACCCCACCCGCAATTGGAGCATCCGCTGTCACTATCGCGGTTGCCAAACAGATTGGCTCTAACGGTGTTACCGTGGCCAATGAAGTTCTCGCGCGTGTGGAAGAGCTGAAAGGCCATCTGATTCCCAATAACGTCTTTGTTGCTGTGACCAGAAACTACGGTCACACAGCAAATGAGAAAGTAAACGATCTACTGTTCAAACTGTTCATCGCCACGGCTGCGGTGACGGTTTTAGTGTACTGGTTCCTTGGCTTACGTCCCGCCATTGTGGTGTTGATCGTCATTCCGGTTGTAATCCTGATGACGGTGTTTGCTGCATGGTTTATGAATTACACCATCGACCGTGTAAGTCTGTTCGCGTTGATTTTCTCCATTGGCATCCTTGTGGATGATGCCATCGTTGTTGTGGAGAACATCTATCGACGATGGTTGCTTGAAAATAGTTGCTGCCCACTCACCTCCGTAGATGCAGTACGTGAAGTAGGCAACCCCACGATTCTAGCCACGCTGACGGTTATCGCCGCCTTGTTGCCCATGGGCTTTGTTAGCGGCATGATGGGCCCGTACATGGAGCCCATTCCTGCTCTGGGTTCGGTGGCAATGATCTTTTCATTGTTTGCCGCCTTTATCTTCACCCCTTGGTTGGCTCAGTTGATCAAGCCACCAATGAAGACCCTGCACATTGCTTCTGAAAAAGAGCACAGCTCCGCAGAACGTTTGGAAAAATTCTATCGTTGGATCATTCCAACCTTGGTCTATAGTCGTTTCAAGGGCTTTATGTTCCTTGGTATCCTGGTGGTTGCATTTTTCCTCTCATTGTCACTTTTCTACACCACAGATGTGACTGTGAAGATTCTGCCCTTGGACAATAAAGGCGAATTCAACGTTGTGATCAATATGCCTGAAGGCACTGCACTGCCGCGCACGGCTAATCTGACCCAACGATTGACACAAAAATTGCGTCAGGAAATTCCTGAAATCATCGCTATGCAGACCTATGTCGGTACCGCCTCACCGTACAACTTCAATGGAATGGTACGTCACTACTATCTGCGTGGTCGTTCTTGGGAAGCCGATATCCAGGTTCAGTTGGTCCACAAATCCAAGCGTGAAAAGACCAGTCATGATATCGCATTGCTGGCGCGTAAACTGCTCACACCGATTGCAAAAGCTGAGAATGCCGCTATCCAGGTGGTTGAAATGCCACCAGGACCACCGGTTCTGCAATCCGTTGTAGCAGAGATTACCGGGCCGGATGCGCACACTCGGCGTAAAATTGCTGAGGACATGACCGCCTTCTTCCGTCAGGCAGAGTCCATTGTGGATGTGGATAACTATATCCAACAGCCCTATGAAATCTGGCGCTTTGAAGTGGACACAGAAAAGGCTGTTCGTCGCGGTGTTTCTGTGGATGCCATTAACCGTAACCTCGGTATGGCCATGGGTGGCGCTAAACTGGGTGATGTAAAGCGCGGGACCATTCTGGAACCGACCTATATCGTTATTCAGGTTCCACTTGAGATCCGTGCAAAAATCAGTAGCCTGGGCGACCTTCCCATCTCCACACCGATGGGTACCACGATTCCGTTGGGTGAACTGGGACGATTCGTCAAGGATTATCAGGATGATTTGATCTTCCATAAAGACTTGCGCCCGGTTGAGTATGTCACTGGTGAAGTGGAAGGCGATCTGGATGCGCCGATCTACGGCATGATGGAAGTTCAGGAGATTTTGGACAACTACATCACACCGGATGGCGTCTCCATGTCCGGTCATTACATGGGACCGCCTGAAAACTATTCCCAATCCGGCTTTGAATGGAGCGGTGAATGGACGGTGACCTATGAGACCTTCAGAGATATGGGTATCGCCTTTGGCGTGGCTCTGATCTTGATCTACATGCTGGTTGTTTGGGAGTTTGGTAATTTCATTCTACCTGCGATCATCATGGCACCAATTCCTCTGACTCTGATCGGTATCGTACCGGGTCACTGGCTGTTTGATGCCAAGTTTACCGCGACTTCCATGATTGGATTTATCGCACTGGCTGGTATTATCGTGCGTAACTCCATTCTCCTGGTGGACTTTGCCCAACAGGAGATTCTCAAGGGCGTTAACGTTCTTGAAGCGGTAATCCTATCATGCAAGGCTAGAACCCGGCCTATTATCATCACAGCTTTTGCCTTGGTCGCAGGTTCCAGTGTGATCATCACTGACTTTATCTTCCAAGGCATGGCTATCTCACTATTGGCTGGTGTATTGGTTTCTACCCTATTGACTTTGCTGGTTATTCCATTGGGTTGCATCAGTGCCCAACACGCTTTCCACAGCAATGATCCCGATGGTATACCACCACTGCCAAGCCCTCAGCAGATGGCTGCAAAACACCGGGAGGATACCTGCGCGCCACAGACTGGCAATGCTGGCTCTGCCCGTGATTTCATTGAGAAGTACAACTCACTCCCTGAAAAGAAACAGTCAGCCGTCAGCACAAAGGCAGAAAGCAGTAGCGCGCCTTTGGACGAAAATGTTGTGGATGCCGTTATCGTTGAAAATCCACCTGAAAAAGAAACAACGGACGGCACTGTCGGTACATTGGTAAAACAATCAGCTCCAAAAAAGCAGGTTGCTCCCAAAAAAGCGGTTAAAAAAACGCCCGCAAAAACAGCAACCAAAGCGAAAGCCTCTCCTGCTAAAAAACCAGTTACTGAGGCCACCGCCAAGAAAAGCGCAACAAAGAAAACAACTGCAACAGTTGCAACTGATGAAAAGGCAACAGGCACAACGGCAAAGACTGAGAAGCCCGCCGCAACAAAAAAGCCAACACCCCGTAAAACCACACGGCGTAAGGCTGCCCCCAAAACAGCGGCATCCAAGAGTGCTGATAAAAGCACAAGCACACAAAAAACGGCGACAAAGAAAGCTGCGCCTAAAACTGTGGCAAAAAAGCGCACAACCAAGGCACAGACAGCCAAAAATACCGATGCAACAGGCACCAAACGGCGTGGTATTCGGTTGAGAAAACCCGGGAGTGAAACAGAAGACAAATCTACTTCTTAAGACGAATACGGTGGATGTCTACACGCCCTGACGCTACTTGGGCCGTCTTCACGTACAGGTCAAGGAGAGCATGATGAGCCGTTTAACTTTGAAACGATCTTTAATGACCACGCTTGCTGCGGCGACACTAATTGCTGTGTCAACCGGTCAAGCGTCTGATATGGCCCAAAGCTCTCCGACATGGCAAGACCAGGGGTTCAATGTTGCCCCTGGTGAGCCTTGGTATGATCAAAATTTCGGTGGCGTTCAATCCGCCAGTCCTGATCGTTATGGAACGCCACAGCCTCCACCACCAATACAGCGTCATGTTGCACCTAATCCTGGCTTTGTTCCGCCAGGAATGCCTACAGCACCTGGTGAGTCGGCTGACACGCCGGAAAATCCACCATTGGCTGCAATTCCCATGGAGCCAACACCTTTCGGTTATCCACCAGCACCGCCTCCAGGATTTCAAGATGCGCCTTCCCATGCAATGGGAAACCCATATCCTCATGCCATGCGACTACCTGGTACAAACCATGGTATGACGCAGCAAACCAACCAATGGGACATACCCAATCAAGTACAATATGGTCAAACGGGTCAAAACGGTGTGATACCGGGCAACCAGATTGATTGGTCACAATCCCCATTGCCCGGTCAAAATGGTATGCCCGACCGTATGAGATCAACACCGGGATATCACGGAACACCTACTCAATCCTACGGATTGAGCAATAGGACAGCACCTTCCCATGGCATGACTTACGGTAACTCAGACAATTTCTATCGGCCCCGTCCAAATCAGCAGATGGATTATGGTCAATACGGTCGTATGCCTGACCGTATGAATAGAAACCATGCTCTGCCCGGCACTACTCCTTATGGCCGTTTGCCTGATCCTGCCACCAGATACGATGCGCCTGAACCAATGAATTATGGTCAACCTGGACGTTCTGGGATGCACTATGGCCAGCCTGACATGTCCAATCACGACATGGGTCTGAGTCATTCTGGACACAACTCAGCGACAATGGACTACGGCAGGTATAATGCCAACCCAAACGCAAACTATGGGATGCCCTCCAATTCCTATCAAAGGCCCGGCAATCAAGGAATGTATGGCAGACAGGCTGCCAACCCCGGCATGAATTACGGAAGGCCTGACAACAATCACCACATGAATTTTGACATGCCCAGCACACCGCCTGACATGTCTTACACAATGCCCGATCCGAATCAAGCCATGAACTACGGCATGCCTTTGCCCAATCGAGGTATGCATTTTGATGTGCCCAATCCCAATCGAGGTATGAACTTTGACGTACCTGATCCCAGTCGGAACATGCGCTTCGATGTACCTAGTCCCAATCAAGCCATGAACTATGCGCCCCACTTTGATCATCCCGCAGGGTTACTACCAAACCTGGGAACAAATGGTGGACCTGCCCCCTACATGTCACAGGGTAATAGTGGTCATCAATCTGGATTCCAGCAGCCATCACAAGGGGATTCCGACTTTTCTCATTCGGGTTCCAGGCCTTTGATCATGACACCGCCCCCTTTTGGGCATGCCCCAGATAGTGGGGCTGAAATGATAACGCCACCACCGATCTTTGTAACGCCGAGCATGCCTGACATGCCCGAACAAGCCTCTGAGGCTGATTCAAATAGTGGTGAGCTGGAAACACAAGCAGTATCTGAGTAGAACAGTTGAACGGGTTATGATGAGCAAAACAATGCGCTTTTGATCGTGTTACCTGTTATGAATTATACTGCACTCTCTTCTTCTTTCACCTACAGCGACTAACGGTTGATTGCGATGCGTACCAATCATAGCTTTCTCCCAACGTTCATTTCTGTGCAGCGATATGCCCGGATGGGTATACCTGCCGTTGGACGATTGGTTTTTGCCGAAATGATCGCTGTTTGCGTGGGCTTTGCTTTGTTCACGAGCGGATCAGTTAACGCAGAACAGAACTGGCAATCGATCAATAATTCCGAAACCTGGAATGCCAAGCAAAGCAGCCGCACCCCTTCGACAACACCAGAGTGGAAAACGTCCACGACGAAATCCAATCATCGCCAGGACCACTGGAGTTGGTACGACAACCAATACATTCAACATCCCGCTGGTTCTCAAGAGAGTTATCAGTCCCCTTTTCAAACACCGCCGAAACGCCCCTGGGGACATGCGCCTCAAACTGAGAAGAATCAGCAATTCTATAGCAATACACAACCTTCACCCAATACACAGTCCTTTCAGCCCTATTCGGCACCAGGGTATACAGCACCAGAATATCAAGGCGGCCACCACGCTACGCCTTTACCCACTTATCCGCAGCAACCAACCAGTCAAATGGGACAGGTCCCAGGATATGGTGGCATCCCTCACCAGACAGCCATAGAACGGGAATCAGCATACGGTGCAGCACCTGCCTACGGGGCACCATCTGCCTATGGTGGTGCACCTATTTACGGAGCACCACCTGCTTATGGTGCTGTACCTGCCTACGGTGCACCACCTGCTTATGGCGCACCACCTGTTTATGGCACTACGCTCCAGTATCCCCATTCACAAGACTATGGTAGATATCCCTCTTATGTGCCAAGAGCAGAGTATCGTGATCCACTCTACGCGCGTGGCTATGATGGCTATGCTGGCCCACTTCGGCCATCATATGAGGCGTATTATCATCGCCGGCCAGACTACTATCGTGACTATGCTCCTCGGGATGAGTACGATCATCGTTCCAGCCGTGACCGCAGCCCCTGGAGCATGCCGATCCTTGAAGACAGTGGTTTCTTTGACTTATGGCGTGGACGTTCACGGACACCCTGGTCTCAACGTAATCCTTGGTGACTTGTGTGAGCGTTGATTCTTACATGCATAATACTCAAATAGTCTCACACTATCTGACAGGCTCAACACGTGATATGGGCTGGATCAATAGACCTGTTGCGGTTTTTGAAAACGTATTTTTCGGTGGTGCCAAACCACTTATTCAATTTTTTTTTTCGTCCAGAATTCTTTTGGTCGGGCTGACATTCTTATGTTTTTTCATGCTTGGAATCAATACAGTATACAGTAAAAATTTCGAGAAATCGTTTTCAGCAGATGTCGTTCGCAACCATCCGCATCATCCAGAACGGAACTCTTCTGGCCGTATGTTTGTCTCTCCTTCTAAGGTACGTACTGAAGGAATATTGGATGGACACGCCGTGGTCATCCTTTTCCACACCGATCAAAATAAGGCTTGGATGCTGTTTCCAAAACAGAAGCGATTCACACCGTATCCTGGCAAAGATTTCTCTCGGCCGCCATTACCTTATGAGAAAGAGAGCCCGTGTTACACCAATCCAGCCTATCAATGCCATAAACGGGGCAGGATACGTATTGAAGGGCGCTTGGTTGAACATTGGGAGGTGTTTGTCCTGCATGAAGGTAGAAGAATGCCTCATATGCAGCTTTGGGTTGATCCGAAATTGAAAATCGCCATTCGAGAACATTATGCAGATGGTATGACTGTTGAATTGAAAAACTTGCACGAAGGGGCTCAACCCCCCAATATGTTTACTATTCCGGTTGATTATAAGGAACTCCCGTCAGAAAAAGAGGCGGCAAAGGAATAGAAGCCGTAATATCCATTCTTGTGGATGATCGGAGATAGGTTAGGCCCAAGATATTAAAGTGAAGGACAAGCAATTTTCAGTTGTGTTTTAGGAAATTGGCGCGTATATTAGAGTTTCATGATATTAGACAATGCTGATATAGCAGATATTTTCTACTATAAATTTTTGGCAACTTATTGATTTTATGAATTTAACTAGGTGCCATTATGCATCTAATGCTAATCAAAAAGTGTTCTTTCCTTCTGGATTCGAGGCTTTCCAAGTCGTTCCGAAGGGTGATTCCAGCTCGGTTAGAAAATGTTTAGACAGCTGGTTGTGATTGGCTCGGTGGAGAGGGTATCGGGATGATACGGCTTTCACCCCATTTGACTATTGTGGTGGTTGGGCTTCTGGTAAATTTAGCGATACCACTGTCGTATTCGACAGCTCAAGCAGGGGATGCTGTTGCTGGTAATGCGCTGTCAGGTCAGGAAGCGGCTGACTGGGGACGCCGGTTTGGGCAGTTTATGCACTCTTTTCAACAACAGATGCAGAGTGCTCAGAAAGATGCCCAGCAAAGTGTCCAACAATCCGGCGCTATTGTACCCAATGTAGCACCAGCGCTACCTCCTCAAATCACAGCTGTTCCCGAAGTACGTACCAAGCCGGCAACACCGCAAAAGCGGTCATATCCGGTTGATTCGGGTTTTGATCCCTGGGGTGCCCGCAACTGGGGCGCACCGTATCTGGGCGTTGATCCTGGTCTATCTCAACTTCAGGATCCGTACTTATGGAGTGCAGATGGCTACCCACGGGTTTATTGGCCTGAACACTCCAATGGTTTGTATGATCCTGGTTACCCGTATAATTGGCTCGACCATTCGGGTTACTATACTGGACATGACCCGTTTTATGACCGAGGCTACGCACCTTGGGGCAATAATTCTTACGATGCGTATGATGGGTATTCCGACACACCATGGAGAGCAAATCCATGGGGTTGGTGACCGGTAATAATTTGGTCGGAACCAGGCTCAGTTAAGAAGAGAGCCTGATTAACTTTTTCCACACCTGTGCTTATTAGGAGGGATTCATGAAAAAGGGTACACGTATTCTCATGTTTGCCGCACTTCTTGGTATCGGCGCTATGACTAGCTCAGGCGATGTAGATGCCTGGGGTTGGGGCCCCGGATGGGGTAACAACAATGGCTGGGGCAACAATGGTTGGAACAACGGTTGGGACAACAACGGTTGGGGCAATGGCTGGGGCAACGGTAACGGCTGGGGCAATGCTGGTTTGAATTTCAACATTGGCGCCGGTGGCTGGGGCAATGGCAATGGCAACGGTTGGGGAAACAACGGTTGGAATAACGGCTGGAACAATAACAACAACGGCTGGAACAATGGCTTCTTTCCTGGAAATGGATGGGGTCCCGGTTGGTGGGGTTGGTAGGTCGTTTAACTTTTAGTTTTACCTTTGGACGGCTCATTTGGGGCCTTCCGTTTTCCACTTGATACGGAGCAACATAATGAAAAAGACTATCAGTGCTTTGGCGTTTGCCGCCCTGTTGGGTAGTGCTACATTTATGACCAGCACAGGCGCTGACGCCTGGGGTTGGGGTGGTCCTGGTTGGGGCAACAACAATGGCTGGAACAACAATAACGGCAATTGGGGCAACAACGGCTGGGGCAACGGCAACGGCAATGGCTACGGCGGCGGCAATGCTGGCATGAACTTTGGCTTCGGCGGTGGTGCCGGTGGCAATGCTTATGGTAATGGCAACAATTCCTGGAACGGTAACAACGGCTGGAACGGCAACAATGGCTGGAACAACGGCTACGGCGGATACCCCGGATACGGCTATCCCGGATACGGTGCTGGCCCTTGGGGCGCTCCTCCTGCTCCTAAAGCAGAAGCTGAGAAGTAATCACGCTGAGTCAATCAGCGATCCGATCTTTTGATCGGTGTGCGTCATGCATTAAGGAGGGCGTTTGTCGTCCTCCTTTTTGCTTGGCCAATAATCCACTGGCTTGCGCCTTTTATTCCCTGATTCTGGAAATATTTTTCCTGTCTTATCGTTGAACAGCACCTTATTTTTTATCAATTCGCGCTGCTTCTGTGAAAAACCTGTCACAGTTGCTGTGGAAATTTCGTTCAACTGGTGATACCATTCATGTCCTGGCTGGGAATTTTGCTCTATAAATTCCTGAAGGCTTTTGTCGTCTGGCATGGCGTCTACTTCGAAAGGAAGCCATGATAACGGTTGTTGCGAATCTAAAAGGTGGATGTGGCAAGAGTACGGTAACCTTTAATTTGGCCGTATGGCTTTCCATGACCGGGCAGTCTGTCATCTCATTTGACCTGGATCCCCAGGCCACATTGAGTGAGGTGGTGGACGTGCGTCGAGAAATGGGTGTTGAGCCTGCCCTCACCGTTTACCGGCCGGATGTTGATCCTGAGCCGTTGATCAAGCAAAAAGATGGTGGCATGGTCTTGATGGACATCAGCGCGACAAACCGCTGGACCATGCGGTATGCCATTCGGAACGCTGCTCGCATCATCGTTCCTGTTCCACCCAGTCAGGCAGATGTCTGGTCTACCCAGCGTTTTCTGGATATCGTTGCGGAAACGTTGGCTGGCAAGAAGCAACCTGAAATTTACATGTTCATCAACCGCGCTGATACCCATCCCGGTTTGAAAGAATCGGATGAAACACAGGAGGCGCTTGAGTCTCTGTATGGTGTCACGGTATTGAAAGAACGTCTTGGCCAACGAACAGCCTTTCGTCGCTCTTTCAGTGAAGGGCGGGCCGTTTTCGAGCTTTCCCGCCGTAGCAAAGCCGCTGAGGAGTTTTTGCAATTGACTGACAGGCTCTTTCCAGAGCTTTCCAAATCTTTTGCTATTCCAAGCGCCAAAAAAATCGGAAAGGCTGATCAATAATGTCTGATAAGCCAACAGATAATAAAAAACGGCAAGAGGATGCAAAAAAAACTGCTGGCGGTCCTCAGTTTCGTTCGCAATCCCGTCCTGATTCTCCGATCATTCCCATAGGTAACCACTCTGATTGTGGAAACTGTTCGGCAATGGTGTTGGATCAGTTTGCCAAAAGCTTTGATAAAAGTGCCAAACGGTGGGAATTGATTGTTTATCCTTCTCTGCTGGCGTTTATTTTTCTTGCGCTGTACGGTTTTTTCCTTATTTACAGCCTCACCCAAGATATTCGCACCATGGCAACCTCCATTGATCCAAAAATGGGGATGAATATGGGAGGGATGTCTACCAATATCAAGATGTTGTCTGACAATGTCCAGCTGATATCAACACACTTGGAATATATCAGCGACAATATGGAAACCATGTCCATGGACATGCAGTCCATTGCCCAACATATCAACACCATGACTGGTCGTGTGGATACCATGGCTTCGGTCGTGACCACCATGAACGGTCATTTAAGTGAAATGAATACCTCTGTTGCTGTGGTCTCAAAACAGATGGAGGTTCTGCCTTCCATGGCTGATAACCTCAGCACCATGACCAAGACCATGCATGTAATGACCGGATCGGTCTCTCGCATGGGCTATGATGTGGGCCGACCTATGAGCTTTATCAATCGATTCATGCCCTGGTAGCTGTTTTTCCTGAGGTATTTATAGAATATTTTTAACGTGAGAGCCTGTTTATGATGGGCTCTCTTGTATTTCTGCCTATTAATATGCTGTGATTGAAGCCTGTCCTACTCTTTTCGAATGCTTCAACACTCTTCTAAGACCCTGCAAAACGTTTCCGCTGCGCCAATACCCGCTTTAGATAGTTCTGCGTCTCTTCGGGCATTTTCGCTAAGATGCGGGCGTGGACCTGTGCGGGTGTCATTTCATTAATGCGGTTGAATGCTGTTTTTTGATTTCGATCAAAAGCGCGTAGCAGAGTGCCAATGCCGCCATTATATGACGCGATCACACAGTACTCTCTCGATACCGAATTGGTGACCCGCTTTAGATAGTTATCCTTGAGAATTTTGATATATGCGGTGCCCATCTCGATATTTTTATCTGGGTCAAACAGGTAGTCCTTATCCGGCATGCCTTTTTTATCATAGAGGAACTGATAGGCATCCTGACCGGCGGTTTTCGGCACGATCTGCATCAAACCAAAGGCGGGTATCCAACTGACAGCAAATCGGTTGAAATTGCTTTCTGTCTTGATGATGGCGTAGATCAATGACCGGCTAATACCATATTTCTCGCCATATTTGGAGACCAGATCCTTATAGCGTGCAGCCCGGTGGTCAGCATGCCCCTCTACAAGATTAAAGGTGACATACTGAACCTTCTGATACCCGCTTTCTCCTTTGATCTTCTTGGTTGAGATCCCCGCATTGATCAAGTGGTCGGCAAAAGCCTCGGCTTGAGCCATGGTGTTTATGGACTTGCCATGGTGGTCCAACACCTGATTGAGCAAATAGGGCGTTCCGCTCAGGTCTACCGGATCATCGGAGAAAAAATCCACCTTGCGCGGATCATCTGGCGTAAGCACCGCCACGATGATCATCTCGCGTAAATGTGCCACCGGCTCCTCAGTATTGACGGTTTCAACACGAACAATACCATTATCAAAATCCACCATGGCACGGCTGCGGAATTTATCGGTGTATTTGATTGTGACCTTTGGAGACGGTTTTTCAGCCTCACTGCGTCCCCAAATCTTGGCGATACTGTCTTTGGTCTTCTGGTAGGCTACTTTGAATTTATTCCAGTCACGGCGGATCTTATCGGGATCATTCAGATAGGCGCGCGCCTTCTGCTCTGCATATTGAATCGCCACCTGTTGCACATCACCACCGCTATTAATCAATCGACTGGCAAGGTCAGTGACATCAGACTGTTCACACCCGGTGGCAGGCAGTAAAGCGGCCATAAGAATCAGCGTTCGAGAAGCACGGCGCATGGATTTCACAAAACTATCCCAATGACTAGATGGTCTCAGAGGCATGACCTCAAAGAAAAATGGAGATGCTCATCACTTCAGACTACAATAGACAGAGTAAACGTGACAGCAGTTTTTGAGGCGATCAAAAAATGGAACCATCCTGGACTCTTCATATTCGCGGACTTGGACCGATCAAAGAGGCTGACATTGAGGTTCGGCCTTTTATGATGTTTGTTGGGCCTAATGATGTTGGCAAGAGCATGGTTGCTTCAATGTTATATGGCGTATTGCATTCGATAGATTCTTTTTTTTCTTGGAAGAATTTCGAGCAAAGTAGAGAGTTCATCGCATGTCAAAATATGCTTCAAGCTTATTTAACTGATAATGCGGATAAGGAAACCACCCTCAATCATGATGACAATTCATTGATTACTGCGTTAATCAATAGATGCTTGGAGGAAAAAAAAGACGCTATTGTTCAATCTTTATTTTCAACAAAAAGAATAAATATACTCGAATTAAGTATCACTTACAGCTATACACTTCCAATATCACTTAAGAAGGGGTTAAGTGACTCTAACATATTCCTTGAAGAACCATTAAGTTTTTCTATTCCAGCAAATATATACAATGAAAATGAAAACACAAACTCTTTAGCAGTATTCTTTCGTTTTTTATTTCGCGACCTACTTACCAATCATGTCGGCGACATATTTGGAGCATACTTCAAATATCCATTATATTTTCCAACTTCTCGATCTGGATATACACTGACCTACCGAACAATAGCATCAGAAATGATGAACCAGTTTGGCGTTGACCCTAAACCTCAAACTACGAAACTTGCACAAACTACGATCAATTTTCTGCAAAGATTAATTCATCTTGAAATTACCGAGCATTCTGAATATTCAGATACTGCTGAACAAATGGAACAAAATATTATTAACGGAAAAATCCTTTTATTAGATACAGGTGGTATGCCAGAAATTCGATATCAGCCCAAGGGTTCTGACCAACATTTTCCTTTGCATAATGCCTCATCACTGGTTAGTGAACTGGCAAGCCTCGTTCTTTTTCTCAGATATAAGACAGAGTTTTCCTTCCTATTTATTGATGAACCAGAGGCACACCTGCACATTACCAACCAAAGAAAACTCGCTGGAATTTTTGCAAATTTGGTGAATCAAGGAATTCCTGTCTGTATCGCAACACATAGCGATATCCTATTCCAACAGGTAAATAACCTTATTAAAATGTCCCGTTTTCCGAGACTTACTGAAGAGTATGGCTATCAACCTGAAGATGTTTTTGACCCGAATCAGGTGGCAGCTTACTCTTTTGAACCTAGCGAAAATGGAACAGTTGTTCAAAAAATTGAATGCACAAAGCATGGATTTGCAGCGGTAACCTTTAACGATGAACTGATGGCGCTCTCCAAAGAAACACTGGCGCTCCAGGAGAATGATCAGTGAATGCATGGAAACAAGCATTATCAGATTGGATCTTGGCAGACAAATATATTGAAAATAAAGAATCTATCCAAATATCTGAAGAAAATGAAGACGGAAAAGCACGTCTTCTCATTCTATCCAACAATAAGATTATCCATCTGCTACGGAAAGATAATGATAAGATTCCTTTCTTGGCAAACAAAGCATGTGCAGACGGCATACTCATTGAATTTATTGGCAATTATCCAGTTGCAATCCATATAGTTGAGCTTAAACGGACAATTTCGACGAAGTCATGGAATACCATACGTAAACAATTTATTGGTGCTTTGGGATATACACGGGCATTCTTAGGTGTCCTTGGGCTTCCTGCTCCAAAAAACATACACTGCTATACTGCATTTTATCGTGACAAATTAGCCAGCCGGGAAAATCCCGACCCAATTTTTGAACGGCCATTCACGGGTGTACCGATTACTCCTGAAACCACGCCTACTCTTTTCTGGGAAACGCGCACTCTCTCTATTTTTTCTGAAGAAGCCAAACACCATAAAATACAATGGGACTGGAAAGAAGACACAGAACATACCCACACTCTCTCACCTTCGGAGCACACTTAAACCACGATGTCACTCAATCAAACACCATTGTCCGACTTTCCTTTCGATGCCTATCAGGTAGGCGGTGCGGTGCGTGATGGTTTGCTGGGCTTGCCGATTAAGGACCGGGATTGGGTGGTGGTTGGTGCGACTGAATCTGCATTGATAGACGCAGGGTTTCGCAGCATAGGGGCGGACTTTCCCGTATTTTTGCATCCTGAGACTAAAGAAGAGTATGCATTGGCAAGGACTGAGGCTAAAACCGGTCCGGGATATCATGGCTTTGCAGTACGGTTTGATCCATCGGTTACGCTGGAGGAAGATCTGAGCCGCCGGGATTTGACCGTTAACGCCATGGCATTGGATAGCACTGGTGATATTATTGATCCATTTGGCGGTCAGCGGGATTTGAAAAAGGGTCTATTACGACATGTTTCAGACGCTTTCAAGGAAGATCCGTTGCGGGTGTTGCGGGTGGCGCGGTTTCATGCCCGGTTTGCTCAGTTGGGATTTTCTGTTGCCAAGGAGACGATTCAACTGATGGCTCAGTTGGTGGATTCCGGTGAGTTGGATCATCTGACACAGGAAAGAGTCTGGTTGGAGACCCGCAAAGCGTTGGAAACAGACACACCTTCATACTATTTCAAAACGTTGGATCAATGCGGTGCGCTGGCGGTGATTTTTCCTGAGTTGGCGGCTTTGAAGGGTAAGCATCAACCTGAAAAGTATCACCCTGAAGGCGATGCCTGGATACACACGCTCTTAGTGATTGATCAGGCGGCACACATTTCAGACGATATTCCAGCCCGTTTTGCCGCGCTGTGTCATGATCTCGGCAAAGGTCAAACACCAGAGCACACCCTACCACATCATCGTGGACATGATGTGGTAGGCGTACCTATCGCTGAAGCGTTGTGTGATCGTCTGAAGGTATCCAATATCTTCCGTTCGATCGCGCTATCCACAGTGCGTTATCACATGCTGTCACATCACACGCCCAAACTTAAGGCCAAAACCATTATCAAAATCCTCAAAGGCATCAATGCCTTTCGGAATGAGACTGCCTTTGAGCGCTTTTTGATCGCCTGTCAAGCGGACATGCAAGGACGCGGAGAAGCCTCGCCCGACACATGCCCAGAAATAGAAATATTACGCCAATGTCGTCAAGCCTGCCTGGAAATATCTGTCCAAACCTTGCAACAACAAGGGCTTCGTGGTGAAAAGCTTGGACAGGCTATCCATAAGGCGCGTATTCGTGCTATCAGTGCAATCATAAAACGGTCTAACCAATAGCCATCATTTGTACTTTGTATTGATTATCCGTCCTTCAATTTGTGGCTTAAATATAGTGCCTTTGAGCGCGGACAACCCTTCAAAAGAGAGCTCTTTCAATCCACGCGCTGATTTATCCGTCTTCTGAACCATGGATTGATTCAGCATGGTATAGCCATCCTGACTAAAGTTGGCATCCAGTAGAAAATCATTGGTTACCGCTTTAATTTTCATCTCATCGGTTACCGGAATCGTGCCCTGATCAGTCACCAAGACCAACTGATCAACGTTGCCTGAATCAGGATCAAATTGAAATGAAAAACCGGAGATCTGCAACCACCAGCCATTTCCTGTCCAATGGCTGATTGATCTATTGATCACCTCTTTCAAAATAGCGCCATTGATTTCGATCAGATAGAGCGTATTTGGATAGGGAAACATCTCTTCAAGATGACGCCGAGTAATCATGGTGCCTGACGCTAAATCCTGATTCAGACGCAAACTGCCAGAGTTGATAAAAGCAATCTGTGCGCCCTCTTCTTGATAGTACGCCCTGGCCTGATCCATAAACCAGTTACCAATATTTGTTTCAAAACGACGAATTGTCAGCTCTTCCGCTTGAATAACCACACCAGCTTCAACCAATTGCTCATCCAAGCACCCAGGCTCACTTTCGTTTTGTTGACAAAATTCTTGATCAAATCGGCTTTGCCAAGAGAGTGTCCGTTTCTCTACCAACGAATCAACGGCTACATTTTGATCCAGATCAAGAAATTGATGATCAACAATCGGCGCTTGACCGGATTGCGGCGTTACAGTGACCAATGCAGCGGTGCGTGCATCCGCATCGGCTTTGATGATTAGTCTGCCATTTACAGTATGCACCTGCTTCTGGTGCTCATGACCGCCGATGATTAAATCCGGCCCATCTTGACCCAGCTCTTCCAAAATTGCCTTATCTTCACTCACCATAAGATGTGTCAGAGCAATGACCAGATCCGCACCCTGTTTGCGAAGCTGTGCGGTCATTTTTCGGGCTGTTGAACTGTGCCCTTCAAAAGCGGTGACATAGGCTGGATCTTTGACATCCGTGGTTACTGAGAAAACACCCACTTTCAGGCCATTAGCCTCAAGCATGCGGTAGGATTTTACGTGCGAATTATTGCCGATTGACACACCCTGGGCATCGTCCATGAAATGAATATTTGTACCTAACCAATCAAACTGAGATTCTGCAATCCGTGCATTGAGCAATTGAGCGTGTTTCAGTTCACTTTTATCAAACTCATGATTACCAAAAGTAACCATAAAGCGTGCATCAAACGCCTCAAAATCACCATCCAATCCATTGAGCACATCAATCATCTGCTCACCGTCATACATACGGCTCATCAGCGAGGGATACAAAATATCGCCAGCATGAAGAACGATCAGATCAGGATGCTTTGCTTCCAGCTCTTTTCGAATCTGACGTACTCGAGATAAAGCCCCTCTTGTACCTGAGTCCACGCCTGCAATACGATAGATATCATTGACGGTCAATAACGTAATGGTGTTAGATCGTTCGGCCTGCGTGTTAAATTGACAACTTGCAACGGTTATACACGCAGCAGCAACAACCGAATACTTGATTAAATGCAATAAACGCATACCAATTTTCCTCAGGTGATATTTCATCTAACAAGCATGCCTCAGATTCAATAGTGGTAACAATTATCTTGATCCATTGCCCAACGTGAGAGCCACGGAAACTGAATATCATTTCATTCAGAAGTACAATTCAGCTGAATGAATATGCTATACTTAACAATGAATCAGCAACAAAATAAACAATAATAGTCATAACATACCACTTAAAATCAATCCTGGCAACCCTAACATGTCACATACATTGAGCCATGGACAAACAAAAGCTGGCAGAAAAGATCGCAAAAAAAACCGGTCACGATCCTGAAACCGTACTCTCGCTTCTTGCTGCTTTTGTGGAGGAGGTTGCGCTTTCTCTTGAGTCTGGTGAACCGGTAGATTTTAAAGGATTTGGCTGTTTTGCGGTGAAATCCATTCCACCTTGGCAAGGACACAATCCAGAAACTGGACAAATCGTCTCTTTGCCCAGCAAAGAGGTGCCTTATTTCCAATCTCATAGCCCACTCAGAGCCAGAATGAACGGTGGACGCGATTGGAAAGTATCGCGCAATGCATCTAAAGAGCGCGAAGCCGCTCGGAAACAACCGCCTGTCAATGATGAAACAGGCAAACAGTAGTTGAGGATTCATTAGGGTCGCGGCAGACGGACCAAGAGACAAGTGAGTGGGATAATTTATTTTTTCCGCGACCCTTAATGTAGATGGGCCAGCTGGACGGTGTTGAAGCCCTTGTCCAGCTGACACAGTACCATTTTACTCTTCTGCCTCGCCTGTTGGCGCATCCTTATCTGCTAATTTGACACAGTTGCGTCCCGCCTTCTTACCTTGATAAAGCGCTTCATCTGCCGCTTTAAGCATCAACTCCGCATTATCAATATTGTGATACGGATAGACCGAGATACCAATACTAATGGTTACTTTCAATCCATCAACCACCATATTCTCAATTCGCTCACGGAAGCGCTCGGCGGCAATTTTTGAGCCTTCAATACCACAGCTGGGCAGAATGACAACAAACTCCTCACCGCCATAACGACATGGAAAATCCACATTGCGGAAATGATCTTTCATCGCCTCCGCTAACGCCTGTAAAACGCGGTCGCCTTGATCGTGGCCGTAGGTATCATTAAATTTCTTGAAGTGATCGACATCAAACAGCAGGACACCGAGTTCCTGTTTATAGCGCCGTGCCCGACTATGCTCCTGTGCCAAAATTTCATCCATGCGCCGACGATTAAGCAACCCTGTCAATCCATCGGTATTGGACAGCGTCCGCAACTGCTCCTCAAGCCGTTTTTCTTCGGTTACATCGCGGATCAATGCCGCCGAACCCACGGTATTCAGATTCGCATCTCGGATTGTGGTGGCATAAAAATGGAGTACACGGCCTTTATAGACATGCGTCTCCGGCATACCCACACCATTGCTGCTCAGATATGCATGAACATAATCAGGATCATCTATTATGTTCTCAAATCCACCTTCCACAAGCTCTTCAAATGACTTACTCAACAACTTCTCAGCCGCAGGATTGACCAATACAATCTTTCCACTGCTGTTGGTAGCAACCATACCTTCCCGAGCACCAAGGATGATGGTGGTCAATTTATCCCGTTCAGTCTGAAGACCATCATGACTCTCTTTAAGTGCGTCACCCATTTGATTGAAACTGTTTGCCATCTGGCTTAATTCGTCGTCACCAATAACCGGGATACGCTCGGTTAGATTGCCAGAAGCCATACCACTCATACCCGCAGTAACACGGGTGATAGGTCCAACGACTGAACGCCGAATAAGAATATAGGTCAAACCAAGAATCAAAATAATAGCAACAGCACCAACCACTGTTGCCTGCTTGCGGGCATCATCAATCTCTGCATAAACCGGTGCCAGAGAGGTTGTCAATTTCATCACACCCTGGCTTTCACCTTCACCATGACAGCCATAACACGCGGAACGCTTCTCAATAGCCGCATAGAATGACAACTGAGGCTGACCATCTTCGCCCGTGCCATAAATAGTCAAAGAGCCTTTATCATCAATATGTTTAAACTGTTCTATGATATCTTGTGAGACAATCTGCGGATTATCCTGCTCTTTCCGTTTGGGGAAATGATCTGATTCCAGCAAGGTATTGACGGCATTAATAGTGATATTGTCTCGAAAGGCTTCGCGTCCATCCATGCGAAGGATACGAAAATCACGAATCCGCGAAACCTGTTTGAGGTTATCCGAATACTCTTGAGCAATATCCGCATAGCCTGCCAACATCACCGTTTGCAAACCACCGCTGACACTTTCGGTCAACAACTCCATGGCCCGTTCATTTTGGTGAAGCAACGACTCTTCCTGGTGTTGTGTATAGACCATCAGGACGGCAACCAGTCCTAAAATCACCGCAACACCTACCAGTAAAAGAATTTTGTGCCCAATATTTTTCAACAGACCACCCTCACAATGCAGAATCAATTCAGCCAGTATTTATTGATAATGACGACAACATCATAAAACAATTGATCATCTCATATTTCATGTATGAGAAAATCATCTTATAGTCGTAAAAACTTCTATATCTGACACCTCATAAGCCATTCAACATCGCAATATCTCTCTGCGTCAGGAAACCAATTCATTTTACCAATCCACACAAAATTACCAAGGACTTTTAATGGTCACTATTTACCATAATCCGATACAACGAAAACAGCCCCTCCCGTTTCCGAGAGAGGCTGTGAAAAAATTGTCTTTTTTGCACCTGTTTCTGGCCCGTGTTTGAGAGCCTCAATGCCTAACCGAAGCATCCACTAGGAGAACAGGGCAAGCAATCCAACGGCAATCAGAGTAGTGACACCCATCATTTCAACCATCTTACGCATCATATGCGCTTGACGCTCTTCGGCAATGGCGATGGCAATAGCGCGTTGGCGATTTGCATTTCTTCTTTGAGCTTGATGCATAGTAGCGTGACTCCATTCGCTGATCAGGGTCGTTACGCCCTTTTTAGAAGAGTCTCCAAACAACCGGCCAGTCACGCACCGATGAAAGGATTCCAAGGTGTCATTGTTTCAACACCCATATAGTTATAACTCTGACGCTTGAATAATTCCAGAAAAAAATATTTTTTACATGGTAAGGTTTTATTAATCTCAAATCTTTCGCTTTATTCTGTACCAAACCGTTGAATGTTTATTGTTCTATTTTGGGCAGACCATTTTGCAGATATTTGGCAAAGGTATTGGTATCAACAGGCCGACTATAAAGGAATCCTTGAATCTGATCACAACCAAATTCTCTTAATATATCAACCTGCTCCATCTCTTCAACACCTTCAGCAACCACTTGCAGCTTCAAACTTCTGGCCATGGAAATAATGGCCGAAACAATGGCGCGGTCATCGTTGTCATGCTCCACATCCCGGATAAATGAGCGGTCGATCTTCAATGTCTGTATGGGAAATTTTTTTAACACACTGAGAGAAGAGTAACCGGTTCCAAAATCATCCATTGCCAAATGGGTTCCAAGCTCTCTCAAGCTGTTCATGGTTTCAAGGGCTTCATCAGCGCTTCCCATCACCATACTTTCGGTCAACTCCAACTCCAACCACGCGGGCGGCATCCCGGTTTCCTGCAAGATCTTTTTAATTGTGGTGAGCAGATCACCACCGGTTTGAAACTGTCTGGCTGAGAGGTTGACCGCCAATCTGGGCGGATTCAAGCCCTGTTCGTGCCAGGCCACCCACTGCACGCACACGGTGCGTAAGATCCACTCTCCCAAAGGCAGAATCAAGCCTGTCTCTTCTGCAACAGGGATAAACTCACCTGGAGAGACCAAACCGCGTTGAGGACTTTCCCAACGAATCAAAACTTCAGCCCCTTCCAATTGACCTGATTTCAAGGCCACTTTAGGCTGATAGTGTAGAATAAATGTCTGATCCTCGATACCCTGTCGAATTTCACTCTCCAAGGTTAAACGCCGTGCAACACGCTTACCCATGGTATCGGTATAGAAGTGGTAACCATCCCGGCCTGACTCTTTGGCACGGTTGAGCGCGAGTCCGGCGTTTTTCACCAAAATATCAGCGTTATTACCATCGGTCGGGAACAGAGAAATCCCAATACTTGCCGTAAAGAACAGGCGTTCCGACTCAATCAAAAAGGGCTTGTCCAACGCGCTACGCAAGCGTCGAATAACCTGAGTCGCTCCGCGTTCATCGGGAATATTACGAAAAACCGCCAAAAATTCATCACCACTCACCCGTCCAATGGTATCGCCTTCACGCAGCCGGTCACGCATTCTATCCGCCAACTCACGCAGCAACGAATCACCGGCACTGAAACCAAAGCGGTCATTGACCTTCTTGAAATGATCCAAATCCAGTGCAACAGCAGCCACGCGGGTGTGTGTACGATGGCTTTCACGAATGGCCTGCTGAAGACGATCATGCACGATGTCACGCACCGGAAGGGTTGTCAGTGGATCATGGTGGCGACGGAAACTGAGTTCAGCCTCTTTTGACTTGATACCGGTCTGATCTTGCAGAACAACCATCAAGTTCTGTATCACGCCTTTCTGATCCCGCAATGCAGTGACATGACGTTCTTCGGGATACAACTCACCACTTTTGCGTCGATTCCAAAACTCGCCACTCCAGTGTCCATCTTTGGTCAACAGATGCCAATCTTCAATCCGTTTCCGAAGATTGAACCAGAAAAAACCCTCTGGTCCTTCTTCATGACCAACCACATCATGTTCTGTATAACCGGTGATGGCAGTAAAGGCGGGGTTGACTGACTGCGGCACGCCGTGAGGATCGGTAATCACCACACCTTCACGGACATGCTCAAAGACCTTTGTGGTGACTTGAAGTTGATCATGTACTTCGTCAATGGCTTCGGAGAAGATCCGTGTGGCAGTTTCCAGACGCTCTTCCATCTGACGCAGGTGAGAAATATCGAGAATTGTGCCGATTAACAACACAACACGCCCTTCCCGATCATGAGAAATATCACTGCGTTCACGAATGGTCAATACCGTACCATCAGGCCTTCGGATGCGGTATTCCACTTCTGTTGGCTCATTCTGATCACCGGAAGACAATGCACGTAAATGGTGATCAACCCGTTTTCGATCTTCAGAATGAATGCCGAGCAGATAGTCGGAATAGGTTGGTATAAAAGCATCCGGCGCATATCCAAACATACGAAATATCTGATCCGACCAGGTAATTTCTCGCCGTATGCGATCCCATTCCCAATTGCCAACCAGGGCCACACGTTGAGCGCGCAAAAAACGCTCGTGCTCGGTACGCAAAGCATTGCCGGCTTTCAGACGCTGCTGAATCTCACCACGCAATTTGTTATTAATCCGAACCAACTGGCTGGATTGTCGGCTCTGTTTCAAAAACAGATAGACCATATAGATCATCATGATGGCGGCCAACACAAACAGAATGGACCGATAGCTATTGGCCTTATCTGCTTTAACACCAGCATGATCATCACACTCATGAATCAGATACTCTGACTCTCTTTTCAGTGAGATATCCAGACTCTCTTTTAACGCATCATCCAACAACGGCTTATTCACCAACAACAAATGCACATGACGCAGCAAATTATCTAACTGTTTTATTTCGTCTTCTGATTTACTTTGATTGAGGGTTTGTTGAAGAATTGCCTCATAATCAAGCAGTTGCTCACGCGAACCGTTCAACTGGGCAACACCATACTCAAGAACAGCATCTCGAAGCTGATAACGCGTTGTATTGTTTTGCTTTAGGTCAGGGGCGTTCTGTGGATGTGAAGGAAGTGTGTACAACAGGTAGTTGAGAGAATTATTATAGAGTGCATTACTGCTTTTAAACTGTTCAATCAATGTCTGTTTTTTATGAACAAACAGTTTCAGCGCCTGAGATTTTGGTACAGTTTGAATAGCGCGTTCATCAGATGTCTCACTACATGCAGAAACATCCAAATTATCCATAATACTTCGTAATGCTATGATTGGATTAGCCAAAACATCAAGATTGACCTGTGCGCCATAACGCACATCAACCAGATGCCTGTTCAACTCACTATCCAATTGTGCCACGGTGCGAAGGTCGTCTTCGATCTGCTGGTAGGCGGTAAGATTGATCTCAGCACCAAAAAAGAGCAAACCGCTACCAACCACTACCCCAATCAAAATTGGCGACAACCGTACTAATGCCCAGATCACAGAGGCACTCCTTGATAGCTACCGGTCAACGATTCCAAGAAGCGTTCAATTTTCAAGACTTCATCATCTTTGAGCGATCTGCCCAGCTGATACCGCCCCATGATCCGAATTGCTTTATCAAGTTTCTCAACAGAACCATCGTGCAGATACGGTCCAGTACGCGCAACATTGCGCAGTGAAGGTACTTTGAATACAAAACGGTCTTTATCCTTTTGACTATGGACATAGCGGCCAAGATCACTTTGATCCCATTTTCCGCGTTTTTCAAAATAGTTTTCCATCACACCAAGCTGTTGAAACAGATTACCCCCAATATTTACGCCTTGGTGACACGCCGAACAACCATAGCCTTTGAACAGTGCATACCCCTGTTTAGCGTCCTCAGTGATTGCGTTTTGATCGCCCTTCAGATAGCGATCAAAAGGTGCATCCGGTGTAATCAATGAACGAATGTACACCACAAGCGCATCCACAATACTCTCTTGCGTCAAACCCTTTTCATAGGATTGGCTGAACTGACTTATATAGCTTGGATCACGATGCAATATATTTAGAATTTCATTCCAATCGCCATCCATTTCTTTTGGATTGGCAATGACCATGCGAATTTGCCCTTCCAAGGTTTCCGCACGACCATCCCAATATTGGTAGAGATTGTAACGACTGTTGAATACAGTCGGCGTATTGAAAAGCGTGGTGTACTCATCCAGACCATAGGATTTAGCCAGACCATCTACTCCGGCCTGTTCGAGAATATGACAGCTGGCACAGCTGGTCTGCTGACCATGAGACAAACGAACATCATGAAAAAGACGTTCACCAAGCGCAACGATATCAGGATCTTGACCATGTTTTGAAGGCAGTGGAGTGATAGGCTCCATAGCTTGGCAGGCTTGAAAACCAAAAAACTTAATAAACACCGCTAGATATATATAGATTACTATATTATGAGATTTCATGGTACTCTACACTGTCAAAAAATCTAAACACATGTCAGTTACAGTGTAATAGTTATTTCCACATTATAGCAACCAACATGCTTTCAGCGCAGCACTATACCTGTTTTATCTTTAGAAGGGTATGAATGGAGATTTTTCAAGAGAAAATTTGGCGCATAAAAGAAAGGCGCTCCAATCATAAGATCGGTACGCCTTTCTTTTTACAATCTATTTTCTGACAGTTTAACTATTCCATCATGAAAGCAAAGCATGCAGCGCCAACAGCACGCCACTGAGAATCAGTGCCGGCAGAGTGAGGCTGGTCAACAACACCAGCAGCGGATGGGAATCAACATCATCGGAAAAATGGTGAACATGGTGCATGGTCGTTCTCCTTAAGTATCGCCCGATAGCGGATCACAACTTACAACAACCGCCTTGCGAAATATCCTTGAAAGATTGGCTGTCATCTCAACTGAAAAGCAGCATCAACTCACAAGATGGTGAATAGAAAGCAGGATCAAGCCCAACATGATTGCTGGTGCTGTAAAACTGGTCATCAACAACATCAAAGGATTCTCAGACATGTAATGATCCATCAATATTCTCCTAACCTGACATAGTTGATCATTAAAATTCGCTCTCAACTTGGTATTCACGGATACATTGCCCATGAACTTATATTTAACAATGAAGATCACTCTTTTAGGTGTGTTTCTCACTGTTCAACTACAAATAACGGTAGCATAATTTTCACTAAAATGTCACAAAAAAAAATAATTAAGCTATTAACCTTTTGATTAATCTCGAACAAAAATGTTCATTAAAATTTCATTAAATTATCATAAACAAGCCATCACATTGATTATATTGAAATCTAATTATGACGCGATTTTCATGATTTCAAGCGAAATCATCTAAATGGTTGCAAAACAGACGGATTTTCAGGGAAAAGGGAAAAGAACCAGGTGCAGAAAGCGGGATTAAGGGGAATGTATTCTACAAAATGGAGTAGCCAAACCGCCGCAAAAGTACCTCATGGGAATGGAAAACACGATTGAGGGTTTGGATATCTTCTGGGCTCAGGCGTTCTATCTGCTGGGCATTCATATTGCGGATCTGTTCGTGATAGCGGCCTTTTATTTTAATTTTCTGTTGAAAATTAACATCATGCAGATCAGGGATTAAGTTGGAAATCTGCTTGGCTACTGCATTAGGCTGGGCGCACATGCGTTCATAGGTAAAGAAAAGCGAACGGTCTGCATAGCGCTTTAGATTCATATCCTGCCACTTAAAGCAGGTCATCAGGTGAGTTGCGGCGCGTGTTAAATCGGCCTGTGGATTTTGTCGGCAGATACCTTCAGCCACGGCATAGGGGTTTCGTACCATCACCAGGAACTTCACACGCGGGAAGTTCTCGATTAACATATTGGCTCTGAGCAGATTTGGTGGTGATTTCTCAACAAACACGCGTGGATCGGTGTTATTGGTGCGCAACCGTTCTTGCCAAGCGCGTTTGGTTTTTGGCCAATCAAAGTGCGCTGGATCGGTGAACAGATCGAGTTTTTCGGTCCAGAGAGAGACCACATTATCACGAATGGGCGTTGGTCCGACAAAACCGGGGATAAACTGGCCTTCAGCAGGCAGGTGAGCCACATTTTCACAACGGTTGAGCACCTGTTCCAAAAAGGTGGTTCCACTATTGTTGGGCATCAACAGAAAAAGATTGGTCTGTACTTGACGATAGATCATAGCGGAGGCGGGATATCACCAATTAACTTGAATGTGGAAAAACCATCAAAGCGCGGGTCTTCCAGATCGAAGGCGTAATAAGGATCTTCTTCCATGGGACTTTTTTTCTTACTTTGACCGCCTTTTGAGCATTTTGATGTCTCTTGCTTACCAAACATCACTTCTGAGATACCCAAATAGCAACTCCGGTTTCTACAGGGATAACCACAGCGTCCATTGCCAAAGACTATGACCTTCTCTTTCCAAGGAATGGATTGCAGAAACTCTATTCTATCGTTCTGGTCGATATGGAGCGTGACAAAATCATAAAGCTCGAGAGCGGATTCGATACCCTCCAGTGTATCGACTTCGCGAATAGCACTTAACCGGCGGGTATAGCCTGGAAAATCTCTTTTGATCATACGGGTCAGATCATCATTCAGACAGATGACACCATTTCCAGGTAGCGCCAACTGCTCCAGCAGAGGCCATGTTTTTTTATAGGCTTCCTGGCTGAAGAAATGGTTGGAGAGCACCAGATCGAGACTGATATTGTTTTGGCGCAAGATGTCGAGTTGTTCAAAGGAGAGCGCGTTAGGCTTATTGTAGCCACGTCCACCATAGAAAGGGGTAAATTTCTGCACAAACCCGAACACACTGCGGATCTTATAGTTTGAAAAGGCTTCATAGCGCAGTTCAAGCACACGCAGGATATTTTTTGCATGGCCGAGATTGCGTCCTGAAACGATCAACTCACGCTGAGCATTGGTTGCTGTTGCTTTTTTCTGACTCATAATGAGTGGGGTTCGCCCTATAATCGGGCCTCCATGGTCAGTAGATTGGATTGTCAAAAAGGCCTTTGGCCTGTAAAGTAACTCTCCGTCCTAATTGTGAACTATTTATATATACATTATACAGTGTGAAATGACATGGCTGAACAAACCGAAGAAAAAAAAGATACTCAAGTTCGCATTTCTGCCAGCGATGGTTTTATTGAATTTTTAAAGAAACATAATATTGGTCTGACTTGGACTGCCCGCCGAAGCAACCGGCTCTTTTTTGCCGGTGTCACACCGGAGGATGGTCTTCATCTACTGGATCGGCACTATCCAGTGTGTGCCGGACTGTGTGCCAAAGGGAATCAGATCCACGTCAACAGCAAGTCGGAGATGTGGACCCTTCGGAATGTGCTGGAACAAGGCGAATATCGCGGTTTTGACCGCGTTTTTGTGCCGCGTATCGCCTATATGACCGGCGATGTGCAAGCTCATGAGATGGATCTTGATGCTGATGGCAGGCTGATCTTTGTAAACACCCGTTTTAGTTGTCTGGCCACCACGGCGGATCTACACAGTTTTCAACCTCTGTGGAAACCACCATTCATCAGTGAATTACGCCCGGAAGACCGGTGTCATCTAAACGGATTGGCCATGAAAAAAGGTCAGCCACGTTATGTCACCGCTGTTTCTACTTCCGACACCGCTCAAGGATGGCGTGAACACCGTGGCGATGGTGGCTGTATCATGGATATTCGCACCGGTGAATTTGTCATCAAAGGGCTATCCATGCCCCACTCTCCCCGCCTTTATAAAGGCAAATTTTACGTGCTCAACTCTGGAACTGGACACTTTGGAGAGGTGGATATCAAGGCGAACAAATTCACGCCCATCACGTTTTGTCCGGGATTTGCCAGAGGGATGAAATTTATCGGAGATCATGCGTTGGTCGCGGTATCCAAACCACGTACCACCAAGGCGTTTGAAGGGCTTGATCTGGATGATGCGTTGATTGCCTACAGTCAAAAACCGCTATGCGGCGTACTACTGATCAATCTTAAAAAAGGCAAAATTGTCGAAAGAGTCACCATTGATGGCTTAATTGACGAAATCCAGGATCTCGCCATATTGGAAAATTGCCAACGCCCCTACGCCATTTCCCCTGCGGATAAGACCATGGCAACCACCATTCACATTGATAACAAAGTTGCCCATAGCGTTCCATCCACATGGTCATAAATCCAATAATGTCCCCATGAGGGTCTCATATAAGGATATCGGGGCCGTATGTAAATCGCACAACATCTTGACAGAGACCAACCCGGACACCGATACTCAATGGCGGAAAAAAATCTCCTTATTAATAAACCGAAGGGCCTCAAGCCTCTGGGAAACTGTATTGCCGGGATCGAAACGGATGTCCTCTCAACCGGACACACTCATTCATTCAGGAAGCACACACTCGGATAACCGGTATCAACCTCCAGCCGATCCGACATTTCCGCTATCCTTTCAACACACTTCCGTCCTGTCACGTGAAGTGATTGATGCACTTCAGCCGCAATCTGGTGGACTCTATCTGGATGCCACCTTCGGTGGTGGTGGACACAGTGGCGCAATTCTGGCCGCTTCTGGCCCAAATGGGCAGGTGATCGGGCTGGATCGTGATCTGGATGCAATCAATAATGGTCAACATCTGCTGAACCAATTCCCTGATCGCTTAACCCTGATTCATAGCCGATTCGCACAAATGGCTGACGTATTGGCTGAGAAAGGTATTTCTCAAGTCCAAGGTATTCTCATGGATTTGGGTGTCTCTTCACATCAATTGGATACTGCGCAACGTGGCTTCTCATTCCAACAGGACGGCCCGTTGGATATGCGTATGAATGGCGGTCAACAGAGCCAGGACCAAAGCGCATCTGATTTGGTAAACACATTGGAAGAAAAAGAACTCAGCACAATTTTCTTCAAATATGGTGAAGAACGACACGCCCGCCGCATTGCACGCGCTATTGTTCAAGATCGTCTACAGACACCCTTTACCACCACCCGACAGTTGGCTCGATTGATTGAGCGGGTTATGCCACGCTCTCGAAAAAGTCATCAACGTATTCATCCCGCAACCCGCGTTTTTCAAGCGTTGCGTATCGCTGTTAATCGGGAGTTGGACGAACTGAAAACCGGTATCACCGCCGCGCTATCCTTGCTGGCTGAAGGCGGCCGTCTGGCCATTATCAGCTTTCATTCATTGGAAGATCGTCTGGTCAAGCATACCTTTAGAGAAGTGGCTACACCGCCGCCACCCGGACCTTTTCCCATCCAGGAAATAACACCACCGTTTCGCCTGATCACCCGCAAGCCCATCATGGCCGATGCGGATGAACAGAAAAATAACCGCCGGGCCAGAAGCGCCCGCTTACGTGTTACCGAACGCCGTATTGTGGAGCAGAGCTGATGCCGCGCTGGATTTTGCCGACACTCCTCTCTTTTCTTTTGGTTATTTCTGCGGTTGCGGTGATCAACTCCCGCCTGTGGCTCCAGGAAACACACCGAGAGTTACAAGCCGCTCATAAAGAGTTGAATCATCTGCGCGATGAAGAACAAGCGCTACGCATTGAATGGGTTTCCCGAACCGATCTCAATGCCATTGAACGCCGCGCACGAGACACGTTAGGCATGACAGCACCCAAACCGGATCAGTGGCAGGTGGTCACACCATGAAACAGAGCCGGATGAAAAAACGCCAAGAATCCAGTGTTCGGGAAGCACCTATTCGCCGTAACAGACGCTCACGCCTACCCAAGAAAAAACGCGGCGGACTATTTACCAAGCTGTTCCCTGCGCCTGGCATACGTGCCTCTAAAGGCAGCTCACGCACACCACCAGAGGGTGGTCGTACACCACCGCCAGAACCCGGATCTTATATACGGAGTCGGCTTGATTTCCTGGTAGGGCTGTTCTTCCTGGCCTTTTTTATTCTTGGCCTTCGTGCCGTTGACTTAGCCATTTTTCAACATCAGAAATTAAGCAATCGCGCACAACGTCAACATGAGAAAAAAGTCACCCTACCGGCATTTCGCGGCCAGTTTTTTGACCGAAATGGCCGTACATTAGCCATCAGTCTACCGGTCCAGTCGCTTTCGGTGGATATGAGCCGGGTTGAAAGTCCTGTGGGCTTGGCCCGCGTTCTGGCACCCTATCTCAATATTTCTCAACGTCAGTTGATTAAAAAACTGACCTCTGCCCGTGCCAACAGTTTTCCAACCATACGTCGAAAACTACCACCACCGGTTACTCAAAAAATCCGTGCATTGGATGAACCGTCCGTCTTTTTCATTCCCGAAATGAAACGATTCTATCCCGCAGGTGAGATTACCTCGCACGCGCTGGGATTTGTCGATATTGATGGAAAGGGCGTTGAAGGGCTCGAAGCCGCTTTGGATAATGATCTTCAGGGCCAGGCGGGTATGAAACTCATCGCCCAGGACCGTCTAGGACGGCCTATGTTTCCGGTCGCTCAGACCCTGGAACCTGCCAAGCCAGGCACCGATGTTTCTCTCACCATTGATGCGACTGTACAGTACATTACCTATCGCGCCCTGCTGAAAGGCGTTTCGGAAAGTAAAGCACGGGCAGGTATTGCCCTTGTAATGAATCCCAAAAATGGCGATGTACTCGCCATGGTCAACCAACCGGGATTCAACCCAAATAATATGGCCAATAGCACAGCAAGCAGTCGGCGCAACCGCGCCATCACTGATGCCTTTGAGCCAGGCTCGACCTTTAAAATCTTCACTATTGCAGCAGCCATGGATTCTGATCTGGTCTCACCCGGCACATGGGTTGATATCGGTGGTGGTGTGATGAAAATCGGACCGCGTGTTATTCGGGATACCCATAGCAAACGCAAACCCAAAATGACCGTCCGGCAGATCCTGCAAAAAAGCTCCAACGTTGGTGCCGCAAAAATCGGCCTGATGCTGGGCCATGAAGCCCAAGAACATTATCTGCGCTCTTTCGGCTTTGGCCGGCGCTCCGGCGTGGAATTGTCTTACGAATCTTCCGGACAATTTCCAGATATTACCCATTACAAAAAAATTGGCGTGGCCAACCGTGCCTATGGCTATGGTATTACGGCAACACCATTACAGCTGGTCACAGCCGCCTCAGCCGCTATCAATGGCGGTCTGCTCTATGAACCTCATATGGTCTCTGGATACTGGAAAGACGGAAAAATGATTCCCATCAGACG
>JADFWU010000029.1 GCA_015234045.1 Magnetococcales bacterium
ATTGTGGATGATGGTGCTACGGAAGATGCCGCCTATAGCTGGAGTGTTCCAAGTGCCGCGTTTGACGATGATGATCTGATCCACGGTGATAGCCTGAGCTATACCGCCAGCACGCCATCCTGGCTGACGTTCAACACCACAACCAACACATTGAGCGGTACGCCGGTGAATGCTGAGGTTGGTGATCATACGGTCATTATCACGGCGACCGATGAGCAAGATACATCAGTGACCGATACCTTTGTGGTTACGGTAGCGAATACCAATGATGCGCCAACAGTGAGCGGTGTTCTGACATTTGCTGATGCCACAGAAGACAGTGCCTACAGCATGACACTGCCCGTGGATCTGTTTGATGATGTGGATGTCGGCGATACTCTGACAATCACGGTTTCCGCACCTTCTTGGCTGGGTTTCAACGCCACAACAGGTGTGCTCAGTGGTACACCGCTTAACGCCAATGTTGGCACTGAAACCATCACAGTAACAGCCACGGATACCGGCGGTGCGGCCATTTCTGTTCAGGCGGATCTGACTAGTATCAATACCAATGATCTGCCTACAGGCGCGGTGGTGATTGATGGCCAGCTAAGAGAAGGGTATGACCTGACCGCCAATACCGGGGCTGTGCAAGATGATGATGGTCTGGGTACGCTTGGTTATCAGTGGTATCGATCCACAAACGATGGTGTGGATTGGAGTGTTATTACCGGCGCAACCAACAGTATTTATCAGTTGGGTGTGGATGATCCGGGCGCTTTGATTAAGGTCACTGTTTCGTATACTGATCTACGGCTTACAGCTGAAACCATTTCAGCCGAGAGTGCAACAACGGTCAACTATGCGCCAACTGCGGTGGATGATGCCATCGTGGTGCAAAATGGTATTAGCACAACCCTATTGAACTTGCTGAATAACGATTCTGATCTGGATGGTGATTCCATTTCAATCACCGGCAAGGATAGCACCAGCGCTCAAGGTGGCATGGTGACGTATCATGAAGGCGGCGGTTTGGTCTATACGCCAGCCTCTGGTTTTATTGGCACAGACTCTTTTGGCTACACAATTACCGATAGTGAAGGAGATACCAGTAGCGCAACAGTCACGGTGGATGTAGATACACCACCGGAATCTGGTGTTGGGGCAGGGGATCTCTATGCAGTGGCCACCAATAATCAACAGTTGGTGACTTTGGGTGGAACGGATGCCGAGAGTGATTCGCTCTCATTCCTTATTACTGCACTGCCAAGCAATGGCACGCTCTATCAGACCAGTGATGGTACAACGCTGGGTGATGTGATTGATGCTGCGGATACCACGGTTACTGATGGTCAGTTCCGACTGATTTTTGTTCCAGATACTGATTGGAATGGCACCACAACGCTGGAATATAAAGCCCATGATGGCAAACTGCTCTCCTTGGATACTGCCACAGCCAGTATCACGGTAACACCCAACTTTGCACCGGTGATGACATCGGATACAGCCTCAGCCACGTGGCAGGTACACGCCCTTGATCCTGATCCAACCGGTGTCGCGGTGCAAACACTGCTGACCAGTGGTTTGGTCACGGATCAGGATAGCGATGTGATGGGCATTGCGGTGACTGGTGCGGATGTCACCAATGGGTATTGGGAATTTAGTACTGATGGTGGCTCAAGCTGGAATGTGTTGAGTGATGTCTCCACATCGGCAGCAACTTTGCTGGCAGAAGATGCACAGGTGCGCTTCCAAGCGGATGATACCTATGCCGGATCGGTAACACTGAGCTTCCAGGCTTGGGATCAATCCGATGGGCTGGCCTCTGGTACAGAAAATATCGATGTCTCAAACGGTGATGCTTACAGTGCCTTTAGCTCAGGCAGTACTACTGTTACCGCCAATGTTGAGGTTGGTCTGTTTGGTGATCAACTCGCCAAACTGACCGCCAGTACTGGTGATGTCTCCGATCTGTTGGGATCGGATGTGGATATTTCCGGTTCGGTGATCATTGCTGGTGCTCCGGATTATGATTCTACGGCGACAGCGTTTGGTGGGTCGGTCTCACTGGTATCACAGAATAAGCCTGTTACAGCTTCAGGTTATTATGGAAATATGGATTATTTTCATCCTAGTGGTATCACAGACGGCAATCTCACTGATGAATATTATGCGATTTGGGAGACTAATAATGGTCAAACTGGCTGGGTAACCATAGATCTTGGCCAGGAGTATCTAATCTCTCAACTCAAGGTTATGAATTCGGATAACCGTCACCACGGAGATCGGGGTACAAGAGATTTTCGCATTGAGATTTGGGGTGAATCAACGTCTGCGACCACTGTTGTGGACAACACTCTATCAGATCCACGTGGCTTAACCACGCATCCTTTCTACACCTATAATGTCACGCCAATTGCAGGGCAGTACGTCAAATTCTATGTTGACAGCTATTATGGTTCCAGCGCTGCATTAAATGAAATACAGGCATATGGTCAATCTCAGGTTACGGTTGCAAACCTTACAGGGGCGGTTTACCTCTACGAGATGGATGACTCCGGTTCCTGGTCTGAAACTGAAGCACTCGTTCCGAGTGCAGCAGAAGCCGGGGATGATATCGGGCAGGCGGTTGCGGTTTCCGGTGATGTGGCGCTGATCTCTGCCACTGGAGATGATGACCAAGGCAGTAATGCCGGTGCTGCATATCTCTACACCAAACAAACCGATGGTTCTTGGACTCAAACCACGAAATTAACCGCTTCTGATGGCAGTGCTGGAGAGAGTTTTGGTAATGCATTGGATGTCGATGGCACTACAGCCGTTGTTGGTGCGGTGAGTGCCAATACCACGGGTGCGGTCTATCTGTTTGAAAAAGCCTCTGAAACCAGTTGGACTGAATCGGAAATTGTTGCGCCTTCTGATTTGATTGCCTCAGACCAGTTCGGTTATGCCGTAGCACTGGATGGCACACGCATGATCGTTTCTGCACCGGGACAAGATGGTGCAGACGATACGCCAAGCGCTGGTGCGGCCTATATCTTTGAACAACAGGAAAATGGTTCCTGGAGCCAAGTTGCAAAACTGGTTGCTGATGTACTGATTAATGGTGATGGTCTCGGTTATCGTGTAGCGCTCTCCGGTGGTTTGGCAGTACTTACTACACCAAGTGGTGATGCCAATGGCACAGACAAGGGTGCAGCCTATGTCTTCGAACGGCTGAGTGATGGCTCTTGGGATCAGACAGCTATATTGGCAGATCCTGATGCATCGGGTATCGGTTTTGGGGATGACGTAGCCATCAAAGGCAACACCATTATTGTCAGTGACAGCCGGGATGATACCGGTGGTGCTGATAAAGGAAGTATCTACTTCTTTGAAAAGGGCAGTAGTGGTTGGACCTATGTCGCCACACAACAGGCTTCAGATGGTGTGGCTGCGGATCTGTTTGGTGGTGCTATTGCAGTGGATGGCGATCAATTGGTTGTCGGTGCTACCGGAGATGATGATAACGGTAGCAACTCTGGATCTATCTACGTTCATGCGTTGAATAGTGCTTACAACGATACACCAATCCTTTCAGGTTCAATGCTAGTTGTTGCTGGCTCCACCAATGGTAGTGAAACAATTTTGGTTTCGACTTTGGTCGATGGTCTGATCAGTGATGTGGATTCACCGGATGTCGGTATTGCAGTCACAGGCCTGAACAGCGGTAGCGGTGAGGGCGTTTGGCAGTACAGCATTGATGGTGCTAACTGGCTCTCTTTCAACACCATTTCCGAATCCAGCGCCACACTGCTTGATGCAGATGATACGACGGCAATACGCTTTGTTGCGGTTGATAATGATGCGACTGATGTGTCCATCACCGTGCGTGCTTGGGATGGATCTGATGGGCTGGATAATGGTTCCACTGGGGTTGATATTGCTGGGACAGGCGGTACATCACCATTCAGCACCGCGACACTCACTACGTCGGTCAATATGGTGCCAGACCTGACCGTTAGCACCAATGTCGCGCAAAGTGTCATGCAGTTTGATGGTGTGGATGACTATATTGCCATCCCGGATAGTGATTCTCTTGATCTGACCGGTTCGTTCTCGCTGGAGTTTTGGGTCAATCCAGATACTTTGACCGGTAACCAGGGGCTAATTGCCCAGGATCAGCTACTCAGCAACAATGGCGCGTTTGTGGTTTGGCTCGATGGTGCCAATCTGAAAATGGCACTTCGAAATGATGGTTCTCAGAGCACGCTTGTTGCCAACACGGGAGCCTCACTCTCCATTGGATCATGGGCGCATATTGCCATCGTCTTTGATGATAGTGCCGACACACTGACCTTCTATCAAAACGGCGTTCAACTGGGTGATCCAGTCAGCTATACCGATGAGGTGTTTGATTCCACTGCACCGATTGTGCTTGGTAACCGTGATACCGGCGCAGAATACAATGTGCCTCTTGAAGGTAAGTTGGACACCGTCCGCATCTGGGGTGATGCACGCACGAGTGATGAAATTGCAGAGAGTTTCCAGCAGGAAGCACCGATTAGCAATGATAACCTGTTGGCACACTACGATTTTGAATCAATCACCGGTGATCAGGTTTTGGACCGTTCTGGCAATGCCAATACCGCAACGCTGGGTTCCGATACCGTAGATGATGCAGCTCAACCGGTTGCTTTGAACAATCATCTTGATCAGGTAGTGCATTTCAGTCCTGTGATTCCGGTTACAAATCTGTCAGCTATTCGGTTTGCGGACAGTGAGTTTCTGAAAACTTCTGTAACAGTGACTGGTTCCTTCTCAGCTGAGACTTGGTTCTATCGTGAAGGGCAGAATCTCTGGGATGTCCTGATGTCACAATCAGGAGATCAAAACAGTTTTCATGTTTCGTATAATGCGTCCAATCAGTTGGTAATGAATATTCAGGGAGAGACTTTTACCCAGGATATCTCCAGTTTTGATGCTGATAATGCGACCATGATGGATGAGTGGTACCACCTGGCTGTGACATATGATGCGCCGAACAATCATGGCATCGTCTATCTGAATGGTCAGGAGGTGATAAACGAGACCCATGCCACGTCACTGGTTCAGACCAATACCTTCTATATTGGAAATGATGATTGGAATTCTGGTGGTGATGGTTTCAATGGTCTGTTAGATGACTTCCGTCTTTGGGATGATGTTCGTACACCGGAAGAAGTGGTTGCAGGCTATGCGAATAGTACACCCATAAACCCTGATAATTTAATTCTCAGCTACGATTTTGAATCTGCCAGCAGTGGTCAGATTCTGGATCAATCCGGCAATGGCAATCACGGTATTTTAGGGTCCAGTACTGCCAGTGATGGTGCTGATCCCAAACTGTTCAACTACCGTCCAACTGTCAGCAATCAATATGCCATGCGTATTGATTCAGGCGACTATATCAATACCAACTATACCCTGACCGGAGCCGATTTCACGATTGAGAGTTGGTTCTATCGTGATGAGACATTTGATTATGATGTGTTGGCTGCGAGCAGTGGTAATACCCAGTTTTGGGTGGGCTTCAATCCGTCGCAGAAGATTGGTCTAAGTCTGGCGGGCAGTCACGTCTATTTCGATCCGACTTCCAGCAATCCTGCCAATCCCAGCTTAATGGACAGTTGGCATCACTGGGCGCTTAGTTATGATGCCAGTGCCAAGACGGGAACGTTCTATCTGGATGGTCAGAGCCTCTTTACCAATACCCATACCAATGCCATCTCTCTCAATGACAACCTGTTGCTCGGTAACGATCTTTGGGATTCTAGCGATGACAATTTCCAAGGGCTAATGGATGATGTGCGGGTCTGGAGTGATGTGCGTACTGCCACTGAGATTGCTGACAGCTACTATCAGAATACACCGACCAATATCGATAATCAGGTCTTGAGTTATGATTTTGAGACCGTGAGCAATGGTCAGGTTCTTGATCAATCCGGTAATAATCAATCCGGCACCCTTGGTGCTTCTACCGCAGTGGATGCAGCGGATACGGTTCTGACTACATTGACTGGGATTGAAAAACCCAATCTCAATCAGGCGGTTATTGCTACAGTCATGCCCTCTGTCCAGGTCGATAACATGTCGCTGGAAGGCTGGTTCCGTTGGGATGGCGTGGATACCGGAACCAATATGAACCTCTTACAAGTTGGTACCACCCTATCCAATGGCTATAACCTCTACGCGGCGCGACAGAGTAGCGGTGTGTATCATCTGTCTGCTGGTCGTCCGGGTGTTGAAACCTTGCTGACAACCGATTATGCCCTGGTCGCTGATACTTGGGTGCATGTAGCCTTGGAACGTGATTCAGGTACCTGGAAGATCTTTGCTGATGGTGTAGCGTTAAGTGCCACTGGTGGAAACACAACTGGTGCGCCAACCGTGCCAACAGGCGGATTTTACATCGGTAATGATTCGGAACAGACCGTTACTTTCTCCGGTGATATCGCTGATGTCCGTTTCTGGAGTGACATCCGTACTGAAAGTGAGCTTCAGAGCACCATGGAACAGACGCTCACCGGCAGTGAAGCGAATTTGGTCGGCTATTGGAAGTTGGATGAAGGCAGTGGTAGCTCGGTTACGGATAGTGCTGGCAGTGCCAATGGTTCATTGAATGGTGCAACCAGTTGGACAGATTCTGGCCAGCCTGACGCACCCTCAATCAGTACCAACAGTGTCACTTTGGATGAAGATGCCACCCTTGTTGGCACTATTGAGGTTGTGGATAGCGAAGGAGATGCCTTTACTCTGTCGGTGCAATCTGATGTGACCAATGGCACTTTGACACTGAATACATCAACGGGTGGGTGGAGCTACCTGCCTGATAGTGAATTCAGCGGCACTGACAGCTTTACGGTTCGGGTTAGCCAAGGTGATTTCATTTCTGATCAACAGGTCAATCTGACCATACAATCGGTCAATGATGCGCCGCAACTTTCCGGTACATTACCAACGGTGATCGGATCAACAGCAGGTACACAAACCATGCTGGTGGCGGATCTGATCAGTGGTCTTGCCAGTGATGTGGAAACAACGGATCCAGGTGTTGCAGTGACTGGGCTCGACAACGGCACTGGTGGAGGTGTTTGGCAATTCACCACCAATGGTACTGATTGGACCGATTTTTCAACGATTTCTGAATCAGCCGCTACGCTGTTGAGTGCGGATAGTACGACGGCGGTACGCTTTGTCTCTTCAGGTGGATCTGCTGGTGATGCGTCCATTACCGTGCGGGCTTGGGATGGATCTGACGGCAGTGCCAATGGCACGACTGATGTTGCCGTTGATTCTACCGGCGAGCGGAGCCCATTCAGTGATACCGCATTGACTTCATCGGTCAATATGGCACCAGTGTTGACAGCGTCTACTGATTACACACAGTCAGTAGCACAGTTTGACAGTGTGAATGATTACATCACCATTCCTGGCTCATCGGATATGGTGGTGAATGGCGATTTTACCATGGAGTTTTGGGTTAATCCGGACCGGCTCACCGGTACTACACAGGCTATTTTGTCACAGGATCAATTTGCAATCAGTAATGGTGCTTTTGCAGTTTGGATCAATGAGACCGGCAATTTTATCTTGACGCTCAGAGAGTTGGGTTATGGAGAAGCGCTGAGTTATCATTCAGATGCCAACTTGACTATCGGTCAATGGGATCATATTGCCGTTGCCTTTGATGACGCTGCCAATACGGTAACTGTCTATCAGAACGGTATTCAAGTCGGAACACCAGCCAGTTATACCGGAGACATTTTTGATTCTACAGCAGATATATTAATAGGAAATCGGGATACTGGTAGTGATCTCAATATGCCATTTGATGGGCAGTTGGATGAGGTTCGTATCTGGGGGGATGTACGGAGTGCTTCAGAAATTCTCAGTAGCTACCAAACTCAGTTGACCGGTGCTGAAGATAATCTGCTGGTTCATTATGATTTTAATAGTGTAGATAACGGTGTTGTAACCAACTCGGTTGTTGATGGAATTGATGGTCAGTTGGGTACGGCTGTGGTGGGCGACAGTGCCGAGCCGATGATGGTCAATACCTTGGGTGGCGCACTGCGGTTTGATGGAAATGGCGATTATGTCACGCTTGGAAGCGTCTCCACTGTGCCAACAGCTTTTACTGTGGAAGCCATTGTCAAGCTGGATCAAAACACCACGCTGTGGTCCCGTTTCCTTGAACTTGGTAATGGTCCAAGTAGCGATAATATTCTGTTTTCATTGTATGAAAATACTGGCAAGGCCGTTCTTAATGTTCGTATCGGGTCGGCTGTACAGGGTGAGGTAGTCTCTGCTGATGTGTTGCCACTGAATACTTGGGTCCACGTTACGGCTGTTGCCTATGGTGATGGAAGTGGACGAATCTATTTTGATGGCGTTGAGCAGGGTTATGTCAGCTCTGGTATGAATATCCGGAACATTGCCCGCAGCACCAACGCTATAGCACACAGTAGCTGGACAGTCGATCCTGATTTGGATGGTGATATCGCAGAGGTACGTCTCTGGGGTAAAGCGCTGACGCAGGATGAGATCAATAGCAATCTGCATGCGCCGTTGAGTGGCAGTGAATCTGGCTTGCAGCATTATTGGAATATGAATGAGGGATCAGGCACGGTAGTGACTGATCAGGCTGGCTCAGTCGATGGTACGCTTGTGGGCGGTTCTACATGGATTGATACCAATGTCGATCTGCCCATGCCTGAAATCACTCAATCCGAGACACTGTTTACCGCTGAAGACAGCCCACTGACTGGTACGATCCAGGCCGTTGATGATGAAGGGGATAGCGTAAGGCTTTCCTTGCAGGCAGATGCTGCAAATGGAAGCGTCAGTTTCAATGCAACAACAGGTGCTTGGAGCTATACACCCGATGCCAACTTTAACGGAACGGATAGTTTCACTATTCGGACAACGCAAAATGAACCCGTTGGTCAAGATGCTGTTGTTGTCACAGAGGTTTTAACAGCAGATGAAGTGATTACACTCACTGTTCTGCCTGCTCAGGATGCCCATTCAGGTTCACTGACCCTCTCAGGCACACCCAGTGCTGGTGAGACACTGACTGTGGACAGTACTGCTTTTGTTGAACCGGATGGTCTCGGTGATTTCAGCTATCAGTGGCAGCGTCTGGAAGGTGTTGGTGACGCTGGTGTCTGGACAGATATCTCAGGCGAAACAACGGCGAGTTATGTCGCCCAGAATAGCGATATCGGCACGATGGTCCGGGCTGTTGTTGACTATGTGGACGATGGTGGCACGGTGGAATCAGTGACCAGTTCGCCCTCTTCAACGGTTACTGTAGCCAATTTGGTAGGTACATCAGGTGCCGACACACTGACAGCCACCATATACCATTCGAATATCAGTGGGTTGGATGGCGATGATACGCTGACCGGTGGCACAGGAAATGACACGCTGGATGGCGGTGCGGGAAATGATCTGCTCAGTGCTGGGGCAGGGGATGACACGCTGATCTATGACAGTGCGGATACCACGACCATTGATGGTGGCGCTGGCAGTGATACGCTGCAATTGACGGTTGATACGGCTTCTCTCCATTTGACCAATGTTGCCAATAGTGTCTTGAACGGCATTGAAATCATCGAAATGGTGGGCGGAAATCACGCGCTGAGTTTTGATGCTTTAGATGTTACGAGCTTGTCTGAATCCACTGATCAGCTGTTTGTTACGGGTAGCAGCACAGATACGCTTTCATTGTTGGATACCGATAATGGCAGCTGGAATGACGATGGTATCGTGGAGGTAGATAGTGTCGCTTGGAATAAATACAGCTCAGGAACAGCCACGGTTCTGGTGGATACCGATATTACAGCCACTGTCGATACCTTAAGCCCAAGCCTCTATTTCGAACAGATCAACCCGACGTTTACTGATTTACGCGCCCATTTTGCATTGGATGGAAATGCAACAGACAGCACGGGTAATGGCTATGATGGCGTGCTCAGTTCAGTAGCCGTCTCTACCACTACAGATCGTTTCGGTAATGCCGCATCTGCCTATACGTTTACTACAGCGGATGAGTACATTGATATTCCCAAAACCGTAGCTGATTTCGATCTGAACGATTTTGCTATTTCCATGTGGTACAAGTCGGGCAGTCATGCTGCGGCTGGTGGTGCGCTCATGGTGATGGATTCTTCTGATCCGTACACCGGTCCTACGGTCTATTTTGGCTATCCTGGTTCAAACGATACCATGCAATTCCGTATTGATTACGATGATGCAGTCAATTGGACTAATCAAAAGGTTGCTGATAGTCAGTGGCATCATGGCGTGTTCCAACGGGCTGGTAATCAGCTTGAAATCTATGTGGATGGTGAACAGGTTGCTACCAACACGGTATCGGCCATTAATTTGGATACTACGGTTTACGATAGCGATTTCCGTCTTGGTGCCCATGCAATAGATCAGTCTATCCAGGAGTACTATGGCAGTCTGGATGAGCTTTCTTTCTACACGCGTGCGTTAACAGCGAATGAGATTAGCACAACATATAGCGGTCAGGTTCAAACCGGGGAGGATGTCACCTTCCTGAAAGGCAGTGGTGCTGTTTCCCTGCTTCAGGGTGTGGTGCTGACCAATCATGCTGTAACAAATTGGGATGGTGGTGTGGTTACCGCAGCGGTGAGCAGTAATGGCACGGCCAATGATCAACTGACAATCAATGATCAAGGCACGGGTGCTGGACAGATCAATATTTCTGGTAGTGATCTTTATTACGGTTCCACGGCGATTGGTACATTCAGCGGTGGTGTGGATGGTGCGGCGTTGACCGTGAGTCTGAACAGTGCAGCCAGCACGGATGCAGTTCAAGCATTGATGCACAACATTGCCTTTGCGAACGATGCGACAACGCCCAGCGTGTTGACCCGAACGGTGACAGTTCAGGCAACCAATAATCTCGGCAATGCTGCATCGGTGACTCAGGATGTATTAATTGAGGTAAATACACTACCTACGGCCAGTGATAACACCATCACAGCCATAGAGAATACCAGTCAAACCATTGCGCTGTCTGATCTTGGGTTTAACGATGCGGATGGCGATGCGTTGGATCACATTGAGATTATCTCGACCATCGGTTCCGGTACGTTGAGAGTCGGTTCTACCCTCATCAATGCTGGTGATTCTATCTCACTGGCAGAGATCAACAGCAATAGTTTTACCTTTACGCCTGATCCAGGCACCAGTGGTAATGGATATGGTGCGTTTGCGTTCAAGGTGCATGACGGAACGGCGCTGAGTACGTCAGCCAATACGATCAATTTTAATGTGGATCTGGTGGGTGCCAGCAATCTGAATGCACGCTATACATTTGATGGTACAGCCCTGGATAGCAGTGGCAATGGTCACAGTGGCACATTCTATTCTGGAATAACCCAGGTTGCTGACCGTTTTGGTAATGCGAATAGCGCCATCAGCTTTGATGGTACGACAAACGGATTGGTTAAACTGGATCATGCGGCAATGAATGGTCTAACGGATTTTACTGTCAGTTTTTGGGCTAAGTTTACAGATACCGGATCGACCAAACATTTTATGAGTGGTGCAACTACGAGTAATTTCAATGCGTTTTTGCCGATCCATGATGCCGGAGTCATCAGGATGCTGTTCAGCGGTGGTTCATTCACATTCGGATCAGATTTGAATGATGGTGGATGGCATGCATTACACTTTGTTCGTACTGGTGCATCAATCAAATTCTATGCAGATGGTAGTTTCCAGTCAGAATGGACAACAGCGTCTACATCAGCGCTAACCATTGCTCCTAATGGATTATGGCTCGGTGGTGATCAGGACTCGCTTGGTGGTGGATTCGCAACCAATCAGCAATATACTGGTCAGATGGATGAAGTTCGTATTTATAATCGTGCATTAAGCGCTACCGAAGTGGCCAATACGGTATCAATGCCAATGGCCGCTGATCCGATTGTATTTGATCTCAATGGTGATGGCATTAATCTGGTTTCAACCGAGGGGTTGGACAACGATTTCGACATGGTGCCGGAGAATGCCATGCGTGCCAAAGTATGGGCAGGGCCAGATGATGGTTATTTGGTTATGGATAAAGATGGTGATGGCCAGATCAATGATATCACCGAAATGCTTTCTGAATTCTTTACCGCTGGTCACGATAGTGGACTCTCAGCTTTGAGCACGTTGGATGATAACGGTGATCAAGTGATCAATGCCGGAGATGGTGCGTTTGATAGTCTGATGATCTGGCAGGATTTGGACAGTGATGGCGTTACTGATCCTGGTGAGTTGAAGCCATTGAACGCACATGGTATTGAATCCATTAATCTGGATGCGGAAACAGTCAATTTTACCGTTGACGGAGCAACAGTGCTTTCGGAAGGCAGTTTTGTATACTCCAGTGGTGTTGACGGACAGTTTGCAGAGTTGGATATCCATATTGTTGGGGATGCTGAAACCGGTAGCTCTCAAGTGGATATCACCACAGATGCAGTCGCACCTCTGGCTGGACTTGATGTGTCAACGGAAACGCTGGCGCAGCAGGTTATCTTGGTGGATGAACAGAGTGCGGCTGAGGCAATTAATCTCACCAATCCGCTGGTGGATAGCGTTCTTCTGCCCACCGATATTGAAGCACTGCCTATGGACAATGCCGTTGAGCCGATTGATCATACTACGCTGGATATTGAAGAGATTTTCAATGGTTCTGATGGGTTGGATGTGGTTCTACAGACTGAATCAGAGGAATATAGTAGTGAGACTTTGGTTCTCAGCGATATCAATACAGTCGATACAGAGGTGAATGATGTATCGATAATGGTAGCAGAAACAATCAGCTTGTCTGCACTGTTGCCGGATGAAGAGTGGCATCCACATGTTGATGTATAGCGTGTTGATGATAGGGGACAGAGGCATATACAAGTCAATAGAATAGAATAATCAATCAAAAAACATACTGATCGCTTGACTTCTGTTCACAAAAGCGTCACTGTGTGCGATTAGATATTGTAATTGCGCTGCATTCAAGAGCCTCAAACGCCCGCATCCGCAGTCTCCCCAAGTTTTTTCTAAGGACATCACCTTTTGGACTTTTCAGAGTTAAATCTAGCAAAACCCATACAGCATGCGATCAAACGTCTCGGATATAAGACAGCAACGCCCATTCAGGCCCAAGCCATTCCGCCTTTGCAGGCTGGTAAGGATCTATTAGGTATTGCTCAAACCGGTACCGGTAAAACCGCTGCTTTTGCACTACCTATTTTAGATTATTTGCTCAAAAATAATCGGCGTCCAACTGCCAAAAGTGCTCGGGTTTTGGTGTTGACACCGACCCGCGAATTGGCTTCTCAGATTGACGATAGCTTTCGTGATTGTAGCAAAGGCATGCGTATCTATCGGGGGTTGGTCTTCGGCGGTGTAGGTCAGTCGCCTCAGGTGAGAACCATGCGGCGTGGTGTGGATGTGTTGACCGCTACACCAGGACGTTTGCTGGATCTGATGAACCAGCGCCATATACGTCTGGATAAACTGGAAGTATTTGTTCTGGATGAAGCTGACCGGATGTTGGATATGGGATTTATCCATGATATCCGCAAGGTTATGGCAACACTGCCACCCAAACGGCAAACGCTGCTCTTCTCTGCTACCATGCCGAAAAGCATCGCCGATTTGGCTGGTGGATTGCTCAATGATCCTGTTACGGTAGAGGTGACACCGCAGGCTACAACCGTTGACCGTATCGAACAGAAAATCATGTTCGTGACCAAGGCAAAAAAGCGGTTATTGTTGCAGAATCTGTTAGAAGAGCATCCCATTGAGCGTGCTTTGGTTTTTACACGCACTAAACATGGTGCGGATCGTGTTGCCAAGCATTTGGAGCAAAATGCCATCCGTGCGGAAGCCATCCACGGCAATAAATCCCAAGGTGCTCGACAAAAAGCGCTGTCTCGATTCAAAAAGAGTCAGGTGCGTGTGTTGGTGGCAACGGATATCGCTGCACGTGGTATTGACGTGCCGGGTGTGAGTCATGTGATCAATTTTGACTTGCCCAATGAGGCGGAGAACTATGTTCACCGCATCGGACGCACTGCACGGGCTGGCGCCGAGGGTATTGCCATCTCTTTCTGTGATGTGCTTGAGCGCCCTTTGTTGCGCGATATTCAGCGCTGTATTCGGCAAGTCGTGCCCATTGATGAAGAGCATCCATTCCACGCAGAGGGGGTTGCTCAACCCAGAACCGCAAGCAAGCCGAACAATCGTAATTACAGAGGACGGCGCGGGAAATCTCAGAAGAGTTGTGGGCCTGGTGGTGATACCTGTTCCCGTCCATCCAAGCCTTCTGGAAGCAAGCGGCGCCGCAATAAAAGACGCGGTGGCGCAAGGCAGGCTGCTTAACGCATTGATTGTACGCGTTCACGAATGGGCATTGTCTGTTCGTGAACGCGGATTATCATTGATATTGTGTTGCTCATTGTAAAAAAAAATTTGGTCCCTTCCTTTTTGTCAGCCTCATCCCAGTACGTAAACTCCCCTCAAAATATCGCTATGTCACTGTGCGTTTTTTCGTCTCGCTATTCATCTTTCCTGAATTCGAAATGATAAATTTTGCACTTTTCCTGACAAAATTATTGGTCGAAATCTCTCTATTTAACATGTTGAATGGTTATTGTTCGCCTGATCAATTTTTTTTTGTTTCACTAAATATAGATATTGCTGTATATATATCCCCTAAATCCTCTACAACCTCTACTTCCACTACATTTGAAAGTACATATTAGGTGAACCGTGAAAATTGAGGCGTTATCACCGAAACAGGTTGCCGATCTACTTGGCGTATCAACACAGGCCGTACATAAATGGGTTGCTAGTGGACTACTCCAGGCATGGCGTACTCCAGGTGGACATCGACGCATCACTAAAGCCTCTGTAGACCAGTTGCTTTGTGAACGAGACCAGCAGCTTATGGATTCAAATCCAGAGCGTAGAGCAGTATCTGTTTTGGTTGTAGATGACGATCTTCGAATGCACGCAGTGTTCCAAAAACACCTCCATTCCTGGGACATGAACCTGGATGTTGTGACTGCAAAATCTGGAATGGATGGATTTGTTCAGGTCGCCAAAAAAAGGCCTGATCTCATTATCACCGACCTGATCATGCCTGATCTTGATGGCTTCCATATGATCCAAAAATTAAAGGATGATCCAGAGCTACGGTCGATCCACATTATCGTTTCAACCGTCTTACAAACAGAAGAAATCTCCAGAAGAGGCACACTTCCTGATGATGTGCTTGTTTTCCAAAAGCCGATTTCTTTTCCTAAACTAAAAACCGTCATTCTTGGAATTATATCAACAATACGCACTACATCATCATCAGGGATAAATCACTGATCTATTACCATTCATCCTAAACAAGATCATTGAGATAGACATATGACGACAAAGAGCCAACAAGAAGTCACAGCGGAGATTATCAGGCTGAAATCCCAATTGGATGCCTACAAGAAGGATAATGTGCGCCTGAACGATCTTGAAAAGCAGCTGGATAGCACTCTTTATAATTTGAGAATTCACCAAGAAGAGTTGCATTCACAGAACGAGGAGCTTGTCCACTCCAGGGAAAAACTTGAGGCTTTGCTTAGTAAGTTTTCAGTTCTTTTTGAGGATTCTCCTGTAAGCTACTTTGTTCTGGATAAACATCAGACAATCCTTGAGTTAAATCAAGCTTCTGCGCGTCTTTTAAATACGCCCAAGCAGTTTCTTCTAGGTAAACTGCTGTTGCCCTATATAAACCGATCTGAAATTGATGCGTTAAACAATCATTATCGTCGCGTATTTGACGGCAGTAATGCCACTGATGAACTTGAACTGATTCCTCATAAACGAAAGTCTGTTCCCTGTGTTCTACAAAGTCAAAAAATAATCGATCCAATACTGGAAGAGCCCGTAAGCTTAACAGTGATTTTTGATATATCATCTCAAAAGTATCAAGAGCAACAAATTGCCATGTTGGCAGAGCGTAATAGGCGCATATTATATGCTGTCGAAGATGGTATCTTAGGCACCAATGAATCTGGATTGATCGTTTTTTCCAATCCTGCCTCAGAAAAGATGTTGCAATTCACGAGTGAAGAACTATTTGGACAATCGCTTGTAGAAATTTTGAAAGAAAAAGATACTGATCATAATAAAACTCTAGATATAGATTCTGCTATACTGAACACACTCAAAGATGGTGACGTTCGTACAGTAGAAGAACAACTGTTTAGGTGTAAAAACGGTAGCCGGATCTTGGTAGAATATGTGGTTGCTCCCACATACGAAGAGGAATACATTTCTGGATTGGTATTAACATTCAGAGATATCTCCAGGAGAAAACAAGCTGAAGAAATTCTCCGAAATGCACACGACCAACTTGAACGTCGTGTGCTGGAGCGTACCAAGGAATTGCGTACTGTAAACGAGCGGCTGCGTCTTACATCACAAGTATTTGAGAGTACTTCTGAAGCCATTGTGATTACTGATGCCAAAAACAGAATAATTGAGGTGAATCCGGCTTTTATTCGAATTACTGGATATACCTCAGATGAGGCGTTGGGAAAAAATCCTGGGTTTATGAAATCAGGTCGGCATGATAGAGCCTTTTATGCTGATTTATGGAAAAAAGTTTGGCAAGAAGGGTTTTGGCAAGGAGAAATCTGGGACAGACGAAAAAACGGTGAGGTGTATCCAAAGTGGCTGACTATTAATACAGTCAAAGACAAAACGGATGACCTCATCCAATGTATTGGTGTGTTCTCAGATATCAGTCGGGTGAAGGCCACAGAGGAAAAACTGGAACAACTTGCTTTTTTTGATGGTCTGACAGGTCTACCCAATAGAACCTTATTCAAAACTCGATTAGAACATGAATTTACTGCTGCTCACCGACACAGGAAAAAAATAGCACTGCTGTTTTTAGACTTGGACAATTTTAAAAATATCAATGACACACTTGGCCATGCGGCAGGAGATAACCTATTAACAATTATGGCAGGACGAATAAAATCCTGTGTACGTGATTCAGATACCGTGTCTCGTTTGGGTGGAGATGAATTTACAATTATTTTGACCGACATTGATGACGCTTCATCAGTTTCTCATGTGGTTTATAATATCCAAAAATCAATGAGAAAGCCTATGAAATTAGATGGGCATCGCATTGTGGTTGGAGGAAGTATCGGCATTGCCATTTATCCAGACGATGGAAACACGTCTGACTCTCTTATAAAAAATGCTGATGCTGCCATGTATCATGCAAAAGAATCAGGCCGTAACACCTACGCCTTTTTCACAAAAGAGCTGAATTCGCAGGCTATGCGGCGTATGGACCTGGAGAGCGGGCTAAGGCAGTCCGTTGAGAATAAACAGCTTATTCTATACTACCAACCCAAGGTTGATTTTATCTCTGGTCAGTCCATAGGTATGGAAGCACTCGTACGTTGGGATCGACCAGGTCATGGTATCGTGTCGCCTGCTGAATTTATCCCGGTAGCGGAAGAGTCTGGGCTTATAAGGGAAATTGGACAACAAGTATTGGAAATAGCCTGCCGCCAAGGCGTTGAATTGATTGATGCTGGAATAAATACAGTGCCAATATCCGTTAATCTCTCCACCCGCCAACTGCAACATGCCAACATAATTGACGATATACGGAAAGTTCTTGTAGAAACGGGTTTCCCGCCTCAATTGCTGGAAGTCGAAATTACAGAAAGCATGATGGCGACCGACGTGGATGATGCTATTGATAAATTGAATGCCATCCGTGAGATGGGAATAACCATTTCTGTGGATGATTTTGGTACAGGTTACTCTTCACTCAGCTATTTGAAGCGTTTTCCAATACATACATTAAAAATTGACCGCTCTTTTGTGCAAGATCTTCCAGAGGATGGGGATGATGCTGCCATTGTCCGAGCCATTATATCCATGGCTCATAGTCTCGGGCTCGATACAGTTGCAGAAGGCGTTGAAACCCAGGAACAGGGACAGTTTTTAAGCGAACACCATTGCCAAAATATGCAGGGGTATCTGTTCAGCCGACCGCTGTCTTTCTCCGACATTAAAATATTCCTTGAAAAAACAAACGGTAACATTGATTCTCGAGCATTGCGTGAGGGTTGAATGAGACTATGAGTAGTATTACCACCAAATGGAGAAAAATTCTTCCATTACTGCTGATTATGGCCATCGTGGCCATCTCGGTTGGTGGAATAACGCTTACTCAACTGTACCAAACTGCATTTGAAGAAGCCTCAGCGCGTCTGGTTGAAACAGCACAAAGCCGTGCTCGACTCATGGAGGCCATCGCTCGTTTTAATAATAAATACTCGCAGGATTTTCCCGGTGGTTCGTTCAATGCTTCTCTTTCCCAGATTAGAGAAGCCCATGAAAATTTTGAAGGATTTGGACAAACTGGAGAGTTTACTCTGGCTAAACTGGACGGTGAGAAGATCCTTTTTCTTCTCAGACATCGCCATCAAATTTCAAACATCCCAAGCCCTGTTCTTTTTCATCAAGACATAGGAAAAAACCGCCTTGCCGAACCCATGAGACGCGCTCTCTTGGGTCAGCCAGGAATCGATATCGCGCCGGATTACAGGGGAACAATCGTCCTGGCTGCCTACGAACCTGTGGCCGTACTCAATATAGGCGTAGTGGCAAAAATTGACCTGGCAGAGATACGGCAACCATTCATAAATGCGGGAGGAATTTTGCTCGGTATTTCCTTTATACTGATTGGTATAGGTACCGCATTGTTCTTCCGTATTTCTGATCCCATGATACGAGATCTCATGGAATCGGAAATGCTAAGAATAAGTCAACAGGAGCTGTTAAAAGCCAAACAAGAAATTAAAAAAAAGGCGATTTATCTCGACAATATACTTCATTCTGCTTTGGACACATCCATCATTGCCACTGATGATCAGTTCGTCATTCGCTATTTCAACCCAGCCGCGGAAAAAATATTTGGTTACTCCCGAGACAGCATTATTGGTCGCACTGTGATGGACGTTCACGAATGGGAAAATGTCGATCCAGATAAGTTTGTTCAAGGACTCCAACAGATCCAGAGTTCTGGTTCTCATATCTACCATGTCATTAAAACAGAACCACAGCACAAAATCGTTAAATCACGTGCCTCGTCTATTCGAGATGAATCCAACACGCTTGTTGGCTATGTGCTCATGTCAAAAGATATCACTGATCAACAACTTGCTGACGAAGCGTTGGTTCGATCAGAAAGAAAATACCGCCTTCTAATGGAGTATGCAAACGATGCTATTTTAGTCGCTGATGCAAGTACGGGTCTGATTTTGGATGCTAACCGAGCAAGTGCCAAATTACTGGGCCGCCCTGTTAAAGACATCATTGGCATGCATCAGGCTCAACTACATCCTGCTGAAAAAGCCGAGGAATACAAAAGAATTTTTGAAAAAAATGCGCGAGATGGATCTGGAATCGTAACGGATATTGTCGTTGTTCATAAGAGTGGTCACCATATTCCTGTTGAAATCCATTCCGGTGTAACAGATTTAGGGGACAAGCAAGTTATTCAAGGCATTTTTCGGGATATCACCGATCGAAAACAGGCGGAAAAGGAAATCCGAGATCTGAACGCCAATCTCGAAAGGCGCGTGATGGAACGAACCCGGCAACTGGAGGATAGTAACAAAGAATTAGAGGCATTCTCCTATTCTGTCGCTCATGATCTTAGGGCCCCACTAAATAATATTCTTGGTTTTTCTCGCATCCTCTTTGACGAATATCAGGACCAATTCAACACGGAAGGACGAGAGCAACTTGAATGGCTGCAAAAAAGTACACTCATGATGCAAAAACGAGTGAATGATTACCTGAACCTGGCGCGTTCAACAAAAGTCTCAATCCAGTCTAAGCAGGTGAACTTATCCGATCTGATCGAAAATGCGATTCTGCAAGCAAAAGCTTTTCATCCAGAATTTGAATCTGTAAAAACGACAATCACGCCCGGTTTAATGGCTATGGGAGACCCTGGTCTGTTGACTGTTGTTGCCGAGAATTTAATTTCCAACGCATTGAAATTTACTTCAAAAATAGAGAAAGCGCATATTTGTTTTGGTGTACAACACAATGATAAAGGCGACAAAGAGTTTTTTATCCAGGACAATGGTATGGGGTTCGATCCGCGTTTTACACACCGCTTATTCAAATTCTTCGAACGATTACATGATACGGAAGCGTTTGAGGGGTCTGGTATTGGTTTGACCACAGTTCAGCGGATCATCAAACGACATGAAGGAACAATTCGGGCTGAATCAAAGCTTGGAGAAGGCGCGACATTTTACTTTACCTTGGGTGGGGTTGTTCAGTAAGGGCCACGGAAAAAATTAATCATTACATGTTTTATGACTGTTATAGGAATTCCATGACGTTGCCTCTTCCAAAAATACTCATCGTTGATGATCAACCAGCTAATCTGAAAGCATTACAGAGTCTTCTTGAAGACGTAGATGCTGATATTCTGGAAGCCTCATCCGGTAATGAGGCACTATCCATCGTAGCGGATAACAAATTAGCGCTCATTCTTTTGGATGTGCTTATGCCAGGCATGGATGGTTTCGAAGTGGCGAGTCTCATTCGAGGGGTTGATCAAATCAAAGATACCCCCATTCTTTTTGTCACCGCAGCGTACAAAGATGATCTCCATCGTTTGCAAGGATATCGTTCGGGGGCAGTTGATTATATTGAAAAACCGATAAATAATGAAATCCTCATCGCCAAGGTGACCGTTTTTTTGGATCTATACCTTGCCCGATATCAACTGGAAGAGACCAATTCCCGACTTCGATTAGAAGCAAATGAACGTCAAATAGCTGAGAAGGCATTGGCCAAAGCCCAAGCAATTGCCAATCTAGGTAATTGGGATTGGGATCTTAAAGGCAATACTCTACTGTGGTCTGATGAGGTTTACCGAATTTTTGGATTGGATCCAAATAGTTGTACTATCAACTACGCGATGTTTTTGGATGCAATTCACCCCGAAGATCGAGATGTCGTCCAAAGCAAGACCAATTTATCTTTGTCTAATTCAACAATTCCCTATGACCTCCAGTATCGTCTTGTTCGACCCAATGGGGTTCAGAGAATTGTTCATGAGCAAGGAGATGTTCTACAGGATAAGTCGGGGCAGCCAATACGCATGGTGGGCATAACCACAGATATTACTGAGCGTAAACGGGCTGAGAAATTAATTCTTGATCTAAATGTCAATCTGGAAAAACATGTGGTAAAGCGTACTCAGGAACTGGAGGATAGTAACAAAGAACTGGCCGCATTCTCCTATTCTGTTGCCCATGATCTCAGAGCACCTCTCAACAACATCATAGGTTTCTCTCGCATTCTTTGTGAAGAGTATCGCAATGGCCTTGATGAAGAAGGTCGTGCGTATCTGGATTGGCTACGAAATAGCGCCCTACAAATGCAGATACGCGTTAACGATTATCTTAACTTTGCGCGTTCAACCCGTGTTTCCACGCGATCTGAAAAAGTAAACCTATCCGACTTGGTTGAACATGCTATTCTTTATGCAAAAGTCATCCATCCAAAATTAGAATCTATAGGCGTTTCGATTACCCCTTGTTTAATGGTCAGAGGTGACCCTGACCTTCTGGCTGTTGTTGTCGAAAACTTGGTGTCCAATGCTCTTAAATTTACTTCTAAATCTGACAATGGGCATATTGTGTTTGGAGAGCAGAAAAATCACAGTGGTGAAAGAGAGTTTTTTATTCAGGATAATGGTGTAGGCTTTGACCCTTGTTTAACACACCGTTTGTTTAAATCCTTTGAAAGTCTGCACGAACCAGGAGAGTTTGAAGGATCAGGTATAGGGTTAACCACTGTCCAGAGAATAATAAAACGACACGGGGGAAAGATTCGGGCAGAATCAATGGTGGGAAAGGGCGCAACATTTTATTTTACCCTTGGCAAAGCAGGGTAACCGGAATGATTTTATGAGAACGAGAATGAACTTCAGTGTATTGTTATGTACGTTGAAAATATTTTCAGAAATACAGGTGATGACCCGATGACTCAACACAGCACAATTTTATTGGTAGAAGATGATCCTGCCGCAGTACAAATTGCACTGCATGCCTTTACAAAAAGTGGTGTCAAAAAAGAGCAAATTTCAGTTGCTAGAAATGGACAAGAAGCCTTGGACCTGCTCTTTAAAACTGATGCCTCAGAATCTCATAAGCCAAGTTTAGTTCTTCTAGATCTGAAACTGCCCAAGATTGATGGGTTGGAAGTGCTCAAAGAGATCCGGGAAACAGAGGCAACCAAAGACATCCCAGTCATCATACTGACCAATTCTGATGAAGAACGCGATGTCACTCAAGGGTATGATCTGGGCGCAAACAGCTATCTCAGAAAACCCGTTGATTATCTGCAACTTATTGAGCTGTTAATTCAGCTTGGTCTTATTCCAGAATAGGCTCTTTAGTATTTTCACTTTCGGCAACCGAAGGTATGACTGCTGTTTGAATTGCTAGTTTTCCTTGCCAGTTCACGACTCGGGATGATGCCAGTAACTTAATGGTTTCTCCACTTTTATTCATTCCCTGGCCATTTTGAATGGTGGGGGCATGTCCAGATCCAAAAAGTCTTGATTTCGCAAATCCATTCTGATGCTCTGACAAAGGCAGAAGCTTGTTGACGCTATTCATTTGTGTGATCTCATCTGGAGAGGTGTATCCGAAAAATCGCGCAAATGCATGGTTACAATACACAGGCTGACCTTTTCGATGAATAACCACCCCTTGGATTCCTGATTCTGCTAACGTCCGATATCTTTCTCGTGAATCGTCTAAATCTTTGCGTGCTGCTTGCAGTTCTGTCACATCCTCAAATATCAGTAAATATCCGTCAGTGGATTCACCTTCTTCATCGCGTCTGGCTTCCATCAGCATCCGGAAGACACGATATCCAACACCCGGTAAGGTATGCTCCACTTCAAATTCCAGTGACAAACCTTTTCTGACATCATCTATCCCTGGTTTCAAACGATCATAGATCTTTTTCCCAAACGCAGTAAATAATCTTGCACCCAGAAGCTTTTTGTTTTGTCCAAACCACTCCGACATTTTTCTATTTAGATTAAGGATACGCTGATCAGTGCCAATAAGCGCGACACCCATTGGAAGGGAGTTTGAGACCAATTGATGCAGTCTTTCATTGTAGGATAGTTCCTGACGAATATTTCGAATCTCGGTTTGGTCTATGATAACGATAACCGCACCTTCAACTCTATCTTCCATGGTGTGGTAAGGAACAATTCTGAACCAGAGAGCCAACCTATCCGTTAAAATTTCTTCCTGATGCTCTTTTCCAGAACTAATAACGCGACTAATTTTATTCTTCAGATTCACAATATTGACGTGAGAGGGGATAGACGTAAGGATCTCTCCAATATCTTCCGAAGCAAGACCAAAAAATTTGACGGCTGCTGGCGAAAACCGTTTTACTCGTAGTTTGGGATCTACAATGATAATAGAGTAACCAATATTTTTCTGCATATTTTCAAGGTCAGAGTTTGCCACCATCAACTCTGAGGTACGTGTTTGCAGTTCTTCGTTAACAGTGGTCAGTTCTTCATTTGTGGATTGAAGTTCTTCGTTGGATGTTTCCAGTTCTTCATTTGTGGACTGCATTTCCTCATTTGAGGCTTGTAGCTCTTCATTCAAAGCTTGCAACTCTTCGTTGGATGTTTCCAGTTCTTCGATAACAGTCTGCAAATGTTCTTTGGTAGCGACTAACTCTTGTTCAAGCTCAGGAATCCTTGAGACATCCCCTTCAATAACACTGTCAGAGACCCCTGTATCATTTATTTTAGGGATTTCGAACTCTTCGAAACCAATAAGGTAAAGACTGCTCGACTGAGAGACGCGGGTAGCGGGATGAAGCCCCATACGAACGCCTTTCTTTATATTTCCAACAGTGATCGGTTTAACAGAGCTAACAGCAGATTCTCCTGATTTTTTTACTTTGGAAAACAGAGCCCAAAACTCACCGCGCAATTCAGGAATAAGCATACGAGTGACGTTTAAGTCTCCTTTTCCAGAACTGAGCACCATATACCCAGTGATATCTCCATTGATCTGATAAACAGAGCCATCATCTCCTACGATCATGCTCTTTGGTGCGTATATCCGCATGATCGTGGTCCGCATGGCCTCTTCCACACTGACCTTTTTCTGTTCAGTCGTTTTTTGTACGCCAGACCAGGTTTGTCGGGGGCGCTCCATCAGTGAACGTCGCCCAAAACGGTCACCTACCCCAATTTTCTTCTGATATATTCGGTGTTTAGCATCAACCGTAGAAAAAACATCAGCGCTCTGACCCAGGGCTTCTGACTTGCCAAGAAATAGATAACCGCTTGAAGATAATGAAAAATGAAAAGAAGCGAAAACACGCCCCTGAAGTTCCTGATTGAAATATATCATGACATTTCGGCAACTGATTAAATCAACCCGTACAAAAGGAGGGTCCTTTGCTAAATCTTGACGCGCGAATACCACTAATTCTCGAATTTCTTTGGAGATATAGAATTTGTCCCCTTTTTTGGAGAAATATCGTTCGACATATGCAGACGGCATTTCCCTTAGAGACGACTCTAGATATATACCCTTACGTGCTCTTTCCAGCGCATCCATGTCGATGTCAGTTGCAAAAATCTGTATATTAAAACTGCCTAATTTCAGGCCCAGTGCTTCCGATAATAATATAGCCAAAGAGTAGGGCTCTTCTCCCGTTGCACAACCGGGTGTCCATATGCGAATTTCATCTCCAGGCTCTTTATTGTGAAGCGCTTCTTTCAAGGCGTTACCAATAGCAGAAAAAGCCTCTCTGTCCCGGAAAAAACCGGTGACTGAAATAAGAATATCCTTGGCTAAACTGTCTGCTTCCGAAGGATTTTCCCGCAAGAACAATATATAATCAGAAAGATCATGCGTCCCAGTGGCATTGATGCGGCGCTCAATACGACGACACAAGGTTGTCTGTTTATACTTGGAAAAATCAATGTCGGTCCGCTTCCTGATCAGGACAAAAATTTCGTCCAGCCCGGACAAACCAGATTGTTCATCAGCGATGAGTTCCAGTACTTTCCCTGGAGCCATCACAATATCAAGGAGATTGAGGCCAATTCTGTCTGGGGAAAGGATCAGATCAACGAGATTTGTCTCAATGGCCGCTAACGGCATGCCATTGTATTTGGCTGTTTCAGGATCTTGTACAATGGTAAAACCGCCATGCGCCTTGATCGCACGCATGCCTAAAGCCCCGTCCGAACCCGTACCTGAAAGAATAACGCCTACGGCGTGTTCTCCTTGATCTTCTGCTAAAGCTGAAAAGAAATTATCAATGGACGGTTTCGGTCCGACTGGGCTGGTGGGTGGCTTGAGAAAAAGTATTCCGCCTTTGATGTCCGAATCATGATTGGGTGGCGTAATATGAATGGTGCCGGCAATTACTGGTGTCTTATGTTTGATTTCTACCACTGGCAGATTGGTTTCCCGCGCCAATAATTCCACCATCATGCTGCGATATTTAGGTGCCATATGTTGTAAAACAACATAACCCATGGCCGCATTGACAGGGAGTTTTGCAACCAATATTCGTAAAGCCTCTAATCCACCCGCAGAAGCCCCAATTCCTACCACAAATATTTTTTTATTGTTTTCAGAAGTCTTTTTCCCAGCTTTTTTGGTGTCTGAATCTATTTTGGGAGTAGTTGAAGGCTTGTCTTTTTTGCTTTTGCCGGTTGCCATAGATTCTCAATGTGGGGTAGGAGGGACGAAAGAACATTCTCTCGAATGCCCCAGAACTGAAGTGTATCAAATTACTCACAATAAGAGTACACTGTTCTTGGATTATCGTGCCTTTATTTGTAAACTAAGCTAACCTTCTCCACCCAGAAACAGAACCGGATTTGTCATGGCCAAGACGACTAAATCAAAGCGAGAGATTGAGAATGAGGTCGAACAACTTAAACAACAAATTGAGGTATACAAGAAAAAGGACTCACTATTTTCTGTCCTTGAGTCTCAACTCCAGCATACATTGGATAATCTTAACATTTACCAAGAAGAGTTGCGCACCCAAAACGAGGAATTGCTACTAACACGAGACAAATTAGAAACGTTATTTAATAAATATTCGCTGCTTTTTATGGATTCTCCAGTAGGATATTTTGTGGTGGATCACTGGCATAAAATCATTGAAACAAATCATGCAGCGGCAGAATTGTTGGGAATAGCTAAGGATCAGCTCATCAATAAACCGTTCCTTCCGTTTGTTGCCAAAAAGATGCGGCATAATTTGGATTCTCATTTTCGCAGAGCATTTAATCGGGAAAGAGCGTGTGATGAAATAGTGCTTCTACACAACCGAGACAAGCCTGTTTATTGTTTGCTGGAGAGTAGGCTGACACGACAACCAGAAAAAGACCAGCCTCTCTGTCTTACAGTAGTGTTCGATATTACAGAGAGAAAACAGGCAGAGGACCGGATTGCTGAATTGGCAGAACAAAATACCCGTATTTTGGATTCTGTTGCCGAAGGTATTATTGGCATAAACTCTTCTCGTCAGATTATTTTTGTAAATCCCTCTGCGGCGCAGCTCCTTGGTGTTGATGTAATTGATATACTGGGAAGAGATCCCTGCGAAGTTTTGCGTGCATCTACGTTGGATGATCAACCTGTATCCATTGAAAACGATCCCATTGTTGAAACGCTTAAAGATGGCCGAATGCGTACAATTCTTGACTGCTTTTTTCACCGAAAAAGTGGTGAACGATTCCCAGCGAGCTGCACGGCTTCTCCAACATTTCATGACGGCGGGATCTCCGGTCTTGTATTCACATTTCAGGACGCTACCGAAAGAAAAGAAATTGAAGAGAGACTGAATATAGCCAAAGAAGAGGCTGAATCTGCCAATCGTGCTAAAAGCGCTTTTCTTGCCACAATGAGCCACGAGATTCGCACACCTATGAACGCCATTATTGGGATGGCAGATTTCGTAGATGCGACCACCTCTCAGGAAGAACGTACCGAAGCGATGGATATCATAAAAGAGTCTGGCCAGGCTCTTTTAATCCTCATTAATGATATTTTGGATCTTGCTAAGATTGAATCGGGAGAATTGGGCATTCAGAATGAGGTGTTTTCTCCCAGAGATCTCATAGAAAGCATCTACAACATCATGCGCTATTCAGCCTCCAAACAGAATAATCTGGCATTGGAACGGCATATCGATTCAAATGTTTATCCGGCAATCAAGGGAGATTTTCGACGTGTCCGCCAAATTTTAATCAATCTTGTTGGTAACGCAATTAAATTCACGGCATCTGGCTCAGTAACAATCAACCTGAGCCTTGCTCCAGATACTGAAGCAGAACCATCATTAATCTATACCGTTGAAGATACAGGTGTCGGCATTTCTCAAAGCAAGATAGACACCATATTTGAGTCCTTCGTGCAGGCCGACTCCACTACACAGCAGCAATATGGAGGCACGGGCCTAGGTCTAGCCATATCCAAAAAACTTGTAAATATTATGGGGGGCCGTATTTGGGCTGAAAGTCTTCTGGGGAAAGGCAGCCGTTTTTCCTTTTCAGTACCAGCACAACCTGTAGATTTGGAAGATTCGATCAACGGAAAGGTCACAGGGGATGATTACCCTGCGTCTTTACCAAGTGCCATGCCTTCAAAGGTCATTAGCAAATTTCATCCTACTTCTGATATTCCAAAAGATGCCCGCATTCTGCTTGCTGAAGATGATCCGATCAACCAAATTGTCATTCTCAAAATGTTCAAGCGTTTAGGAATTCATCCCACCCTTGCCCAGGACGGATTAGAAGTATTGGCACTCACTGCCAAGGATGATTATGACTTGATTTTTATGGACGTTCAAATGCCTAGAATGGATGGCCTTACTGCTGTCAGCCGTATCAGAGAAAGAGAAAAGATAGATAAAAATCATCATCATACAACTGTTATAGCCCTCACAGCTTATGCTTTGGAAGGTGACCAAGAAAGGTGCCTTGGGGCTGGTATGGATGACTACCTTTGCAAACCAGTTCGAGGCTCAGATCTGCACAGCACCCTTTATCGTTGGTTAGGAGATGAACGGAAGGCATCAAGCTTGGTTCGACATCAAGAGCCGTCAACTCTCACCCCTGTATTAGATGAAGTAATCTTACTGGAACTTCAAGCTGATCTTGAGGAAGATTTTGAGACAATAGTGTCGCTTACATTGATGTCTATGACAGAACGGACAGTCGCGATCAAAGAAGCCTTCACCAACAATGATCCCAGATCGTTGGAAAATATGGCGCATAATCTTAAGAGCACAAGCCTTCAATTTGGTGCCATGAAGGTGGGCTCTATCGCTGAACAACTGGAGAGACTTGGACGTGCCGGATCCATAGCTGAGGCTCAACTGTTAATCGATACACTTGAAGAAGAAGTGAATAATGTACAAGAAGCCGTGAAACGTATTGAAGGATATTGGTTAGATTGACGCAGGTAATCCCTGTGGTGACTCAAACAAAAAGGGCTTAGACATAAAATTGTCTAAGCCTTTGTTTTATTGGTGGGCCGTCGGCGACTCGAACGCCGGACATGCTGATTAAGAGTCAGCTGCTCTACCAACTGAGCTAACGGCCCTTTGATTGAAGCAAGGAGGGCCCAATAAATAACGTTTCGTTTTCAGTGCGTCAAGGTGTTTGCCGCTATTAAGACTACAAACAGTCAGAGTGGCTGTTATCGCACCAGGGAAGGGAGCCGCTTTTTCCACAGCCACATACTTCCAGTGTGTCATCGCTGTTTGGTGTGAAAGAAAAAGGCTCAATATGGGACTGGTGGGAACAGTCGCATAGGGGTGGGGTGTCGGTATTGCCACAGGTGCAAATATCCATGGTCACACCCTTACTGGCTTTGATAGGAAAAGGGCAGTCACGATTGAATCCACTCATACTATGTATCCTCGGGTAAATAAAAATAGGGCACCTGATGACGGTAATTCCTGCCAAAGTCTATGAGGCGACTATGGGCGTAAAGATAGCGCGTCCAGATGAAAATGAAAACCATGCTAGTGTGGGGGTATGGTATAAATAGGCGTAGGTGCGTGTTTTGCAAAAATATGATGCGTCTGAAAAAAATACCTGTGCCTGTGTTTTTTAAGTTTACTGGAGCTGGTTTTATGAATGTGGCTGAACAGATCGAAAAGATCCAACAGCTTGGTACACCGGAAGCTTTTCAGAAATACCTGGCAGAGCTTGGCGGTGCGTATGGTTTCAATAACGTGGCCTATACGCTTAAATTGCCAGACACAATGGAAAACGCCCATCAAGTCGTGATGGTCAATAACCTGCCCGATACATTCGTTGACCGATATGCAAATCTTCATTTGGAAGTGTGTCCACGCTTTAAAAGCCTTTGGGGTGCAACTACGCCGTTGATCTACGATATGAAAGCGCATCATGAGGTAGAAGAGTGGCGAAAAACGGGATCAAAAAAATTATTGTCCCTTATTTCAGATTGGCATGATTTTGACTTTTACGGTGCAGGGTTTAGTTTTCCATTCCATGGGGCTCATGGTGAGATTGCTGTTTTTACTTTTCTATCCAATTCGATAGATCAAACGTTTATTGATACACATGTCTATCGTATGTTCCCACTGTTTCACATTCTAACGCCCTTTTTACATGAACGCTATTTAGCTGTTTCTGGGTGTATGCATGTGCGTAATATCAAGTTGACACCACGGGAGAAAGAGTGTCTGCGTTGGGCGGCTGAAGGAAAGTCATCCTGGGAGATAGGCATGATTCTGACCATCTCTGAGCGCACGGCAATCAACCATTTACAAAATGCTGGTCGCAAACTTCAAGCGACCAACAGGGTGCAGGCTGTGGCCAGAGCTGTGCTCTATAAGCTGATTTAATTAGTAAGATCTTACTAGACTCTGTAAATTGGCTGGAAATGATAAAGTCGCCTTGATAGGCTATATCAATATTTTGAATGGGTAGCAGAGTTCTTGAAGCTTCGCTTAACATTCCGAATTTTACTGAAACTCTACTTTCTGGGGTAGAAGAGTAGATCGTTTCTCACTTATTTTAATCCCACTTAATTTTAGCAGCTTTTGCTGTGCAAGAGGGCGCTGTCGTAGTAGACAGTGCCCTTTTTTTATTTGTTGACTTTGTGATAAACAGTTGAGTTTAGGTTTTTTATTGCTCATTTATTGTTTATCATAATATAACGAATGGTAAATACGGCTTGATAATTTCAAATGTATTGCGTTATTGTATGGTTTTATCAGTTGTTGTTCTATGTATGAAATTATTAGAGGTGGTTTCACTAACCGCACCCAGTTTTGGTAGATCCTTTTGGGAATGTCTTGGGATGATGTATTTTTTACGCGACCCTAAACTGCGTCCAGTTTGAAAAGTGTAATTTGTGACTTCGAATACGCCCTTGCGGGGCTACAATTAAACAACAAAATTGGCCCGCACATAAAGTCGGCCCTACGGGTCTTCAGGATAAGATCGGCGTAGATGATATGCCTGAGGCGATCAAGTATGCCTATCATAAGAAAAAAACAATCAGAAAATTGGTACGCGGCCAAAGGGCTTGATGGTGTCATAGATGGATGACATGACCCATCGACATGTTTAACAAGTCGTCTACATGATGGACTGACCAATCAACATGGATTTTGAAGTCATAATGTACTTTGGCTTTTTTGTGTGTTTCATGGGCTTGGATGGTGCAGTTAAGATGCTTGGGAATCTCCAAACCCATCATACTATCTGACCGGATTTTTCCTTCGATGCTCTCTGCCAGTGCGCGGAGAAAAGCCGCTGTTTGTTCGGGCGTTTTGGGTCCATCATGACGAAAGTGGGTGCCGGATATCTCTGGTAGACCATGCTTGTCTGTCACCGGTGCAATGCCTAACCGAGTCAGGATGGTTGAGATCAATTTTAGCATGGTGCCCTCCCGATTCACTGTTGTGGTGAAATCAGATAATCCTTCCTGACGTTCATGAAATGGGCGATCTCTTACTTTGTTTCCCATTTCATCCATCTATATATTTGATCCCATGCAGCAAGGACAGTTCCGACATGTATGGAATTTATCCAATAAATCCGCTGGAGCTTCGGTAGGAGCGGGCCGCTTTTGAAGAGGCGAAACGGGATGATCTGGTTTTGCCATTGGCTGAAGTGGTTTTAAGTGATGGGGATTCATTACGCAGACGCCACGCTGTTGAACGGCTGTCCATGGCGGCCAGTTTGGCACCGTAGCCCGGGCGTGTTTTGGCCGTTGAAAAATATTTGGTGCGTTGTCGGGAGACGTTGTTGATGCTGTTGCCAAAGCGGGTGCCATGCCGATTGGCCATATCTTGTTCGTACATGTTGTTACGGCGGATCTGAGTGATAAAGTTGGCCGATGAACGATACTTTCTGCGTTTATAGTGATGGCTTTCGAACAGATCATCATCCATGGCCATGAATAATATAAAGTCACCATCCACATACTCTTCCCGATAGTTCATAGCTGCTTCAGCCATGGATTCCCGTCTGAGAAAATAGTGCTCGGGTAGATAAATCGGCTGGTTGTCTGGATGAGGATAGGGCTGGTTTACTTTAAAAAGGCTATTGGTGCCCATGCCGGTGAGTTGAAGCAATGCGGGTACTTCACTGCCTTGTTCGGTTTGAAACAGATTCAGCAGGAAGAGAGGGTCATCCTGCGGGTCACAGCTGACTTGATTTCTATTCAGGTCTTCACAGCCTTGAATCGTGACGTGTCTTTCCTGGATCTGTGTGCTGAGTAGAACCAGTTGATCGCCTTCAAAGATCTCATTAACCTTCCAATAGAATGTTTCCAGATCATCGGATTGATTAAAGGCTTCTTGAACGGATTCGAGATTGATAAAACCCATGGTGCCAGGAGCCTCAAGCCATTGAGCCATAGCGACTTCTTCAGGATCGGGTTTGTCATCTTCAAAAAAACCAAGGCCGATAATAATGATGACAATGCCGAAAAACAGCTGTCCCAATGCTTTAATGCAAAAGCTGACTGCTTTGAATAATCCATTCAGCAGAGTGTTTGAATCGGACATGATATTTACCTGATGCAGTTTTTGCGGTCAATATGTGCAATAGAGGCCCGCGAGCCACTTTAGGTGTGCATGAGCGGGAAGGCGTTAAAAGCTCCAAACAATCATGATTGCAACTGAAATTGCCAAAGTCGCTTTAATAAGGCCGACCCCCACATTTTGTTGACCGACAATTTGATCCCGCAAACGCATGCCTGGAATAAAGAATCGATCCACCAGTTCACGAGCCAACGGAAGCAGAATGATGCCTGATAGTGCATAAAAGGAGAATATCTGCATTTGATTGAGCAGGGACTCTGTGCCAAATGGATTCATTCGTGCCAATCCTGTTGACAGAATAAGGCTGTAAGCCACTAAATTACCACTCCAGGCAATACCAACCGCACTGTTTTTATATTTACTCAATTGGCCCATTTCATCATGTTTGGTCAGCCGACGATAGACCATGGAAAATGCCACAAGGCCGACCTGTCCGAGCACAAAGGCCAGGCCAAAAGAAGCGGCAGAGAAGCTACCGGAAATACCGCCCGCGATGATCAGTCCCGATCCGACAAATGAGCCAGCCAATACATTGGCAACACCGATATTGCTGTGATCAATCAACTCTCTGGTAATCGAAAAACGATGCAGAATAAACTTATCATTCACCCATCCAGCGATCACCAAGGCAGCCATGCCCATGCTGGCATAGAGCAGTACAGAGGGCAGTTCATGGATAAATCGGAAAACAGAAGGCGGTTCTGGTGCAGGGCCGCCGGTAAAAACACCGGCAATGACCGAGATGAAACCGCCAAGGTAGCCAGCCAATACGATGCCAACAGCGGTACTGCTGTTAGTCGTGAGTTGGTCGCGTATGGCATATGGAGTAGCCAGATCATAGATAAAACGGGCGATAAAGAGCAGGATCAGAGCGGCGATAAAATAGCAAAGACTGTACAGGATCGTGCTGACTTCCATAAATCGTGGCTCCCAGGGTAAAACGCAGTAGCAAATATATATTAAATAACAAAGTTAACATATTGAATGGATAGATGTATCGGAAAATTAAGCAGGAACAGAAGTGGATTGAGTAACGTCGGAAGAGACCAGCTGAAGGCGGCGCTGCACCAACCCAGGCAACGGTTGATAGACGATGGTAAACGAGCCGGTGTACCAAGGTGGTAGATGGGCGTGACGCAAATTGATCACGGCTTGGGAGAGGGAGTCTATCAGGGAAATAGTATCCAAAACGGTGTCTAATTCAGAGAGAGATAAAAAATGTGGTGCAGGCCAACCAGCTTGTTGAGCAAGAGCGGCGTAGTGGGTCTGGTAGGCCGCAGAGCGACTGCCGCCCCAATCGGGAAAAAGGCCGATGTGGTGTTGGTTGTTGATCAATAGACCCAATTTTTGAGTGATGACCAGATCCCAGGTCACATCTGGTGTTTGGAACTCAGAGAGCAGTAACAGCGCATCACCAACAGGTTCATCCAGCGGGGTGAGTTGAAGGGTCTCATGTCGGTAGGCCATACGGGCAAACAGACCCTGTTCCATAAAGGGTGCAGCATCGTCTCTGTTGAGAAATACCAAAGGGGCATTGCCGCCGGTGACATCCACTAACCACTGTTCATCGTGCAGTGGAATTAACAGAATATGGTGTTCGATCCAGGGAGGAGTGCGGTTACGATGGCGTATCCAATCATCCAGTTGGTGATCAATATCGTCATCCAGCGGGTGTTTACTGCCAGCTACATGGATGGGTTTGATGTCTAGAATATGACAGATAAATAGAAGGGCAGCGGTTTTTTCCGCGCAGATACCACCATCGCCTTGATCCATCACCAGCCACATGGTCGCACCGTTGCGAAAAGGGGTGGAACCGTTGAGGCGCGAGATGTTTTCAAAGGGGGTTGCGTGTATTGCCTGAGCGACACGAAACAGCAGCATATTCTGAGTGCTTGGGGTCAGACACTGTGCAAATGATTGGGTCAATTGTGAAAATGTGTCTATGCATTCACCGTTGCACGCTATAAATGGCCTTTTTTTCAGGTCAAGCATACGTGTGATGGCGGGATCAATCAGGGGACGACTGCTTTGGTAGAGTTGTTGGTGCCACTGCCGAAGGGTGTTGGCTTCTGGAAGTCCTGGTCCTTGTTGAGTATTGGGTATCAGTTCAAGGGTGGTGTGCTGTTGTGTCAGTGCAATGGTATCTGTATTGGTCAGTGGTTTTTCCTGACCATGCAGCTGAACAGGTGAGCGAAGGCACAGTTCTGGACTGTTCATGATTCTCAGTAGGCTTTGATAATGAAGCGCATTTTCTACCACGAGCGGAATGTGTGGCTCATGGGCGTGCAGAATCCACTCAACGGGAATGGATTTTAACTCTGTTTGTATCTCAAATGAAATACAGCTGTTGTTGCCCAGTGGATCACGAATATGGAGCGATTTTTTGGTGTTGCTATTCATGGCGGTAGTGGTTTCTGGCCTGTATGAGTTGGCGCAGAGGGTTGAGTGATTGAATGGCTTCGGTAGTAAATCCAGTCATATAAGCCATGGGGCGGTAGAGGCGTTGGAACAGGCTGCCCTCTTCGAAATCTTGAATCCAGCGCTCAGAATGGAACAGGGAATCAGCCTCTGCATCGAAGGAGAGCAGAAAAAGCCCGCGAATTGGGTCCATGCCGTCGTGTTCCATCATTTGTAACCGGATATCAAAGCCATTGGGTACGCCCAATGCCGGCGGATGGATAGAGACCGAACTGAGGGGTTCATAGTGATGAATGAGAGCGGGAATCTCATCGTGCCACAGGCGGTTAAACTGTTGTTGACCGTTTTCGGTGAGTTGCAAACCGGCTTGGACAGTGGTGGCTGGTTTGATCCAGTCTAATCCACGCATCTGTTCCAGAGTGGTAAATATATGCGGATAGGGCAGGGGATGTGTGAGGCTGTTTTGATAATCAATAAAGGGTTGAACGTTGCGTTGGTCCGGGTAATGTCCCAGCACGGAGAGCAGGAAAAGGAGGCCGTATTCTTGTCGTAATCCATTGAGTGTGGCTCTATCCAGCATGGTTGGCTGTAGTGAGAAAACCAGATCCACCAACCGATAATCAAAGGCACCGTTGTCTGTGGTGCAGGTGCTAAGACAGTTGCGTGCGGGTTGTTTCAGTGAAACAGCTTGGCCAGAAGGGTCTTTGTTAAGGAATATATCAAGAGTTAGGCGGCCACTTTGACTGGCTTGCCAGAAGTGAATCAACTCCTGTTGGACAAAGGGCAATTCCGGGTAGTTGGCCACATCCAGGCGAGATGCGTTATCTGGATTGAGGGCATGTTCGAGCAACACGGTTTCAATGGTGCAATCCAGCAGTGATTCTTGATCAAACGTAATATAGAACGCCTCTTCCAGCGGGGATTGATCCACGCTGATACGCAGATCCCATTCTGTGTTCTCATAAAGAGGCAGGGTGTCTGGTTGAAATCGGGTTTGCGCACCGGGTAGCTCTTTATTAAAGCGCAAGGCATGTGGAAACGAGGTGGTCATGGTGATGAAATGGGTAGAATCGTATCTTTATTACACGCTTCGTCCAGGTCTGGGTAGTTGGTGGTGTAGTGCAGTCCTCGGCTCTCTTTGCGATTCAGAGCGGAGCGAATGATCAATTCAGCGACTACGGCAATATTGCGGAGTTCCACCAAATCCTGCGTGATTTTACAATTCCAATAATATTGGTTGATCTCCTGGCGCAACATTTCAATGCGGCGTCTTGCGCGAGCCAAGCGGTGATCAGAGCGCACAATACCTACGTAGTTCCACATAAATCGCCGGATTTCATCCCAATCATGGGAGATCAATACCGCCTCTTCACAGGGTGTGGTATCAAAGCTATCCCAAAGAGGGATGCTCTCCAGCGGTCTTTTTGGTGTTTCTTGTAGGTGGCGAACGATATCCTTATAGGCCGCTTCGGAGAATACCAGACACTCCAACAAGCTGTTGGAAGCCAGACGGCAGGCACCGTGTAAACCAGTATGGGCTGTCTCTCCGATGGCATACAGGCCATGGATATCGGTTTTTGCAGAGAGATGGGTAACGATACCGCCACAGGTATAGTGTGCAGCGGGCACCACGGGAATAGGCTCCTTGGTCATGTCGATGCCCAGGGACGCGCATTTCTCAAAGATGGTTGGAAAGTGGGATTTTATGAATTCCGCACCTTTGTGCGTGATGTCGAGAAAAACGCAATCATCACCGGTACGTTTCATCTCAAAATCAATGGCGCGAGCGACGATATCGCGCGGGGCTAACTCTCCCCGAGGATCGTGGCGTTGCATGAACGCTTCACCATTTGCCAAAATCAGGCGACCACCTTCACCGCGCACGGCCTCTGAAACCAGAAATGATTTGGCTTGAGGATGAAACAGGCAGGTGGGATGAAACTGGATAAACTCCATGTTGGCAACACGACAGCCAGCCCGATAAGCCATGGCAATGCCATCTCCGGTGGCGATATCGGGGTTGGATGTGTACAGGTAGACTTTACCTGCGCCACCCGTGGCTAAAATGACAAACCGCGCTCGAAATGTGTTAACCTGGCCGGTCTTAATATCAAGAACATGACCACCCAGACAGCGATTTGGTTGGCCGGGCAGATATTGTCCTAATTTATGGGACGTAACCAGATCAATAGAGATCTGATTTTGAATGAGTTGAATGTCAGGGTGTTTTTTGACTTGTTGGAGCAGTGTTTCCACAACAGTCTTGCCGGTAGCATCGGCGTTATGGATAACCCGGCGTGCTGAATGGCCGCCTTCACGGGTGAGGTGGTATGCCTCGTGGTTCTGTTCGTCTTTAGTGAATGAGACACCCAGGTCGATAAGGTGTTGAATGGCCTTTTGACCATTTTTGACCACGAAGCGAACGGTATCAGTATTGCAAAGACCAACACCGGCTGTGTGTGTGTCCGCTTCATGGGATTTTCGCCGATCATCTGGATTTAATACAGCAGCGATTCCACCTTGTGCATAGCGGCTATTGGACTCACAGGCTTCGGCTTTGCTCAGTAGTACAACGGAACCGTGCTCTGACAAACGCAGGGCTATATCCATCCCGGCCAGTCCAGCACCGATTACGAGAAAGTCTGAGAAATTTAATGGTTTTTCAGGATGATTCAGAATCACAGTACAACCCTGTCATGCGTATTGAAAGAGGATATTATAACGCTATTATGAACCTTAAAATTCCATCCGTCACTTATTCGCAGTTGGCCCACGCGGTAAGAAAGTGTAGATTATAGTGTCAGCTTTCACGGTGTCGGTGTGAAATTGTATTAAATCATCGTGTGATCCGGTGAACTTTTTGCTTTTTAATGGTGTCAATAATGGTGTCCAGTCTATCGTTTGCACTGGTCAATGAATTTGGAGCCGAATGGTGAGTGACGCAGATCGTTTACTCATCAATAAGGTTAAAGAAGGCGATACCAAGGCCTTTGAACTCCTGGTGCGTAAGTACCAGGGGCGCGTGGCCTCGGTCATTTCCCGGACAGTTCAAGATCCTGCCAAGGTGCAGGATTTGACTCAGGAAGCATTTCTCAAGGCTTATCGTGCCTTGGCAAACTTTCGAGGGGATTCCGCCTTTTATACATGGCTGTTCCGTATCGCGGTCAATACAGCCAAAAACCACGTGATGTCTGCGGGACGAGGCGTGCCGGTCAACGATATTGAGTATGAAAAAGCGGACCGTATCGCTACGCAGTTGCAAGACCACGATACACCGGAGAGACAAGTCCTCCGGGGTGAAATGTTGAAGAACCTGCAAGCGGTGATCAACGGTTTGCCCGATGCAATGAAGGAAGCTATTATCCTCCGCGATCTTGAGGGAAAGACATATGAGGAGATCGCCCAGGAAGTAAGCTGCCCAATCGGCACTGTGCGTTCACGAATCTTTCGTGGCCGACAAGAGATCATCGAAAAAATGCAGGGTTATCTGAAATCTGGAAATGGCCAGGGCCAAGCTGCCCACTGATTTCTCACTGTGTTTTGAACAAACCTGTTGAGAATTTGGTTTAACGGAAAGAAAGGGGGTGTTTCATGAGCTGTAATCCGGAACTGGTGTCAGCCTATCTGGATGGCGAGGTGGAGGATATTCTTGCCAAACCGCTCACTGACCACCTTCTCAAGTGCGATCATTGCCAACAAATGTTGGCGCGGTTAGCAAGAATAAAAGACTCAATCGCTGAAAACTTCCAACTACCTGATCCCGAAGGGCTCACGTCTTCGGTTATGTCTGCTCTGGACGCTTCTGTGACGACTACTGAAAAAAGCCGTCCCAGTTTGGTCCGTTACGGTATTCCGGCTGCTTTGACTGCTGCTGCTATCGTTGGTTTTTCCCAATTCGGGGGGAACGATGAGGCGGGTAAGAAGCAGGAGAGCCAGAATATTAACAACGAGTTGAAAAAGTTGGGTAAGTAGCAGGGCGTTATTGCCACTGTGGATGGTGGTGGGGTCATGTATTGAAGAAAAAAAGCCCTTGTGATTCTGGGCTTTTTTCTTTTTTGGTGTTTTTTTTGCTAAACCAATACTGATGGCTTTTGAGAATTTAAATAGATGGCTGTGTCTGGCTTGATGTCTGAGTTCACAGCTAGAGGATGAAATCTCCTCTTTTTCAATAGGTAAGCGCCATTGAAAGACGTTTGCTAGGTATTGAAACGGCTTTCCGACCAACATTGATCCATATGATGGAATTCCTTGAAGGGGTTCTATGGATCACAGTCTGGGGAGGATGAGGCCATGATGCGTGAAGAAGGACGCGTTGTAGCACTGGACGGGGCGTTTGCCATCGTTCGTAGTGGTCGTAAAAGCGCGTGTGGCTCTTGCCACGCTGAAAGCAGTTGTAGCACGCTTTCCGGTGGGCGCAACAATAATGAAGCTGAGATTCGGGCTCATAATGCTATTAATGCCGAGGTGGGTGATCGGGTGGTTCTGGAGTTGAGAGAGGGTCAGTTCCTCAAAGCCGCTTCACTGACCTATGGAATGCCACTAGTGAGCTTTTTTGTCGTGGGCATTGGTGTTAGGGCGCTTCTTCAGTCCATGGGGTATATGGAAGCTTCAGAGGGGTTGGGTGCCTTGGCTGGTCTTTTGAGCTTGGTGGGTAGTCTGGTTTGGTTGCGAGGCTACAATCGTCGCATTGAGAATGATTTGAGCCAGCAAGCGGTGGTTGCTTCTTTGGTGCCAGATCGTGCTATCAATGTTCAGCCTGTCAAATTTCCCAGCTGCTCAGTATAGTGGTTTCGTCTAAAATTTGAACAATCAGCCGTTCCAGCCCTGGTGATATTTTTGCTCTGATGATCTGCTTCGCATATC
>JADFWU010000002.1 GCA_015234045.1 Magnetococcales bacterium
GGGTTAGAGTGGGTTGCTAAATCGCAGACCAAAGATACAGACATCCCACACTTAGATATGGCCTCATGGGAAAGCCTCTTGCCCAGTTTAGATGTCTGGTTCGATGTGCAAGATGATGAAATACATCATGTGATTCATATGCTGCCAGCATTAAGTTGGAGCGGTGGTTTGGTGGGGGTGCGACTTAGATATGAACCAGAAGATATAAAAAAACTATATTTTGAGTACACAGAAGCAGTCCAAGAGGCACGTGAAGCAAAAGAAAATGCTGAAAGAAAAGCAAAGGAAAGTGCTGACTCAGAGAATGCAATAGAATTTAGCGTTGAGTTATGGCCCAGCTCTTTAATCGAGTTCTTGATTAAACGGATGCGGACTCACTTTAAGATAAAAGCATACTGTCTTGATCCTAATAAACAAACAGATCCAAATAATGGAATTGCAAATCCTCAACCATTGGTAGAAGGCATGCTCGCTTTAAAAGGTGATCCTCTACATGGACTGATTAAAATTAAGACAATTGATGCGCAAAGAGGTTTGTCAGATCAAGATAATAGTCAAAGAGAGTCAGGAGAGTTTCAATCGAGCTCTCAAAGTGCTCATAGAGTACTTTCCTCTCAGTTTCGTGCATATTATGACAAGCATGTTGACCCAGAAAAGTCTGTGGATGCACATGACTTGCAGATATTACAAGCTGTACGAGAAGCCGAAAAATCATTTGATAATAAGTTGAAAGAAAGTTTTGACACCCCCTTAAAGGGGCTTAATAATCTTGGTTATCCTGGTGTTACAAATCCATCAATCAGTATTAAAACAAAGGTCAGACCTGCAAATGCTTTGATGCATGATTCTGCTGTACAGTATCAGGTGCAAAGCAAAGGTGAGGGTGGAGGTGTTTTGCACTTGCCTGAAAGCTATAATGGGCTTGGCTATCAGAACTTGATTTTAATAGTTTTCAAATTGATTCGTTTTCGTGATGAATGGATGCAAGTTGGCAAAATTGCCCAAGAAACTAATAGAGATCAATCGGCAGGTATTGAACCGTTACACTTAGTTCTCATTGAGGAACCAGAAGCGCATCTTCATGCTCAGGTCCAACAATTATTTATTAGGAAGGCTCACGCAATTCTGTGTGATCATCCTGATTTAAAAGAAAGCAGTCTACATACGACACAGCTGATTGTTAGTACACATTCAAGTCATGTAGCTCATGAATGTAATTATAATGCTCTACGCTATTTTAGGCGCTCACCCGCTGTAAATAATGGTGATGTGCCTACCTCAGTAGTTATTAATCTTTCAAAAGTTTTTGAAACTGAGGATAAAACAGCTCGTTTTGTGACCAGATATCTAAGGATTACCCATAGTGATTTGTTCTTTGCAGATGGGGTCATTATGGTTGAAGGTGCATCCGAGCGTATGTTGATTCCCCACTTTATAAAAAATAATAAAGAATTATCAGGTTTGCAAAAGTGTTACATTACTCTTTTAGAGGTTGGTGGTAGCCATGGACATCGCCTTAAGAGTCTGATTAGACATCTCGGAATAACGACATTGGTGATTACTGATCTTGATGCTGGAGATTCAACCGATAGAAGTCAAAAACGGCCTATCTTAGGAGTTGGTCAAATAACTAATAATGTGACACTGAAAAGTCATTGGCATCCCAATGAAAAAACTATTGATGGGCTTATTAATTTGAGTCCTGAAGAGCGTGTAAAGCATTATGAAAATGAGCAGTTTTCAGTTGGCTTTGCGTATCAATTGCCTGTTGCCATCGATATTGGAGAAACAAAATCAAAAGTAATCCCTTATACATTTGAAGACGCCTTAGCTATGGATAACTATGAACTATTTAAAAATATGGAAGGAGGAACTGGGTTGGTAAAAAAATTTCATGATGTCATTAGAGATAATAATGAATTAGAAGAAATTGCCGAAGCAATGTTCCAACAAATTAGTAATGGTAGTAGTAACCTTAAGGCAAAGTTCGCTTTAGATCTTATATTTGATTTGTCTGATTTAGATACAGAGTTTGAAGGTACGAAGAAACTTAAAACGCCTAACTATATTATGGAGGGTCTGCTGTGGATGCAGAACCAATTAAATGAAAAAAGGTTGGCAGCAGAAGTAATGCAAAGCAGTGAGGGAGGCTAATCTAATGTCTGATCAATTTATTGCTGACGATAATCATCTTGATGATCCAGTTGATGACAAAATTATTCAATGTTTAGACATGAATGTTCCAAAAAGTTTTTTCATGTTTGCTGGTGCTGGTTCAGGAAAAACAAGGTCACTAGTCCATGTGTTGAAAACACTTTTATTGAATGAAAATCGAGAACGACACAATAATATTGATCTGGATTATCAAAGATATTTTAGGCTTAGAAGGCAACAAATAGCTGTAATTACATATACAAATGCAGCTAGAGATGAAATTAAGCGCCGCCTTCAGGATAACCCGTTGGTTTCAGTTTCGACCATTCATAGTTTTGTCTGGATTCTTATTCAAAATCATCAATCAGATATTAAAAAGTGGTTAAGATATAAGCTGCAAGAAGATATTGATGACTTGAAATATAAGCAAAGTAGAGGAAGAGCTGGAAAAGCTGCTCGACAGAGAGACAGGAGTATAGACTCTAAGCAAAACCGTCTTAATCAATTAGATTCTATCAATAGATTTACATATAGTCCTGACCATAATAATACGGACAAGGACGCTTTAAATCACACAGAAGTAATTCAAATTTGTGCTGATTTCATCAAAAAAAACCCATTGATGCAGAAGATATTGATTGCAAAATTTCCAATACTGTTGGTTGATGAGAGTCAAGATACAAATAAGCATCTCATGATGGCTTTGTTATATGTGCAAGAGCATTCTGTAGGGCCTTTTTGTTTGGGGCTTATTGGTGACTCAATGCAACAAATATATCAAGATGGCGTGTTTAATTTGAACAATAAATTATTAGGGGATTGGGAGCGACCAACAAAGAAAATGAATCATCGTAGCCAAAAACGGATTGTTGATTTAATCAATTCCATTCGAGCAGACGATGATGGGCTAGAGCAAAAGCCAAGAAGTGATCATCCAGGTGAAGGGATCGTACGTTTATTTATTTTGCCAAATAATACGCAGAATAAAAAAGCAGCTGAAAAAAAAATCGCCATCGAAATGGCAAGCCTATCTGAAGATAGTAGCTGGTCTGAAGATGAAACAGGGTATAAAGCATTAACATTGGAACATCATATGGCAGCCAGTCGTATGGGTTTTTTAGGCATGTTTGAGCCGCTGTATCAGGTAAAACATTTAAGAACTGAACTTATCGACGGTAGTCTAACTGAGTTAGAGTTTTTTACTCATCAAGTATTGCCTTTGGTGACGGCAAGTAACAATAAAGATGAATTTGCAGTAATGAGTGTATTACGGAAGCACTCTCCTTTGTTGGGAAAAGATAATTTTACAAACCAAAATGGAAAAGAACAAAAAATACAGCTTATCAAAGCACAATATGCTGTTATGCATTTGATGGCGCTATTTCAAGAGGATACTCCTCCAAGCTTCTTCAAGGTTCTTTGTTGTGTTGCTTCAATGGCATTATTCCCTATACCGGAAAAATTGAAGCCGTTTGCAGTCAATAATTCTGAGAAACAGGAGATAAGTGAATCATCAGATTCAATTGATGGAAAAGGATTAAGTCGTCAAGAGATTGAATTAGACGGATGGGATAAGTTATTGAAAGAACCGTTTTGTCAAATTGAGAATTATCTTGACTATGTCAGTGGCCAAGGTGAATTTGAAACACACCAAGGTGTCAAAGGTCTTGAGTTTCCGAGAGTTATGGCCATTATTGATGATTTAGAGGAACGTGGTTTTATGTTTGATTATGAAAAACTTTTTGGAGTAAAGGAGCTGTCAGAAACAGATAAAAAAAATGAACTGGAAGGAAAAGATACAAGTGTTAATAGAACGCGTCGTTTATTTTACGTGATATGTAGCAGGGCTGAAAAGAGTTTAGCGGTTGTATGCTATACAGAAAGTCCAAGTGCAGTTAAGAATCTTGTGACAGAAAAGGGTTGGTTTGATCCTAAAGAAATTGTAATGATGTAATTGTGATAATATATCACTACAGACCAACCATCTTGTTTTTATTATAAGGTATTATATTGCTTATAGTTTGTGTGTGTGAAATTTCCTGTTGCCTCATTAGAATAGAGAGGCAACAGGAAAGAACTAAATTACTGAATCACACAAAACTCAGCCACTTCTTGTGCGTTTCATCCGAAGTCCGGCCATGAACGATATCAAAGTAACGGGACTGGATTTCCTTGGTGATGGGGCCGCGGCTGCCAATGCCGATAGGGCGGCCATCCAATTCGCGGATGGGGGTTACTTCTGCGGCTGTGCCGGTGAAGAACGCTTCATCGGCGATCATTACTTCATCACGGGGAAAGCGTTGTTGAATCACTTCCAGGCCCATGTCGGCGGCGATACTCATCACGGTTTGGCGGGTGATGCCGTCCAATGCGGAGTCCAACGGCGGTGTGCGTAGGCCATTGTTGCGGACGATGAACAGGTTTTCGCCGGAACCTTCGGCAACATAGCCTTCAGTGTCCAGAAGAAGGGCTTCTTCCGCACCGCTGCGTAGCGCTTCAGTTTTGGCCAGAATGGAGTTGGGGTAGTTGCCAACCGCTTTGGCGCGGGTCATGACTACGTTGGGATGGTGTCGGGTAAAGGAAGAGGTACGCACCTTGATACCCTTTTCCATGCCTTCAGCACCCAGATATGCGCCCCACAGCCAAGCCGCAATGGTGACATGTACTTTGCACGCCGCAGGGTTTATGCCCATGCTTTCCGCGCCGTAAAACACCAGCGGGCGGATATAGCCTGATTTGAGCCCATTCTCTCGGACAACGGCCAGACAGGCGGCGTTGATCTCATCTTGGTTGTAGGGTATATCCATGCCGAGGATATGGGCCGAACCAAACAGACGGCGCGTATGTTCCTCTAATCGGAAAATGGCTGGTCCTTGTTCGGTTTCATAGCATCGAATGCCTTCAAAAACGCCCATTCCATAATGCAGTGTATGGGTCAATACGTGGACTTTGGCTTCACGCCAATCCACTAATTCACCATCCATCCAAATTTTTCCATCGCGGTCATGCATGATTATGCTCCGACTTCCGTTATGAATCGGACGTGATATCCGGGTTCATAATCTCTGTATATACCTTTGAAACATTGGAAAAATGTTTACGCAATGTTTCCCTAATAGGTGACTCTTCCGACAGATTGCACAGGCGCTCCATACGTCTGTGTAATACCGGATCAGCGGCTAAACGATTTTCAGACCTGTTGTGTAGCAAACGCAGCCTGTTTTCCACAAGCCGATAGAATCGATACGCATCATCCAGCACAGTAAACTGTGCCTTGGTCAACAGTTTTACCTGTTTAAACGCAAACAATGCCTTACCCACATTTGTCTGCACAATACGTTTGTGAGATCTGCCATAGGCGAGGATAAGATACTGTACCAAAAACTCTACGTCCACGATTCCACCGCGAGTCTGTTTGATATCGATGATGTCACCGGGCGCTTTTTTTTCCTGATGCATGCGCCTACGCATTTCATCCACCTCGACACGGACTTTTTCAGGATCGCGTTTGAAGGTGATTATCTCATTGATCTCATTTTTAATTTTATCATAAAACCCAGGGTCAGCCACCACAACTCTGGCGCGGGTAAGGGCTTGGTGCTCCCAGTTCCAGGCATCTGAACGCTGATAATTTCTAAAAGCCTCGAAGGAGGTGACCAGTGGACCGGAATTACCGCTTGGACGCAAGCGCATATCCAATTCATAGAGACGACCAGCACGGGTTGTGGCGGTGATGCCTGTAACGACTTTCTGGCCCAACTTGTTGAAAAAAACTGAATTTGAGATGCTGTTTTTACCATCAGTAAAGGCATTGTCGCCCTGACTGCCATGGATCATGATTAAATCGAGATCAGAGGCGTAATTCAGTTCACTGCCTCCTAATTTTCCCAACGCAATAATGCCAAATGGTGCAACCTTTGTTTCGCCATCTTCGGTGTGGCAAGGATGACCATGACGTTTAATAAGCGTCTGTTTGGCCCAGAAAAGCACACGGGTTAGTAGAGCATCGGCAATGGATGATAGACCGGACATCGCTTCATCCAACTCGGCAATCCCGGACATTTCACGCGCACCGATACGCAGTATCTCACTATTTTTAAAATCACGCAGTGCATCCAAAAATAGTTCATCATCATCAGTCTTTTTGGTATGATGGACTAAATCATTAACCAATTCAGCTTTCTGACGATACTGGTTCAGATAGTCCCAGGAGAGAAAATTATCCATCATCTCTGGGTGGTTGATAAAATATTGGGAAAGAAAGGAAGAAGCACCAAATAGGCGCACCAATAGTGCGAGAATAGGTGGATTCTCAACCAGCGTGGCCAAATAGTTGTGACGTGATCCTATATGGACCAAAAACGCTTCCATATGACCGAGGGCCATTGTCTGATCGGGCGCTTTGAGAATCTCATGGATCACCAAGGGTGCCAGCTGGTCATACCAGTGTTGGGCTTTTTCAGAAATAGTGATCTTTCTCGGGCCTTTGCGAAGTACTTCGAGAACTCTTTGGGCTTGTTCCGGGTTTTCAAATCCTGCCTGTTTAAGAAGCATTGGACATTGCTCGGCGTTACAGCTGAGGATTTCCTCAACCAATGGGTTTGACAGCTCGCGGCTCTGACGTTCTGAACCATGGAACAGCTGATCGTAGATGGTATGAACTTTGTCGGTTACTTTTTTTATTCTTTCAAACAGAGGCTTTGCTTCATCATAGCCCATGCGCCGTGCCAATCGCAGTTGCTTTTCGGCATCCCGTGGCAAGACGTGGGTCTGCTCCTCCCGAACAATTTGCAGACGGTGTTCCACGGTTCTCAAAAATCGGTAAGATCGGTTGAGATGAGACGCTGTTTCACGATCAATCAGGCCCAGTTTACGGAGCGTCTCTAGGGCTTCGAGTGTAGAGCGGGTTTGAAGTTGCTCATGGGTGCCCGCGTGAATCAGTTGCAGGCTTTGGGCGAAAAACTCAATCTCTCGGATGCCGCCATAACCCAATTTTACATTGTGGTGATAGTTCTCTTGAGCGGAGACTTTTTTATCCACCATGCGTTTCATATCCCGGATGGCCTGAAGTGCGGGATAGTCCAATGAACGTCGATAGATAAACGGTTTCAGAGAGGCTATAAACTGGTTGCCTAATGCAAGGTCACCAGCTACTGGACGCGCTTTGATCATGGCGGCCCGTTCCCAAGTACGTCCCCATGATTCATAATAGATTTCAGCGGACCGGATCGAAAGGCACAGGTCACCGGTTTCACCTTCCGGCCTCAGCCTTAAATCAAGCCGAAACGCCATACCCTCAGCGGTGCGATCCATCAACAAACGCATCAATTCACGTCCCAGTTTGCTATAGAACGTCTTGATGTTCAGTTTGCGTTTTCCGTTGGTTTCACCTTTGTCGGAATCGTAGAGATAGATCAGATCAACGTCTGAAGAAAAGTTCAGCTCACCACCACCCAATTTGCCCATGCCAAGAATGACAAAACGGGCCGGGCGCGGTGGTTTATCACCCGTTTGTACCATGGGCTGTCCATGTTGTTGACTCAACGTGCGGTTGAGCCAACGATACCCAGCTTCCAGACAGTCATCGGCCAGATCAGACAGCCCTTGAGTAACCGCCATAACAGGCATCTCACCAGCCAGATCCAACATGCCTAATTGAAGATAAGCCCGTTGTTTATATACTCGGATCAGAGACATGACCTGATCCTTGTCGTCAATGATTTTCATGGATTCCAGCAAAGAGCGCCGGGCCTGATTACCATACACAGGCGTATCATCAAATATTTCAGCAAGAAACTGTGGCCAACGTTTGAGCAGATGAGACAGAAAAATACTGTTACCCAGTGCCAACGAGAGGCGGCGCTGCCATTTTTTGTCGGCAAACGCATTCCTTACCACTTCCAGAGTGGTATCGCTGTGATCTTTCGCCGCGTTGATAAAGGATTCCAAATGCTGGTTTGCACCTTTTGGATCAGCGGTAGTCTGAATTAATTCTGACCACTCGTTTTGCTGTTTTTTACTGATATTTAAAAGCATTGCAAGACTATCATTCATCCGTCCAGCGCTCCTGATATAAACCTGTCATGCGACAAAAGCTTTTTTTTCGCGTAAGAGTTCGGTAACGTTGATACCATTCTACATGAATGGGGTATACTTTCCTCTATCCTCCAACCATAAAACGACCCAACCGATTTTATGGAATAGTAGACCACTGTTGACGGGCTTTCCACAACCCTATGACCCAAACTTCAAAAATGGATGATGCCTCATCATCAACGCACGCCTCCGATCTTGAAAATGAAGGGCGTACTTCACCTCAGGCTGGTCAAAAGAGTCGCGTTGCGGCACTAATGATCAAAATGGTCAATGGGTTAGGCTATCTGTTAGGTGTTGTACTTCTCAGTGCTGTTGGTGCGGTTATCTGGCTTACGGTTTATCCGCTCTCTTTGGATGATTATGCTTCAGATGTGTCTGGTTTTCTGTCTGGTCCCAGTGGATTGACGGTGCGTCTGGATACCCTTTTTTTGGAAATGGGTGCAGTCTGGGCGCTTTCTGGACATGGTTTGACAGTGTTGGATCAGGATGGAAAAAATCATCTGTTTGATGCTGAGTCGGTTCGTATCCAATTTGCCTTGAAACCCTGGTTGAATGGTGGACGACCATTCAAAGTGGGATTAAGTGGTGTCAACCTACTGGTAAGGCGGGATGAGGAAGGCAATTTCCATTTAGGAAATAAAAAGTTTCAGGTAAAAGATAATACAGGCTCTGAAGTCGGATTGGAGCCAGATCTATTACCTTTTTCTGTGCTTTCCATGGATAATTCTGATCTGCTTTGGATTGATGAACATGAAAAAGACAGTTCAGAAAATGGTGTTGAATACCATTTGACTAATTTGAAAACCACCGGTTACCACGCGCCTCAGCAGGGGTGGCAGTTTACTCTGGCAGGCCTGCTGGAAACACAAAACAATATCTCTAATATTTACATTAAGTTATCCCGAGATCTTCAGGAAGTTTGGCACTCAGAAGCCTCTTTGAAAGAGGTGAAGATTACTGAATTTTTGCCTTATACCGGCAACGTTCCACCGCTGGATGGTTTACGTTTTCCCATGGATATTGATCTCACTGCCAAGTGGGGCAAGTCCCAGCATCCAGAAATTGAATGGAAGCTGGCTGTTGGCAAAGGTGATCTCAATTGGCCTACGCTGTTTCGCTGGCCGATTCCCATCACTTGGTTAAAATCCCATGGTGAAGTCATTGTAGGGGAAGAGGACTGGCGGCTGAATGTGGCAGCCTTTGAGTTTGAAAGCAGTCATGGTTGGGGCAAAGGTGACCTTACCTTAGACCGCTTCAATGATCCCAAAGGGCCTTTTCTGGACCTTAATGCGGATGCAGGGGGTACGCTTACCAAACAGGCTCCCTATTACTATCCTGTCGCCATCATGGCACCAGAACTGGTTGAGTGGCTCGATAATGCACTGAAAAGGGGGCGGGTCAATAAAGCCAATGCCCGCATTCGTGGTTTGGTGGGTAATATTCCCTTTGATGATGCACCGACACAGGGACCGGATGCAGCATATTTCCGTTTTACTGGTGATGTGGTGGGAGCCAGTGTTTTCTACTATTCCGGCTTGCCGCCAATCTCTGAGGTGAAGACCCATTTGCTCTTTGACCGCAGTTCCATGACAGCTCAGGTTGCGGATGGTTTTCTGGCGGATTCACGTTCAGTACATGGAACAGTCACCATACCGGATATGGTTGATGATCCTCATGTTGTCATTGATGCACGGGCGCAGGCTTCTATGGCGAGCTTATGGCAGGATCTGGTTGCTGCCAAGTCGTTGAGATGGGATAAGGATATCGGTCTTAATGGCAGTGAAATCCATGGGTTTGGTCCTGCGCATTTTAAAATGGATCTGCCTATTTGGCGTTTGGATGATACCCGTTTTCACGGTACGCTGGATTTTACCGGCAGCACGGTAAAACTTCCGTTTCTGGATATACCGTTTATTGGTCTCAATGGTCATTTGAAACTTGATGATAAGAAACTATCGGTCTCAATTCTGGATGGTATCTTCGAAGAAGTGCCCATCAATGGTATTGTTCGGGTCCGTGACTATCGAAATCCACCTAAAGCGCGGATGGATCTACAAGTAGCAGGGCAGGTTATTGATGAACAACTACAACCCCTTTTAGATCCCTTTTTGTCTGATGATGGACTCTTATCTGGCAGTGCTGAACTTACGTTAGAGATGATACGGGGTTCGGGACAGTCGGATTTTGGAATTGAAGCAACTTTGGATAGTCGCTTTTTGGGGGTGGCTGGCGTTGGAGGCTGGAAGAAACACATGGGTGCACCGGGTTTTCTGAATCTGGATGCTCGGATGGATCTTCAGGGGCGTCTGAATATTCAGCGTCTTACTGGTAAGATGGGAAATGCGCGAATCAGAGGCCGTGGGCAATGGCGATTGCACGAAGGGACCGGGCAGATGCGCCTTGATCCGATTTCTATCAATGATAACAGTGTGACCGTTGATATCAAGCGTATCAAGAATGCGACAGATTCGTCCAATGATTGGGCAGTGTTGGCTCAAGCAAATACACTCAATCTACCAACATTATTTCCCAAAATTACCGATGAAAAGACTGATAAAGCAAAATCCGCTGATATCGGTCATAACGCTACGCTCTGGCCGAGGGTGTGGTGGCATTTTGAAGCTGACCAGATCAAGATGTACAACAATATCGAAGCCAAGCGGTTTGTGGCGGAAGGTGGTTTTTCCGAACGTCGATTTTCCATTGATAAGCTTACTTTTGAGCAAGGTCAGGATAAAAAACAGACATTGGAAACGCGCGTTCAGTGGGAAAATATGCCCGGTGAAGGGGCTTACCAAGGACGGGTCAATATCACCTCTCAAGATTGGGGTGCATGGCTGAAAGGATTGGATATCCATGATGGTATTGAAGGTGGCCATGGTGCATTGAGTATGAATTTGAAAGGATCTGTTCCTGCTGGCATGCGTCTTTCTGATCGAGTTTCTGGCACTGGGAATCTGGAAATTAATAAAGGCGAAATCCGACGATTTCAACTGTTGTCCAAATTGTTGGGTTTGCTCTCTCTGGCTGAATTGCCACGGTTGTTGATTCTGGATCGTCCTGATTTGACCAAAGAAGGATTTTTCTTTGATACGCTTTCAATGCCGATCAAAATCAATAACTCGGTAGTGATGGCTGATGGGTTTGAAATGGTTGGCCCTTCTATGAAAGTGGTTGCTTCGGGCAATGCCAGTGTGCCAGCGGATAAGCTTGATCTCTTAGTCGGTGTACGTCCATTACAGACCCTAGATGAAATTCTAACCAAACTGCCGGTTCTCGGTCAGATATTGGGTGGGAGTCGAGAGGCGATCCTTGAAACACAGTTTGATGTCAGTGGTAAGTTGAATGATCCACAAGTGGTGCTGAAACCCATGGCCAGTTTGGCTCCTGGTATTCTTAAAGACTTGATATCCATACCTGGAAAGCTTATCAACAAGGCAAAAGAGAAAAAAAACCCAGAAGAGGGGGTTGGCAAATGGGATTTTTCCGTGGTTAAGCCTTCTTCAGAGGATCAGGAATAGAGGGAATAACAATGATCTATCTTGGTGTTAATGTTGACCATGTTGCAACGGTACGTCAGGCACGTGGTGGTCGCTATCCAGATCCAGTTGCGGCGGCATTGGTTGCCGAACGGGCTGGTGCAGATAGTATTACTGTCCATCTTCGAGAGGATAGGCGTCATATTCAGGATCGGGATGTACGTGTTCTATTGGAAACGGCCCAGACCAAAGTCAATCTGGAAATGGCTACCAGCGAAGAGATGGTGACGCTTGCCACTGCTTGGAAACCAGCGGATTGTTGTCTTGTTCCTGAAAAACGTGAAGAGCTGACCACTGAAGGTGGGTTAGATGTAAAGGGACACAAAGCCCGTATCACCGATGTGATTAAACGCCTAACCGATGCCGGTATTCGGGTTTCATTGTTTATTGACCCTGAACTGGAACAGATTGCCGCAGCAGTGGAGAGTGGTGCGCCGGTTATTGAATTGCATACTGGGCGCTATGCGGATGCAACGTCCGATAGTCAACGCCTGGAAGAGCTTGAGGTACTGCGTATCTCCGCTGTTCAGGCTCAGGCGCAAGGGTTGGTGGTCAATGCAGGGCATGGATTGACCTATCATAATGTTCAGCCAGTGGCGGCCATTCCAGGTATTCATGAGTTGAATATCGGACACGCAATGATGGCACAGGCCATGTTTGATGGTATGGAAAAAGCGGTCAGGGATATGAAACAGTTGATGCGGGCTGTGGCTGTTGATCGGCCATAAGTGTATGAATCGTTGTGTTTTATGGGATAGCACCAGCTAGTAATAATAGAATCTATTTTGTGGTATGGGTAAAGACACCATCCCATTGTGGACCGGGCGGATTGGCTTTGAAGTGGCGGGTCCGGTCCAGATAGATATGGTAGATCATCCGGTCAGGATCATGTTTCCGCAGGGCGAGGAATAGTTTCTCTGCCTTGGCAAAGCCTTGATCAGCATACTGCTCTACAGCTTGGTGATAGATCTTTAATTCCTCAAGAACCGTTGGGCTGATTTGGTCGGTTAGCCCGAGAGGTTCATAGATCATCACTGGTTCATCCTTACCTTTCACGCGAACCTGATCGAGATAGCGGAAAGTCACATCATCCACTTCGTTCCTGGTGTACTCACTCACCAAGAACATCACACCATACTGCTTGGTCAAACTTTCCAGACGTGCGCCAAGATTGACCGAATCACCAAGAACCGTATACGCCATACGGAACTCAGAACCCATGTTGCCCACATTCATTAAGCCGGTATTGAGGCCCACACCAATCTTAAGTTCAGGCCAACCGCGTGTACGGAAGTCATCATTGATTACATCCAGCTGATCAATCATTTCCAAACCCGCCAAAAGCGCATGCCGGGCATGATTTTCATCTTCTATTGGCGCACCCCAGAAGGCCATGATCGCGTCACCCATATATTTGTCAATGGTGCCACGATGGTGATGAATGACCTGGGTCATGGGTGTTAAGAAGGCGTTCATCAAGCTGGTGAGGGATTCAGGGTCCAAGCCCTCAGAGATGGTGGTAAAACCACGCACATCGGAGAACAGCACCGTCATTTCACGGCTTTCACCGCCAATGCTGAACGCTTTTTCACTTTTGCTCATCTCCTCCACCAATTCGCTGGGAATGTAGTGGCCAAACATATTGGAGATCTGTTTCTTGCCGCGCGACTCGACAAAAAATCCATAGGTCATGTGTAAAAACATCAAGCCAACAATCGTTACCACAGGCGCAACAAGTGGCAAGATAAAGTTGTTATATTTCCAGAAGTAGAGATTCATCCAGACAATAATAAGCAGGCTGCTGATCGTGATAACCAGACTAGCTAAAGGCGATAGTCTGGGAATGAGTACAGAAAGCAGAATGCCCAGCGTCAGGACAGTAATCAGCTCAATACCCAACGAGTAATCAGGGTGATGTTTGATCCGACCATCCAGAATACCACTGATAATATTGGCATGAACCTCGACACCAGGATAGGCACTCTGTACTGGTGTGCTTCTCAAATCCATCAAACCAGGTGCGGTAGAACCGACCAGGACAACATTGTCCTGCAACACAGCTGGATCAGCACGCCCCGTCAGTACGTCCACGGCTGAAACATAGGGAAAGCTGCCCTGTTTGCCCAGAAAGGGCACAGTAACAGCCATTTGGTGGTCCACCGGAATACGTTCTCGGCCCAACCCGATCCAACCTAAACCGAATGTCAGTGGAAGGTCGCCGGTTCCCGCTTTGGTGACAGCCAGTGCTAAAGACGGATAAAGGCCGTCTTTATAGCGTAAAATCAGAGGGACACGCCGAAAAATGCCATCATCACCCACCAAAGCATTATCAAAGAATCCACCACCATAAGCAGAACGCTGAATAGCAGTTAGGTTGCCACCGAAACCAAACGCTTTGACAAACTGAGCCTTCAGGTTTGGATCTAATTCTGAAGTACGAATCAACGGCGCTGGTAGTGTGCCAGACGTGGCGGCTTTCTCATTGGGATTATATTTGAAATAGAATCCGGTAATAACAGGATGATTTTTCAGGCTTTCTGCGAAAATCTTATCACGGTCTAAAGAAGGTTTCAGGCGTTTCAACTCTCTATTGAACGCCTTGTTGTTTTTCAGAGAGCCATTGGCCATGTTCTCAAGGGCATCAAGACCGGAACTGGTATCCGGCTCGGCAAATACCACGTCAAAGCCAAGAACCGCAATACGATAGCGATCAAACAGTGTATTGGTTAATCGGCTGACAACGTCACGGTTCCAGGGCCAACGGCCTATTTCACCGAGACTTTTTTCATCAATATCAACGATAACAACACGCGGATCTACCCGATTTTCCTGGGTAAAGCGAACCCGCATATCGTAAAAAACATATTCAAGTCGATCAAGCAGGGAAATTCGAAAAAAGCCCAACACATGGGCCAGCATTAACAGAATGACCAACGTGCTGAGTAGATGGCGAATCAGATTATGTTTCAGCGTGGTCAAAGGGTATGTGCCTCACAGCAACCGATTGGAAAAAACATAAGCCACGTCCCGGAGAGAAAAACATCCAGGACGTGGTTGTGACACAATGTCAGATGACAGAGCCCCAATCAGGCGCTGTCTGATGTTACGGCCTCATACCCCGGAATTTTTTCGGCAATCACTTCATCAATCTGTTCTTCACCAAGGTACTGTTCAGCGTAATCCTGGTAAACTTTTTGGTCAATAAACACCTGGAAGAGATCAGGATCAATATGTTGATCTTTTTTCATAAAGCCAAGAATCTTCAACGCCTGTGACAGTGGCTTACCTTTTTTATAGGGACGATCCCGAGCAGTCAACGCTTCGAAGACATCGGCAATGGCCAGTACACGGGCCTGGATACTCATCTGATCTTTAACCAGACCATTGGGATAGCCAGTACCATCCAATTTTTCATGATGTGCACCGGCGATTTCTGCGACTTTGGCGAGATGTTTGGGGAACGGAATTGCGTTCAACATCTTGAGGGTTGCAGTGACATGATGATTAATCACATCACGTTCTTCATTGGTGATGGTGCCTCGGGAGATACAGAGGTTGTACACCTCATTTTCTGACAAAAAGTTTTGTGCCTTTCCGTCAGGACCGGTCCAAGAGCGGGCACCGATGGATTTGACTCTGTTTTTCAATTCATCGCTCATGAATTCACCGCCGACGTTACAGGTGCGAATAAATTCACGGTCACTGTCCAGTGCTTCAGCCCGTTCTTTATACTCTTTTTCCAGCTGAGGGATGATTTCAGGCGTATTGGCCTGAACGGCTCTCAGTTTGCGCTTCAGCATCTTGATTTCGATGTCCCGTTTGAGTACTTCGAAACGGGTATCCACCATATGAACACGATCATAGATGGTTTCCAACTTGGTGGATTTGTCCACCACATATTCTGGTGTAACGACTTTACCGCAGTCATGCAACCAAGCGGCGATCTTCATTTCATAAAGCTGTTCTTCGGTGAGGTTCACATCTTTAAGCTCACCAATATCGGAATCATTCACCGCCCGCATAAGCATATCAGAGAGCACTGGCACACGATGGCAGTGACCACCGGTATAGGGTGACTTGTCGTCAATGGCGGAAGCGATTGTTTGGATAAAAGATTCAAACAACAACTTCAGATCAGTGATCAATTTTTGGTTGGTGAGTGAGATGGCGGCCTGGGATGCCAGGGATTCTGCCAGCTGTGTATCTTCAGGGCCAAAAGCTCGGACTTCATCGGTGTTTGGATCTTTGGCATTGATCAGCTGAAGAACGCCGATAATCTCACTTTCATGATTTTTCAGTGGCACAGTGAGGAATGATTTGGAACGGTAACCGGTTTTGGAATCAAACGCGCGGGTGCCGGCGAAATCAAAACCCTCGGCTTCGTAAGCATCGGGCAGATTGACCGTTTCTTCTCTCAAAGCCGCATAGGCGGCGATCATTTTGAGGTTGGGCTCACCATCTCGATAGAGTGGCAAATTGGGGAAATTGATTGGAATACCGGTAGTGCCACCCATGGCAATGCCCAAAGAGTCGGTTCGAATAATTTCGAACTTCAGTTCATGGTCTTCGGTGACGGTATACATCGTACCCGCATCAGCATTGGTCAGTTCTTTAGCGCCGAGCAGGATTGTTTCCAACAATCTATTGGCATCTCGTTCGGCAGAGAGCGCAATACCAATATCATTGAGCTTCTGAATGCGCTCAGCCGATGCGACAACCTGATCTGCCTGTGATGTGGCGTTATCGTTCATTCCATCCATTCCCGCATTATCTAAATGACAGCAACAAACTCAGTCCCTGTATTTGACAGGGCGTATGGTGCAGATGCGTTAAGGAAACGAACTGAGTAACCCCAAAAATAATCACTCAGTTTTGGCCCCCCTAACTGAAATATTGATGTACCACTATACTCAGTTTGGTATCGAAAACCAACAGGGCAATCCTGATTCAGTAGAGAAAAGTAACTGAAGATCTCCAAACCAGAATTATTCGCCTTTTGACTTGGTTCAGTAATGGGCGACTGTTTTACAGTGAGGGATCGAAAACGATCCTGTATCGTATCTTCAATTCATTTGAAATAGGAGGATGGGATGGCAGGGTTTAAAATGCATGTTTCCGTGGCTGCCATGGCTTCGGGATTGTCTGCCACTGCTTTGATGGGCAGTGGGCAGGTGGATCATGGACAGGTGATTTTGTTGTTTACTGCGGGCACAGTGGGCGGCATTTTGCCGGATATTGATTCGGATAATTCAACGCCTTTAAGTCTTGCTTTTACAATTTTTTCAGTTGCATTTGCTTTTTTGAGCGTTTTTGCGCTTTGGCCGCGTTTTTCGATCGCAGAGTTGGGGATTGTCTGGCTTGTGGCCTATCTTATTGGCCAGATTGGCTTGTTTCGTGTTTTTGCCGATATGACTGTGCATCGTGGCATCATTCATTCGATTCCAGCGGGTTTTGTGATGGGTTTGCTCGCTTTGCTGATGGGGTATTACCTGTTTGGCATTCCCGTGCTGGTGGCGTGGTGGATGGGCATCTTTGTCATGGGTGGTTTTTTTGTTCACCTGTTGCTGGATGAGTTGTACAGCTTGAATTTACTCTCACCAGGCGGTGTAAAACACTCCTTTGGAACCGCTTTTAAGCTCTATTCCAGTATCCCATTAACGGCGATTTGGTATGGTTTGGCCGTGGGGCTGTTTCTATTGGCACCGGATCATTCACAGTTTTGGCAGTCAGGCATTGTTGAATTTGACTGGCAGGCGTTTCACAGTAAATTGTTACCTCAAGAGGGTTGGTTTGGCATGCCATGAACGCGATATTTTTCTTTCTGGTTCTCATCGCATTTATCGTCACTGCCGTTCGGCAGATTATCTGGATTCCTGAGACTGCTGTCGATTCTCCGATGCAGGTGCTTTCCCTGGCTATGGTGGATACCGCAAAAAGTTCGGTCACTTTGGCGATCGGTTTAGTAGGTGTGATGGCATTGTTTCTTGGGTTGATGAAAGTGGCCGAGGCGGGTGGACTCTTGAAAATTCTTGCCCGCTTGATTCGGCCTATGATGATTCGGCTATTTCCTGATGTGCCTGCTGATCATCCGGCAATGGGTGCGATGATCATGAATCTTGCTGCCAACGCTTTGGGACTTGGAAATGCTGCTACACCGTTTGGCATCCGTGCCATGCAGGCGCTGGATCGACTCAATCCTGTCAAAGGGACAGCCACCAACGCCATGGCGCTATTTCTTGCGATCAATACCAGCAGTGTCACACTACTGCCTACCGGTGTGATCGCGTTACGGGCTTCCATGGGGTCTATTGAACCGGCTGCCATCTTGCCTACCACACTGTTTGCCACTTTTTGCTCAACCACTGTGGCTATTCTGGCAACGCGGTTCTATCAGCGATTTTTTCCGGTTCAGACGGATGAAAAAAGTCAGGAAATCAAACAGAAATCGCCAAATCTTGAATTAAAAGATGAACTTGATGGCATGCAACAGGCACAAACAGAAGAGGTGCTTTCTCAACCGGGCCTGCCGGTCTGGATCTCCTGGTTTGCATTGATTACACTGATCTCTTTTGTACCGTTAACCATCATCTACGGGCGTATGATGTCACCGTGGGTGATGCCTGGTTTGATGATTGCGCTCTTGGGATTTGGCTATCTGCGTGGCGTTGCGGTCTATGAACGCTTTGTGGAAGGGGCGCGTGATGGCTTCGATGTGGCGATACGGATCATTCCCTATCTTGTGGCAATTCTGGTCGCAGTCGGCATGTTCCGCGCCTCTGGAGCGATGGATTTTCTGGTTGGATTGATTGCGCCATTGACCGAAATGGTTGGTCTGCCTGCTGAGGCGTTACCTATGGCGCTATTGCGGCCTTTATCTGGTTCAGGGGCTTACGGTGTGATGGCATCCATAATCGAAAACCCTGCCATTGGACCGGATAGTTACACCGGTATTCTGGTCAGTACTTTCCAAGGATCGACCGAAACCACTTTCTATGTGATTGCCGTCTATTTCGGCGCGGTACAGATACGGCGCATTCGTCATGCCATGGCAGCCGCTTTGACAGCTGACTTGGCAGGCATTATCGCTGCGGTGGCGATTTGCTCATTTCTATACTAAAGGGGCACGGAAAAATCTTTCCAAACCAATGCTTATAGAAAAACGACACCAAAGCCCATTCTGGTACGGTTTTTTTCCCAGCGTAGCACTTTGCACGGAAGTTCCAGGCGCTCGATATCCAAATCCACAATCAGCTTTGCTTGCTGATCAATCAACTTCTTTGGGTTGGTGCCGCCGGTTGTCTGAACAAAAAAACCGGTTGAACTGAAGTCGCCTGCTTTTCCTGTTATTACTGTACCATCAGAGGTTTGAAGTACCAATTCTTTGCCATAGGGAACCCGAAGAGTACGACGTTTATTTTGAGTTGTAGATGTGTTGGCCATGGTTCAGACTCACTTGTCCGGTCGTGTGATCAGGTTGGGGTTGGCGGGGTCGAGAATCTCATCATCTAAAGAGCCTCCGGGATTGATCAGTGCATAGAGTTCGGGTCTTTTTGGTCCTTCTGGCTTCATTGGTGTCGCAGATTTTTTCTTTGGATCTGTTTTTTGAGAAGCGGTTTCCTTTTCAGTCATGATCTTGCCTCTGTTTTTGTGTGTGCAACTGTCTATCAGTTAACAGGAAACCCGATAAAAAAACAAGATCATTGGACAAAAAACAGTCACAGCCTTTCGATTTTTTGTTCTCGTTTGATAGTAAACACAATAACAATTAGCCGTTACGCAATTTTCAGTTGAAACAGCCATCAAAGCGTGTCCCATCATGAACTATGGTTCACCAATCAACTCAGTGCCGTGAAAGCGCCATCCATTTTTCTTTAGTGCATCCAACGGAACAAGCCCATATTTAGCAGGCAATGATTTTGTCCGAGTCGTGAGAAATTCAATCAGTTTTTTCATGTTTTGTTGCTTTTCGGGCGAATGTTGATCCCATGTGCTCACGCTGAATGTGCGGTACAGCGGATATTGTCCGCTGGCAACAGCGTGTTGATCTCGTGGATCAGCGTTGTTGATGCGAATTACTTTGGGTTGTCCTTTGTTCTTGAAGCGCATCAGGTGGAGCATTGTTTCATAGCCAATTGCACGGGGATTTTTACTCACCTGTGCGATCATGTCAGGGATGGTGCCGACTTCTTGGAGACGCGCACTGAATTTACCGGGATTATCCAGAATAAGTCGCCAATGACCAGGGCGTATTTTACAGTGTAATCTTCCGACTGGTTGCACGCCCATGTCAGATTGTCCTTTGATGCCTGTATCAGAGGTGACCTGTGACCATTGGGTGACCTCGCCTGAATATACCTTTCTAAGTTGTTGTAAACTCATGCCTTCAATGGGGTTTTTGTTGTGAACAAATATGGCTAACGCACCGATAGCAAAGGTGTGATACGTCAATCCTGGCAGACGATCCACTTCACCGGCTGGGCAACAAAATCCTGCTGAATCCACCTGTTTCTTGAACAGTAGTCCAGCTGAGATTCCGCAGGTGCCTTCTCTGAATGCAACTGTAAGGCCGCTTTCTTTTTCAAATTCTGGGATGAGATCAGCAAAAGTTCGATAAATTTGTTGATCCAAACTGACAGTAAGATCAGCGCCTTTTGACCAGGCAGGGTAGCGCAGTGGTTGATCAATCCAACGCTGAGGCATTGGTATGATTTTAGTCGGATCGCTGAATCGTGCTTCAGGCGGGATGGTGTTATCTGCGTTGACCAGCATCGTAGATAATAGTGTAAAAATAAAAGTGATTATTCCAAGGGGGTAAGTCAGCATAGATCACCATATTTCGGAAAAAACAGTTGCTACAGAGTGTCTCATTTTTTTTTCTTTTTATTTTTGTGTTTTTCTATTTTTTTCGGATTTGAATAGAATTGTACATTGTTTCTGCCTTTGGATTTAGCTTTATATAACGCTTGGTCCGCATTGCTGGTCAGCTCTTTCAAACTATCACCGTCATAGGGATAAAGGCTGACACCGATGCTACTGGTCACTTTGATATCATGTTCTTCTAGATGGTATGTTTTTTCAAGATATTTTAATAATTTGTCCGTGATCTCAAGCAGGGAATAAATATCTTTGAGATTGGTAAGTACTGCGGTAAATTCATCACCGCCCATGCGGGCGACAGTATCGGATTCACGCACACAATGAAGCAGTCGGCTGGCCACTTCCTGTAATAGTAGATCGCCGATACCATGGCCTAATGTGTCGTTAATCGCTTTGAAGCGGTCGAGATCAAAAAAGAGTACCGCAACCATTTGATCATGGCGGCGCGCTTGAGCAATGGCCTGTTCCAGACGGTCAAAAAAGAGCTGACGGTTGGGTAGAGCGGTTAACGCATCATGGAAAGCCAGATGCTTGAGACGCTCTTCAAGCAGCTTGCGTTGTGTGATGTCGCGTGCGGTAAAGATGATTTGATAGGTTTGATTGTTCTCATCTTTGATAGGCGTAGTAATGGTTTTTAGATAGCGGGGCTGTCCATCGCTGAAATCATGTAGCGATTCTATGATGACTGTCTGGCCTGTTTGGGCCGTTTCCCTAAAGGAGCATTTTTTTTTGTTTTCTTTAAATTTTCCCGGCGCAAAACATTGAAACTGTGGCGCAAGTTCTGTCTCAGTTATAAACCGTTGCCCGATTAATTCTTCACGTGATTTGCCAACTTGTTGTTGAAAAATAGTGTTGGCTTCCAAAATTTCAAATTTCTGACTATCCACCACGCACAGCGCATCTTCGATACTGTTCAATATGGTATCTGTGAATGTTTTTGCTTTTTGCAATTGGCTGCGTTGTTGTTGAATCGCCTGGATATGTGCCTGTGTGGCTAGAGCGATAGTGATGCGTGACGTGAGTTCCAGCGGGCGAATGGGTTTTTTTACAAAGTCTACAGCCCCTTTTTCAAAACAGAGCGCAATCAGTTTTTCATCAGTTTCACCAGTAATCATGATGACCGGCGTATCACATAGCGTTGCATGGTCTCTCAATCGCTCAAGGAGCGTAAGTCCATCGACTTCTGGCATGTTGACATCAAGCAGAATCAGATCAACAGGTTCAGCCTCAAGCTTCATAATCAGGTATTGCGCTTCCAATAGAAAATCAGCACGATGTCCCGCTTCGGAAATCAGTTGGATTGTCTGTTCAATGACCTGACTGTCATCATCAACTACCAGAATTGTCGCCATGCAGTGCCCCCTGAATAATCTCTGGTATTACTTTGGAATTTCTGGTGAAAATCGCCTCTTCAATGGCAATGAATATTCCTGTCAATGGTGTCGTATAATTTTCACATACTTCACGACATTGTCGGCTGATTTTAACAATTTTTTCAGCTTGATAAAGAGGAATTTCAGCCATTCGAGTTAAGTTTTGCAGCATTTCTTGCTCTAGATTTTCTGGTAATGGTGTGTCAGCTTGCTGTAAAGACACATCATTTTTATCTAACTCTATCGGATCAAGATAGTGTTTGAGCAGTGGTAAAAATGTTTTGAAATCCATGGGCTTGGTCAGAAAATGATCAGCACCTGCTTCCAAAGCACTTCTTTGTTGGTCTTCAAAAGCGTTGGCGGATAAAGCAATAATGGGCACAAGATTTTCGTCTGTGGCCTCTTTTCTCAAAGTGCGGATTGCTTCAACACCACTCATTACTGGTAGCTCCATATCCATCAATATCAGGTCTGGTTTATTGGTTTGAGCCAGTTCAACGCCGGATTTTCCATTATCGGCCAGCAGTGTTTGAAGATTCAGATCACTGAGAAGAGATTGGATCATATCCCGGCTCATGGGATCATCTTCAATAATCAGAATCGTGCTTTCAGGGTCAAAGGATGGTGGAGTAAAGTCATTATTTTGTTTTCTTTTTTCGATAGTTACAGCTTTAATGAGTGGTAAATCCACAGTAAAAGTTGTGCCATAATCAGGTATTGAATCAAAGGTTAACGTTCCACCTAGCAGATCAATACCGCTTTTGACCAGAGAGAGACCAAGACCAGTGCCACCAAAACGGCCTTTTATACTGACATCAGCCTGTTGAAATGGATTAAAAATCGTGTCTTTCTTATCTTCTGCAATACCAATGCCTTCGTCCTGGACCTTAAACAGCAGGCGATCATTGTGTCGGATAGCTTCCAACTTGACCGATTTTCCGTTAGGCGTAAACTTGATGGCATTACTGGTCAAATTCATCAAAATCTGATTAAGAAGTGTGCGGTCAGTATGGATAAAGTCCGGTAACGTGGGATCAAGATCATAGGTGTAGAGCAAACTTTTTTGCAATGCGCGGGCTTTATTCAGATGAAAAATACTCTGAAACAATAATTTGAGGTTAATATCCTCAGGATTTACCGTCATCTTCCCAGCTTCAATTTTTGATAGATCTAGAATATTATCAATCAGCTCGGATAGATTCCTTGAACCTGTCTGGATGTGATCAAGGAAATGGTTGAATTTATCCGGTATCTGGGAGCGATTATTGATCAGAATTTGAGTGAAACCGACAATGGCGTTCAAGGGGGTGCGGATTTCATGGCTGAGGTTGGCAAGGAATCGCGTTTTGGACGCGCTGGCCTGTTCTGCTTCAATTTTGGCGCGTTGAAGTTGCTGTGCAGATTCGCGTTTTCGCTGTTCCTCTTTGCGCCGTTCGGTAATATCTTCGCCAATGATTGCTTGAGAAAGTGGTTCGTTGTTATCGTCTTGTAATATAGTGGCATTCCAAAAGAAAAGCCGTGTTGCGTCGTCTTTCAGTGTAACTTCAAGCTCAAAGCAGTAGGATGAAGAATCTGTGGCATTGAGGCTGGCATCATTGAACAGGGTACTGATTTCCGCACGACTCTGTTGTGGAATGAACAGCTCAAAGAAATTGCTATTGGTAATCTCAGATCGAGACCAGCCCGATAGATTGGCGAGATACTCGTTACAAAAAGTGATTTTTCCTGACTGATTGATGACCAGCGCAGCCAGTTTAATATTTTCCAAAGTGTGACGAAACAGCCGAGATGATGCTTGAACAGCGGCAATAGCCGCCAATTTTTTCCGGCTGGTGATGTCTCTGGCCATGCCGATAAAGTAGCGCTGTTCGCCAAGATGCATGGGGCGGATAACAAGTTCTATGGGAAAAGTTGAACCATCCTTCCTCAATCCAGCCACTTCTACAGGATCGCCTAAGACATTGGAAGGGTGTCCCGAACGAAATGCACGGATACCTTCACGATGTGCCTTGCGATGGTGCTCAGGCATAAGATGTTCCAGTGAGCCGCCAAGCATTTCCGATGAAGAATAACCAAATAGTTTCTCAGCAGCAGGATTGAATGATTCTACAATGCCTTTGTCATTGATAATAATAATGGCATCAGCAACATGGTTAACAATGGCACGAAGTCGGGTCTCTTTTTCGCTTAATTCATTCGCCGAACGACGCAACTCTTCATGCACGGTCACTGCGCGTTCGGTAAGATGATCAAACTGATCATTGAGTACGTGCAGTTGGTCGCCAAAGCGAGAGATCTTGGTTGTTGTGCCAAGGTTCTTGTTGGTGAATCGGGCAACACGGATTGTTAATCGGCGAATCCGACGAGTCAGCCATAGTACGGTTAAAAAGAATGAAATTAATAAGCTGAATGCGGAAATAAACCGTATTTTTTGTTCTTTCTTCAGTGCAGTGCGCGTGTGATCCACCATGCGTTGTTTGGAAATGAGTGACGCAAAGGTTAATTCAAGATCAGAGGCACCATAGTCAAACATTTCCCGACCAGTGACCAGGAATCTTTCTGAAAGGACGGAAAGATGGGCACCATTGGCAATAACGCTTGGATTGCTACTGATGCGGACTTCCGGGTCTTCTTGGCCATCAAAGAGCACAAGGACACTGTCAGAAGAGAATCGTTGTGCCTGAAGGCCGGTTAGAAAGCTATTATCCATTGGGGTGACCAACATCAAATAGCCAACAGCACGTCCGTTGATGAGGAGCTGTTCGGTTGTAATCAGATAGGGCGATTCATTCTGAGAGGTCATGAACGTCTGTTCACGACTTTGAAAAATCAGAATTGGATTTGGATCAAATAGAAAATCAGGGAGTTGGTCAGTAGATTGCTCCAGCACATATTCACGTAATTTGAAGGTGGTATCATACAGCGCGATATATCGCGGGATTGTAAAATGTCGCAAAATCGTATTGGAAGGCATCCAACGGGGTTTTGCGGTCAGTTTATTGGGTTGGGTTTGTTCTTCTGTCCAGGATGCGATGATCTCAGGCAGATGTTTGGAGAAGTTATGGTTGGTAATGATCAGTTCTGCTGTGCCATGAAACCGGCTCAACATATGATCCAATTGAATGCGATCATGGGAAGCGCCCCGCCTCAAATCATTCATAAGCAGGTTGTTGAATAGCGCATTTATGGATGAAGAGTGTATTGGGTCAAGCAGATGCCAGACCAGCGCCGCAACAACGGCGGTAAGTGCGACCGCCTTAACGGTCAAAGGAACCCGCCGCAAACCTTGGGAGAGAAAGGTGTGCGCCATATCAGAATTGAATCGCCCGATTAATAGGAAAAGGGGGGTAACCCCCAAGCATACTGAAGGTGTGTTATCTCCAGTAATAAATATAACTGATTGTTAGTTTTGCTTTTTTTATACAGTTTACCAGTGATGCCCAGGGAATTGAAGTGAAAAGTGTTCAAGAAATTGTGTAGGCATTTCAAGATTTAGCCAAAATGGACACGTGCTTCCAGATTGGCGCGAGAATCAGCATTATTTAAGGCTTCTTCGAGAGAAATTGCTTTTTCTTGATAAAGATTAAAAAGTGCTAAATCAAAAGACTGAACGCCTTTTTCCGTGCTGGATTCCAAGATCTCCTTTATCTCGTCCACCTGGCCCTTAAGAATCAACTCAGAAACATGGGGCGTGTTGAGCAAGATTTCAACAGCAGCACGGCGTTTACCATCCAGACTGGGCACCAGTCGTTGGGAAATGACAGCGCGAAGATAGAGTGACAGATCCATAAACAGCTGTTTATGCATTGCTTGAGGAAACATGTTGATGATGCGGTTCATGGCCTGATAGGCATTATTGGCATGCAGTGTTGAAATGGCCAAATGACCGGTGCCTGCCAGTTCCAAAGCGGCTTCCATGGTTTCCCGGTCTCGGATCTCACCGATGAGAATTACATCGGGGGCTTCTCTCAAAGCGCTTTTCAATGCGCGGGCATAACTGTGCGTGTCTGGACCAACTTCACGTTGGTTTACCAAGCTTTTTTTGTGCGGGTGAATGAATTCTACCGGATCTTCAATGGTGAGGATATGACCACTGGTGGTGCGGTTACGGTGGTCTAACATGGCTGCCAGAGTAGTTGATTTACCTGAACCGGTACCACCTACCATCAATAGTAAACCGCGTCTGTTCAGAATCAACTCTTTCAAAGACTCTGGCATTTTCAGATCATCAATATTGGGCACCGTGCCTTTGATATAACGCAGAACCATGGCGGGTTGACCGCGCTGGTGAAATGCGTTGACCCGAAATCGTCCAGCATTGCCAAGGGAGATGGCAAAATCCACCTCTAATTCCTGTTCAAAAAGCTGTTGTTGAGTGTCATCCATGATGCCAATAATGGCGGCCATGACCAGATCAGTGCTTAACGGGTCTTTGCCGATGGCTGCCATTTGGCCATCTACTTTCATACGCGGCATGGAACCAGGCGTGAAGTAGAGGTCAGAGCCGTCTTTGTCAATCATCAGCTTGAGATAGGGTGTGATATCCATTCGATAGAGCCCAGCTAATCGGTTTATTTTAAAGATAATCCAGAGAGACCATCCGAGTCAGTCGGCCCTTTTTCCCTGGCTTCTTTGCCTTCGAGTTTGACTTTGAGGCGCAATTCATTGGCTGAATCGGCATTACGCAATGCATCTTCCATTGTGATGAGATCGGCCTCAAGCAGTTCAAACAAAGCTTGATCAAAGGTGATCATGCCTGCCTCTCTGGACTTGGACATTACCTCTTTAATACCGGTCACTTCACCTTTAAAAATCAGATCCTGAATCAGGGGTGAGTTGAGCAAAATCTCAATGGCCGCAGCCCGTCCGCCACCAACGCGTGGCAGCAGTCGTTGAGAAACGATGGCGCGTAAATTCAAAGAGAGATCCATCAACAGTTGTTCGCGTTTTTCAGACGGAAACATATTGATGATTCGGTCCAATGCCTGGTTGGCACTGTTGGCGTGCAGCGTGGAGAGGGCCAGGTGACCGGTTTCAGCAAAATTGATGGCATGTTCCATGGTTTCCTGATCTCGAATTTCACCGATCAGGATAACATCAGGGGCTTGTCTGAGGGTGTTTTTCAGTGCCGCATGCCACCCTTCGGTATCCACGCCCACCTCACGCTGAGTGATCAGGCAATTACGGTGCGGATGCACATACTCAATAGGATCTTCAATGGTGATAATATGGCCATAGGTTTCTTGATTACGATGGCCCAACATGGCGGCAAGAGAGGTCGATTTGCCTGAACCTGTACCGCCGACCACCAGAACCAGACCACGTTTGCTCAGGACGACATCTTTTAAAATGGGTGGTAAATTAAGCTGATCAAAATCAGGGATTTCTGTGGTGATGGTACGCAACACCATGCCCTGCTGGCCTTGCTGAATAAAGGCGTTGACCCTGAAACGTCCAACATTGGCCGGAGAGATGGCAAAGTTGCACTCTTTGGTAGCTTCAAACTCTTTGGATTGCCGATCATTCATGATGGAGCGCACCAACATTTGAGCCTGTTGGGCGGTGAGCGGATCTTTGGTGAGTGGTGTCATTTTTCCATCCTGCTTAATGGCAGGTGGAAAGTTGGCGGTAATAAATAGGTCAGATCCACCTTTGGACTTCATCAGCCGCAGCAGATCCAACATGAACTTAATGGCTTGATCCCGCTCCATGATTCCAACTTCCTCCAGAAATGGAACAGGCGTTGAGGAGAGCTGGACGGTATAAACCAGACCTCCTCAACGCCTTTCGGACGCTTAGAAATGTGTTGATGCGACTCTACTACATTATAGACTGTTGCGTAACAAAGCCCGCGTGTTTGTGTCCAAGGGCAAGGTAAAGTCCGTTGCGGTCAAAACCACCTGATCTTGGATTCGAATCAGTTGAGCATGGACCTCAACCCGATTCTGAGCGATGGCATAACTGCCAGCAAGTACCGCCTTTACATCGTGATTCTGACGAATCTTTTCGAGCTCTCTTGAGAGTAGGAACTCACCGGTTTTCTGCTGAATGAACAGATCTTTCCTCAGTTTAACCTCAATCATGGAAAAGCCGCGCTGTGTGAAACGTGATGCCATCTGAATGGCCAATCTACGCCCTAAAGCAGAGGTTTGTTCCAGATCGTTTTGATCCACAAAGCTGGACGGAAGAATCGTATAGCGTTGTGGAACACGATTACCGATATTGTGGATCATATAATCCGCAGCCGCATAGACCACAGAGGTCATATCCCGCTGAACCGGTCGAACCAGAGGTTGAGAAACGAGCGGATACGGCTCAGGTGCAGCATTGGTACACCCACCGAGTAAGGTCAGTGCACCGATGAACGTCACCAGCCCGAGCCACTTCCGTCGCCAGTTGGATGACTGTCCACTCATGTTCATTGATTCACCAGTGTCATGGAAGGACCACCGTTATCCACCAGGAAGTCACGGGTATCATCACCGATGGGCAGTTTGGCATTGATAGAAGCCAACACCTGACGGTTACGCACCTGAATCAACTGGGTGTCCAAATAGATCTTGTCACGGCCACGGGTGTATTTACCCACGATCACCGCATACGCTTTATACTCTTGGGAGAGCTTTTCGATATCCCGAGAAAGGATAAACTCACCTTGACGTTCGCGAATAGCTAGATCGGGCCGTAAGCGGGCTTCGACAATGGTGTATCCCTGTTGGGAAAACCGCGAAGCTACCTGATCCGACAACATCAATCCCAGATCGGATGAGCTATTCAGATCACTGCGATTAACAAAGCTGGTGACCAGAATCGGCTTGTGACGATGGAATGAGGGATGATTCTTACGCAGCTCACCGATTAAGGCATCGGCCATAGAGTGGCTAACGCGAATCAGATCCACATCCTCTGCGGCACGTGCCTGAGGCGGTGGTGCTTGCATCACCTGTGGTGGTGGTTGACGTGGCATGGTTCGCGGGCCGAAACCCATGGCCTGGGATAACTCACCAGGAGCGACACAGCCTGACAGGGTCAATGCCATCAAAGAAATGGCGATTTTGGTACGGGCATTGGTCATGATTCTGACAGTCCTATTTAAAGAGATCCTTGTGGTTGGCCTTGGCATGGGCCATCTCCTTGGTAATTAGTCCTTTTTGCATTAACTCTTGCAAGGACTGTTCCAGAGTCTGCATGCCCAGTGTTTTTCCGGTCTGAATCGCGGAATACATCTGAGCAATCTTATTTTCACGGATCAGGTTTCGAATCGCAGGTGTGCCGATGAGAATCTCATGGGCAGCAACTCGACCACCGCCCTTTTTTTTGAGAAGATTCTGAGCAATAACAGCACGTAATGATTCAGAGAGCATGGTGCGCATCATGTCTTTCTCTCCAGCAGGAAAGACATCAACAATGCGGTCAACTGTTTTCGATGCGGACGTGGTGTGCAGTGTACCGAATACCAAGTGACCTGTTTCGGCGGCACTGAGTGCCAGGCGAATGGTTTCAAGGTCACGCATCTCACCAACCAGAATGGTGTCAGGGTCTTCACGCAGTGCGGAGCGTAGTGCATTGCTGAAGCTCAATGTGTCACGATGCACTTCACGCTGATTGATCAGGCATTTGTTGGATTCGTGGACAAATTCAATGGGATCTTCAATGGTCAGGATGTGGCCGAGTTCGTTCTTGTTTTTATAGTCAATCATTGCCGCTAGTGTGGTAGATTTTCCAGAACCGGTTGGACCGGTGACCAGAACAATACCGCGTGGCGTATCAGCGAGTTTTTTGAAAATCGGCGGTGCATTTAACTCTTCCAAAGAAAGAATCTTGGTGGGAATGGTTCTAAATACTGCGCCAGGCCCACGATTTTGACGAAATGCATTGACGCGGAAACGAGCAAGGCCTGGAATTTCAAACGAGAAATCACATTCCAGATCGTTTTCATAATCCTTACGTTGCCCATCGTTCATGATATCGTAAATCATGTCATGGACTTCTTTATGCGCCAATGCCGGAACATCAATGCGCCGTATATCGCCATCTACCCGAATAATAGGCGGCATGCCCGCAGACAGATGCAGGTCTGATGCGCCATTTTTTACCGAAAATGCCAAAAGGTCAGCGATGTTCATTGACATGTAAGTCTGTCCTTATTCCATCAACATGCGTGATGGAAACGCTTTAATAGTGGAGAGACGCTCATTCTCATTTCTCTTGTGTAAATAGGTTTAATGCGTTTTTTGCGCCAACTTGAAAAATAACGGTCAAATGATCTTCATCATGATAGGCTGTTTTCCCTGAGCATCGGTTTTGATACCCTATTGTCCGGTTAGGGTCTTGTAGTAGTCTCCTTTGCAGTATTTTTTTTCTGAAGGGTCTCTTATTGCCCTTTACACAGCTCCAATTAGTGTCAACGCATTATTCCGTTTAAGGTGGATTTGAGCATGGATGACAACAAAGCCAAGGCGCTGCAAGCAGCGTTGGATCATATTGAAAAGAATTTTGGCAAAGGCTCCATCATGCGTATGGATGGCACGGAGCTGGATACTGTGCCCGCAGTTTCTACTGGTTCGCTGGGGCTTGATATCGCGCTTGGCATTGGTGGACTGCCTAGAGGTCGGGTTGTTGAAGTCTATGGTGAAGAGTCATCCGGTAAGACGACGCTCGCACTGCACTGTATCGCGGAGCATCAGAAATTGGGTGGTGTTGCGGCTTTCATTGATGCAGAACACGCTTTTGATCCCGGTTATGCCCGAAAGCTGGGTGTTCAAGTGGATGATTTGTTGATTTCTCAACCGGATACCGGTGATCAAGGGTTGGCCATTTGTGATACCCTGGTGCGCTCCGGTGCGGTGGATATGGTGGTTGTGGACTCAGTGGCCGCTCTAACGCCTGAGGCGGAAATCAAAGGTGAGATGGGCGATTCTCATGTGGGTCTTCACGCGCGTTTGATGTCTCAGGCGCTGCGGAAACTGGCCGGCAGTATCTCTCGTTCTGATGCGACTGTCCTGTTTATCAACCAGACACGCATGAAGATTGGTGTGATGTTTGGTAATCCTGAGACCACTACCGGTGGTAATGCGCTGAAGTTTTATGCCTCAGTGCGTTTGCGTATCAGTCGGCTTGGTAAACCTCTGCGCGATCGGACGGATAATCCTATTGGCAGTCACTGTAAAGTACGTGTTGTCAAAAATAAGGTGGCACCGCCCTTTAGAGAGACTGAGTTCGATATCTACTTCGGCAGCGGTATCTCTGTAGAAGGTGAAGTGCTGGATATGGCTGTTGAAGAGAAATTGATTCAGAAATCCGGTTCCTGGTTCTCTTATGGTAAAGAGCGCATCGGGCAGGGTAGGGATAACGTCCGTCAGTTTCTAAAAGATAACCCCGATATTCTGGCAACTCTGGAAGATGAAGTGCGTAAACGCCGTGGACTTCCACTTAAATCACGCATGAATGCATCTGATACCGGTAAGACCAAGGCTGACGCTTAATGGCACGAACACTCACTATTGGTGATGTGCAGAGCGCTTCTCTGCGTGAGGAGCTTGAGAGCCGTTATCTGGCTTATGCGCTTTCCACGATCATCAGTCGATCCCTTCCTGATGTCCGAGATGGCCTGAAACCGGTTCATCGGCGCATTCTGTTTGCCATGCGTGCGCTGCATCTTGACCCGAAGGCTGCGTTTAAAAAGTCTGCGCGTGTCGTGGGTGATGTGATTGGTAAATTTCATCCGCATGGCGATCAGGCCGCTTATGATGCCATGGTGCGACTGGCACAGGAATTTGCTGTGCGCTATCCATTGGTAGATGGGCAGGGCAATTTCGGTAATATTGATGGTGATGGCGCAGCGGCAATGCGTTATACCGAAGCGCGTTTGACAGCGGTTGCCTGGGCGCTTCTGGAAGATCTGGATAAAGACACCGTTGAAATGCGTGCCACCTATGATGGTTCGCAAGAAGAACCAGCCGTACTTCCTGCTCGATTTCCCAACCTGTTGGCCAATGGTGGTGCCGGTATTGCGGTGGGCATGTCCACCTCGATTCCACCGCATAATGTAGGCGAAATTCTTGATGCCTGCTTGATGCTGACCAAAAATCCCTCAGCCACCCTTCAGGAGTTGCTCTCTGTTCTGCCTGGGCCGGATTTTCCTACCGGTGGTGTGTTGGTCTCCAGTGCTGAAGAGTTAACAGAAGTCTATAAAACGGGACGTGGTTCTCTGCGGTTGCGTGGTTGTTGGCAAAAAGAGAAGGCTGGTGGTCGCGGTTTATGGCGATTGGTGGTTACTGAAATTCCGTACCATGTCCAAAAAGCCCGTCTTATCGAACGCATCGCAGCGTTAATTGAATCTAAAAAATGTTCCTTCCTGGCCGATGTCCGGGATGAGTCTGATCAGGATCTACGTATTGTATTGGAACCGCGTAGTCGTACACTGGATCCTGATTTGATCATGGCTTTCCTGTTCAAGAATACCGATCTTGAAGTGCGCGTTTCGGTCAATATCAATGTGATTGTCGATGGCGTTCGGCCGGAAGTTCTTGATATTAAGCGTGTTTTGCAGGAATGGTTGAAGCATCGCTTTGATGTGCGTACCCGTAAAGCCCGTTATGAGCTGGATCGAATTAAAGAACGGCTCCATTTGTTGGAGGCGCATTTGATCGCACATCTCAATATTGATGAGGTGATTGCTATCATTAAAGAGTATGACGATCCTGCGCCAGTACTCATGAAGCGCTTTAACTTGGATAAGATTCAAGCGGAAGCGGTATTGAACCTTCGTCTGCGCTATCTGCGCCGGCTTGAAGAGTTTAAAATCAAGGAAGAGATCGAAGAGAAACAAGAACTGGCCCGAAAACTCCAGGCCATGCTGGATGATCCGCGTGCCATGTGGCGGGAAATCCGTGCCGAGTTGCGCCGCACGCGCAAAGAGTTCGCCGACCCACGCCGCACTCAGCTTGCAGGACCACCTGAAGAGCTTGAAGTGCGTCCTGAAGATTTTGTTCACCGTGAACCGGTTACGGTCATCCTGTCTCGAAAAGGGTGGATAAAAACCATTAAAGGTCACGATCTGGAAGCAGAGAAACGGATTCGATTTAAAGGCGATGATACCCTGCGGATGACGGTTCATGCCTATACCAATGATATGATCTCTTTTGTTTCCGTATCAGGTAAGATCTATTCTGCCCTGGGAGACCGTTTAGCTACAGGCAAGCGTGCTGGTGATCCGTTATCAATGATTTTTGATCTGGAAGATACGGATGAAATCACTTGGATGATGGTGGTTCATCCTGAACAGGAGTATTTCGCTGCCACTCGGATGGGACAAGGTTTGCGGCTGAATGGTGAGGCACTTGTAGCAACTCAGAAAAAGGGCAAGCAGGTGCTGACCTATAAGGCAGGCGATAAGTTGATCCATCTCAATCCGGTTCGTGGTGAGTTGGTTGCGGCTATTTGTCGTGGACGTAGAATGCTGGTGTGTGGTTTGGATGAATTTCCTTTGCAAAATAGAGGCAAGGGCGTGCGCATCCAGAGATTGGTTAAAGAAGAAGATCTGGTGGATGTTCTGACCCTGGATTCAGCAAGAGGGTTAGTGTTGGACTCAGGAAAACGGACGCGGCTCTTAATGGATCTGGAATTGTGGAAAGGGCACCGCGCAACCCGTGGCGCAACATTGCCGCATGGCTTTATGGGGGGGGCTGTATTTGCCGGGATGGGGCCTAAGCAGAAATAGCGCATAAATCTGATACCTTTATAAAAAAATCTTTATTGAATAAATTGGAAAATAATGAATTGGAAATCCATTAGTTAGTTATCTGCTATGCATTGGCTTTTTTGTTGACAGGCATGGCAGTATTTGGCTATTGTGTTTCGCATTGTGTTTTATGCAAGCGATCGTGTGAGATGGCTTGCTTTTGTTATTCTTCTTTCGTTCTATGAATAAGCTTGCTGTGGGGCACTGCAAAGTCGTTCCAGGGAGTTTCAGTCACAATGAGCCAGTCGGGAACCAATTATATGAAACGTTTTAAACTTTTATCTCTTGCTGGTGCGATGACTCTGGCATTGGCTGCTTGTGGTGGCGGCGGTGGTGGTACGGCAGTCGTAACCAATGGGGTGGGCGGTGGTGTTAATGACCCACTCGTAGCAGATGCTGAAATTTGGTATACCTGCGATACCGATAATGATGGCACAGCTGAAGATATTCAGTACTCATCTAACACCGATACAAACGGCGAGTATGAAATTACTCTTCCAGCCAGCTGCCTGCCAACTGTTCTAAGCTTTAAGAATGGTACTGAGGTTGGAACCGGTGATAGCGTGCCGTTTGATTTGCAGAGTCTTGGTGATGAGCCTGCTACTGGTCTAACCAATGCGTACTCCAACGCTTCTCCACTCAGCATTATGGTCGTTGAAATGATCGTAGCTGCTTTGGAAGATGAAAGCGGTGGGTCTGTTAATATCGCTGATGCCTTGAAGAGCAGTACGTTTGCCGATTCAGTCAAGTCAAAAAAGAAAGAGATGCAGACGAAAGTGCTTCAAGCGTTTGCGCCCTCTCTTGCCGCTCTGATGTTGGCTGATCCAGACTTTGATCCTTTCTCCGTTGACATGTCCAGTAAGAGCACAAACGCGAATGCGTCTGCTGGTAAAAAGGCTATGTCGCTTGACTCTCTGTCAGTCTCGGAAACGCTCAAGTCGCTGGCTAACTCGGGTTCTGCTTCAAGCTTTGGTAATAGTTTCCAAGCCAAACTCGCTGTTGTTATGAAGGCGATTAGTAAAGACCTTTCTGACGGTGAGCTTGACGGTAAAGTTGGCAATACGACGCTGGTTATGAAAGATGCCAACGGCGATGACATCAATATCGTGTCTCTCAATAAAGACGCTAAAAGCAAATATGCAGAAACAGTTCAAGCGATTGGCCAAGGTACTCTGACGCGTGTTGTGGTCAATACAGATGGTACCGTGACACAAAGGGTCACCGATCTGTCAAATGATGCCGCTTTTGCTTCCGCGATGGGTATTGATCAAGCAGATCTGCAAGAGGCTGGTAAACAGGCTCTTATCACTGCTAAAGCCGTTGTTGCCAAAGCATTGGATGATGTTGTCACGCTGTCCGGCACTCTGCTCACATTGCAAGGACTTACTGTCGTTACTTGTGCGGACGTAGAAGATGCCATCGTAGCTGATACATTGGCAGCCTATAAAACTGCGCATAGTAGTACGCTCCAAACCAGTCTCATCAGCACTTGTGTTAATAAATATAATATCGCAAACCTAAGCGATGATAATTTTGATGACCTGGAATTGGAAGAGACTAACCTTGATGCTGCTTATGAAGAGGTGGCAAGTGGGTACACTGAGGAAGAGATTGCTGCGGCGCTTAAAGAGGCTGCTGAACAAGCTTCTCTTGACAACAGCTTCACTGTTGGAACAGATGGTGACTATTCCTCAGTGGCAACCGTAGCTGATATGGGCGTGTCATCCTCTCTGGATGCTTCTCTTTCAGGTAGTGTGCTCTCCATAACCGAAGAGTTTACCCTGGACACATCAAACTTTACCGATCTCGCGAACGGTGTTTCAAGTGCGACAGTGCCAACTCTTTCCGTTGAAATGAGTGTGCCTGAAGATAAGTTCGGTACTGCCACAGTCACCATGCAGTTGTTGGATAGTGCTACTGGCGATGATAAGCCAATGGAGTGGGAATCCGGAGAACGTTTTGTCAGTGTGACATTTGGTCTCGACTGGAAAGTCAATGATAATGGGTCCGTAACCTTTGTCAGTAATGCTGGTAGTACAGCATCAGTAGAGTATGCTGAAGCCGATGACTCTGTTATCGCGCCGACCAGCGCGCCACTGACTAATAACATCACCGATGATATCACCACACTGTTTTCATCTGAAGTTATTGGTGATGGCCATATGAGTGAGGCAAAAATCAAATTTGCCAAAGTGTTCAGTGTTACCGATGATGCTGGATTCTTGTCAGGAGTAAGCTATCTTTCCGGTAGATATTTCTACAAAGTATCCTTCTCTGGCCTGCCTTTGCGCGGCAATGAAGATGGCGCACCGATCATCAACACGATTCAAGGCTACTTTACAGCTGATGAGCCTGATGACGACACCAAGATTGCAGACAGCTTTACCATTGGTACCAGTGGTGACTATTCAGATGTCGTCTCAGTCGTTGATATGGATACGACCACAGGTATTGGTGCGACGCTATCCGGTTCTACGCTGACCATGACGGATGAATTTGTTATTGATGCCGATAACTTCACCGAACTTTCAAAAGGCTATAGCTCTGCTTCTGTGCCGACCATGTTGGTTGATATGGCCACGCCTGAAGGTAAGGATGGTTCTGTTAACGTCACTATGGAGCTTATGGATAGTGCTGTTGGTGATGATCTGCCAATGACTTGGGAATCTGGTGAACGCTTGGTTAGTGTGAACTTTGATCTTGATTGGCAGGTTAATGCAGATGGCTCGGTTACCTTTGTCAGCAATGACAACAGCACAGCTGAAGTTCAGTATGCTGAGGCGGATGATACAGTAATCGCTCCAAGCGTTGTTACGCTAACTAACGAAGTGCGTGATGATATCACCACGTTGATGACCTCAGAAGTGATCGGCGAAGGTCATGAGAGCCAAGCTCGGATTAAGTTTGCTAAAGCGTTTAGTGCTGTTTCCGAACAAGGGTTCCTCTCAGATGTAGACCAGCTTTCTGGTCGCTACTTCTATAAAGTAACTTTGGATGGTATGCCACTTCGTGGTAACGAATCCGGTGCACCGCTGATCACCATGATTCAGGGTTACTTCACAGCTGAGTAATGAGTAAAGCTGATATCCACTGATGGATATTTCAGTGAGTTGATGAAAGCACGTCCCTTTAAAAAGGGGCGTGCTTTCTTTTTTTTACTAATTTTGCTAGAATTTAAGAGAAAATTATTGCCGAATCAAAAGGATCGTAAAGCCTGATTTGATGACGTTTCAGGCAGTATTTCTTCGTTGCAGAAAAGTTGATTTGCCGAATCTGTGCAATCTTGAGAGCGTATCAGGTACATGCCTAATTTATCCATACGTGTTTTGAAATCAATTCTGCTAATTCTTTTATTCAGTGCGTCATCTACTGTTTTTTCAGCACCGTTGGATGAACTCCATATTGCAATGAAAGGGTATCCAGCTTTACACGGTGAGTTTGAGTTTGCCCTGGATAAAATGAATGACACCCTTGATCTGCTCAATCTGCGTGGTAGAGACAAGAAGTATGCAGGAACTGATGTCGGTGACTACGATGGTATGCACGTGCTGGGTGGGTTGGCTCTGAGCAGACGACTTTGGATTGATGGTGGCTACTGGCAAAGAAGTGTGCAAACGAGCTTCGATGTCGCGGATACGACTACCTGGCATATGGGTGCCCAGTTCCAATTAACGGTTAATATGGATTGGTTGCCTGCACTTGCCATACGTATCAGTCGATGGGGTAATTATACGCCCGAAGTGATCAAGAATTCTAAAACACGCTTCCAAGGGATAGACTTCGATCGTATTGAAGTAAATTATGTGGAAGATAATCAGACTCAGATTGATCTGATTGGCACGTGGAGCTTTGAGAAAACAGCAAGTTTTTCTTTTTTTGGTGGTGTTGGTAGTAGTGAAGTAACTTATCAGGATCTTGTTGTTAACTTGCAGGATGTTTGCCAATACTCGGTGAATTATTGGAGTGGGTATAATAAGTACGCTGGCTATATCGAAGGCATTCAGGCACGTGGTCTACCAGGCAATGGTGGCACTTGTCTGATTAATGAAATTACCGTACCGGCTAAAAAAGGACAGTACATTCCCAAAGGGCTTGGTGTTGCTTATAATGCACGATATATCCAGTTTGGTGGGTCTTTTCAGTGGTTTGATCCAAATTGGCGCGTAAGATTTGGCTATAGATATCACTTGTCTGAGCGTGAATCAGTTGAAGAAGTCGTTTCCCAATTAGGAAAAACAACCTATCAAAGCAATCACTTGTTGACAGCTGATTTTGGATTTAAACCATTTGAACATGTTGGTTTTTTCATGCGTGGGCAGATAATGTCTAACCAGTTCTTGGGCGAGATCCCATTTTCCTATAATGCGTTTTCAGCGAACCAATTTGGCAAATTATATGGTCTTGCAAGTTTTGGTATTATTGCGGGCTTTTAAAAATATCGTGCTTTCAGTTGATCATTCAGTCAGCTATGTCACTACGAAAAGGAAGTAGAAATGCAGGCCACCTTCCACAATTCCAAACGGACTCTCATGTCCATGATCTCTGCACTCTTTCTGGTGCTCTCTCTGACGGTTTCAGTCTCTGCTTTTGGCCAATCCTTGGAAGAACTCAAGAGTCTTGGAATGGTGTCTCAAGAGCAGATAGACAAAATGTTTAACCGGTCACAGGGAGATGCGCAAACGCTGATACCGTTAACAGCTCCCCAGATTGTTAAACCAAGAGGAACAAAGGCTGCTGCAACTGCCAATTTCTCAAGAGTGCACCACGGTGGCATGGCTCAATTTGGATATGATATTTTTTCTGGAGCGCCTTCAACGTTTGCCCCAGTGACTGAGGTGCCAATTCCAGCAAGCTACATTCTTGGACCTGGAGACAATGTTGTTTTTCAGCTAACTGGTAAGGAGAGCAAAAAGCTCGTCTTGCAAGTTGGTCGAGATGGTATCATCAGTTTTCCTGACCTTGGACCGATTCCAGTTGCAGGCCTAACCTTTGCTGATATGAAGGCCCAGGTTTCCGATATGATAAAGCGTCATCTTATCGGAATGGAATTAGCCCATGTGACAATGGGGCAGTTACGTTCGGTACGTATCTTTATTCTTGGTGATGCTTATCAACCAGGTTCTTATACCGTGAGCGCACTCTCCAGCATGACCAATGCGCTAATGGTCAGTGGCGGCGTTAATCCGGTCGGTTCCTTGCGGAATATCCAGCTCAAGCGTCAAGGTAAAGTGATTACTCGGCTGGATTTATATGATCTTTTGCTCCGTGGTGACACAAGTGGAGATGCACGACTTCAGGCTGGAGATACCATTTTTATTCCAAGAATTGGAAAGACAGTCGGTGTTTCAGGCGAGGTGAAGCGTCCTGCAATATATGAATTAAAATATGAAAAATCGGTTCAAGACGTTTTAAGTCTGGCGGGCGGTCTTTTGCCTTCGGCATATCCGAAAAAAACGGTATTAACCCGGTTTAGTAAAGGGGAAGAGGTTATACAGATAGACATAGACCTTGCCAAGAATTCAGGAAAATCATTTCGGGTCGGTAATGGTGATACGCTAAATATCAGGTCTGTACCTCCTGAGAAAAAATTTGTTGTCACAATGACAGGTAGTGTTAAATTTCCTGGATCTTATCAATGGCATAGTGGTTTACGCCTGACAGATTTGGTTCCCTCCATAGATGATCTTCAACAGAATGCAGATTTAAATTACACCCTCATTACTCGAAAAAACCGTCACGATAAGCGAATCCATGTCTTGACGGTCAAATACAGTGAAGCATTAAAGGATCCATCGTCTCCAGACAATATATCATTAGAACCAGATGATAATGTTCGATTTTTTAGATTAGATGAGAACAAGTCAAGCACGATGAAGAGTCTACTGAGTAGACTGAAAAGTCAAACCCACTCCAGTGAAACAGCACAGATAGTCTTAGTGTCTGGTATGGTTCGTTTCCCTGGTGCCTATCCTTATGTAGAAGGAATGGGGTTACGCGCTTTGATTGATGCGGCGGCTGGTGTATTGCCAGATGCGGATTTTGGATACACTCTGATGGCGCGTACTGGAAAGAACGGCTTACTTGATCCCTATTCCATTGATCTGACAAAAACCGTATTTTCAAAGGGTGATTCCGGTGATATTCCACTGAGACCAGGTGATTGGATTATCATACCAAATACTCTCGCACTGCCTGACACAGGAGTGATGGAGTCAGTATTTGTGAATGAACCGGATGTAAGTACTGATCTTTCTACGGGGCTACTGCCTGGAGCCGAGACTCTTGACGCGTCTGCTGTCATTCAAAGTGGTATTATACCAAATTCTGGTAACAGCTATCCTGCCATGCCGCAAGCTGTAGGCGCGGATGTCCCAAGCAATCTTCAAGGTGCTAAGTCTGGTGTTGTTCAGGCTGAAGGTGCAAATACAGCGAACTCTTCTGGCGTAATGCCAACATCAGCATTGCAAATAAATACCCACTCCACAATATCAGAGACCGTGTTGGGGGATGAGACTGCCCCGGAGGATGAGTTTGCGCCATTTAAGGCCAATAAAAATATTGCGGCTCTTCAGGTAAGACGAAACGCTATTATTTGGCCTCTCCTTGAAATCCTTCAATCTCAAACCAGCTTGCACCATCCTTTGAAAATCACTTCGATTTCGGGAATGGTCAGATTTCCGGGGAGTTATCCACTTGAAAAGGATATGACAATTTCCCAATTAATTAAAGCAGCCGGTGGTTTGGCCGAACCTGCATACGAATTGGATATGGAAATTACGCGTTATATTGTTGAGAAAAATATGAGAGGCTCTGAGCACATTACGGTCAATCTTCAGAAAATACTTGAAGGTGATGCCGAGCACGATATTTTGCTCAAATCGAAAGATGTGTTGCATGTTAAGAAGCTGCCTGGTTGGAATGAACGTTACTATGTCGGTGTGTTGGGAGAAGTGAAATTCAAAGGTTTCTATGCTGTTAAAAAAGGTGAAACACTGATTGATCTGATCAAGCGAGCCGGTGGACTAACAGAATATGCCTATATTGATGGCTTTGTGTTTCTGAGAGAGAGTTTACGGGAAAGAGAGCAAGAGCAGTTGAGTCGGTTATCCCAGCGTCTTGAAATTGAGCTCGCCTATGCCCGATCTCTTGCAAAAGAGGATGATAGTCGTGCTGTCTATGGTCAGGTATTATCACGATTTTCGGAACAGCTTAAGAGATCGACAGCACATGGTAGGCTCGCTGTTGATCTGAGAGAACAGATGCGATTGGTTGAGGGTGATGAAGAGGTGACCCCAATTTTGATTCGTGAAGGGGATCGAATTTTTATTCCTGAACAAATCAATGAGGTGACCGTGATTGGTGAGATCAACTATTCGACTTCACATCAATTCGATATCAATATGGATGTGGAAGACTACATCAATCTAAGCGGTGGATATGGTAACAATGCTGATCCAGATAGTATCTATCTGGTTAAGGCAAATGGTCAGGTACGGCCCAGAAGATCCAGTAGTCCTTTTGGACTTGCTTGGTTCCATATGCATAATTCATTGGATATTCAACCAGGAGATACAATCGTGGTTCCAATCAAAGTGGATGAAGTTGCCACGATGACCTTTCTGAAAGAGATATCACAGATTCTCTATAACATGAGTATCACAGCTGCGGCCATTACTTCTGTTGGGGCATTATAGAAGGTTTGAATGATGGTTGAGAGACTTTATCAACTGCATCACAGTTTGATTGGGTTGAATAACAGAGTGGGTCGGGGTGTTTCCTGGCTCACTTTGTTTATGGTCTTGATGACATTCGCCGTGGCCATATTGCGCTATTTATTTGACCTTGGTTGGATTGTAATGCAGGAGTCTGTGATCTATCTGCATGCGATGGTTTTCATGTTGGGTGCTGGGTATACGTTGGCTCAGGATGGACATGTCCGCGTGGATATTTTCTTCCGTGGTTGTAGTGTGCGGACAAAGGCGATTATTGATCTGTTTGGTGTACTCTTTCTGCTTTTTCCGGTAACGATTTTTCTATTTTGGTTTTCGTGGGCCTATGTTGCATCCTCTTGGGCGATTATGGAAGGCTCGCGTGAAGCGGGTGGCCTTGATCTGGTCTGGCTACTCAAAGGGGTTATGCTTGTTATGCCGGTCCTGCTTTTTTTGCAGGGGCTTGCATCGTTGTTGGGGAATATCCTGATAGTGACAGACAACATGCCGCAGCAGGGTTGATTCCATGGAAATGTTTGCTGCTTTGATCATGTTTGCTGGTGTGTGTCTTGTTCTGTTATTGGGATATCCTGTTGCCTTTTCATTGGCAGGTTCTGCGCTGTTTTTTGCTGGTATTGGCACATGGCTGGAGATTTTTGATCCGGTGTTTCTTGAAGCCGTGCCCAATCGGCTCTACGGTATCATGACCAATGAAACATTGATTGCTGTTCCGTTGTTTATTTTTATGGGCGTGATGTTGGAGCGCTCACGGGTTGCTGAAGATCTATTGGATACCATGGCTGAGCTCTTTGGTTCCATGCGCGGTGGTTTGGGAATCTCTGTAACTCTGGTCGGTATGTTGATGGCCGCAAGTACTGGAATTGTTGGTGCTACTGTGGTCACCATGGGTCTGCTTTCTTTGCCGACTATGATGCGACGGGGTTACGATCCTTCGGTTGCAACGGGTGTAATCTGTGCTTCTGGAACATTGGGTCAGATTATTCCACCATCAATTGTGCTGGTTTTACTGGGAGATGTGATTTCATCGTCCTATCAGCAAGCTCAGTTGGATATGGGTATTTACTCACCGCGAACAGTGTCCGTGGGTGATTTGTTTGTTGGTGCGCTATTTCCAGGTTTATTGCTGGTTGGTCTTTATATCCTATATTTGGTGATGATTGCGGCTATTCGGCCTGAGGCTGTTCCGGCCATTCCAGAGTCTGAACTGAACCGGGAAGGGCTGGGCACTCGAGTATTGCAGGCTTTGATGCCGCCACTTGTTCTGATTGTTGCAGTTCTGGGTTCTATTTTGATGGGGGTTGCTACACCAACGGAAGCGGCTTCGGTTGGGGCTGTTGGTGCCATGTTGCTTGCAGCTGCTCAGAAGCGATTGACTATTGCTCGACTTCGAGAAGTGGTACAAAATACCACGCGCGTTACCAGTATGGTCTTTATGATCCTGGTTGGTGCGTCCATTTTTTCGTTGGTATTTCGCGGGTTTGAAGGTGATGAACTGGTCCGGGTATTATTGGGTGATTTGCCCGGCGGTGTGTTTGGTGCCGTATTGGCTGTAATGGCTTTGATGTTTGTATTGGGATTTTTTATAGATTTCATTGAAATCACATTTGTCGTGGTTCCAATTGTTGGTCCGATTCTATTGGCAATGGGTCTGGATCCGGTCTGGTTAGGCATTATGATTGCGATCAATTTACAAACGTCGTTTTTAACGCCACCATTTGGTTTCAGTCTATTTTATCTGCGTGGTGTGGCACCACCAGAGATTACCACTGCACAGATGTATCGTGGTATTATTCCATTTATTGCGATTCAGCTCTTGGCATTGGTTGCATTGTCCGTTTGGCCGGAAATGGCAACATGGCTTCCCATGCAGGTGTATGGTGAATAAACTTGTTCAAGTTGATGGTATTTTTATCGTGAGAATAGCGCAGTTTGTTTCATGGTGTGGGGGTAGCAAGTGTTCTCTCTACTCATGTGATGTTAGGGGGCGGTAATGCAAGAAGATGTTATTGTCATCAAGGCCGTTCAGATCCGCAATATTTTAAGACGTGCTCATCAAATGTCGTCCTTAATTGAAGTCCACTTGGACCAGATGACTTCCCGGCGTCACTATGGTGCTCGGATTGTTCAAGTACCAGGTGGTGCTGCGGTAGAGAATGAGGATGATGATTTGCTTAAGGAGTACGCTTCTCAGATTGATCAAGGCTATGGTGGATCAGGAGAAGATCAAGATTCCGAGGAAGGGAATGAAGGTGAAGTTCTGGTGCTTTCACCGTTAGAGCCAGCGGATGGCAATCTGAAAATTCGTAAAGCCCGTCAGATTACGTTGAAGTTCTACGTAGGCAAACGCTACTATGAAACGCGGGTTTCTTTCAGAAAGGTATGTGCTGTGGATGGTGGACAGGGGTTGGAGATGAGTGCGCCGCGTGCGTTAAGCTCCAGCAGTCCGAGAAATCAGCATCGTGTTAATGTACCTGAAAATATTCGTGTTCCTGTTGTTGCAGAAAAACGTGGCATGATGAAATTTAATGCACGTTTAATAGATATTTCATCAGGTGGGCTTTCTTTTTCCTGCAAAATGCAGCAACAATCTCTTCTCAAAGGCGATAAGGTAACTGTGGTCATTGGTGGAGAGTGGGGGCCCATTTCTACCTTTGGAACAATTTGTTATCTGGCTACAGCACGAGATCAGGACAATGTGCAGAAAGTGTTGCAACAGTATGGTATCAAATTTCAGATGCTATCACTTTCTGATGCGATGACAGTCGATCGATTGGTAAAGGATTTTCAGTTCCAAGCGAGACGAAGCGCAGGATAGCTATTATACGGATCTATTTCAAGACACGCTGTTCAGATACATACAAAAAGGCCGATGAACTTAATTTCATCGGCCTTTTTTTTTCGATAAATCACAGTGATTAAGTGTTATCCCATGGGACCAGGTGCCAGCACTTCGCGTTTTCCGGCGGAAGTCGCTTCAGAGATGAGGCCATCTTTTTCCATCTGTTCGACTATGCGGGCAGCACGGTTGTAGCCGATTTTGAAGTGACGTTGGACCATACTGGTACTGACCTTTCTAGCTTGTACAATCACAGCCACTGCTTGGTCATAGAGTTCATCGTATTCATCGGTGCGATTTCCGGCACCTGCGGCGGCATCACCCACATCATCACTGTCGTCAGATTTATGGTTTAGCACATCATCATTGTATTTCGGTGCACCGGTACTACGTAGAAATTCAACCAGATCATGGACTTCTTTGTCTGCTACAAATGGGGCATGAATGCGTTGCAGGTGTGATGTGCCTGGTGGAAGATAGAGACCATCACCCATGCCGAGCAGACGTTCAGCGCCCATGGTGTCCAGAATGGTGCGTGAGTCGATTTTTGATGAAACCTGGAACGCCAAACGGGTTGGGAAGTTTGATTTAATCAATCCGGTGATGACATCTACCGATGGGCGTTGTGTAGCCAAGATCAGGTGAAGTCCAGCAGCACGTGCCATTTGTGCCAGACGGGCGATAGCGGGTTCAACCTCTTTACCTACCTGAATCATCAGGTCGGCAAGTTCATCAATAACGATGACAATCAGCGGTTTTTTCTCCAGCGGAATATTTTCTTCTTGTTCGACGGGTAAGCCGGTTTCCGGGTCAAAGCCGATGCGAATTTTTCGGGTTGGTTGCGTACCGTTTTTAATGCATTCATCTATTTTTTCATTATAGCCAGCCAGGTTCCGCACTGCCATTTCAGACATCAGACGATAGCGCTCTTCCATCTCAGATACTGCCCATTTGAGCAGAGTTGCGGCTTTGCGTACATCGGTGACCACTGGAGCCAGCAGATGAGGAATGCCTTCATAGATGGAAAGCTCCAACATTTTTGGATCAACCATCAAAAAGCGTACTTCATCCGGTCGGGAACGGAATAAAATGGAACAGATCATGGCATTGACGGCCACTGACTTACCGGAACCTGTCGTACCGGCCACAAGCAGATGCGGCATTTTGGCCATATTGGCGAAAACGGGGCCGCCGGTAATATCTGAACCCAATGCCACGGTTAGTGGATTATTATCTTTTTGGAACAGATCGGATTCCAGAAGCTCACGCAAATAGACGGTTTCACGCACTTCATTGGGAACTTCAATACCGATAACATTTTTGCCGGGAATATTACCAACAACGCGCACAGAGGCCGCTGAAATAGAGCGGGCAAGGTCGTCTGAAAGACTGATTACCTTATTGGCACGCAGTCCAGGTGCGGGATCAAATTCAAAGGTGGTGACGACTGGACCAGGCAGTTGATTGACAACTTGGCCTTTGATATTGAAATCGCCCAGTTTTTGTTCCAGGATGCGTGCCCTGGCAAACAGTGCCTCAGGATCTTGGCCATCATTACTGTTTTCGGGTGGTTGGTAGAGCATGGACAATGCAGGCAAAGGAGATTCTTTTTCTTCGGCACTCAAAGGCGGTTGTGATTCTACAATAGGTTGACGTTGTTGTGGTGCTTGAGTTGCTGAAACGGGTTGTTGCGTTTCGTTCTCCAACGCCATACCGTTGGCTACTTCATCGGAGCTGTTTTGGTTAGGCAGCGGTGGTGGCGTTTGTTGCTCTGGTGTTACAACAGGAGTCGATTCCATAGCTGGTGGTGTTGTTTCGACTCTGGAGGATGTGGATGGTTCTTCAACCTGCTCGGTTTCCAGTTCAAGATCAAACTCTGCTTCTTGAGTGTGATCTTCAGGTTGAGCGTTTTCAACGTCATCCATAAACATATCTGGACGCGGAAAAGCGGACGCATCAGGGAAAGCCGAATTGACAATCGGTGACGCTGGTGGGGTATTGGCTTGAGCGACAGAAGTTAGTGGTTCAAAATCAAGTTCAACAACATCATCAGTCGTGTCTTCTTGGATGTCTGACTGTTCTGGCAAGGCGATGGATTCCGGCTCGAATGCCAGTTCATCAGTATGATCCGTGTTGTGCTGAGCCATTTTGTTTTGTTCAGCGCCCAAATCCATTGCTTCGGAATGTTCATCATCAGCATGGGTGTTATGAACAGGTTCAGAGGTAACAGTCGCTTCTTCAATACAAGTGCTATCAGACTCTATTTCCTGAACAGATGCAGCAGTGAAGGTCATCTCTTCGAGAGATTCGCTATCAGCATGATCTTTCTGAGCAGGGTCAGAGGTGACACGCATTTCTTTATGAGGGTTGATGTCAGCAGATTGTTCAAGGTCAGGTTCAGTGGTGACTTCTATCGCTGAAACAGGTTCTATGTCTGTATGTGTTTCAGGAGCAGATTCCGCAGTGATGGTTAGTGCTTCGAGCGGTTTATCTTCTGCATGTGGAGCATCAATAGATTCAGATGTTGTTGTAGCTTGCTCTAATTGGGCTGATTTTGCAGGTGGTACCGAATGCGTAGAACTCAAGCTTGGGATCGGTGTGATTTTTTCTTGGGACTGAGCGGCACGTTTTCTTAACGCCTTTTTTTCTTCACTCGTGAGAAGGTTTTCTAATGAAAAACGATTGTTTGTATCTGTCTGTTCAGATGGCACCATGGGGTCAGAGTAGGGGTGATCCATAGGCCGTTGTGCAGATGCAGGATGAGAAAATTCGGCAAAGAGGCTTTTTTTGTTGCCATTGGATGCTTGGGTGAAAGCCTGGTGTTCTGCGAGTTGATAATTTTGTTTTCTGGTTGTTGTTTTTTCAGTGCCGTTAACTGGTGCTGAAGGTTTCAGCATTATTTTATTTGCTGCTGATTCTTGTGCAAAGGCTTCCAACTCAGCCGGTTCAAGAATGGTGCTATGTGTTACTGGTTCTTGGGAAAAAGCCTGTCGTTCAGCCTGATCAAGATGTTGATCTGCCAATGAGATATCAGAGGGCATAGCGGATGTTGTTGCTTGGGACAGCTGTGTGTTATCCGAAGCAGTCACCGGTTGTGTCAGATCCTGTCTGTTGGGTTGTTTGACTTCTTCAACACTCAAACCAATGGTGCTTGCGGAAGGTTTGTTTTCAGGTGTTTTAGCAATTCGTCCCAGGCGGTTGAAGGCGGGTAACGGTTCAACAGGCGCTGTTTGCTCAGAACGGATTGGAGCGGGACGATGCTCGGTTTCACTTTGGATCTCTGTTGCGATTGGTCCAGGTACATGGATCGCTTCTTCTAAAGTATCCGGCTGGCTGATTGAAGTAGAATCAGTGGCTGGTTTGTCTTTAATATTTGTTTCAGGCGCAAGAGCATCAGTATTGGTTGATTCAGGCTGTCCGTTGTTTTGTGTTTGATCAGAAGAGGGAGCCATAGGCTCATCCAGCCAATCCATTTCAGGCTCTTGGCGGTCTTGATCATACTCTTGGTCACCATGGCCTAAATCGAACACTTTCTCTGTTGCCAGAGGTTTAACAGACTGCTTGAGACGATCCCATAGATTGGGGGTATCTCCACTATCGACTTGACCATAGTGCGCTTCATCCTCACGATCTTCTTGATCATCGTGCGTATCCGCTTCGGATTGTGCCAAAGATTCAGAATCGAAAAGCGCTTCATCATTGCTGGTGTCAGCGCTGATATCCTCGCTGATATTCCATTCTGCCTCAGCTTGTTCCAGCTCTTCAGCATGATTGCTTTGAAAGCGGCTAAATAGGTTGCTGACGGCATCACGCAGGGAGTCAGTCAACCGAGGTTCATGGTGTTCCAATTGACTGCTAGACGAGGGTGGAGCATCCAGATCATGCTCTTTTGGCGTTCTCCAGGTAGGAATATCCAAATCCTCTGGCTCATCTGGTTCACCATTATCCAGGTGAATATCCGCTGAGAAATCGGGTTCTGCAAAGGTGTCGTATGTTTCCTGAGACGATGTTGGCGCTGTTTGGGAGGTGTTTGAGGGCAGTGTGGCATCATCTGGGGTCATCATGTCACGATGAGTTAGATGAGAATTACCTGCTGTGGCTGGTTCAGGCTCTTCTTGAGAAGAAGAGATCTGCAACGTATCAGCGATCCAAAAAAATCCCATGGCAATGAAACCAAACGGGATAGACAGCAGCTTAAAAGGGGTTGCCAGTGCGGATAATGGTCCTGTTGTAAACTGTTTGGATAGGTTTTCAATGCTGAAATCATCGCGTAGCGACTGAAGTGCAGCCAAAAATCCGACCAGTGAGAATCGGGTTAGTACCATTGCGGCTATCAGGCCAAGCGGAACCAATAGAATCAGTCCGCCCCAGAGTCCGAAAGAGCGTTCAATGAGCAAGGCACCTTGATAGCCAAGCAGACCACCAGGACCAGAAGGTAAGGTTGTGGGTTGTGTCATGGCCAGGGCGGTGATCAAACTGGTGACATTCATCAGAACAAGAATGCTGAAAAAACGATCCCAGGAGATATTCATCTGTTTGCGCTTAAACAGACGGAATCCGATCACTGCGAACACCAGCGGAATCCAGACAGCGGAATAACCTGCCAGCTGGATCATCAGATCGGCTACAAAGGCACCGATCAAGCCACCCAGGTTGGTTACTTCATGGAGCCCGGTAAAGCTAAACGAAGGATCCGCACGATTATAGGTCGAAAGGCTCAGTACCGAAAAAGCTGAGGCACAAAGCATCATTAATCCCAGCACTTCACGCACCAAGGGAATATGCGTGGGAAGCTTAATCTTTGGTGTTGGTGGTACTTTGAGTTTTGAACGTGTTCTACGTTTAACGTTGGATGTCGGTTTTCTGCGTTTTTTGACGTAATAATTAGTGCGTGACACGGACACCTAACTCCCTGGTCTATAGCGTCTGTTTGAATATGAAACAGACCCTGTAAGTCCTGCCAAAACAGGCTGGACGATCAAAACCGGTTACCGAGTGTCCAATCAAGACAGTATGAAAGGCAAGAGGCGGCTCATATGCCAAAGGCAATGGAGTCCACTGCTTCCGAGAGGGAAGCATCCTATCAATCCGCCAGGCCTGATTCGACACTGGTGAATGTTTCGGGCATTTGAGGCACCCGAAACTGATTTTCAATAATTGAGTTCTTCCATTGTAACGATATGGAACTCAGATTTCCATGACAAGCGGAATCACCACAGGCCGACGACCGAGTTTCCGTTTGAAAAAGCGGCGTAAACCACGAACAGCTAATTCTGGCAGACCTGCTTCATCCTCTTCTCTAAAGTCCATTCCTTTTGGACCCAGAGTGAAGGAATGTTCAACAGCGTCCAGTGCTTCGTCAAGTAGATCCTGGTTCTCTTCTTCATAGACGATACCACGTGTCATTAACTCTGGACGATTTTTCAGTTTGCCGGTCTTTTTGTCAACTGCAATTACCACAACTGCCAAACCAGATTCAGAAATCTGTCTACGATCACGCAATGCGATATCATCGACACCTTCAATGCCCTTACCATCCAGAAGAATACGACCATGATGCACGTGATCAATAACGCGGACACCTTCGCTATCCAGGCGAACGCGGTCACCATTTTCCATCACAAGGCTGTTTGATTCGGGCACACCCATACTGGTTGCCAGTTTGCGATGTAGGTTGAGATGATGCATTTCACCATGAATCGGAATGAAATAGTTGGGCTTGGTCAACGCCAGCATCAGTTTAAGATCATCCTGAGGTGCATGGCCGGAGACGTGAATCCCTTTGCGATTTTTTTCATGATAGACATCAGCGCCCAGAGCAAACAGCTTATTGATCAAGGTCCAGATAGTGCGTTCATTACCAGGAATGAATTTGGAGGAGAAAACCACCATATCACCTTTTTGGATACGAATGGTCTTATGGTCTCCGGCGGTGATTCTGGTCAATGAGGAGTTAGGTTCACCCTGACTGCCAGTGGAAAGGATCACCAGTTTATCTCGGCGGATTTTTTTAAACTGTTTGATATCGACCAAGGTGTTTTCAGGCACTTTCAAATGGCCTAAGCTTTGGGCGATCTGGAGATTGTTGAGCATGGAACGGCCACTGGGTGCTACTTGCCGTCCCACTGCAACGGCGGCATTGATGACCTGTTGGGTGCGTTCGATATTGGATGAAAAAGCTGCTGTAATGATCAGCTTTTCCGCCTTGGCGAACAGGCGTTGAAGCTCTTTTCCGACGACCTGTTCTGAGATGGTGCGTCCGGTTTTGTCCACATTGGTAGAGTCGGACAGCAGTGCCAGCACGCCCTGTTCACCATAACGGGCCAGGCTAAACAGATCGGTAGGGCGGTTGTTAATGGGTGTATGGTCAATATTGAAGTCACCGGTATGAATAACTGTGCCAATTGGTGTTGTAATTGCCAGGGCAGCAGCGTCTACGATGGAGTGGGTCACTTGCATTGGTTCGATGTTGAACGGTCCGACCTGAAATTTCTGTCGGTAGCGCATTTCAGTAAAGACGGCCTTACCAAGAAGGCGGTGCTCTCTGAATTTGCCTTTCAACAGCCCGATGGACATACCGGTTCCATAGATTGGTGCGGGAACCTGTGGCCATATTTGTGGCATGGCACCGATGTGATCCTCATGACCATGGGTAATCACATAGCCTACAACACGTTCACGGTTTTCCAGAAGATAGCGAAAATCTGGAATGATCTGATCAACACCCGGTGTTTCGGCGGTTGGAAACGTGATGCCACAGTCAACGATCAATAGCTTATCGTTGAACTCGTAGACCATCAGATTCATGCCGATTTCACCCAGGCCACCCAGCGGAACAATGTCGATAAACTTTTTATCCGATGCTTGTTGGTTCGACATTTAACATTCTCCAATATGATCTGGCCGTTTTCCCTGGCCGTTATCGCTGGGTTTGTTCAGCGTTAATTTATTATTTTCAGCATGTTTGATAGGTCACAGGCTGTTGTCGCTGGTTGCTATTCAGCATCTTTCTTCAATCTGGCGGCATCTTCGGCGGCTTCTTCCAATTTGTGGGCTTCGCGTTTTTTTTCAATCATGCGACCACCGATGATGGCAATTTCGTACATGGTAAGCAGTGGTAGCGCCAAAAACACCTGAGTAAATGGATCTGGCGGTGTCAGGATGGCTGCGGCAACAAAAGCGATAACAATGCTGTATTTGCGTTTTTTTACCAGGCCAGCCGTGGTGATCAGTCCTGTTTTGACCATCAGCAGTAAGCCAAGGGGCATTTCAAACGCAATACCAAAGGCAAAGATGAGTTTAATCACCAAATTGAGATACTCCTTCAGAGAAGGAAGCGCCTCAATGGTGGGTGTGACAAATCCTAGGAAGAATTTGAAAGCTAATGGAAAAACGAATAGATAAGCCAGTGCTCCACCAGTGAAAAACAGAACTGGTGTTAATAGAAGAAAGGGCAGAATTGTCCGTTTTTCATGCTGATAGAGACCCGGTGCCACAAACAGCCAAATCTGTGTGAACACCATGGGCAGCGCGAGAAACAGTCCCGAAAAGAAAGCCACCTTCAAGTAGGTAAAAAAGGCTTCTTGCAGACTGGTATAGATCATTTTAGCATCAGGTCCAATGATGTCGCGCAATGGTTGGACCAGAAAGCCAAAAATATGTTCAGAAATGGTATAGCAGCCAATGAACATCACCAGGATGGTCACCACAGCGATTACCAGACGCTGACGCAATTCAATCAAATGAGAGAGAAGCGGTGCTTTATCAACGGGCGCATCGGTCATGATCGAAACGTCCTCAAGCTGTAGAGCCAGTATTGGTGGTATCAGGCACGGCCTTTTGTGGATCAGGCGTAGTGATCTCTGATGATGCGGTATCCCCATCAGAGCTAGGTGTGTCAGAGGCTGGACTGTTATTTTCAGGCAAAGAAGCAGGCTGTTCAGATAAGTGATCTGAACTTTGATTCTCTTGAGTCAGTGTCTCATCCACCGAAGCGGCTGTTACAGGATCACGGGAAAGTGCGGAATCCAGTGGTTCGGGAAACGACTCACCCAGTTGATCATCGGTTTTGACGGCATTTGGATTGACCTGTGTGGCAACCGGTGGTGTGGCATAGTAATTGGTGGCTTCATTTTCATCCAAACGAATGGTGTTTTGCACTTCGTTCAGGATTTTGCGCCCTTGGCGCACCACCTTTGCTAACCCTCTGGCTACTTCCGGCAATTTATCTGGACCGATAACCACAAGGGCAACGATGACGATGATAAAAATCTCGCCCCATCCCATTCCAAACATGGACGACTCCCGATCCGGTTAGCCCGCTTTGGGTGCGTCTGGCTTGGCTGTTTCGCTATTGACTTGAGCAGCACTTCCATCGGCAGGAGCCGAGGTGGTGGTGTTTTCAGCCGGCGTCGTTAAATCTGGTTCATCCATGGCTTTTTTAAAGCTTTTAACACCGCGTCCCATGTCGCCCATCACTTTAGGCAGTTTCCCAGCCCCAAAGATCACCAGGACGATCAGAAGGATGATAACGAGTTCACCAACTCCCAGTCCGAACATATGTGCTCACTCCCTTTATTAATGCAACAGCCAATCATTAGGGATTAACTGATACTTCGTGTGCCGCAGATCAACTGAGGCATTCAGCGTAATGCGATTCCGTATATACGGCAATGTGCGCACCACGAAACTAGACATTGTACTCGGCTTTTATCAATGATGAAAGCCTTCCCTCCACACGCCTATTCGGAAAGAGGCTGATAATTGCGTATGATGTACCAAGAAAGCGGAACCTGTCCTACTTAACTTGTGTGCTGCCTTGCAGTTTCATTTTTTCCGCATTTTGTATGGATTGGCGCAGTGCCTCACCAGCTCGGCTATCTTCTGGAATAAGTGGCAATAGTTGATTCCAATAGCGCAGTGCATGGTCCCATTCACCGGCACGAAAAGCCAATGAGCCAAGGATAATCAACGGTTGAATCCGTTCCGGTTCTCGGCGATTGATCTCTACAAACAGTTCAAGACCCAGAGCAAACAGTCCCTCGTCACCACTTTGAATCAGCCGTTCACCGAGATAAGTAGCGGCATCACCGTTATCAGGCCATTTTTCCAAAACATGGGCCAAAACCACATAAGCATATGCTGGTCTTCCAACACCGGCATGAGAACGTGCCAAATGGAGCCAGCCTTCAAGATCATTTGGCTCTTTTTGTAATCGTAAAGCAAGACCGGTGATTCGTTTCTCAATGTCCATCATACTTTGTTGGGACATTGATGAACGTTGCGCCGTGGTTGGCGGGACATCCACGGGTGTACCCTTTTTCAGATAAAGTCCACCAGCACCAATGATCACCAACAAAAAGAGTATGAAGCCAACAAAGCGCTCTTTTGGACAGCTATAATGCTGAGAATCATCTTGTGTTTTTTCTGATAGTGTATGGTCAGCAGGGCGTTCCAGAATAATGCCCAAAGCCTTTTCCAACGGCTGTCTCAGCGCATCTGCTTCTTGCTGTGAGATCAGCCCTGCGGCTTGATCATACTGAAGCTCTTTCAGTTGGCGTAAAAGCATCTGCCGTTTGGTATCCTGGGCAGTACGTTCATCGCTACCGGAAGCGGGCAGGGCTGCATTGCCATTGCGAAGCCACAACGGATAGAATACAGCTACCGAGCCAAACAACAGGAGTGCGGGCAGTAGGAAAATCCAGCTCATTCAGAAGAGTTCCATTACATTTTATGGATTAATTGTTCATTAAGACTATTGATACGTGCGACCAAAATATCAATCAGCCGATCTTTGAGTTGATCGCGTACCTCAAGTGGTACAGTGCGGAACGTTTCATCTGTGACGCGCATTACAACGGTATCCGGTTCATTGGCAATGACGTTGGTGGAGCGTGGGGCACCACTTAGAAAAGCCATTTCGCCGAAAATTGCACCAGCACCAAGATTGGCAATAATCTTGTTGGGTTGTTCATTCAAAGTCACACGCGCAGTGCCACGAATCATGATAAAGAATGATTTTTCTTTGGTATTCTGGCGGACGATGAATTCGTTCTCATTATAGCGGATGAACGTATGCTTCATCGAAGCGATGCTTCGTTGAACCTGCGGGGAGAAAATCTTAAAAATAGGAATTCTTCCTATCAGCTCAACCAGTTTCATAATTGCTTCTCCGCTGATGAAAATGTCACGTTGGGGCATGCAGATAAGAGTTAATCCAGCCTATTTTGAAGCATTCCTCACTGAATTTCAATTGACGCTGTGAAACATCTTTACCGAATATTTTAGGCGTTACGTAGTGGAATGAATATTGAGGTCCAATGATGCCTGAGCTTCCTGAAGTAGAAACCGTGTGTCGAGGCGTACAAAATGCGCTGTTAAACAGCGTGATCAAGCAGGTTATCCTTCGTCGGGATACGCTGCGCTGGCCCATTCCTACCAAGGTATTGAGGCGGACACTGCCGGGTCAGACTCTGATAAGCGTGAATCGTCGAGCAAAGTATCTTTTATTGGGATTTACATCAGGAAATCTGATCATCCATCTTGGCATGTCCGGTGTGCTCAAGGTAATGGATGGCACTCCAGACGCACAGCGTCATGATCATGTGGATTTTATTTTTGATAATATTCGCACGCTGCGCTATCACGATCCAAGGCGGTTTGGCGCGATTTTGTGGACCGATGAGGCTATAGATTCGCATAAACTTATCGTTTCGCTTGGGCCTGAGCCATTAGACAATCCCACGTTAGGTCATCACTTTGTTAAAATGTTTACCAACCGGCGTGTCGCTATTAAGAACCGTATTATGGACAGCCATGTGGTGGTTGGCGTGGGCAATATCTATGCATCTGAGATTCTGTTCAGAGCGGGGATACATCCTGAAATACCAGCCGGAGTGCTGGATGAATCGGCGTGTCACCGTCTGGCCGAGGCGACACAATGGGTGTTGAAATCGGCCATTGCGCAGGGTGGAACAACATTAAAAGATTATCGTAACAGCCAAGGAAAACCAGGATATTTTCAACAGGAACTTGCTGTTTATAAAAGGGATGGTCAATCATGTAATCAATGTGGTTCCACAATTGTCCGTACTGTTATGTCGAATCGTGCAACTTATTTTTGTCCGACGTGTCAAACCACCACGATGCCATGATAATTTGTCAATTATGGCGGGGCAGTTTGGACGGGTCGAACACTTTTTTCTATTCCAATTGAAAAAAGCTGTGGTATCATTCTGGTTCATTGTCCCCTTTTTAGGATAAGGATATCGCAATGATGGACGAATACAGAAGTACCGATAAAGACCATATCATCATGTTGGGTAGTGGTGTCATTGGGCCATTGTTGATCGTTATTTCACTGGCCTTGCTTGTCGTTATTGGTTCCTGATTAATTCATATCATTATATAAAAATTGTAAATTCCTCAATGATTTGCAATGGGCTTCTGGATTGATTCAGAGGTGCGTTTGGTTGCGCTTACAGTGTGCATCACCTGTGGATGATCATCCAATTTAATCATGGACTACATCGGTTCTTGCTTAACTCCAAGTGCCTGCTTGAAAATCTGTCCTATCCGTTCCCATGAAGGCCGACCTCTGGTGCTGTAACGGTGAATGGAACCAACTTGGTTTCCTTGCAGATCATATCGACCACGCACGCCCCATATGCCCAATGGATTGAGTAGCGGCATACCATAGCGCAGATCAGTCACTGAAATGGTTGTCGTACCATCGCTTTCCTGGCTTTGCTGATAGAGCAATTGATCATCCGAAAACCATCTGAAAATAGCCATTTTATCGCTATCATTAAACCGATCAATCAGGTTAGAGCCGTCTGCTTGATGTGCGGTGGTCCATTCTATGTCGTTTTCTATGATGGTATCAAAAAAACCAATATGTATCTGTTTTCCATCCGTATTATGAGCGACTATCCGGTGATTAAATGGTGTGATGAGTGTGGGATAACTGTTGAGTCGGCTATAGGTGATCCCTTGTGATTTCAGGCTTGCTGATCCCTTTTCATATGACATTTGATTCAGGTGCCAACCATATCCCAACCACAGTGAAGTGATCAGTAAACCGCCTTGAGCAAGGCGCATGGCGTTAACGGGTTTCGTTGATTTGCGTAGGCCAAAGAACAGTGTGATAAACAGAACCAGGGAGTAGGGTAGGTCAATAATTCCGATGGCATCCAGTGCAAAGCGATGGTTGGTGAATGGCCAGAGTAGCTGTGTGCCATAGGTGGTCATCCAGTCCAATAGCGGATGTGTGACCAAAGCCAGTATGGACAGCATTATCCAAGCCGTTTGGTTGCTGGAATCTTCTTGTTTACGCCACTGATAATAGCGATGAATGAGCCAACCGATGATCACACCGGCAAACAGGCAGCTGAATACACTATGGGTTGGACCACGGTGATGTAGCCAAGAACTGAAAGGACCATAAATTGGTTTTGCTAATATATCCAGATCAGGCAAAGAACCAATTACCGCCCCCCAAACAATGGCTTTACGCCCCAATTTTTGCCTGAATCCCGCCTGACCGACCGCAGCGCCCAACAATCCTTGTGTAATGCTGTCCATAGTTTCGAATTACTCCAAATTGATCGTGATGGTCACTGTGTCATGGTGACCATAGGCATCCATTGCTGAAATTTCAAAACGCCCAGACTTATTAAATTGATGGGTCAGGGGTGTGTTTGGTTCCGTCTGTTTTATCATTTTTCCATTGATCAGCCAGTAAATCGTATCAATAGCGCCAAGAACCGACAACTGAATCGGGGGTAAGATGGTTGAACTGCCAGCTGGTCTCAAAATAGTGTCTGGATTGAGTCCGGTAATTTTGAAACTGGCTGAAAGGGACGTGTCATACTGTTTACAGGCGTGATCAACACGCGGCACGCTTTGCTGTTGCCTGAGCGTTCGATTCAGCCAGGGGTGTAGCAATGTTGGCCAACGCACCAGATTTTTCTTTCTGGTTGGACGCACTGGACACAGTGACGGTACCCACCGGCCTGTATCGGGATTGATGGCGATAGTGCGTATTGGCGAAATCCAGTGCTTTTCAAATCGGTCTGGCAATGTAGGTGGTACTACACCATTGAGAATCCAGGCTTTGTGACGTTGATGACAGAATGTTGTAGCTTGATTTTGATCCGTTGGCGGTGCCGTTCCAAGCGGCCAACAGATCTCTTGTTGTGTTACCGTTTCCGGTGGTGGTTGCGGACTATTCCAGAGCGCTTTTTCCGGCAGGCTCTGAAGAATATTAAACAGAAATGGTGCCGCCGTGATGGCACCATACTGACCAGGAATAGGTACACCATCAGGACGACCTACCCAAACGCCTAATGTATAACGGTCTGTCACGCCAATAGCCCAGGCATCCCGATATCCGTAGCTTGTTCCGGTTTTCCATGCAATACGTTGATGTTTAGGCAGGTATCGCTCGGGAATACCCGGTGGTGTTGGCGCACTACTGAGAATCCGGCGGATAATCCATGCTGCGCCAGGGCTGAGAAGGGGCTTTTTGATTAATTGTTGCTCTGGCAAATAGCGCAGTGTGCCCACTTGGCCATCTCTTGCCAGTGCGGCGTAGAGTGGCACCAGTTCTTCAAGGGTCGTGCCCGCACCACCGAGGATTAAGGCCAAGTTGGGCAGAGTGTCACCCGGAAATCGCAAACGAAGCCCAGCACGGCGTAAATGGGTGCTGAAACGGATAGAACCAATGTGGTCCAAAATAGATACAGCCGGAACATTTAGCGAGTTTTGCAGCGCCTTGGTCATGCTCACTGGGCCTTGAAATCCCACATGAAAATTATTGGGTCGATAGCCCTGAAAATCCTGTGGTGCATCGGTTAACAGGCTGTGACTGTGAATCAGACCATCGTCCAAGGCCAGTCCATACAGAAAGGGTTTCAGCAAAGAGCCAGGCGAGCGCACAGCGCGGACCATGTCCACATGTCCAAACCGGTTTTGATTGGTAAAATCGGCACTGCCTCGGTAGGCGTGGACCACCATGGTTTCATTCTCGACCATCAAGAGAGCCATAGAGGTTTTAGGCGGTAAGAAGTGTGCGTGATCGTTGATTTTTCTGGAAAGTAACGCCTGTAAATCACCATCCAATGTCGTGTGAATTACAGATCGTCCATCTATTTTTTTTAGATGGCGGGTCAGTAGTGGTGCGTGATGTGGTGTGGTGTTTTGTAGGGCGTACACCAGTTCATTTCGGGCTTGGGCGATCTCTTTTGCTGGCCAGACAGTGAAGCGGTCAAGTCGGTTGAGCACTTTGTTGCGTGCTTTTTGGGCGTTTTCCGGGTGTCTGTCCGGTCGTAGTCGGCTGGGCGCTTGAGGTAATACAGCCAATAAGGCGGCTTCGGCCTGGCTCAAATTTTGGGCGGATTTGCCAAGATAGACTCGGCTGGCCGCTTCAACGCCCTCAAATGGACCACCAAAAGGCGCATGGTTGATATAGTGCGTCAGAATCTGTTTTCGGTTGAGATGCCATGAGAGTTGAGTGGCTCGAAATAACTGTTTGATTTTGCCAGTGATTGAGCGTTCATGCGGATCAATGATCCGCGCTAACTGCATGGTTAGGGTAGATCCACCGGACACCACACGGCCCGAATCAATCCATTGATAGAGTGCGCGGAGCAAAGAAAATGGATTGATGCCAGGGTGGTTCCAGAACCAACGGTCTTCGTAGTTGATCAATGCATCAATATAGTAGGGCGAAACCTGATCCAAGCGGACGGGATAGCGCCAGACGCCGTTATTATCCGCAAACAGCCGCAATGGCTCGCCGTGACGATCAGTGACCACCGTGGTACCACTCGCGTAGAGCTTATCCACAGGTAGCGGCATGACGTAATCCAGGATTACCATGATACCAAGCAAAAATGCGCCAACGGTCATCAGGAGAATTGTCCTCCTGAACACGCGGTTATTCCTCAATCACCAATGTTCCCGCGTCTGCACCAATGGCGCGTATCTCTGGATGATACATATCTTCAACCATGGTCGGTGCCAATGTATAAGTTCCTGGTGTTACAGCGCGAACCAGATAGAACAGATCAATTGGATCTAAACTCTGAATGGTCAGAGCTGTTGCAAACCGGTCATCCAAATAGGCGATGTGTCGGATGTTGTCCTTGCTCATGGCTTTGGCGGGATTTTTTCCGTTAATCGTGACGCTGCCCAGTTTTTCACCGTGCGTGAGATTCATGTTTTCAAGTTCCAGTCCAGCGGGAAGCAGATCTTCTACCAGGCCATGTGTTATGGGTTTTTTGGATGTCAGATGAATATGAACCAAATATTTTTCACCAGCTTTTAACGTATTACCAGAGATGGGTTTACCGGTTTGGTCCAGAATTTTTCTTTGTAGGGTTATGGGTGCGCTGACCGGTTGTGGTGGTTTGATGGTGTGACCGCTGGTTACGATCTGTCCATAGAGTATTTGGTCATGTTTGGATGTGAATGTGATCGGTTGTTTCAGTGCATCAGGCCGTAGGGTTTTTATCAACCGAGCGGTCTTGACGTTTTCCACAGGGGAGTTGGCATTTGTAAAACTGCCTGACCATGTATCACCGGTCTCATTCACAAGAGAGAGGGCTACCCGGAACAGCGCATAGCGCTCTTGGGTGCTGAGGTAGTGTCGTTTTTCAAGGTCATTGCTTATGCTCAACAGTATGCTGTTTCTGGCTTTTTGGGTCGTATCCAACTGTTTGGTAAGCGTGTGAATCCAGGCTAAGTCTCTCAGAAGACTACCATAATCATTCGGTCCGTTTTTATTTCGGCCCATTTTAGCAGTCATTTTTAATGCCTTGGCCGCTCTGGGTTTGTCTCCTTGAGCATGCAGCGCCACGGCCAGTTGAATCAGTGACAGTGCGGTTGGCGCTTCTTTCGCTTGCTGATCCAACATCCTGCGTAATGTGGCTAATGGCGCACGCTTTACACGGGATAACAGCTGTGCGGCATAGGCGCGTGTAGAATAGCGGCTGGCGGGTGAAATAGTGCTCCAGCGGTTGCCTTTTTCATTTTGAAGGAATTTAAACAGGTAGTTCAATCCCTTATCCAGCATGGCAGGATCAGGCAGGGGAATACCTTTTTGTTGAGCATCTAGCAGAAGATCTACAGCAAATGCGGTGAGCCAAGGCTGTTCTGTATCCTGACTGCGCCATAATCCAAACGCACCGTTGGATTTTTGCAGGCTCATCAATCGTGCCATACCTTTATCTATTCGTTTTAGACGCTCTTCCGGCGTGATCGGGGCGATACCCAGTTTGGCAACGGTCTCAGGATCTGCATGAATGAGAGGAAACAGTCGGCTTGTGGTCTGTTCCAGACAGCCATACGGATAACTGAGCAGATTTCTTACTGCACTTTGGATATCCAAAGGCGGAGTTGTGCTCAATGTCAGACGTAACGCGGCTGTGGCTGGAATCAGATTATCCAGTTGTATATGGCTCAGTGTAAACTGACCGTTAGGCGCTATTTTGAGATTTTCGATACGGCGTACAAAAGGGTTGGACGGACGAACCATCAACGACCAGGTGCGGTTGATGACCATCTCTTTATTTTGGAAGGTAAGATAGATATCACCCGTTCCAAATGGTGCATTGGTGCTGATGGGTATACGGATTTTCTGACGTTGATCCTGATCCAAGTGAATGGTCAAATCCTGAGGTTTAACCAATAATGGATCAGTGGCGCTGATATTCAATTTTCCATCTAGCGCAGCGCCGCTGAGGTTATGGAGATCCAATGCCATAACCGATTGATCACCATAGGAAAGAAAACGGGGTAGACCAGCCTGAACCACCAATGGTGAGCGGACCAATATATTTTTTTCCGCCTTGCCGAATTGGTTTTCGCCAAAGCCGATGGCCATCAGTCTCAGAGAGCCATTATATTCGGGAATCTCTAAAGAGACCCATGTCATACCCTGTTCATCCGTCACAATTGGTCCAGAAAACAGTGACACAATACGCACCTGCGCCACCGCTTTCTTTTCCGCATTACTCAAGGCGGCATCACCACCAAATCGGCTACGCATACGCGGTCCATCATGGGCTTCAATCACTTTTCCGTACAGATCGTGGTTTTCCACTGCGTAGCGCCGTTTGGCAAAGAAGAAACCGAATGGATCTGGTGTAGCAAAGTCAGTGATATTCAATACACCAACATCCACCGCAGCCAGGATCAGATTGGTTTGCTGATTGCGAAGATTGGTTTTCACGCCAACAGAAAGCGTGGCGTTGGGTTTGATTTCATCAACTGTATTAAGCGAGAGTTTCAACTGTTGTTTGGAACGATCAATAGGTAGATGAATCAGGCCAATAGCTCGGTTAGGTGTGATGTTATTCAGAGATGTGCCGGGCCGGTAGAGCACTACACCGGCATAGAGATCATGACGTGCCCAGCCTTTTTTTATGGGAATATCCAGTTGCATGCCTTGTTCAGGTACATAGACACGCTTTTTCCATAATAGCTGATTACCATTTTCCAAAACCACAATCGCAGGTCCTGGATGTGGTGCATCTATTTTCAAACGCGCTGCCTCACCTTCTGTAAAGTGGGCTTTATTCCATTGTAGTGATACTTGGTCTGGTCTGGTTTGAGCACTGTTACTGCGTTCACGGCTATCCCAGCCAGCATGAAAACGGTAGGCGGTTTTTAATCCGGTTGATGGATCGATGATTTCCAGCCGATAACCACCATATTTGACCGAGAAAGTGAGTTTTCCGCGCGTTTTCTCATCAAAAGAGAGTTTTTGTCGGTGGGTTGGGTAGTGGCTCTCGCTGATTTGATGGCTCCAGCCTTGTGCGTCTTGATAGTGCCAATAATATTGCTGAAGCTCTCGCACAACTGTGACTGACAGTCCGTCAGCAGGTAGAAGATTACCTTGATGATCAATGCGAATAACTTCAAAGGAGACTGGTCCATCCGGTGTGGCGTTATCGCCTTCATAGAGAGGACGCAGGCCTACCAGGGTATCGGCAGGCCAGAGGGTTCGATCAATGGAACGACTGACTGTGCGTCCACCGGTTTCAAAGAGATCTCCGGTTATGCGAACGGTTAACGGTGATTTTGGTTTTTCTGCCAGAGGGTTGAATGTGTGGTTAATTAAGCCAGCAGCACTCATTTTTTTATTAAACAGTTTCTGGCGGACGGCTTGAAAGCCATCTGTTATGTCGCCAAAGTGGAAATCAGTCAGTGATTCGATGGGATGGGTATTGCGTCGAATAGTGACCACAGCTTCCAGCTGATTCCCTGAGGTTGGTGGTCCAAACAGGTAGTTGCCTTTGAACTGAACAGGCAATTTCTGGCCGGATATGAGTTGTTGTTTCGTGCTGGAAATCTCCAGGCGCATCCGCTCCGGCATGAAGGCTTCAACATGAATGGCAAGTTGACTGCTTTGGCTGCCCAGCTTGGGTTTATAATCGGCCAGAATATGCCACTGTCCGGTGGGTGCATCATCGGGCAGAGTGAACGACCACTGGTAATAGCCGGGGGCTGTGTCATGTGGTTTCAGGGTCGTTTTTTTAAAGCGTTGGCCGTCTGGGCGTTTAACCTGTAGATGAATAGGCTGATTGGCAACCTGTTGTCCATCGTGGTTTCTCAATAGGAATGAGACGCGGACATCTTCACCAGGACGATAAAGATCACGCTCACTGAATGGAAATAATAACCGCTCTTTCCACGGTTTCCCTTGAACAGGAAATTCAGAAAGATCAAGCGCCGGATCACTGAATGAGAGTACGGAAAAGTGGAGCCCCTTTCGAGCCACCACGACCGCATGTTCCAAATCCAAGGTACTGGGTAGGCGTGCGACACCATCTTCAACGGTCCAAACTGTTTTAATTTCCTTACCATCGGCACCCAGCAGTTGAACCTGAACATCAGATATGGCTTGTCCGGTTTTCAGCGAAGCGGTAAAGACAGCGGTCATATCCTTGTATTGGCGCGCATGTAGTCCGATATCGCTGACAAAAAAATGTGTTGTTTTGAATTTTCCGAACCGTCCAGGCAGGCTCATTACAGCAATATAGAGTCCTGGGCGTTCCAACGGTGTGATATCTTCAACAGGAATATGGCTCACCGTACGTGTGTTTTCAGGGGCTTCAGTGGTGAAACGCGACATATGAACCGATTCGATATGGTCCTTCATGTTATCCAGAGCGGTATCCCAGTGTCGTCCTTTGCGCGTCCAGGCGAACTTTTTTAGAAAATCCGACAATTTTTCCGGTCGTACCCTCAGAAATTCCACATCCACTGCTGGGACATTCACTGTCATAACCGGCAATCCACGTGTCAAACGTGAAGGGAGTAGAAAACCATCACCAAGAAAATCGTAGGCTGGTGCCATACTGCCGGTTTTAATGGTTAGCTGCTTTGGTGCGGTTAATTTATTGCCATTTTCACTGGTTATGCCACTGCTTATATGGATCGTATAGTTTTTTGAAGGCAGAACATGAGGAAAGAACAGGGTTGTCGGATTGTCGCCGATGATCCAACCACCCTCAACTGTAATGTCGTTGTTTGTTGTCACTCGAATGAAACGATCGTAGACCTCAGTGGCGATTAACGGATCAGAGAAGGCCAGAGAAAGGGCTAATCTATTATCAAACAGATTGCTTTTTCCATCCAAAACAGAAAGTTGATCAGAATTATTGGCGGAGGTTGACGGCGCACTGTTTGACCAACCGTAATTTGGTACAACCAATAAGGGAATAATGAATAATAAAGCGATTCGGGCATAGTGTCCGATGGGCTTCAATGCTGTTTTCATATTTCTACCCTATGATTGTGTGACTGTTCTTATGATCTGCTCCGCATATCAAAAGCGGCGCAAAAAGATCACCAGGGATTCCACTCAGGTTGAGCCATCTTGCACCACTTGGGATGATCAATTTTTTCTCTGGTCCTTATCCTTGATCAAGTAGTTCAGCGTTTCCTCAATCAAGGGACTGTTTTCTCTTTTTGTTGAGAAAACAGCATAGGCAAGACGCTTATAAATCGGTGTGTTTTTCACGGTATGGAGGATACCATTTGCCAATTGATCTTCAATCATGATGTTTGCCAAATAGGCAGATCCATTAAACTCTTTAAGAAAATCCAACGCCATACGGCCTCGATCAACCTGTATTTCCGGTGGTGGCAGATCTGGAAACCAACGGGAATGTGCCACGGAAAAGGAGAGTCCCCAATCTACCATGATATATGGACCTTCCAAAGCCTGTTGTGCTGTGAGATTGGGTCGGGTAGAAACCATGATTAACTCGACCGGTGTTATCTCACGTACCGTCAGTTCAGGTGTTTTGGGCGGTTCAAACATAAATCCAACGTCCAGTGTGCGGTCCAAAAGACCTTCAACCAAACCGGAGCCACTATGGTGTTCACAACGTAGGGCTAAATTAGGTAGAGAGTGGCGGAGTGTAACTACCCAGTTTTGTAGAAAAATATCCCATAAGCTGGTAACGCCGCCCACGGCCAGTAGTTGTTGATCTTCTTCAATCACGTTAATGGTGCCTTTGGTTTCTTCCCAAAGGTGTAATATCTCTTCGCATGTTTTGAGGAGTCGTTTTCCCGCTGATGTAAGTTGAATGTCATTTCTGGTACGAGTAAACAGGGTTGCCCCGACCATCTCCTCAAGCAGACGAATACGAGAACTTACTGCGGATTGAGTGACAAATAGACTTTTGGACGCACGTCCAAAATGCCGAGTGCGTTGCACTTCCATAAATGTTTTGAGCAGATCGAAATCCACACCGTTCTCCCAGAGTGTCCTTTCATGTGAATCTTTTTCATACCATTTTTAATACGCTTTACGATAGAGAATATTTATCGTTACGCCTATAAATTATGATCAAAAAAAAATCATCGTGATCACAGAAATATTTCATTTTACAGGTATCATTCAAAGAGCGTATTTAAAACAAATAAGATGTGCAGTTGCCCCATCAACGTTGAATCAACCTGAAAAGAAGTGATTCCCATGAAAAAATCCATTGGACTATTTTTTGTCCTGAGCCTCTGTTTACAAGGACCAAATACAGTGATAGCTGAGTCAGATAATCCGATGCTGGATGAGAATCCTACTGTTGAAGATATGTGTCGAACATACGCTATGGGAGATGATATCCCTGAACAAGAAATGGAAAGTTACATCCGCGATTGTATTCGTGATAGCATGATCGAAGATACCCAAGAGGATTTTCCTCTTGATGAGCAGGTTATAGATATTCCAGAAGATAATAGACAGTGGATCGAGCAACCCGGTTCAGATTCTTCTATCTGAAAAGACTCTCTGCATGAACTTCTGTGTATCGATATTCACCGTCTCACTTGTCAGATGGTGTTATATCCGCCTCCACATGCTTAATTCAGGGTGGTTATCTCAATAGCCATCCTGGATTCCCTCCTTTAGTTGCCCAAATTATCCTCTGTTATTCGTCTTTTGCCGCATTCTTCCCAGTAAACATATGAACTGAATAGACTGAAACCGGCAAAATGTCACCTATGAGACGGTGGTGACGGAATAATGTCACCGTAATGTCAATAAATAGCTACTGGCATAGTATCTTTCTCTAATATTAACAATTGATAATATATAGTAATAACAATTAGTTGGTTTGCATGTTTGGCGTTATGTTAAGTTGGCATCGTGGTTGCAAAGATCGTATGACAAAGCAGTTAATAACTCTGGGAACAAAGTCTTCTCAGAAACTAAAAATGAGACACTATTTTTTGGAGAAAAAGAGATGAGACTCGCAAGCTGGAATGAAATGACACAGGATAAACATAGCTTTGATGTTAACCCCTTTGTTGGGCTGTTAAGTCTGACGGTCGGTCCTATTTTGGCTGTTACCGCTGTGTTGATGGGGCTCTATTATCTGGTTGGATAATGGCAATGATGGCTTCTCTGTCTTAGAAACACGACAGAGAACATCAGGATTCCACTTCATCGTGGACAGCAGGTTATTAGGCTGTAACAAAACAGCACCTCTCCATAAAAGAGGTGCTGTTTTGCGTTTGATCTGAACCGAAGTTGGTTGTCTCCACGTTTTCAATGAGGTATCACAGTGTCTCTTTGATGCTTTCACTGACCAGTTGATGGGTCCTCTTGATAAATGAATCCGCACTTGTTTGATCCAAACCATCCATCCGGTCAATTCATATTACTCATCATTGCCGCTTTGTTGGCTGGGCGTGTGCCGCTATTGAGTTGGCCGTTTCGCTGGTTAGAGACATTTTTCCATGAATTGAGCCATGGTGTGATGGCTCTTTTGACCGGTGGTCGGATCGAAAGTATTCAACTGGAAATAAGAGGTGCTGGGCTCTGTGTTACCCGAGGCGGGATACGATTTCTGATCACCTTGGCGGGTTATCCAGGTGCGGTGATTTGGGGATGTTTTATCTATTCAAGCTCCTTCGCCTCAACTGGTGAGCCGTTGGCGGTATTGATGGGAATGGTCTTGGTGGGAAGTGGATTGCTTTGGGTACGCAATGTTGAAAGTGGTCTGATCCTGGCTGTTCTGATTGGATTTTTTGCCGTACAGTTTTTTATTGAAGATCAAACATTAATTCGATTGATATTGCGCTTTTCCGGTCTATTTGTCGTGTTGAGTGCGTTTTGGAGTGCTGTAAGTCTGGTTGGCCGTGCCCCTATGGGAGATAGCGCAACCTTGGCAGAAATGACCGGGATTCCGGCATTTTTGTGGGTGGTGCTTTGGGTTGTCTTCAGTGTGGCGGGGCTTATGTTTTTATGGGTGTATCAATAAGTTGATGGGTTCAACTTCACTGCATAATCAACGCTGCAAACGCCGCCTGAAGTCTGCATTATGGCAGACTTCAGGCGCTGGCTGTTTGTTGCGTCGGCGCGGTACAGCTTCCTGATCAGATCTGAATTCAACGATAGGCAGTATCGTCAAGGAAGCCAGTTTTTTTCGTCATCAATCATCAAAAGCGATCAAGCACGGTTGGGTTGATCTCAATGGAGGCTTGGGTCTGAAGATCACTCATTAAAGCGGCAAACTGATCTGATCCCAGTGTGTCATTAAGATCTTTTTGGATTTTTTCCGAGTTGTTGACCAACGCCTTGGCATCAGGCTCTTGAATATCCACCAGTTTGACGATAACCACTTCACGGCCATTGGTTACTGTTTCAGGATAGATCGGTTGATCAAGTTTTAAATGGAAGGTGACTTGGCGTACCGAGTAGGGTGCTTTTGATTTATTGTCACTCTCTTTGAACGGCTCAAACTGTTTTTCTTTGATGGGATTATTCTCACCAAAACTATTCTCCCAGGATGCCTGTCCTTTGTTTAATTGGCTTAGAAGTGTATCCATCCGCTCTTTGGCCAGTTTATCAGCCTGTTCTGTACGGTAGGCAGTTTCAACGCTGGCTTGTGCGGTTTCCAATGTTTTGGCTTCCGGCTCTTTTTTATCCAATACTTCTACTGCAAAGAAACGGGCACCAGGCAGTTCAACCACTGGGCTGATATCGCCTTTTTCAGTGGAAAAAAGGGCATCCAGGAATTTGGGATGTCGCTCAATACCTGTGAGTGATTTATCACTTCGGGAAGCGAAATCCCTCTCTTGGAACTGAAGATTGAGGCTTTCCGCAATCGCTGCCAGATCACCCGAGGCATGGATCTCATCTTCCATGACAATGGACTGATCATAAACAAGATCCTGCGCCTTACTGTTGATTACGCGATTTTTGATCAATCCGCTGACCTGGCTGAATGGTTTGTCCTTTCCTGGAAGGATAGAGTCCACTCGGATCAGATGATAGCCAAACTGGGTTTTGACTGGATGAGACACTTTTCCAACAGGCAAAGAAAAAGCCACTTGCTCAAAAGGTTTAACCATCACACCCTTGCCAAACGCGCCCAAACTGCCTCCATTAGCAGCGGAAGCATCTTGTGAATGTTGTTTGGCAGCATCTTCAAAGGTAATGGTGGACGCATTGATCTCGGCCAGTATTTTTTGAATGTCAGACAATGCATCTTTTTCAGTTCGATTGCCTTCACCGGTTTTTAATAGGATATGACGTGCTTCCCGGCGCTCTTCCTGTTTGAACTCGCCCCGATGCTCTTCATAATAGGCGGTAATCTCTTCCTCAGTGGTGGTTACGCTATCACGCACGCTTGATGGCGTGAGCATGACATAACGGAACTTCGCCTGAGGTTCGGTCATGAAGTTATCTTGGTGTTCTTCCAGATAGGTGTTAAGAAGGTCATCAGTGACCTCAATTTCAGCTTCCAGGCTTTTTGCATCCAAGCTCAGGATGGCAACAGTGCGTTGTTGTTCATCCAGTTGGAACTGATCTTCCACCATTAAGTCCGGTATGGCGGTAACGGTTTGGAAGGTTTCATAGAACTGACGGCTGGTAATGTCAGAGACGATACTGGCCTCATATTCACCCGGTGTCATGCGGTTGTTTCTCAACAGCGTTTCATACCGCTCTTTGCTGAATGCACCACCTTCTTGGAAATAGGTGGTGGTGGATATCTCATTTCTCAGATAGTCCGGCGGTGCGGAGACATGCAGCTCTTTCGCCGTTCCCAGCAGGAGACGACGACTGATTAAGCTATTGAGTGTGCGTTGTTTCAGACCAAACATATCCGCTGTTTTACGATCCAGGCGACCGCCAAACTGTTCACGCATCTGCTCAAATTCCCGATCATAAGCCCGAGAAAATTCCGAGGCCGGAATATCCCAACCGTTGACCACAGCCACTGGCTTGGTAGGATCTTGACGAACATAACTTCCAACGCCCCAGACTGCAAAAGTCATGGCCAGGAAGAAGAGTAGGACTTTGATCACCCAGGTGTTGGCGCCCCGGCGCATGGCGTTGAGCATAAGTCAGAATTCCCGTACCGTTACATGTTGCAAAGAAAGGGATATCTTATATCCCTTGGATGGAGGCAGTATCCCTGCCGTCTGCACACTATGAAAGTAAAAATCCTACTTTCATTGTATAAAAATGATCTTGCAACTGTAATCAGCTGACGAGCGCTTTTCAAGCGAATGTAGTACCTATTTATGTATATTGTGCGTGGCGAACAAAATTTACCTGACCGTTTTCGTGGCGGAGCAGTGACAATTGGCAACTTTGATGGTGTCCATCTTGGGCATCAAGCGGTGTTTAAGACATTGCGCCGAAGAGCGGCTGATCTTACCCTGCCAACAGTGGCAATCACCTTTGAGCCACATCCGCGCCGACTGTTTCAGCCGGATAATGCACCACCGCGAATCACCGGTGTACGCGGCAAGGCCCGCTGGATGGAAAGAGCCGGGATTGACGCAATGTATATCCTGCGTTTCTCCAGAGATCTGGCTTCCCTGAGTCCTGAAAAGTTTATTGAGACGGTTTTGCTAAAAAGTCTCCGGGCGCGTTTGGTCCATGTGGGGTATGATTTCCAGTTCGGCATGCGTGGGGCTGGGAATATTGATACCCTGAAGGCCATGGGATTAAAATATGGTTATGAAGCCCAAGAGGAACCCCCTTTTGAACTGCAAGGGGATAAAGTGTCATCCACACTCATCCGATACGCGATCCAAGATGCCGATTTCGAGACAGCGCAGAATTTGCTTGGACGTGAGTTTGAAATCGAAGGCCGGGTAAGCAGTGGTCAAAAACGGGGTAGGGGTTTGGGATTTCCTACCGCTAACCTGACTTTGAATGGTCTACTACATCCACCGTCCGGTGTCTACATCGTTGAAGGGTGGATTGATGGACAATGGTTGCCAGCCGTGGCAAATGTGGGCAATAACCCCACATTTGGTGATGCGGATATTCACCTGGAAGCCCATATGCTTGCACCATGTGGCGATCTGTATCGTAAAGTGTTACGCATCCGTTTTAGAGAACGTATTCGCGCGGAAATTCGGTTTGAATCTCCCGAAGCGTTGATCGCGCAAATTAAACAGGACGTTGCACAAGCAAAGGCGTTTTTTTCTTATAGTTAAGCGTGTTGATAGCAGTTAAGGAGCATCATCGATGGAGTACAAAGACACCATCCATCTGCCAAAGACAAAATTTCCCATGCGGGCAGGTTTGCCTAAAAAGGAACCTAATATTCTGACTCTATGGCAGGAGATGGATCTATTCAGCCTGATGCGTGAAGATGCCAAAGGTCGGGAAAAATTCATCCTGCATGATGGTCCTCCCTATGCAAACGGTCATCTGCACATGGGCCATGCGGTCAATAAAGTGCTCAAGGATGTGATCGTTAAAGCCAAACAGATGATGGGCTATGATGCCAACTATGTACCGGGTTGGGATTGTCATGGACTGCCCATTGAGACCAAAGTTGAGCAGGAACTGAAAAAAGAGGGACGCTCCAAAGAGACCGTCTCAGCGGTTGAATTTCGTACACGCTGTCGTGAATTTGCCGCCCGCTGGGTGGATATCCAACGGGATGAGTTTATCCGTTTGGGCGGTGTAGGTGATTGGCACAATCCCTATCTCACCATGGATTACCGTTTTGAATCGGATATCGTTCGGGAATTGAATAAATTCCAGATCAATGGTGGACTCTATAAAGGGTTCAAGCCGGTCTACTGGTGTTCAAATGATGTGACCGCCTTGGCTGAAGCGGAGGTGGAGTATGATGATCATACCTCTACATCCATCTATGTAAAATTCCCGTTGGCTGAGGATGAATCCCTGGCGGATGTGGATGCCGCTTTGGCGGACCAACCGGTTTCCGTAGTTATCTGGACCACTACGCCTTGGACCATTCCGGCCAACATGGCAGTCTGTTTGAATGGTGGTTATTTCTACTCCGCAGTACGCATTGATGATCCTGCTGATAACGCCAATCTCAAAGCGGGCGAGATTCTCATCCTGGCTGAACCCATGTGGCAGGATGTGATGGAAGCCCTGGGTGTTGCTGAAGAGAGTTGCACGGTAGTTGCGCGTTTCTATGGTGAGAAACTGGAGCGTAAACAGTTTCGTCATCCTTACCTTGATCAGAATGCCATGATCCTGTTGGGTGATCACGTCACCTTGGAAGCGGGTACGGGTTGTGTGCATACCGCACCGGGTCATGGTCAGGAAGACTATGAAGTCGGCATGCTCTACGGTGTGAAGGCGTTTAATCCTGTTGATGATCACGGTCGATTTGTCGAAGGTACGCCGCATTTTGCCGGCCTGGAAGTCAACGAGGCCAATCCCAAGGTGGTGGCCTTTTTGGATGAACAGGGCAAGTTGTTGGCTCAAGGCTCTATCAAGCACAGCTATCCACATTGCTGGCGCTGTCATCGTCCATTGATTACCCGAGCAACGCCTCAGTGGTTCATCTCGATGGAGAAAAATGAACTGCGTGATAAAGCGTTGGATCAGATCAAGCAAACCAAATGGATTCCCAATTGGGGTAAAGACCGCATCTATAACATGGTCGTCAATCGGCCTGATTGGTGTGTTTCCCGGCAAAGAAACTGGGGTGTGCCGATCACGGTTCTAACCTGTGAAAAATGTGGTGAGTCAGTTAAAGATCCTCAGATTCTCGATGGTATCGCTGATGCGGTTGAAAAAGAGGGCGCGGATGTTTGGTTTGTTCGTGATGCGTCTGGATTTCTGCCCGAAGGGCATACCTGTGGATGTGGCAGTACTGAATTCGTAAAAGAGACCGATATTCTGGATGTTTGGTTCGATTCAGGCGTGACTCATGCTGCTGTATTGCAACGGCGGGAAGGGTTGGCTTGGCCTGCGGATCTCTATCTGGAAGGCTCGGATCAGCACCGTGGTTGGTTCCATTCCAGCTTGCTGGCCTCTGTGGGTACTCATGATGTTGCGCCTTATAAAGCGGTGTTGACCCATGGTTTTGTCGTGGACGGCAAAGGACATAAAATGTCCAAGTCCAAGGGCAATGTGATTCCGCCAGAGAAGGTGATCAAACAGTATGGTGCTGATATCCTGCGTATGTGGGTTACGGCAGAAGATTATGCTGATGATATCCGCATCTCCGGTGAAATCCTGAAAGGGTTGTCTGACTCCTATCGGCGGATTCGAAATACCATTCGCTACTTCCTGGGCAATCTGGTTGACTACGATCATGAAACCAATGCGGTCAGCCTGGATCAGATGGAAGAGATTGATCGTTGGGCGCTGGATCGTATTGCCAATATGATTGAGTCGGTTGAAACGGCATATGAAACCTATCGGTTTCATCGGGTCTATCAAGATTTGCACTACTTCTGCGCTGTTGAGATGGGTGCATTCTATCTGGATATCATCAAAGATCGTCTCTACTGTGAGTCTGAGCCAAAACGGCGGGCTGCACAGACGGTGCTGCATCATGCTTTGGATGCGTTGGTGCGTTTGATGGCTCCGATTCTTTCATTCACTGCTGAAGAAGTGTGGCAGTTGATGCCCGGTGAAAAGGCGCAATCGGTACTGCTTTCCAGCTTTCCCAAACCACATCCCGAATGGCGTAATGACGTGTTGAATACACGTTGGGATCGTTATAGGGAAGTGCGTACCGAGGTGTATCGGATTCTTGAAAAAGAGCGTAACGAGAAGCGCATCGGCTCTTTTATGGAATCCATTGTTACGCTCTATGCTGATGATGATCTAGCGGAATTTCTGAACAGCTTTGAAGATCAGTTCCGGTTGTTCATCGTTGCGGATGTACAGGTAAAGCCTCTGGCTGAAGCACCGCAGGATGCGATCATTCCCGATGATGTCAAAGGACTGAAAATTACTACTGCCAAAGCAGAGAGTGGAAAATGTGCCCGTTGTTGGAACAGAGATCCAAAGGTTGGTTCCTTTGAGGATCATCCTGAACTCTGTTCACGCTGCCATGATGTTGTCATCGCCGAGGTGGGTTAGATTTATGTCAGGCTCACTGCCTATTGGAATGACTATCGCCGCAGTGGTGGTTCTGTTGGATCAGCTTACAAAATGGTTGGCCTTGACGCGGTTGATGGATGATATCATTGTCATTCTACCAAACTATTTTGATTTGGTGCTGGTTCACAATGTTGGTGCGGCCTTTGGGTTGTTTACCAGCTGGCCACCCCTTTTTCGGGATCTGTTTCTGGCGACTGTGGCTGTATTTGCAGTGGCCTTTATTATCCGCATGTTGATGGAAGGGCCTCGACTTTGGGTGGTTTGGGGCTACGGATTGGTGCTGGGTGGTGCTTTGGGTAACCTTTGGGATCGGTTCCAGCTGGGTTCAGTTGTGGACTTTATCCATCTCCATTGGCATGATCTTTCCTGGCCTGTTTTCAATATTGCTGATAGTGCTATTACTGTCGGAGTCGGCATGCTGCTTTGGGATGCCTTTGTTAATGAAAAAGCCCCGTCAAAACGGGAGGCGTTATGAAACGATTGGTAAGATGGCTTCTGCCTGTGTTGGCAGTTCTGATGCTCAGTGGCTGTATGGAGTCGTTCAAGATTCCGTTTGTCAGCGATTTTTTTGGTGGCCCGCGTAAAGTGATTACGCGCAAACCACTGGAAGTGCCACCGGATCTGAATACCTTGCCACCGCTGGCCAATGAGCCGGCTGTTCGTAAAGCAGAGCGCAAAACGGACACTGGACCGGAAGAGACGGCCACATCCATTTTGTTTGGTAAGCAATCCGACAACAGAGCACGGACCAATCAGGATCATACGCCTGTGGGTCAGTTGCCGGAATGGATGGGTTCTGGTGATTCAAGGACACCATGAGGAAACCTGTAATGTGTCGGCATGATATGTACGTGATGTTAATTCTAAAAAAGGCCAGCTATCTGGCCTTTTTTGCACTGTTTTTATTGGTAAATATTGCCATCACACAGTCTGTGATGGCTCAAGGACCAACCTACCGTGAATTTCAGTTGGATAACGGTATGAAGGCGGTTATCTTTCAGGATGCCAAAGCGCCAGTGGCTGTTGTCCATGTTTGGTATCAGGTTGGTGCAGTGGATGAGCAGGAAGGAAAAACCGGTGTGGCCCATATGTTGGAACATATGATGTTTCAGGGCACCAGAGATGTCGCACCAGGACAGTTCAGTAAAATGATTGCCCGTTTGGGCGGTTCTGATAATGCCAGTACTTCGCTGGACTACACTAATTACCATAGTGAGATTGCAGTCAAACACCTGGATTTGGTTCTGAAACTGGAAGCGGATCGGATGCGTAATTTGGTACTGACGGAGAAAGAGTTTATCTCCGAAAATAAGGTCGTGCGTGAAGAACGGCGTACGCGTACCGATACCAGCCCTAGAACACGCTTTCGGGAACAGTTCAGCAGATTGGTGCATCCTGGACATCCATACGGACGACCGGTTATCGGCTGGATGAAGGATATTGAAAACCACCGTGTTGAAGATCTTCAAGCATGGTATCGGCGTTTCTACGCACCCAACAATGCAATCGTTGTTGTGGCGGGTGATGTGGATTTGGATGATGCCCAAGCACGTATTCAACACCATTTTGGAGCGCTTAAGGCTGATCCGACTGTTGTGGCACGTATTGTCCCGGCTGAAGTGCTTCCTGAAAAGCAAAAACGTCTGGAACGTGAGGATAAGGATGTCAAGGTTGCCAGTTGGCAGGCGGTTTTTCTTGCGCCTTCATTAACAGGTACTGAAAGTGATCGGGATGTGTACGCCCTTGAAGTGCTTTCAGGGGTGCTCTCCACCGGTCTGACCAGTCGTTTGCAACAGAATATCGTTATCCGTGATAAATTAGCCCTTTCAGCAGGTGCGGGTTATTATGGATTGGCACGTCCCAAGGCATTGGGCAGTTTTAAAATTGCCGCGACACCACGACCGGAAATTGAACTGAAGATCTTGGAAGCGGCGCTGTTTAACGAATTGGCTCGATTCACTACCGAGCTTGTTGCCGATCAGGAATTACAAAAAATAAAAAATCAGCTGGTGGCTGATCATATCTATGGGTTGGATTCCATAGAACAAATCGCCTGGAGTATTGGACGATTGAGTGTAAATGATGTGCGCTGGCAACAGGAAGTGATCGAATATCAGAGCCATATCAAGGCGGTCACAGCTGAAGATCTAATGCGGGTTGCAAAAAAATACCTCCAACCGAACCGCGCAACGGTCGGCATTCTCAAACCTTCTTCATCGTGATGAGGTAGAACAGCATGAGAACCCGGTTATCGTTCTGGTTAGGCGTGTTGATAGCGCTGTTTATTACCCATGCTGGTCAAGCAGCCGTACCAGCGCAGCACTTCACCATGGATAACGGCCTTGTCGTGGTATTGGTAGAGAGTCACGCCAATCCCATGAGCCATGTTCGTATTCTCTTTCCTGGCGGTTCCTATCATGATCCCAAGGGAAAGGAGGGTGTTGCTTCTCTGGCCGCCTGGATGGCCAATGAAGGTGCAGGAAATCGGGATGCAACGGCATTTCAGGCGGTGATGGATTTTCACGGCATTCATCTGAATGGTGACAGCAGTCGAGATCATTTTGGTGTGGAGATGACCACACTGACAGAACATGAACAAACCGCTTGGCAACTGTTTGCTGATGCGGTGTTAACGCCACGCTTTGACCAGGATATATTTCAAAGAGCCGCTGAAGAGCGTTTGGCCTCTTTGAAAAGAAATCAAGAAGATCCTGAACATTTCGCCAGTCGGATCTTTATGGAAAACCTCTATAAAGATCATCTCCATGCACGTCCTACCAAAGGATCATTGGATTCTGTACCAACGATCAAAGTAAACGATCTAAAAAAGTTCCGGGAAGATGTCGTGCGAGCACCTGGTGCTGTATTGGTGGTGGCTGGCGATATGACATTGAACCGCCTGAAAGGTCTGGTAGAAACCCATCTGAATGCGTTAAGCAACAAGCCAACACCGTTACGCCCGCCCAGTAAAAAATCCTGGGGCGAGCCGGGCATTGCCGCCCATAAAGAGATGGATGTCAGCCAAACCACGGTGCAAATGGGCTTTGTCGGCATTGAACGCCAAGATCCAGACTATTTTACGGTCATTTTGTTAGATCATCTTCTGGGTGGCGGTGGTTTTGGCAGTCGTTTGAATGAAGAGATCCGCGAGAAAAAAGGCCTGGTCTACTCGGTCTACTCCTACTACGCACCTTGGCCTGGTCGCGGTCCCTGGATCATCTGGTTACAAACCAAAAATGAGTCTGTTCAAGAGGCCGTGGATACCGTCAAAACCCAACTGAAAGATCTGGCAGAAAACGGTCCCTCCGAAAAAGAGATTACGGACGCTAAACTGCATTTGGTCGGCTCATTCCCACTGAGATTGCGTGGTTTGAGTACATTAGCCAGTGTCTGGGCTTCAGTGGCCTTCTATCGTCGCGGCTGGGATTATCTGGATACATGGACTGAGCGGGTCGAAGCGGTAACGCGGGATGATCTTCAACGGGTTGCCAAGCGTTTTTTCAAGCTGGATCAATTACATGTTGTTACAGTTGGTAAGTCGGAAAGGAAAGAGTAAGGATCGAAATTAGCAAATAGGGTTACACCCCTAAAAAGCAAACGGCCCAATCAGATGAATAATCGGGCCGATGCTTTTTTTTAGGCTGTTTTTTCTTGTTGGGGATCACCTGCTGGGGCTTTTGGGTGATGACTCTTGCCAGCGGGTTTCGCTTTTTTGGTATCTTGGGTGCGGGCACCTTTTTAGCCATGTTGTTCCCTCTATAGAGTTTGTATCGTGCTTTCATCTAAAATTTGAACAGTCAACCGTTCCAGCCCTTGTGGTGTTTTTGCTCTGATGACCTGCTTCGCATATCAAAAGCGGCGCAAAAACATCACCAGGGCTTCCACTCAGGTTGTGATTCATTGTCTAGTTTCGGATCGAAATCACTATATCATGCAATCCTTAGTTCTCGGAATGCTACTGGATAAATTATGAAGAATACCAGTGAGCATGTCACGCTCATATTTAGGGGCTATGGTGAAAATCTGTAACCAATAAAAAACATGTGGCCAGAGCAGAATATCGAAACAGCCAGTAAAATAGGATTGACTTAGAACTCTAAGGACATGTTTTTCATAATCTTCTGGCATTTCTAGGGAAGGGAGATCAAGGATCATCTTATCTGCACTTCTATTGGTTGCGAGTTGTTCTAATTCCTCCTTCGTCATCTTTTCAAAATTTATTTTTTTTTCTCCCCTAATACGAGCACGATGCCGCAATTCCGTTAAGGCAATCCCACTTCCAACGCGAAATGCAAGCAACTCATTGGCAAATTTTGCGCCGATGCTGATACGTTCTTGGTGGTTAGTTTGTTTTGAGTCTCTCAAAAATGGTTTAGCGACCATGTCGCTCTTATGGGTGTCTATTTCTTCTTTTGTTATGAGAGAAAGAGCAAAAGGGCCAAGGTAAAGTGTTGTAAAGAGGCCAGCGGCTGATAGTTTATGCAGATCAACGACAATGGTCTCTTCCTCAGTGAATGTGCCACAAGTGCTGCTGATTTCAGCGCTATTTTCTCCGTCTTGTTGTGGGGCAGGAGGAGCCATGCGATCTTTAATGACTTTGTAGATATATAGATAGAGGAGTATAAAGTTCTCCTTCAAATCAGCTTCATGTTGGCGTAATTTCAAGTACTGTTTGTGATGCTGAAAAATGTCATTAATACAAGGGATAACTGTGTGATTCCAAACGCGATCTAAAAATATTTCCCAATCACTGTTTATTGGCAGTTTTTTGTTCTTATCAAATGGAAAGTTTTCATTATCAAAACCGCATGAATGTCCAAGATGACCGAGAATAAACATATCGGAAGTCCTTAAAGAGGGAGTGTTAATAGAAGTTATATACATTCCCTGATTCTTTATGTGTAGCCAAAAAAATATTAGAACTCAAAAGATGAAGGTGGTTCTAACTATGGGCTAATTTTATTGTCATGATGCTGTCGTTAGATTGTCACAGTTTACAATAGGTGTTAATAACTATCAAATAAAATAGAAGTTCGTTTTGTATTTATTATAATTTGATAGTGTTAACCTGCTTCGTTGATTCTATCCTGATATCAGTTGCGTTCAGGCATATATACGCCTTCAGGTAGAATTAGTTTTTGTGATTTGGAAGGTGGAAAATCTTCTTCCTGAAGATCTTGGATGAGAGGAGAGCTATTTCTATTGCAGGAAAGCCTGTCGTCTGTGTTGCAAGAAGTCAGTTGAGATAGCCACGCTGTTTCTGTGTTTACAGAAGTGCGTTTCTCTGATCCTAAGCTCTTGATGTTTTCCGACATTGTGCGATTCTCTCTCTTTAAAACCATGGTCTGTGGATTATCACCGATTTTGACATGGTTTGTGGATTTAGCACCGATTTTGTTTGATTTCGATAGGTGTGTTTCCCAACCGATAAAACTTTCATGGAATGTAAAGTTGTATTTAAGTTGATCAACAAACTTATCTCTAATCCCTTATCAATCAAGGGTAAACCGGCAACGATGAGCCATTATACGGAAACAGTTTGAATAATTAAATGTAATTTTTTGTGTTATTTTTTAACTAAAAAGGGCCTCAGAAAAAATTAATCATCCCAGTCACGCAACCTGTTGAATCGTCTGCATAACACATTAATAGAGCACGTGTTAGTTGCACGTAATCGAATAAAGTAAATGCTGGATAATCTGACTTCGTTTGGATCAAACAAACGCTAGTCAGCTAATATCTGCAAGCGCCGTTCCAATACTTCCAGCATTTTCCAATGCACGATCGGAATTTCCAAAAGATCAGTTAAACTCAAGCGGTAGAGTTTCGTTTCTTCAGTGGTGATGTAATTCAAAGGGACAGGCGCGTCAAGAAGATAGGTGTGCTCGCCAACGAATCCACCGCTGCGGATTTTTTCAAAATGCCACGCATTGCCTTTTCTCAAACTGACCTCACCTCTGATCACCATCCATAATTGACGCCGATTCATGGGGAGTTCTTTGTTGGCTGGCATGGAAACATGTTCCAAGGAGCGTGCCACACGACCCAATGAGGAAAAAGTGGTTTTCTCACCGAACAGCCATGTTTTGCTCAAGAAGCGAATACGGTCCATAATCGCTTTCATATCTTCCAACAGTCCGTTGGACTTTAGAAAGCTGTGCAACATGGACGTTGAAATGCAGAGTACACAGCAGTGTGAAACAGCGCGATAAACGCCGGCATTATCCGAGGCATCACCAAAAATCGATTCCGCACCGATCAGAGAACCAAATGAAAGTTGATGGTGAATGTTTGCTTCTGAGTCCAGATAGTTGACTGTGCCGGAGATGACCATATCCGAGCGGTCGTTGTCTTCACCAGAGCGATGGATAATAGAGCCTGCGTTGTGGGCCTTGATGGGACAGTTAACCAACATGCGAATATCTTCTGCACGTGCTTCAGGCATGAACTCCTGAATATATTCAAACGCCTGTTGACGTTGGAAATCATGACGGCCTGGAATGAATACATCCAGGGCACCAAATGTCGCTTCGGAACCAATTTCCATCTCAGCGGGTGTTAGGGAACGGTCAAGATGGGCCAGGATCATTCGATCAGAGGGGTCATCACGAAAATCTTCCGCCATGCCATGGATCATGCCGCCGCCGACATCCAATTTTTTCAGTTGAACAGGTTGTAGATAGTCTGTTTTGACTTGATCAATGAATGATTGAGGAATATCAGCAGGGCCATCACCAGCCATGTTGTCCAAAACAGAAAAGGATGTTAGATCAGACCAGTGTGCGTAGGTTTTATAGCCATCGGCATCACGGGCGCGAAATAGTAGGATATTGTTCTCGACCGGATGAGGTGAGTATAACGGTTTCACTTCCAAGCCATCACAGTTATTCCAGACATTGAAGTCCAAGTCCTGAATATCAAAGAACTGGCTGAATTTTTCTTCCGGCAGAGACATCAGAGCGGAAAATTTCTTAGCCACTGAGTGGCGTACCATGGGTGTTGCATAATACTTCAATCGTCGGTCCGAGTGGATCAGAGCGGGAATACCAGCAAAATGATCATCGTGACCATGGGTATGAAAAACGCCATCCACTTCACTGACATCAATACCCAAGGCATTGAGGGTATAGAGAATGCCTGGTCCTGCATCAATCAGGAAAATACGGCCCTGAAACATCAAAACACTGCCCATGCTTGGCCGGTTGATATCCCATCCATCTCCTTCACCACTATGTAATACAGCAAAGTATTCACGCCGGAGACGATGGAATCCAAGCGGGTAGGGCGACGGATAGGCGACACCAGCTGGTAGATTCAGATTAATATCTGAATGTTTATCACGATAAGAAATGCGGAAATTGTTAAAGCCGGTTCGACGCACATATACGCCGTTTCTGATTTCAGTATCTTGTTCAGTCACAATCAATGTATCAAGCAAATCTGTCGAAGGACGGATTGATCCAAATGCGAATTTCAGCTTGATTTTCATGTAGAGTTCAGCGGTTTGCTCATCGATACCACTGGCAATGATCTCTTCTTTGCTTTTAAGGCCGTAATTGCCTCTGAAAATATATTCCAACTGCGATTCAACTTGTGCAGAGGAGCCCATAATCAATGGTTTGATACCGGTATTGTTCGGATGACCAGGAATGATCATGCCTTGTCGATAGAGCATTTGGAGTACGGGAAATTCAGCCAGATTGCTGAAGCCACCATTTTGAACCAGCACATCGGAAAGTAAAATGACATTCGGGCCATTTTCATAGGTCATATCACCAGTGGTTACTTTGCTGATATACCCCTGTTTCATAAGGTGTTTAACGACTTCCGCCGGGCATCCACCCAAGATATAAAGACCAGCCTCAGGGATTTTTATCCAAAAAACACCAGGCGCAACTTTTATAGTCAGCAGGTTGCCCATGGTTTGACGAAGTGTTTTTTTGGTTTTTTCTAATTGGCTGGTGCGCTCCTGCACTTGTAATTCCAAGGCGCGTTTCTGATTTGACAGGGCCAGATGGTGTTTGATGCGTGCATTTAGAATTGGTGGGCCAACTGGTTTGGTAATAAAATCGACAGCTCCAGTGGTAAAAACTTGGGACTCAATTTGATAACTGCTTTTTCCGGTGATGAAAATAACCGGAATGTTTCGAGTTTTCCTGTTTTCTTTCAGTCGTTTACATACATCAAAACCGTCCATGTCAGGCATGATTATGTCCAATAAGATCAGGTCAGGTTGTGGCTCCATCGCCGCCTGTTCCAATGCTTGGATACCGGTCAATGCGGTTTTAGTGTGGTAATTATCAGAGAGCAGACCAGAGAGAATATCAATATTGGTCGGCTCATCATCAACGATAAGAATACGGCCTTGTTTCTTATCCACAGTCTCACACTCTGAAAAAAAGGTTGATAAATAATTTCTACATAGGAGAGAGTCAGTTACCAGGTGAAACACGCATCAGAGGGCGTAGCTGTCATGCCCGTTTTTGCGGGAATGATGGCAATCAAAATTCATTCAACTGGGTAACTCCTGCTACAGACAGAACAGAGTAACATCTTCTCGGAAGAAAATCATGAGGAGTTGCGTAATTTCGGGTTGAAACAGGCATCAAAGCGTGTAACGTCATTTCCGCTTTTGCGGGAATGGTGGCAATTAAAATTCATTCAACAGCATAACGCCTGATCCTGTGCATTTCTAATCTTACATGAACCAAATAAAGGGTCCATTTTCCCGCTTGTCAATTTCTGTTAATCTGTAGAAAAATAGGCGTAATTTTGCTTGTAATTAGTACTGTCTCAGAAAATAAAAGCCAATACAGATGGTTAAATGGAATACAGATCATCTGAGATTGAGGAATGTGAAATGGATTTGGAAGCACGAATTCTTCAGGCGAAAATTCTGATCATCGATGATCAGAGAGTCAATGTTAAATTGTTGGAAAAACTGCTGATTCGTTCCGGATATACCAGTGTATATGCCACGACAGATCCGCAGGAAGGGGTCGGCATTTATACACAGGAACAGATAGATCTGGTTCTGCTTGATATTCGTATGCCGGTGATGGATGGTTTCCAGGTTATGGTTCGGTTAAAAGAAATTGAAGGGAATGGTGGCTTTGCGCCCATATTGGTCTTGACAGCTCAAACCGACCGGGAAACCCGAATGCGTGCCCTTTCAGAAGGTGCGCGGGATTTTATTACCAAACCTTTTGATCAGGCTGAAGTACTCTCCAGGATTCGAAATCTGGTGGAGGTGCGTATTCTGCATCGTGAGGTGCAGGAGAATAATCAACGCCTGGAAAAAGCAGTTCAGGAGCGTACCAACGCGCTGCAACGTATCCGAATGGACTTGATCCGACGCTTAGGACATGCCGCCGAGTTTCGGGACAATGATACCGGTCTGCATATTCTGCGCGTGAGTCATTATGCGAAATGTATTGCGTGTTCCATGGGATTGAATGAATCTCGTTGCCAGCGGTTATTTTTGGCTACGCCCATGCATGATGTTGGCAAATTGGCCATACCGGATAACGTACTGCTCAAGCCTGCCAAACTGAATAATGATGAATGGGTCGTCATGCAGGATCATGCCACCATCGGCGCTACGATTTTGTCTGGTGATGATTATGACTATCCTCTGTTGGAGATGGCGCGTACCATCGCCCAAACGCATCATGAACGTTGGGATGGAACTGGTTATCCTGATGGTCTCAAGGGAGAGGATATTCCTCTCGAAGGGCGTATCGTTGCAGTAGCGGATGTGTTTGATGCGCTGATCTCGGAAAGGCCCTATAAACAGGCTTGGACAACAGATCTGGCGGTTGAAGAAATTCAACAGATGTCTGAAACTCATTTTGACCCTGAGGTCGTAAAACATTTTTTGATTTGCTTGCCTGAAATTATGAAGGTATTGAATGCGTTCTCAGAGAGTGATGGTTCGGCAGAAAGCAGCGAAATCGGCTTGGTTGAAAACGGATAATGTGTTTCAGTGTGCGCTTGCAGTGAACTGTTTTCAATGTCACTTAGGCGTTACGCAGTGGCCGGTTGAAACGGGCATCAAAGCGTGTACCTCCTAGTCACTGTCAAAAGGGAGAGCGATTCTTTCCCGGCTATGTAAATAGATGGAATATGATGTCATCCCTACCTTTTGAACAACGGTTTCAGCGATTACGCTCTCTCTTTTTAGAGAAATTGCCTGCTAAATTGGCAAGCATGGACCGATGGATTGATGATCTGTCTGATACCGATACACCGTTACCTGTTCTCAATGCGCTTTATCTTCAGTTGCATGGTCTTGTTGGTACGGCAGCTACTTTTGATTTTGCACCTCTGAGCGATCAGTCTCGCAATATAGCTGCGGCATTGGGTGGGCTTCTGGAAAGTAAGAGAGAACCAACATCCGAAGCGGTTGCAGATCTGTTGGCGCTGTTAGAAGCGTTTCGGAGGCAGGCTAAAGCTTTTGTTAATGATCAAGCCGCTGTTGGTCCAGACTCAATACTAATCACGCCGGCAACAAACTATCCCTTAGAAAAACAGGCCGTTGTTTACTCAAAAGACACCCAGTTTCTCAATCGACTTCAAGGAGAGTTGAAAGACCGGGGCTTTTCGATGAAACAGGTGGATAGCCTGACTGAACTGCGGTCGCTATTGCGTCAAGGGCAGCCGGGTGGTGTTGTTCTGGATATGGATGATATTCTGGACTCGGTTGATGAGCCAGTGGCCGTGCCGGGTCAGAGTCTGTTTCTTGATCCGGTTCCGGTGGTGGCGATCTCGTCGGACGAGGATGTGGATAGTCGATTACGGGCAGCACGGTTGGGCTCAACCCATTTTCTAGCCAAGCCCATTAATTTATTTGAGATCGTCAAATATATGAGTCCATGGCGGCGGCGTCGCATGGGTAAGCCTTATCGTATCTTGGTGGTGGATGATGATGAGATTCTCACTGAACTTTATGATCTGATTCTCGATGAAGCAGGACTTCAAGTTGAAACACTTAACCAGCCGATGTTATTGCTTGAAAAGCTGGAAGTCTTTCAACCGGAATTGCTGGTTTTAGATCTTCATATGGGCGAATGTAATGGCATAGAGTTAGCGAAAGTGATTCGCCAATATCGACGCTTTGCCAATCTGCCTATTTTGTTTCTTTCCGCCTCTCAAAATCTGGGCTGGAAGCTGTCTGACAATAATCTGTTTCATGAAGACCATCTGATCAAACCGGTCCGTCCGTCCGTATTGGTTCAGGCCGTGATCAAGCGGGTGAAGCGTACCCGTTCTAAAGATCGTGTTAATGATCATCTGCGTTCAGTATTGCGTGAGTTGGAAAATACGCAGTTTGCCATGAACCGACACGCGATTGTCAGTATCACTGATGTGGATGGTCGGATCACCTATGTTAATGATAAGTTCTGTACAATCAGTGGGTTTCAGCAAAATGAATTGATCGGACAAAACCATAGTCTGGTTAAATCGGACTATCATCCGGTCTCATTCTATGAGGGTATGTGGCGTACCATCACCCAAGGTAAAGTGTGGCATGGTCAGGTAAAGAATAAACACAAAAACGGCCAACCCTATTGGGTAGCTGCCACTATTATTCCATTCCTGGATGCACGTGGAAAGCCGTATGAATATGTCTCTATTCGAACGGATATCACCCAACAGAAGGATGCTGAGGATAAAACACGGAGTATGGCGCTGTTTGCTGAGATGAATCCAGCGCCAGTGTTACGTATCAACAGTGATGGCTGTGTGTTGGAGGCAAATCCAGCCGCAGCAACGGTGTTGGGTGTTAAACCCGGTCAAATGGATCGGCTGGCTGATCTGATTGATGGTGCGGATGATATTGATATTGCGTCATGTATTGCCACAAATGACCAGATCATCATCAGCCCGCGTATTGGTGATCGCTATTATCATATCTCTATTCAAGGCGTGGCAGATCTTCAGGTGGGCCATGTTTATGGCACGGACATTACCGAACAGAAGCTGGCAGAAGTGGAAATGCGTCTGGCAAAAGAGGCGGCAGAAAAAGCGAACCGGGCCAAGTCGGAGTTTCTTTCCGGTATGAGTCATGAGTTACGAACGCCCATGAATGCGGTGTTGGGTTTTTCACAACTGTTGGAGTCCGATCCTGTTGAACCGCTGACAGAAGGTCAGTTGGACAGTGTAAAGGAAATTATCAAAGCTGGACAGCATCTCCTTGAATTAATAAATGAAGTACTTGATCTAGCTAAGGTGGAATCCGGCAAGCTGCAACTCGATTTGGAAGCTGTTGCATTGCGTGATGTCATGGATGAATCCTTCACCTTGATTAAAACATTGGCACAGGAGCGGAATATCACCATCGTGCCGCACAGGCAGTGTGATGAATTTGTTGTTCAAGCGGATCGAACCCGTTTGAAACAGATTCTGCTGAATCTATTATCCAATGCGATCAAATATAATCAAAATGGTGGCAAGATCAGCTTCCTTTGTGAGTCAATGGGTGAACAGCGGTTACGCATTGGTATTTCAGATACCGGAATCGGTATCGGGCCTGATGAACTGAAAACCGTTTTTGAACCTTTTAATCGCCTTGGTGCCGAGCACTCTGGTGTTGAAGGAACGGGTATTGGTCTGGTCATTACCAAACGCCTTGTTGAACATATGGGCGGGTCGGTGTCTGTGGAGAGCGCAGTTGGTAAAGGCACCACATTTTGGGTAGAGTTGGAGGTGTTAGCGCGTATCGTTGACGAGCAGGCTGATACAGAGGTTTCTCAATCTGTTGATGTCAATAACTATTCAAAACAAAAACAGAGCTATACCTTGTTACATGTAGAAGATACTCCAGCAAACTTGAAACTGATTGAACATATGGTTCGTCGGCGTTCTGATATCCGATTAATCAGTGCGTTAGATGGTGAACTGGGCCTACAACTGGCGCGCAGTGAAAAACCGGATATGATTTTATTGGATATCAATTTACCCGGTATGAATGGGTATGAGGTGTTGAAGGTATTAAAGTCTCAGAGTGAAACAGCCCATATTCCTGTAATGGCGGTGAGTGCAAATGCCATGCAAGAGGATGTAGAGGCAGGTATTGATGCGGGATTTGTCCATTATCTTGTCAAACCGGTTCAGTTTATTGATTTTATAGAGTCTATTGATTCGGTGATTGATTTGTTGAAGCAAGAAGTGTCCTGATATGACTGATATTGATTATTCCATTATTGTTAAAATAATCACCTGGGCACCGGGTGTGATCTTTGCCATTACATTACATGAATGGGCTCATGGCTTTATGGCACACCGATTTGGTGATCCAACGCCGCGTGTGATGGGTCGGTTGACTCTCAATCCGCTGCCGCATATTGATCTGGTTTGGACGATCCTCATTCCTGGATTGATGCTGGTTACCTCTTTGTTGACCACTGGTCAGCCCTTTGTGTTTGGTGGTGCCAAGCCGGTTCCGGTGAATCCGCGTAATTTTCGTGGCGCGCCACGTATGGCGATGTTTTGGGTTGCTGCTGCTGGGCCAATGATGAATCTGATTTTGGCATCACTGTGTGCCTTGAGCTTCCATATTATTGTTTTTCTGCCTGATTATTTTTATGAACCGATTGGCCATATGCTCATTGCCGCAATTCAGATGAATGTGTTGTTGGCCGTTTTCAATCTTTTCCCTTTGCCACCGCTGGACGGTGGTCGAATGGCTGTTGCCGTAGCAAGACCGCCGGTTGATCGGTGGTTAAGCTATCTGGAGCCGTTGGGATTGCCCATCATCATGGTGTTGGCTTTTTCCGGCGGGCTTGGCAAGGTAATCTTTCCCATCCTTGTGATGTTTAATATGTTTTTTCTGGAAATGGCCGGACTTTTTGTCTGATAGGAGTCGTGTAGTGACCGAGAACACCCCCTCTCTTCCCGTTGTACTCAGTGCAGCACAGCCCACAGGTGCGTTGACTCTGGGAAACTACCTGGGCGCTTTGCGTAACTGGGTTACCATGCAGGATGATCATGATTGCTTGTTTTGTGTGGTGGATTTACATGCTCTGACTGTCCGACAAGATCCCAAGGTGCTCAATGATCGCATCTTTGATCTGGCGGCGGTTTATCTGGCTTGTGGCATTGATCCTGAAAAGAGTGATGTATTTATCCAAAGCCATGTTCCCGCCCATTCTGAACTGAGTTGGTTGTTGAATACCTTTACTCAAATGGGCGAGCTGGAACGCATGACGCAGTTTAAGGATAAATCCAAGCGTCACAAGAACAATATCAACGCGGGTCTGTTTACCTATCCGGTTCTGATGGCGGCGGATATTCTGCTCTATGGCACCAATCGTGTGCCGGTTGGTGAGGATCAAAAACAGCACCTTGAATTGGCACGGGATATTGCATCACGGTTCAATAATCTCCATGGTCCGGTTTTTAACGTGCCAGAACCAATGATCGCCAAAGGTGGCGCACGGGTGAAGGATCTGCAAGATCCAGCAAAGAAAATGTCTAAAAGTGCTGAATCCGATCTGGCTAAGATCATGTTGACCGATCCGGCTAAACTCATTTTGAAGAAGTTTAAAAAGGCCGTTACAGATAGTGAAGGTGTGATTCGATATGATGAACAGAATCAACCTGGTGTCGCTAACTTATTAAACATTTGGTACACCACACTTGGCAAGACTCAGGAAGAGGCGTTAGACCATTTCAGCCATAACATGTATGGCAAACTCAAAGTAGAGACGGCTGAGGCAGTCATTGAGATGATGACACCGTTCCAGGAGCGTTTCCAGGCGTTGCAGAATGATCGACCCTACCTGGAACAGGTGTTGGCAAAAGGGGCTCAAAAAGCGCGTGCGCGTGCCGAAATAGTTATGAAAAAAGTGCAGAGTGCTTTGGGCCTACCCTTGGATCAGAATCGGTTTGGACAATAATCAATGAAAGAGTCCCGTACTAAAGGTGTCCGGTTACAAAAGTGGCTGGCCGATGCGGGACTCTGTTCCCGACGAGAAGGTGAGCGCTGGATAGATGCCGGCCGCGTTGCCGTGAATGGCGCAGTGGTGCAACAACAGGGTGTGATGGTCCAGGATGGCGACCGGGTCAGTGTGGATAATAACCCGGTTGAGCAAGCGCTGAGGCCAAGTGTATTGATCATGCTCAATAAGCCGCTTGGTGTGCTCTGTACACGCAAAGATCCAGAAGGGCGGCGGACTGTTTTTGATCTTCTGCCAAAAGATCTGCCACGATTGTTTACCATTGGTCGATTGGATATCAATTCTGAAGGGTTGATTTTATTGACCAATCACGGTCGTCTTACCCATGCGTTGACCCATCCAAGCCGTCAGGTGCCGCGCGTTTATCGTGTGCGTGCGCGCGGTATTGATCCCAAGGATGCCTTGCCGTTTCTGCAAAAAGGTGTTGAGTTGGAGGATGGTCCAACCGGTCCTTTGGATGTCAAACTGGATGGTGGCGATGGATCGAATCATTGGTATACCATTACCGTAAGGGAAGGGCGTAACCGTCTGATTCGCCGTGCATTTAATTTGGCAGGTTTGGAGGTTTCCCGGCTGTTGCGCGTCTCATATGGCAGTATGGAATTGGGCACACTTCAAAAGGGTGGATGGCGACTTGTCACGCCGGAAGAGTTTTATGATTTGAGGGAAGTCGCAGGGCTGACAGTACCAACCAAATCCAGAAAACCTGGTGAAATTACAGTTTCTCGAAAGGGCAGTCACTCAAAATTCAAAAAGAATGATTACAAATCAGGTGGTAAGCCTGTATCGAAGAAGTTTGGTAAAAAGCAGACCATGCGGAAAAAAGGTCGCACAAAATAGACCCCAAACCTGGAAAATAGATGAGCCAACCACCTGAAATACGCCAACTTTCCGAAACGCTTTCTAACCAGATTGCCGCTGGTGAGGTGGTCGAGCGCCCGTCCTCTGTAGTGAAGGAGTTGGTTGAAAATAGTCTGGATGCCGGTGCCAGTCGTATAGATATCGCCATTGAAAAGGGCGGTAAACGTATGATTCGGGTGATGGATAATGGCCATGGTATGACTGAATCGCAAGCGCTTTTGGCGTTGAAGCGTCATGCAACCTCCAAGTTGCATAGTGTCGAAGATCTTTTCCAGATTAGTACCTTGGGATTTCGAGGCGAGGCGCTGCCCTCTGTGGCATCGGTGTCTCATTTCGAATTGGAAACCCGAATAGAGGATGAACCGGATGGCGTGAAGATTTCCGTGGAAGGTGGCACGGTTAAAAGTACGGCTCGCACTGTCATGCCGGTTGGCACTCGCATTACCATTCGCAATCTATTTTTCAATACGCCCGCTCGATTAAAATTCATGCGTGCGGATCGAACTGAAACCAATCATATCAATGAGTTGGTTCAACGCCTATCCATGGTACGGCCTCAGACCGCGTTTCGGTTGAGTGTGAATGGTCGGGAAGTGCTTCGTGTGAGAAGTGGCACCGATAAAGAAGGCGAGAAGCAACGTCTGGGCAGTGTGTTTGGCAAAGAGTTTGTTGATAACTGTTTGGAATTCTCCGTCAGTCGTGGCGAGATAGATCTATTCGGTTGGTTGGGGCTACCGACCTTCAATCGTTCCAATGGTTCTGGCATTAATCTATTCGTTAATGGCCGTTGGGTACGTGATCGGGTCATTATTTCAGCGGTGCGTGAAGGCTATCGGGATGTGTTGTCCCGTGATCGTTATCCGGTGCTGGCGTTGTTTATACGCATACCGGCTTCTGAAGTGGATGTGAACGTTCATCCCACCAAGCAAGAGATTCGTTTCAGGCGTGGTGAGCGGGTGTATGGCATTGTCAAAGCCGCCTTGGCCGAGGTGTTGGGCCAAATGGGTGGTGATCAGTCTCATTCGGTCTCATTGGAACAGGCCGGCCGTCCTGAACAGATTGTCGCAGATCTTCCATCCAGCGCAATTAAACCGGCCTCTTGGAAAAGTGATGTCCCGCCATCTTCTCGACGCTCAACGGCTGCGGCACCTGCCAGAAATCAGCCACAACGTTCCAGCTATCAACAACAGAGCTATACTCAACCAACAGCGTCATCACGCTCTAAGTCAACACCACCAGTTGCCATGCCACGGCCATCGGATACCCATATCTCTACAGGAGAGCCGATTCCTGACGAATATTTTGTCATGGATTCCGGCCCTGAAGCCGAAGAAGCGTGGCAAGCGCCCATTCAAGAAAGCCTGGATCTCAAACAGCCTGCGCCAGATCCTACAGAAGCCCCTCCGATATCATCAGAACCGACCATCCAGACGCAACAGGATGATCTGGATCTGGAAGGACCATTGGGATATGCGGTAGCGCAGGTTCACGGCACCTATATCATCGCTCAGACCGACGATGGGATGGTGATGGTCGATCAACACGCGGCTCATGAACGTATCGTCTATGAGCAACTCAAATCCGCCTACGATGAACGCAGAATCGAACGTCAACTGCTCTTGATTCCTGAAGTATTGCAATTAACATCCAGTGAAGCACAGAATCTTGATCAGCATCGAGAAGAGATGGAAAAATATGGTGTATTGGTAGAGCCATTTGGGCAGGATGCCTTTGTTGTTCGTGAAGTGCCTGCCATGCTTGCAGATACCAATCCAAATCAACTGATTGCAGATCTTCTCTCAGATTTAATCGAGATGGGTGAAAGCAGTGCCGTAGAGCGTCGTCGCAATCGCATCCTGGCAACCATGGCCTGTCATGGTTCTGTGCGGGCTAACCGAAAACTCAACCGAGATGAAATGAATGCGCTATTACGGCGCTTGGAAATCACCCAGCGTGGTGGACAGTGTAATCATGGTCGTCCTACTTATGTGCGGTTGTCGCTGAAAGAGATAGAGAAGTTTTTTGAACGGTAGAATGGGCGATTAAACTTTGGATATCATGGCTTGAGGTGAAAAACCGAATTTTGACCGGAAGAGCACTGCCAGCATTTTAAGGTTTGAAAATAGGGTGTCAGTGCTCTGGTCCGATGCAGTTACGGTGGATTATCTGGTCAATGGTTCTCTCCAGAGACTCAGTTCTGGATCCTGAGGATGCGGTTTTGAACAGTTTTCCGTGGTTATCCAGGCTTTACCGGAAGCGACGCAGCCACAGTTGTTACAGACGCGGCGATCTTTTGCATTGCGGTAAACGATTTTGTAGGCCATCTGATTGGATGGCTCTACCAGTTCATCGCACCGTTTGCATATATCATATCTGCGTTTGAACTCCGCTTCATTCACCTTGGAAAAACCGGATTTGCTCCATTTCACCAGGGCACCGGTCGCTTTGAATAGCAGTTCATTATTCGAGCGTTTCTTGTTCTCCTTGATCTCATACGCTGCATTCTGGGGATCATTGAAAAGCATCTCCAGCAGTTTTGGATTGTTGCGGCACATCAAAAGGTTCTGCGAGAAAAAGTCATCCCGTAAGGCGCGTCTGACCACCGGTAACGGAACCGCTTCCTCCAAACCGAGTAGCTTTCCAAGAAGTATGGAAGCCTCGCTCCAGCTTGAGGCGTTGTTGATATCCTTGAGAACTTCGGACATGGACATGGTAATAACTTCCTACGTAACGTGCTACTGACACTGCCGAGGGAACGAGCCATCCCCCTTCTGGACGATGGCTCGTTCCTGCTCAGATTTAAGGGGTCGAAAACTCAGAAGAGTTGTGTTTGGGATTCAATGGGAGTCCACCAACGGAGAGCAGATTGTTCACTTTTACCGTGTACGTGGTGTTGGGATCCAGCCCGGCTGTCACCAGTCTGACCGACTGCCCGTAGTTGCCGCCAATACCCGCTTTCAGGATTTTTACCTGCGGTGAGATTTCATAGTTCTTTACATCGGTCACAGCTTTTTTATCCAGCTCACGATCGAACATCACCAACACATTTTTCAGATTGTTGTTGGCGATGGCCTGTACCACCTCGAAGTAGTTGGATGGCGAGATGGCGCATTCGGGAATAGGCAGCATGCTGGAGGCCATCTTCAAGGTCTCAAGACGGCAAGCTGTGGAAGGCTCGCTCTTGACATCAATATACCCAAAAAGCGTTTCCAACTGACTGTAGCCTGAGGTGAAGACCTTGGCGAAGAGATCATTATTCCATACTTGGCGCAACGACATATATACGGAGTAATAATCAGCATCTCCAACCCAGTCGATCCCTTCATGATAGGCAACGCAATGGGAGATAATCATGGAAAGCCCATCACGGTTGATATCGTTGAGTCTTGCCATGCCGCCGGTTACCAGGACGAACTTTTGCCCCAGATTCTCCCAGGCGAAGGCGTTCGGCTCTTCGTTGTTCCAACCATTCAGGAAAATGATATCCGGATAGAAGGCACCGTAGATCTTGAACAGATAGTTGAGCGTGGTCGCTTCCATCACATTGCCGATGGCACTGTGGGGCGGATCACTTTTGATAATGCTCTCTACTTGGGCCGAAGTCAGATAACCGAAGGCGTTATCGGGCACATGGAACACCCGTGTGTCAGGTTTTTCCACTTTTCCAGGATATTTGCTCGGATCCTTCAGAAACGCCATCGCTTCTTCACACTGGAATTGTTCCGTGTATTGTTGGGTTCCCACCTGCAAGGCATCACCATCCGGGCCATCGGTAATGAATGAGGGGTCGATATGTCCAGCAGTAAAGGCAAGCTGGACATTGTAACCGGCGGATACGATACCGTTGGAATTGATCAAGTGCTCATCCAGGGTCTTGTTATCGAAATCACCGGTGGCGATGTGGTGCAGACCACCCTTGTAACTACTGTTGACGCAAAAGGCGACTTCAGCCACCTGACCATCCGCTTGCTGCAATTTGTTGCCGGGGATGAGATGTTGTACCGGCTTCAACTTGCCTGAGCCCATCAGAAAGAGGTGATCCGCGGTCACGATCATGGAGCGGATGATCTCTCCCTCTTCGGAGTCCTGGAAGCGGTAGGCGACATAGAACATGTGGGGAAATTCCAAATCGGGTCCCAAATCGGTCGCCAAGGCAACTTCAGTCTCTTCCCATTTCAGGTCGGTCCCGGCTGCCAGTACCGTATCCCCAATCTGTAACTCCTGGATTTGGGTAAAGATACCGGTTGCAACCTCGATTGGCGTATCGTACGCGAAGCAGGAGCAGCAGCAGTAACAGATAGTGGGAGGCGGATTTGAATTAATCTGCGGTACCGGATCACCCTGAGTTCTTCCGGTATCCTGACAATATTTGTTGAGGTTTCTTGTTATTGGCATACATACCGTTGTCCAGTCACAGTTGACATTTGGTACGTTTGGACTCTCCCTCGGCAAATTGGCAACATTCTGTTTACATAAGGCTGTATATTCACCCATTTTTTTCTCCCTCAGTTTTTTAGTTAACGTGTACACATGAAAGCAAGTGTTAATGAATAAACCGTAATGGATAAGGGCTGACGGATCTCAATATGCCAGCTATCCAGTTGATTTATAGTTTTAATGGTTGATAAGGTGCGTGAGCTGTAGGCCGGTGAGTTCCTCATCAAGTTGCTCACCATAGAAAGGTATATACTTTGCCTTAAGGTTGTAACTTGCGCCGGATATGGCACCCACGGCAATACTTTTAACCAGATCTATGGCGCTGTCCTTGACGCTTTTGCCGTTTATAATCGAATTTGTGATGGAGGTTACGCCATTGGCGGTGGCAAAGGAGATTGCGCCGATTTTTTTGCTCTGCCTGGCGATCTGAAGTGTTGAATCAACCATGGAGCCCCGAATGGGGCGGCTCCAGCTATAGGCTTTTGCAGAGCCTACGGCTCTGGCAGGAGCGGATACCAAACCAGCCGCTGCGCCATCGAAAGCCCCCTCAGCCGCTCCCAGTCCCACATCTTTCCAGAAGGAGTTGCCGGTATTGTCGCTGAAGACATGTTTCGCGGCCCCGGACACGCCACCAATTGCCCCACCTATGACTGCGCCAGATGCCATTTCCGCGCCCACATTGGTGGCGGCCGCAGCAAGGGAACCACCGGCTGTATAAAGGGCCAGCTCACCGGCAGCGGCACCGATGGCAGCATGTATGGCGACCTTCTTCCAAGAGATCTCCTCTCCCATTACCGCTTCTTTGGCCAACTCCAGACCACCACCGATGATTGCACCCAAGCCGATGGCAATGGCATCATCCCAACCGAACCACTCACCATTCGGATCACTGTAGGAGAGTGGATTTTCCGAATAGATGTATGGCGTTGGATATTGGTGTAGTGGATCTGGAGCATAAAAGCGCGTTAGGTAGGGATCGTACATCCGGGCCTTGAAGTTATAGAGCCCGGTTTCCTTCTCCCACTCCTGGCCAGTAAAGCGGTAAAGCGTGTTCCCATCTCCCTCCTGACTGGTATTAGTTATCAGCTCTCCATAGGGCATGTAGTTGAAGTTCGCTGCTACGCTCATATCTGCATTCACCACCACGCGGGTGGAGCCGCGGTGGTCCTTGAGATAGAACCTGTTCTCTCCTCCCTTTGAGGAGGCTATGAGGCCGGTAGGACCGTAGATATAAGCAGTGATACTACTGCCATTTTCGATGCTCAACAGCGGATCGGGGCCCAAAGCACAGAAGTACAGGCGGTCGATCTGGGTAGCACCGGATACGGACAGAAATCTGGCTCTGCGGTTATCTCCATCATAGTAATAATTCACGGTTGAAGCGTCCGATTTGACGATCTGTTCCGTGAGATTGTTGAAGCTGTTGTAGGAGATTGTCTTGATGCCCAGACGTTCAGAGGAGGTTATGTTTCCGTTTGCATCATGGCTATAGCTCTGACCACTACCGGAGTTCTCGATTTTGTTGCAATTGGACTGGTAACTACAAATAACGGCAGCCGTTCCACGATCAATTCGGTTGATGTTGCCATTGGCATCGTAATCAACCTCATGTCCATTACCACCCACGCTGGCATTGGCATCCACACTGTTGATGGCTTCTTTTAAACGTCCAAACTTGTCGTAGGTGTACTCGTAAACATAGTCCGCCGGTGCGGCTGACCAGTGTTGTGTTTTGAACTGGTATTGGGCACTGGCTATCTGTCCATTATGATAACCAGACTGTCCATTGTGGCGGGTTCCGTAATAGAGGGTTTCCGTGAAAAAATCGTCATCAATTTTTTCGGGCATGCCGCCGGCATTTATGGTCATATTACGCGTGATGGCACCGTTGTTCAGTTTCTCTACCAGCGTGCCGTTTTCGTATTCGTAGGATGCGTAAAGCTGGGGATTGTCCGCACTGCCGATGGCGCTAACCCGGTCTAGCCTATCGTATGAGTAGTGGACATCGTAGTCGGTGCCACTGGTTATGCTCAGGACATTACCGGCATTGTCATAGGTAAAGAGGAACGCTTTGCTGATGCCGTTGATGGTCTGGGTCAGTTTAATGACGTTGCCGTGCTGATCATATTTATAGAGCAGAGAGGAGACCGGTGTTTCCACCTTTATTAATCTGCCGATACCATATTCGCTGCTGGCGGTGTCGGAATCGTACTCTCTTTTTATCTGCCATTGGTTATTGCTGGTTGGCCAAGCTGGATTGTTCAAATCAGCTTCTGTCACGGTGCTTGGGTTGCCGGTATAAATACCTTCTTCTATTGTACGGCCCAAACAGTCGTACTTCACATAGGTGAGGTAGTTGGTTGCGGCGGCGCGACCATTGGCATCTTCTGCGAGACGTACTCTGTTTGTGCTGTCGTATCTGAACTGGTTGTATCCAGAATCCGAATCGTTTCTGCTTTGGAGATTTCCATAGAAATCATATCCATTGGTCTGAAAGTAGATATCTTTGTTTAACGTGCCGGATTGATAGGCATTGGGAAAATAGGTGGCCGATAGACGCAGATGATCATCATATTCGAAGCCAGTCAGATGAGTGATATTTCTGGTGTCGTCAATCCGTATTCTGCCGAAGAGGATGCTGTTGCGGTTGTAGTAGCGGACCACGCGCAGTCCATCGGGACCGATGCTTGTGGTGACATTCATTTCCTCGGCATTGAACTGAAAGTGTGCGCCTGAGTTGTCGCTGTAATTGAAATCAGTAGCCTGATCCCCTGCGGTAAAGTCACCTCCGGTTCCTTTGGAAGCGATTCTCAGGTTTGGTGATTTGTTGTAGATGACAGAACTGGCATATGGCTTGGTATTGTATTGTGCTGGCCAATTCTGCGTGACCACACCGGAGACCTCCATATTTTCGTGATCAAACTCCGCAAAACCACTACGCGATGAAACGCCGCCCATTCCATCCAGATTGGTAGACTTGGTCAAAGCGGAAAGAATGTTCAGTTTGCCGCCATACAATGATTCAGTCAGATGCGTACTTGTTGCCGAAATGACGGAAATGGCCTGCCGTTGCTGTCTAAATCCATCGTAGGTCTGGCTTTCGATAGGTGGATTTTCGACATAGGCAAAATTGTAGAAATAGGATTCCGGGCAGGAGGAGATAAGACGCACTGCTCCAGAAACCCTGTTTTCGAACAGATGTTCAAAGAAGAGACGGCCATTTCCATAGACGAGTAGATGTGACTCTTCCAGTACCGCTACCAACAGTTTAAGAGAGGATGGCGGGTTGGCGAAGGAGACCGAGTAGATCTCTTGACCGGCCAATTTCATGACCAGTTTCGAACCAATCCGCAGCACTTGTACTTCATCGGTGCCGCTACCTATCGTTAACCCAATCCACTGGCTGTCATTCCAACTGGCGGAGGGAATAGACAGTTCTGTAAAGAGGCCGTAATCATCGGCGCTGATTACGGTGGCATATTCGGCTTTGGCCGGATTTGATGAGGAAGTGCCGGAGCTGGCCAGCATTTTATGGTTGCCGATCGACATGTTCGTGAGATTGCCAGCGGGAAAACCTGTGCTGGCAGTAAAGTAGAAATCTTCCCACTGCGCGGCAGTCGGCGAGGAGATACTTATCATGCAGTTGGGAAAGAGGTCGTCATATGACGTATTGCCGGTATGGGCATAATTTCCGCCGCATGAGTTGTAGTCGATCCTGATTTCCGAAAGCGTTCCGCCGGTGTCAGCCGCTGCCAGTGCGGTACCGAACTGATCGTAGTACATCTTGTTCACAGTGCCATTATTTCCCAGAACGGCAGTGATCCGTTTGTTGCTCCAATCCCAAACGTTGGCCGTGAATGTGGCGTTGATTGGAGTGAAGTAGATATGATCCACTGCGCCATCGGTCACCGTGATAGTGGGGATATCAGCAGAGGATGGGCTGGCGAGATAGGCTTGGACATACACCCAAGCTGGACCGCTGGCATCGTAGCTGCTCTGCTCCTTGACGGACCAATTCCCATTGTTCATGAACCCCACAGTACAGCTGGCACCGGGTTGTAGATGAACATACCCGCACACCATATAACCTGTGCTGGATACCGGGGAGAAAACCGATGCTGCTACCTGGATATTCTGCCCGGAATAACTACAGCTTCCGGTCAACGCTTCTGAGGTGCTGATACTTCCGGCGCTAAGGGTCCAGTTGCCGGAATACTGCTCGTACTGTTCGAATCCGCAATAGCTCGCCTGATTTGATTGGATGTCCGCATTCGAGTAATTCGCGATTTGGAACGTATTGTACTCTTTATCAAAAGATTGTGAGGAAACAATGTCATAGATATCTGTTGATACCTGAGGTAGGCCACCGCTGGTGCGGGAGATAACCTCCTCGGTCTGCTGCCAGAGATCGGCGGGAAGAACTGGTGGTGCTGAGATATGAAACTGCTCCAGAGGTACCTCATGTCGCAACTGCATTACTTTGTTCAGATCCCATTTTCCCCCACCCCAATCCTTGAATTCGTTCACTTTGGATGCGGTGATATGGAACACTTTGGGAGTGACGGTGTAGGGGGCATTATTGGCATCAATCCCCCAAGGGCTATCAACGATTATCTGGTTGCCGGAAGGGGGAATACTTATCACCGTGCGGGTCTCACCGGCACAGGTTATCTGGTCACCGGTGCCTAGCTGTTTGGTAAATTGTGTTCCATTGCCACTGACCAGTGGCATGCCATTGACGATAGTAGCGGTTCCGGCTCCTTGAAACAGGCATCTGATTGTGTAGACAGCATTGGTAACACTCAGTGTCCACGCTTCATCGACCTCTAGTCCGCTGCCATCGGTGTTGATAACGGTGATGGTCCTCAGAGATCCGGCACAGATGATCTGGTCGCCAACATCCAGCTGGTTGTGGAAATTTACGCCTACGCCAGTGACGCTTTTCTGTCCGGATAGGAAGGTGATTCCTCCCAGCCCATTGAAAGTGGGAATGATTGTATAGCTGGAATTTTTGGCATCTATTCCCCAGGCCTTGTCGATAACCAGCTGATCTCCATCGCTGGAGATGAACCGTACAGTGCGGATTTCATTGCCGCACTTTATCTGGTCGCCGATTTTCATCTCATCCTTGAAATTTACCCCGGTTGCATCTACTGCCGTCAAACCGGAGACTACCGTAACTGTTCCGGAACCCTGAAAGGCGCTGTCGGCGCTGCTTCTCATGAGCACCGTTTCCACGCCAGACGCGGTTAACTGATTATATGCGGATAGTTCCTGATACAGTTCGAAGGCATAGGTGATATCGCTCTCCTCGAAATCCTCGTTGAACTCTGAGCCTTCATACTGTTTGGGGTTGCGGACATTTTTTATATAGGAAACAGGTAGATTGATTTCTTCGTTGTAGATTATGTCCGTGGTTTGATCAACGCCATCAAGAGAATCCACTCTTTTGATAAGCTTTATATAATCCACGCCGGATGTTGATGTGTTGGCAAGCGCATAATAGAAGGTAGCGGTGACAACATCCTCCGAACCCTTCTTGTCATCGGTGGTAAACGTTTCGGACAGGTAGCGCATCCCGTAGAGGAGACTATTTTGGGCAAGGGTTGCATCATGGTTTTCGAATTTTTTCAAACTGGCCGCAGCCGTACCATTGAAATAATAATAGGCGATATGGCCGTATGGATCGCTGTGAGAACCGTCTGGTCTGGTGGTGGGCATGCCTCCCGGATAGCCGCTCACCTGGTTATACTGGATCAACCCCTGGTTCTGGTCGTAGAACAGATTCTCGAAATCGTAATATAAGCTGTAATCTACCACTGCTGAAGCCAAGGCCGCCGTGACATCAGGAATGACCTGGTATTGTGCCTTTATGGCCTCGCTGCTCCAGGGAGAGTCCACCACCAACTGTTCACCACTGGGCGTTATGGATACGACTGTTCTGATATCAGTTCCACATTTAATGGCATCTCCGGCCTTCAGCTGTTGATGGAAATTAACGCCATTCCCACTGACTGCGGTCAAGTTGTTGCTGAAGGTGATTTCTCCCAGCCCTTCGAAAAAAGGAATGATGGCGTAATCGGCCTCTTTGCTGCTTGTGCTCCAGGGAGAATCTACAACGAGTTGATCACCACCCGGCATTATCAGTGCCACTTGGCGTGTTTCACCGCCGCAGCTGATCTGGTCGTTTACCTGCAATACATCACTGAAATTGACACCCACGGCGCTGACGACATTCAGTCCTGACTCGAATGTGATTTTGCCGCCTCCGGCATAGGACACCGGGCTTGATGTCGTATTGATTCTGATTACTGGTTTGGAATTGATGGCATTGGCTGCGGCACCTGTGATCTTGTCGCCGCTGTAATACGCGTATTGTTGGACTCCGCCCAGTTCGTTGGTAAAACTGGTTAGCGCATAGGGGCATACGCCACTGGCGCTATCATAGGTAAACTGCATTCCCTGAGACTGTTTCTCGAACACACCGCCATTGTTGAGATTCATGGAGACTGAAATGTTTTCCAGCTGCGGGAATCCGTTAGAAAAACCGTGTAGCAATTCGGTCTTTCTGGTGTTGATCCCTTGATTTCCGCTCGTAACATCAATCCATGCCTCAACTGTTGTGAGGAGGTTGTAGCGGTCTTCGTAGATGAACTGTAACTTATCTCCCTTAGAGTTCGTTATCGAGTCCAGATCCATGTTGCCGTTGGTGTAGGTAAAGAGGATCTTGTCTTCCCAAACGAGGTCCTGAAGAGTGCTCAAATTCCAGAGAGTGTAACTGCCCAGGCTGGCAGTATTGCCAAGGGTGTATTTGTTTCCGTTATTTGTATAGATATCCCAAACGACAGTGCCGCCTGAACCACTTTTGCTAAATTTCCAATGAAAATATTTTCCTGATGCCCTGTAGTCAGTCCCTTTGCCGTCCACATCAACTAAAAGATAGGCGGACAAGCCATCCAGGAAGAGATACCCTTTGGCCGCATCGTGTACTACTTTCGGATAATCGCGTACTTTCCAGCCATAGCCTCCCGCCGTATTGCTGGATGCGGGAGCAAGTTGGGCGGAGGCGCTATTATAAAAAATACTCACCTCGAAATCGATATTCACCCCAGAAATATTTCCTAGAGGAATGTTCAAGTTAACGCATCCTAAGAATGGGTTAACATTGTTAGTCTTATCTTTTCCAAGAATGTTAGATATGGGGTATATATTGTCTGGATTATTCTGAACTATGTTTTGCTCAGGCAAAAGCATGGAAATCCCTCATGTAATTTCGTTGTCGCCGACTTGACAGCAAAATAGTCGCCATTGTTTGTTTTTGTCTAATATATAAAATATTATAATTATTTATCCAGAACGGATAGTGGGTTTTTTTATATATTAGGTGATGTGAAATGGTTGTTGCGGCAATCATATTTAACTATGTTGTCCATTTGAATATTCCAAACCACTCCATGGAGTGTACATATACTCTTACGGTGATACAACATATTTTTATAAAATAAGCATGCAGCAATACTTTCAATTGTTTTAATTTAATTACCATGACAATTATTGATTAATAAAAAGTTGGGAACTATTTCGTGTTAACTAGAAATGGAATTTATCATTCATCTTAATTGTGTTAAGTGAGTAATCTTGCACTCAATAAATATATAAATTTTGCATATCAATATGTAAATGCAGATATGAAAGATGTTATATTTAATTTGTTGTGTGTATTTTTAATTTAAAGTATATGTTTTATCCCTAAAAATATTCAATTTACACCAATACGTGGCCCTTAGATTGCCATTAGGGCCGAAAAAAGAATTATAGTGCTTTCGTCTAAAATTTGAACAGTTGACCGTTCCAGCCCTGGTGATGTTTTTGCTCTGATGATCTGCTTCGCATATCGAAAGCGGCGCAATAAATATCACCAGAGCTTCTACTCAATGGGATGATTGTTTTTTTTCGTGACGCTTAACCGCCAACCCCGAAAGATCAACCACATGCTCTTTGGGATGGAAAAAGAGGTTGGTATAGGTCAGATTGGCAAAAGAATTTTCTGTATTGTTACGAAAATTATCCGCAGAAAATAAACGCACCCCATGAACAACTGTTTTGTAGTCTCGTGCACGCAACCAGCGGGTTATGTCGGCAGTTACCGCTCGGCTAATATTTCGGATATAGATAAATGGGCGCTGGTTTTGAATGAGGTTTTGTGCGCCTTGAATCACCATCCATTCCATACCCTCTACATCAATATGCAGTAGCTGACATCGGGTATTGGTTTCATCCAGTGTGACCACGCGCGTAGGTGTGCCGCTCATGGGTTGCATTAATGATAGCCCTGCAAAGTTATTGGGCTGTTTGGCATTTAACTCTGGAATGGTGAGAGAACCGTTCTCTTGACCAACGGCCCAGGGATGACATCTAACATGGGTCATCTGGTTTAACATCACGTTGGTGCAAAGGGTTTGATAGGGAATGCGTTGTGGCTCATAGGCAACGACTCTTCCATTGGCACCGGTCATTCGAGCGAGAGCCACCGTATGTGTGCCCATGAATGCGCCTACGTCAATGATGGTTTGACCCGGCCGGATTATGCGTTCCAGTAATTCAAGCGCTTCTTGAGCGTATTGGCCGTATTGGTCCAGGGCCCGGCCCAAGTAAATATCATTGATATTGTAGAGTAGTGGCCCGTATAGGCAGGGCCGCAGGCGCATGAAGTCGCTTTGTGCCAAATGGGTTGGATCAGTGATAATTTCTGCTTCAGATTTATCCTTAATAAATTTATTCCAAATTGTTGTTATTGAATTTAAATCTATAGGAGAAACTTGATTGAGCTCAATGCGCGCTTGAAAGCTGGTCTCTAAAAATCCAATAAAGCCCGCCAATCCCAAAGAGTCCAAAACCTGACCATCAACAATATGTTCAAGATCGGGATTGGATAGACTACTTTTTTCGATCACAAAGGCGCGTGTCATTTCATAAAAATGCGCTCTGCTTCCATCCCAAACCATCAGTCGATCATTATTAATCTTTGGTCTCATGTTTATGAAACCAATAGATTGATCCATTTGATTAAAATAAAATTGACGATGATTCAAACTCAAATGGGCGTAGTCCATTAATCGCCCGGCATCCATCAGGCCGTTTTTTCCGATCAATGGTGAGCAGATATCAATAAATGGCATATGCAATTTATGGCACAGTTGCGCCATTTTTCCATAGAACATCCCTTGCCACAGGTAGCGCTGTTTCGGTGTGCCGCAAACGGGCCATGCCTGATCCTGATTATCAATATTTTCCGGGTGGGTTGGAATCCCGGTCATGAACGCCACTTGTCCAGGCCGCCAGGAAAGCAACAGAGTGAAAAATTGCTCGTACTGGGCAATGGCTTGATCAATTGCCTTAATCGGATCTTCTGCCTGTGGAAAATAGGTTCGACATTCAGGCTCACCAGTTGTGATGATAAATAGATCTTCAGAGGCCGATTTCTGGTGTAGCTCTTCAATAAATGGTGCCGCCTTGATCCAGTTTTGCGACCAGAGGACACCAACCCAATGGGCTTCCAATCCCTCATACAAGCTCTGATGCGCTTTTGGTGTACGCCAAAAGATCCGCACATGAGAATCACCGATAATTTGTATCGTCCGGTGCTTGATCCGTTTGAAGGCATCCAAATTTGCCTGGCGGGCAATCTTCCCGGAAGAGGTCTTTTTCAACCACATCCGAGGCACGGCCACCAGGTTTGCTTGAATATCAAAATGTACCGATATCTTTTGACGCAGCGTTTCACACAACTGGTTTTTTTCGGATATGTCCATCGGTTTGGACGGCTCAAACAGCAATAAAATCTGTTCTGAGTCCAGAGCCTTGTCAAAGTAGCCAATTGCCACTACACGGCCTTTATGGATAGCTGGATGGGCGTTAACGCTATTTTCAAGATCTTGAGGATAGATGTTCTTGCCGTTGTGGATGATCAGATCTTTGCTCCGCCCGGAAATATAGAGTTGATCCCCGTGAATAAAGCCAAGATCTCCAGTTGGAAACCAACCGTCTGAACGCGGTTCTGACTGTCCGAGATAGTGTGGGATGGTGCTTGGTCCTTTGAGCAAGATTTCACCGATTTGATGGGGATCTGACGCATCAATTCGGATATCAACGCCCGTAATGGCAGTGCCACAGCTAAACAGTCGAATCTCTCCAGGTTGGCAGGGAGAGGATTCAGAATTCACGGTCTGTTCAGAAAGAATATCGACCTGATGTTGACCAAGTGCCCCTTGACTCAGCGTTAAGCAATGCGGCGGTTGGCAAATGGTGGTCTGAGTGGCGGCAAACACATTTTCAGCCAACGCATAACTGATGCCCAACTGATCGGGACGAACAGCATGATGGTTGATAAATCGTTCAAAAGCCCGCTCTGTCACAGGTTCAGAGCAGTTGATAAAGCACCGCATGCTGGATAGATCAAAGTCCGCAGTGCTTCGGCAGAGCAACGAAAAAGCAAAGTTAGGTAGCCAACAAAGCGTTGCACGGCTGTGTTGAATGGTCTCAAGCAATAAATCCGGTTGTCCAACCCACTGGAAGGTATCCAGAAAAATTGCCGGTGTCTGGGTCATCATTGGCAATAAAAATGTCGCAATCAGCCCCATGTCATGATAGAGCGGTAACCAACTGACAATGAGATCGTCCGAAGGATTGAGTGCTAAGGATTGGGCATAAGCAGAGAGTTGAGCATGCAGTCGTTCAGCATCAATAGCTACGGATTTTTGCACGCCAGTCGAACCGGAACTGCACTGAATAAATAATGGCGCACCATGCGATTGTGGTGGTCGCAATCTGTTCATGTCTTCGTGCCAATCGGGCAAGGAATCCGGTGTGATCAGTTGCGCGCTTTGCGTAAACGCTCTATCTGATTCAAGCCCAATAAATGCCAAATTCCCAAAGCTGGCTCGGTAATTGTCCAATTTACTCTGAAAATCTTCAGCACTGATCTTAATTGTCGAATAAGAGATAAATACTGGTTGACGTCCAGCCAAAATCGTACCCCACCAAGCGGCGAGCATCTCCGGTGTCATGTGGCCGAAAATGGGAATAATTCGATCCGGGCAGGTTGTGATAACGGTTGCCCAGCGCTGACACAGTTTTAGAAATGTGCGGCAGGAAACAGGCTGTGGTTCAGGTGTTGACAGCAGGCGTATGGAGAAGAGAGTACGCTCTTGTTCTGCCCAGCTGGTAAACAGGCTCTGTACCGATTCAATGGATATGTCAGCAGGAGTGGTACGCATTATGATGAAGCTCTATCGAATTAATGAAGGACAAAAATATTCCCAGAGAAACAGGATAAAAATAAAATAAGCAAAAAAAAAGACCCCTGAGCAATCAGGGGCCTTTTGATAATCATCAGGACTGGTTCAACATTTAGTGAATCTTCGCCCAGATCCGACGCTTCAGAGCATACAGAAGTGCTGTGAAGATGATCAGGTAGATGATCACATAGATGCCCAGTGATTTACGCTCCATCAGCGTAGGCTCGGCAGTCCAGGACATGAAATTCACCACATCCTTGGAAAGTTGAGCCAAAGTGGCTTGTGTGCCATCAGCATACTCTACTGCTTCATCCATCAAAGGCTGAGGCATAGCAAAGAAGTGGCCTGGGAAGTACTTGTTGAAGTTACTACCCATACCGATACGCAGCACAACTTCTTTGACGTAAGCCGCGTTATGAGGATCAAGATGTAAAGCTTTGGCAATGGCTTTTACTTCCTCTTCAGACAGATCTTCATCTTCATACGCTTCTTCAACCAGAGCGGTTTCCTCTTCAGTGAGGTAACCGGTAAGGATGGCGTTGACATAGTTCTCATATCCTTTACGGGCCTTTGTCATCAAAGACAGATCCGGTGGGACAATATTGAAAGAGTCAATAGCATCTTCTTTACTCATGGCTGAGAGCATTTTGTCAGTTTTGTTTTTGCCCTGACTTTCAGCCATTTCTTTGACTTCTGCTTCGGTATAACCGAACTGACGCAGAGCATCGAATTTGATGTATTTAAACGAGTGGCAGCCCATGCACACTTCAACAGCAATCTGGGCACCACGTTTCAATGAGGCATTGTCGAACTCACCGAACACACCTTTGTGATCCCAATCCAGTTTAGGCAACGGTGCGCCTCCGCTGGATGCTGCACCCACCTGCGGCAGAAGCAGTGCCCCAATCAGGGCGGCGAATCGGATTGACTTTCTCAGATTCATGACTGGCTTCTCCTCTACAGGCTTTCGGGTACGGGTTTGGGTTTTTCGATGCCGAACTGTGTGATGAACCAAAGCAACACAAAGTAACCAAAATACACTGCGGAAGCAGCCCGGCCAACAAAGACGATAGGAACGCCACCAAGGATAACGGAATCTGCTGGATTGTATCCAACCCAACCAAGAACGAAACAGTTAACCAAAAAGATCCAGAACAGAGCCCGGCTCAAAGGACGATAGCGGAATGAACGAACCGGTGACCTATCAAGGAACGGCAATACAAACAGGATGGCAATCGCACCGCCCATGGCCAAAACGCCCGCCAATTTACTGAACTGTCCCAAAAAGTCGATGGAACGCAAGATGGCATAGAAAGGCAGGAAGTACCATTCAGGCACGATATGTGCTGGTGTCTGCATGGGATTCGCTTCGATGTAGTTGTCCGGCTCCAAAAAGAAGTTCGGCGCAAAGAACAGAAACGAACAGAAGACGATAAGGAACACACCCAATCCATAGAAGTCCTTGATGGTAAAGTAAGGATGGAAAGGAATGTTATCCTTGGCTTCCAGATCGATACCGTCAGGATTGTTGGAGTGAACCGCATGCAAAGCCCAAATGTGCAGGCCAACAAGACCAGCCACAACAAAAGGCAGCAAAAAGTGCAAGGAGAAGAAGCGATTCAAAGTAGGGTCACCCACTGAGAAACCACCCCAGAGCCAGATTACCAGGTCTTCACCGACAACTGGAATTGCACTCATCAGGTTTGTGATAACAGCGGCACCCCAATAGGACATCTGACCCCAGGGAAGCACATAGCCCAGGAAGGCTGTTCCCATGAGTAAGAAAAACAGGATAACGCCAAACCACCACAAAATCTCACGAGGTCGCCGGTAAGAACCGTAATACATACCTCGAAGGATATGGATGTAGATGGTTATGAAAAAGAAGGTTGCGCCATTGGCATGCATATAGCGTAGCAACCAACCGAAGTTCACATCACGCATGATGTGTTCAACGGAGTCAAAGGCCAGCACGGCATCTGGTTTATAATGCATAACCAGAAAAACGCCAGTAGCGATCTGAATAATCAGAATGAAAAGCGCCAGAGAGCCAAAGTTCCACCAGTAGTTCAGATTCTTCGGGGTGGGATACTCTGTGGCCTGGCTTTTAATCATTTCGGTGACGGGCAGACGCTCGTCTACCCAGGCCATGATTCGATTTGACACGGGGATATCTCCTTATCTAGACCGGAGCTGAATTAGCCAACAGCCTTACCGATAACCAAGGTGCTGTCATCTTTGTACGTATAGTAGGGAACCGGCAGATTCTCCGGTGCTGGACCTTGGCGGATCCGCCCTGACGTGTCGTAATGGGAACCGTGACATGGGCAGAGGAATCCGCCGTAATCACCTGTTCCAACAGGTTGTGGAACGCAGCCCAAGTGCGTACAGATAGCCAAAACCACCAACCATTCGGGATTTTTTACCCGGCTGGCGTCACTTTCAGGGTCCAGCATGCTCGCATTGTCATCTGTGCGGGCTCTTTCAATCTGCTCGGGTGTCCGATGCAGAATAAATACCGGTTTTCCCTGCCAGGGAACAGTGATCATTTGACCTTCAGAGATGGAGCTGATGTCCACCTCGGTGGTAGCCTGGGCTAACACGTCCGCAGAAGGGCTCATGGACTTAATGAACGGCCAGGCAGCACCACCAACACCGACTGCACCGACCAAGCCGGTGGTCAGTAGCAGGAAATCCCGGCGGTTCTCTTCGTGCTCAGTAACCATGGACTCTCTTAACCTCCCATGAGGTGAAAGAAGAAAAATTATCGAAACGGTCTGGACCATGAAAATCAATCCAGCCATATTTAGAAGATCCAGGGATCTTTGCAAACAGATCTCTCTACGTCAAGCTATCCTCATTAATAAAACGCTAACTCGGTACGCAAATGAATGTTACAGATTGTATGCATATTGTCTTACACCGACCTGAAATTCCACCAAATACTGGAAATATTCAGCGTATATGTGCAGTTACAGGTGCAATACTTCATCTGGTTGGTCCAATAAAATTTCGGATGGATGAAGCCTCGGTAAAACGGGCTGGATTGGACTATCGAGAGTGGGCTGAGGTACGCATGTACGATGACTGGCACGCATACAGCGCACAACATCCACCGGATGAGCGCTTATTTGCACTTAGTTCAAAGGGTGAAAAACGGTATGCCGACATCAATTTCCAACCGGGAGACAGACTCCTGTTCGGTTCAGAATCCAAAGGATTGCCACCAGAGCTACACCAAGTCTGTGCAGGGCGCACTCTACGCATTCCAATGACTCAACCGGCCAGGAGTCTCAATCTGGCAAACTGTGTCTCAATCGTCTTGTATGAGGCTCTACGGCAGCAGAACTTCACCAATTTGATCGGTTAAGAGCCACATCACGGCGATTATTTCTTTGCCAATTCCTTATCAATCACTTTCTTGAACTCAGAGAAGGGGACCGCACCAACAAGTCTGAACCCATTGATGAAGAAGCTGGGCGTTCCGGTCACACCGAGGCGCTCACCTTCTTTCATATCGTCTGCAAGACGTTGGGCATATTTTCCGCTGTCCAGGCATGTTTCAAACTGAGTTTGATCCAGCTTCAGTTCAGTCGCGATTGCTTTATACTCGGCATCAGTCAAACGGGAGGGGCTGTCAAACAGGATGTCATGGTAGGGCCAGAATTTACCCTGATCATGGGCACACATGGACGCTTCAGACGCTTTAGGCGCTTTTTTATGAAATGGTAGTGGGTAGTGACGGAAAATAAAGCGTATTTTGCCAGGGTAGGCTTGGTCCACTTTCTCAAGTGTCGGTTGTGCACGGCGACAATAGGGGCATTCAAAGTCAGAAAATTCAATAATGGTAATCGGGGCTTCTGCCGGACCTTTGGCAGGTTCCATAGCGCCTTTGACGGTGAAGTGGGGCGGTAATGGCCCTTCCAGCGTGATCTCGGCATTGTACTTTTTGCGGAGCGTTTTGAAAAATTCCAGTTCAGATGCGCCACCTCGTTGATTGGTTAGAAACTCTCTGACCTGTTCTTCCATGCCAACACCGCCATTGGGTAGTTTCTCACCATTGGCTTTCATGAAGAGGCTTAACTCTTCGTCACTGACCGGAGTGATTTTGCTGGTGACCTCTTTTTCCCAGAGTGCTTCTGTGGACAGGCCACGGGCTTTGGCCTCTTTTTCAAGCAAATGATTGTGAACCAGCTCAACCAGTGCATTTAAACGCAGTTTGTGTCTCTTTTCCGCCAGATCATACAGTTGACCGGAGATCATTTTATCCAGTTCAGTCACTGTCATTTTCCAGCTGCCTACTTGGGCCGCGACAGTTTCCGCTTGTGCTGTTCCCTGAAATGCCAACAAGGCTAAAGCGGTTATAAATGTTATCATACGAATGCGTTTCATAATGAATATCCTGATCAACCGCCGTGAGGCGGGTTAATTAAAATGGTTGAATATCTAGCTGTATAGCTCAAAAGCACGTTTGCGGAATGATGAGACCATTTGTTTGGTAGCCTGGCTGAACACCGGTCCCAGACTCAAATCCATAAGTCTACTTTTGAATCTGAAATCAATGGAGAAGTCGATGCGGGTTTGAGTGGGTCCCAACTCTTGAAAACTCCAGACGCTTTCAAGATGTTTGAACGGACCTTTTTCCAAGCTGATTCGCACTTCCTTTCCAGGGATAAGTCGATCAACCGTATGAAAGGTTTCACGAAATCCTTTAAAGGAGAAGGTCATCTCCGCAATAAACTGTTCCGGTGTTTCATTACGTTTTGTCGCATGGGAACACCAGGGAATAAATTCAGGGTAGGCATCCATATCCACGACAAGGTTATACATTTGTTGAGGCGTGAACGGGACTGTCTCTGATGCACTGGCTTTCATGATCGTTTATCTCGTCAGCTATTATTATAATCAGGGATAAAGCATGTTGGCCCGTTTACGGAAAGCAGACACCATCTGTTTTGCCGCATGGGTAAAAACGGGCCCGATAGTCATGTTCATCAATCGGCTTTTAAACTGAAAGTCGATGGAGAAATCAACGCGAGCGCCATTGCCGTTTGGCAGTTCAGCAAACACCCAGCTGCTTTCCAGATGTCGAAAAGGGCCGCGTCTGAGAGCGATATCAACACGCTTATTGGGGACATAGCGATCTTGGGTCCGAAAAGATTCCCGGATGCCTTTGAAGGAGACGGTCAATTCAGCCATGAACTGGCCTTCCTGATCATCGTAGCGCCGTGCAGCGACACACCAAGGCAGAAATTCTGGATAGCGATCGACATCCACTACCAGTCCGTACATCTGTTCGCACGAAAATTTAACGTTTTCAGTCAATGTGATACGAGGCATAAACCAATCCAGCTTGGCCAATTGATACGAGGGGGCTTGATCCAACATAAACATATTGGATTCAATCAATTTACTGAAGTGCCAACCCAACTTTAGCGTGATACCTTAGCATGGTATAAACAGGATGTGTAGACGCATGCCAACAAAGAGACACTATAAGGCAATGGTGGAATCTACGTCCAGACTTCATGCCTATTACGTGCACTCTCTCTATTTGTTTGCGCTTGTTTTGAGAATGGTACTGTGTCCATAGTGAAAGCCAATGACCACATTTTTCGATTCATGGATGAGACGTGAGCCAAGATAGATTGAGCCGAAACTCCCCTATTTCCGATGCCTTGCTTGCCAACCTCCGCGAAACCGCTGTTGACAAGATTACCATTGATCCGCGCCAGGAGTTGTTGCGCGAAATGGTTGGTCACTCCGCAGGCGTTCTAAAAAGCTTGGATACCCTGCTGTTGGAGTTGAATCATCCGTTTCGAAATTGGCGTATGATTCTGCCTGAGCTGCGCGTATTCATGGTTAAAAATGTCCGGCGTTTCCTGAACCATGAAAAAGCACCGCAGGCCATGCCATTAATGGTAGAACCATTTTTTTTAGCGCTGGATGAAGTAAAAGATGATAGGTTGGCTTATAATGCATTGGAAGGTCTATGTATTTTTCTTGATCGTGTGATGAGTGTTGTGAAGGATCATGCCCCTTTGATCCCCGTTTGGAATGGTATTCTATCTCAATTTAATGGGTTGTCCGATCAGTATCTTTTTCTATTGGCTCAAAGTTATACGCCGTTAAAAAACAGCTTGGTCAGTTTGATCAAACAGGCAACCAGTGCTTCCCCCGATGAAGTGTTGACTGTTTTAGATCCTGTTACAGTCCGTAGCTTGAGTGTGCGGATGTACATGATTACCTATCGTTATTGGCTTGATCAGACAGATCCTGCATCATTTTCACCGGAGATCCATCTCGACTCTTTAGCGCGTATTTCTCACCCTGCCTTGGAGCAGTATCGACGTGATTTGAATCGGTTGGAGGGTATGGCATCCACTTCCGGTTTCTTGGAACCCAAGGCGGCATTCGTACACCTTTTTGATCTTTTTTCTCTACCTTCATTCCTTGATATCATTAGAAATTATCGGGATACGGCTCAACAGCTTGGTCAATGCCTTGCTAAAGAAGATAGCTTGGAAAATGGCGCACGGAGGATGGCTATCCGTAGACTGCGTTTCATGTTCCATATTCTGGAAGTTGAAGGGCTGTTATTGATCCATGAAGAGACATTGCGTGAAGTGAACCGGAGTTTGGTGCATCTGGTTAAACTGAGGCAAAGTCAAGGGGATTTGGTCGCCTTCTTTGATCGAACATTCTGCTTTTTAAACGCTAATGTAGAACGATATCCTCAGACAACACTTCAATGTATTGAGGTGTTGGGTACTGAGGTGTTTAAACATCAGAACAGCTATCTCATTGAGGCGTTTCTTGAACAGGCGGTTCGATTTGGTTTTCAGTATAGCTATGTCAAAGGTGTGGGTTCTGACTGGCAGCCTATTTTGAATCCGGCACATCTTTACAATATCAGAGTCTGGCTTAATCTGATTGTTCAGCACCCCTGGTGGTACTCAACACTTCTTTCCGCACTGATAATCAATATGCGTCTGACTGGCACCTGTATTCGAGATACGGATCTGTTTCAAAAAGAGATAACAAAACTGCTCAACAGCACGATTCAGCCCGTCTTTAACCTGGTTAAACAATTCACTAGACAACTACCTGTTTATTATAACGAAATCGGTGCTGAAGGTGCATTGCGTGATGTCTCGACCGAGCTGGATGAATTGCATCGTCGTAAGGATAGCCTGATCCATTTTTTGCGAAAGCAGTGTCATGTTGAAAGTACCAATCTGACCGTGCATTTGGTGAAGGCCGTTTTTCAGTTTTGGCGTAAAAAAGATCGTACAGGTCTTGGACCGTTTATTCCTGAAGCTCTGTTGGAAGATGTGCATGCTCATGGAGAATATTTTGATGATGTACATACGATTATCAAAGCATTGCATGATGAAGGCGCTTTTCAACAGGAAGAGGAGTTGTATAACTGGGATTTAAAAGAGGCCAAAGAGCGCATCAACGCATTTAGCAATACCTCTTCAACGGAACGCAGGCGGGTGTATCTGTTGCTGCGTCTCTATCAGTTGCTCAATCACAAATACAATCTTGGCCATCACGGTTTGCGTGTGATGTTGGAGGAGGCGGCTCAAGCAGGTGTTCAGGATGCAGAGCGGTTGATTCCGTTGTTGACAGACGATAAAAATACCCGTTTTGAGCGGTTGGATCTGCTCCTTAGCGTGTTGGAGGCCTTGAAAGAGGTGATTCTCAGTGCAGAAAAATTTCCAGCGGTCGAGGAGATTTTTCAAAAACGCCATATCGCCGTTGGTATCCCATCAGTCTATGGGCGTTACAATGAGCGCAAATTTGATTCCCTGTCGCTCAGTTTCCGCTTGGAGAATCTGGCGCGCATTGAACTTGAAAAACTCTCAAGCAAGATTCCAGAAAAATTTATTACTCGCGGTGTTTTTTTTAGAGTAGTCAAGTATTTACAATTCTTTTTACGCGCTCTGGCATTGGATGGTGTTAGCTCAAGAAAGCTGACCAATCAGCTTGATACTTTGAAGCGGGCTTTGGATCTGAATCAATTCTCATTTCATCAGTATCTGGATATTTTCAAAGGTTTTTCCGATGGTGTTAAAGATGTTGTCTACACCTATTATACCAGTCATCATCGAGATAACCTCGCCGCCATTGTGCCGCACATTCCCAAAGACGCGTTAATCAATAAATATCAGATGCTCAGGGATTCAGATACGGCGGCAACGTTGGAGCGGATCAGTGAAGCCTTTATCCGTGACATGATGTCAGAAACATTCGGTCTTCAGGCGTTTGATAATTTTATCACCCATGTTGGATGGGCATTGGCAGAGCAGGAGCGGGAACTAACGCCCGCTGCTTTAAATGAACTGATGACCTACGATCCGGTGAGGCTATTTTGTAATATTCATAGGCCTTACAGACTGTCGGCCAATCTCATTTCACTGGGAAACAAGGGCTTTCAACTTTCAGAATTGGTCAATCATGGATGTCCTGTACCGCCTGGCTTTGTGCTCACCACAGAATACTACCGCTGCCGTAAATTGATTCGCAGTTATTTGCCCGCTCAAAATGACTATATCAAGCAGCTCAAACAGCATGTAAAACTTATTGAACAACAGACAGACAGTCAATTTGGTTCACCGGATACGCCTTTGCTACTTTCGGTGCGAAGTGGTGCGCTGATCTCCATGCCCGGCATGATGCAGACGGTTCACAATGTGGGTATTACGCCTGAAATCGTTTTAAACCTTGAAAAGACTTCGGGCTTTTTTGCATGGGATAACTATCGGCGCTTTATCCAATCCTGGAGCATGTCTTTTGGTGTAGAGCGCTCAGTATTCAATAATCTGATGCGTAGTGCTAAAAGTCATCACGGTATTGCCAAGAAAAAGGAGTTTACGCCCGGTCAGATGCGTAATCTCGCCTATGCCTATCTGGATGCCGCAGCAGATCAGGGAGTTGTTATCCCAATAGATCCTTGGGAACAGTTGACCTATGCCATCTTACGCGTACTTCAATCCTGGCAGACGCCTAAAGCACGAGAGTACAGGCGTTTGTTGGGTATCTCCAATGAGTGGGGAACCGCCGTGGTCATACAGAATATGGTCTATGGCAATATCGGAGAGCATACCGGTTCTGGTGTGTTGTTTACTGCACATCCGCATCGAAAGCTGAATCGTGTGGTGCTGTGGGGAGATTACACCACATGTAGTCAGGGTGAAGATATCGTTGGTGGGCTGGTGGCGACTCGGCCTATATCACGGGAACAGTGTCAATATACTGGTCGCGATCCTGATATGTCATTGGAGGTCTGTTTTCCTCAGATCTTTAAGCGGTTATTGACCATATCCCGTGATTTGGTCTATGAAAAACATTGGAATCCTCAGGAGATCGAATTTACCTTTGATGGTCCTGAACATGACAATCTTTTTCTGTTGCAAACCCGAGATATGGTTACGGTTAAGACACGCCACGCCATCATTCAGGCGTTCAAGAATAGCCAAGCGCTGGAGAGTGTCCGATTGGCTCGAGGATTGGGTGTCAGTGGTGGTGCTTTGTGTGGACGTGTTGTTTTCAACCAGAAACAGATTGATTCGCTGAAAAGCAAGGACCCGGATGTGCCGCTTATTTTGGTGCGATACGATACCGTTCCCGATGATATTCGCCATATTTCCCGAACTTTGGGACTGTTGACTGCACGAGGTGGTCAAACTTCTCATGCTGCGGTCGTGGCGGCTCGGCTGGAAAAGACCTGTGTGGTTGGGTGTGAACGGCTGACTATTCATCGTGATAAGACAAGTTGCGATATCAGTGGTACGACTTTTAAAATGGGAGACTATATCAGTATTGATGGACTAAGTGGTATGATTTATAAAGGAAAACATGAAATAGTATCCAGTTTCTCAACGGCAGGTGGCTCAACGGATGTATAAGATTTTTCACTCAACGCACCATTTTCTGGAGGTTGGGTTAAGAAGTGTGTAGAATGGCATTTTTCCTTCAAAGAGCCTTGTTTTGAATTCCTGAATTCCGGAATTTTAACGTGGCTCCCAATCAGGCTATCAATCTAGAGGAATGCGACAGATGAAGCTTGGCATTAACGGCATGGGGCGTATCGGGAAACTGTCTCTTTGGCACCATGTGGCCCGCAAACATTTTTCTGAAATCGTCGTCAATGTTGGTCGTGAGGTGGGGTGTAGCCTCAGTGATTTGGCACAAGTCCTGGAGAAAGATACCAGCTATGGCCGGTTGAGTAACTTTATCAATGGCTACAAAGGCGGTCAGGTAATCGAAAACCTGGACGAAGCTGCTGGCTCCATGACGGTTAACGGAATTCCCGTTACTTTCCTACGTCAAAATCGCAATCCCAAGGATATTGGTTGGCGCGATCAGAACGTGCGGTTGGTGGTGGATACCACAGGTGTGTTTTCTGATCCCACTGTGAGTGGTGATGACCAACGTGGCTCTCTGCGTGGTCACCTTGAAGCGGGTGCCGAGAAGGTTGTACTTTCCGCACCTTTCAAGATCAAGGATCAGGGGCGTTCCATGCCTGAAGATGCTGTGACAACTGTCATGGGCATCAATGAGACCGATTATGATGCGGGTCGCCATTCGGTGATCTCTGGTGCATCCTGTACCACAACCTGTTTGGCACACATGATCAAGCCATTGCTTGATTACTATGGTGTCGAGCGGATTCTTTCTGCCTCCATGGTGACGGTACATGCTGCCACGGGTAGCCAGAAGGTTTTGGATGCTGTGCCCAAGACTGGCTCAAAAGATCTGCGTAAGAATCGATCCATTCTCAACAATATCATCCTTACCACAACCGGTGCGGCCAAAGCGCTGAGATTGGTGATTCCTGAAATGGGTGAAATCGGATTTATGGCTGAGTCGGTGCGTGTGCCGACCTCTACCGGTTCGCTGACCATTCTGACTCTCAATCTTCAATCCAACGATCCCGATGATCCAATTAACCGGGAGAATATCAACCGTCTCTATCGTGAAGCCGCTGCGGGTGAGGCCAAAGGATTGCTGGAATTCACCGAGAAGCAGAATGTTTCTTCAGACATCATCGGATTCCCAAGTGCTGCGACCATCATTGAAGGTACAGAAACGCATACCCGTACCGCTTTTACCCGCTTGAATCTGAGTAAAATGCCGGGGATGCCTGATGGTGTGGACCTTTCCAATGTCAAGGTGCCGGTCACTCAGGCTGTGATCTATGGTTGGTATGATAATGAATTGGGTAGCTATACCAATATGCTGGCCGACCTGATGGTAGAAAATATCGCTAAAAAAATGCTGTGATCTTTAGATCATTCATTTGTAGGATATGAAAAATTGCGCTGTTCATCCTGGTATGAGCAGCGCAATTTTTCATTTAGGATTGAATGGGAATAAGTTGGGCCTTCAAGGAAAGTGCCATGAGAATTTTGGTTACAGGTGCAGCGGGTTTTATTGGTTTTCATCTCTCTAAGGCGCTTTTGGAGCGTGGCGATACCGTTGTTGGGATTGATAATTTAAATGATTACTACGATGTTCAGATAAAAAAAGATCGGCTTGCCATTCTTGAAGCGTTTGATCAATTTGAATTTAAATTGATGGATATGGCTGATCGACCAGCCATGGAAGAATTGTTTAAAAAAGGGCGCTTTAAACGGGTGGTTAATTTAGCTGCTCAGGCGGGTGTTCGGTACTCAATTGAAAATCCACATGCCTATGTGGATAGTAATGTGGTTGGATTTGTTAATCTACTGGAAGGGTGTCGTCATACCGGTGTTCAACATCTGGTGTTTGCTTCCTCAAGCTCGATTTATGGCGCCAGTACCAAAGTACCTTATTCGGTTGCTGATCGGGTCGATCATCCGGTTTCTATCTATGCAGCCAGTAAAAAATCCAATGAATTGATGGCACATTCCTATGCACATCTATTTGATTTGGCAGTAACGGGCATTCGTTATTTTACCGTCTATGGTCCTTGGGGCCGTCCTGACATGGCGTTCTTCAAGTTTACCAATAAAATTCTTAAAGACGAACCGATTGATGTTTACAATTATGGGCGTCATCGTCGGGATTTTACCTATATTGATGATGTCATTGAAGGCACGGTTCGAGTGCTGGATCGGGTTGCTTGCGGCGATACAGAGTGGTCCAGTGATGATCCTAATCCACAAAGCAGTTATGCGCCGTATCGGATCTATAATTTGGGTAACAACTCAACAGTTGAGTTGATGGACTATATTAAGACATTGGAAGAACTGCTTGGAAAAGAAGCAAAAAAGAATATGCGTCCGTTGCAACCTGGTGACGTTATTGAAACATATGCGGATGTAGAGAGCTTGGTGAATGAAATTGGTTTTCAACCCAAGACCACTACGCGAGAAGGGTTGTCTCGGTTTGTGGATTGGTATCGAGACTATTACGATATGAAAGCGTAAGATCCAATTCTGATCCTGTTCCTAAAGACAGGATCAGAATTCTTTGAGAATCTCATCAATCCAGATCAAATTCGTTTTTATAATCTTTGCTCAAAGCCGGATCTTGATCTTCCTTGCGTAGAAAACAGTTTCCCACTGCCAGGGCTTCCATGCCTGTTCCCATAAAGCAGTGAAATGCATCCTCCGGCGTACAGACAATGGGTTCACCGCGTACATTAAAGCTGGTATTGACGACCGTCCCACAACCGGTTTTCTTCATAAAAGCCGAAATGATCGCATGATATTTGGGATTGGTCTCTTTGTGAACCGTCTGGATTCGTGCAGAATGGTCCACATGGGTCACCGCCGGGATGTCTGAGCGTGGAATGTTGAGTTTGGCAATTCCAAACAGTTTTTGTTCTTCTTCACTCATTTGCCGGCGTTTATCAGGTTGTACATCATCCACCAGAAGCATATAGGGGCTGTCATCATCCAGATTGAACCAGGTATTTACCTCTTCTCTGATAACCGATGGCGCAAAGGGTCTGAACGATTCCCTAAATTTCACTTTTAAATTGAGGACGGTTTGCATGGTTGGCGAACGGGGATCTCCCAGGATGGAGCGCCCACCCAAAGCACGCGGACCAAACTCCATACGACCCTGAAACCAGCCCACCGCTTTTTCATCCACCAGTGCTTGTGCGCTGTTTTCCATGAGTGCTGCATCATCCAGCACCTCATAACGAGCACCGATTGCGCTTAAACGCTTCTCAATATCCGCTTGTTCAAAAGAGGGACCGAGATAGGCACCTTGCATGGCATCCATTTTAGAGGGGTCTACGGTACGTGGTTGGCCCTTATGCCAGTGATACACCGCCATTGCTGCTCCGAGGGCACCGCCCGCATCGCCGGAGGCGGGTTGTATCCAAACCCGTTTGAAATGACCATCACGCAAAATCTTTCCATTGGCCACACAGTTCAATGCGACACCGCCTGCCAGACAGAGATTTTCCATACCTGTCTCTTTGGCCAATGAACGGGTCATTTGTAGCACAACATCTTCCACCACTTTCTGGATGGAGGCTGCAAGATCCATTTCCCGCTGGGTGATCTCTTGTTCAGGTGTACGTGGTGGACCACCAAATAGTGCATTAAAGCGCTTATTGGTCATGGTCAATCCAGTACAGTAGTCAAAATAGTCCATATTGAGCCTGAAAGAGCCATCCGGCTTGAGGTCAATCAGGTTATCCATAATGGTTTTGACATATTTTGGCGTACCATAAGGTGCCAAGCCCATCACCTTGTATTCACCGGAATTGACACGAAAGCCCGTGTAATAGGTAAATGCGGAGTAGAGCAGGCCCAATGAGTGCGGAAAATGGATTTCACGAACCAATTTCAGTTCATTGCCACGACCGATACTCAGAGAGGTCGTGGCCCATTCACCAACGCCATCCATGGTCAGCACTGCCGCTTCTTCGAAAGGAGACGGATAAAAAGCGCTGGCCGCATGAGATTGATGGTGCTCGGTGAACAAGAGTTTGTTGGGTGCGTCAAAAGTGCTGTCAATTTTTAGCAGGGACTTTTGAATCATCCATTTTTGAAACAGCTTCTCTTTGATCCAGACCAAGGCCGCCATGCGAAAGGAGCTGAACCCACGTGGTGCAAAGGCGAGGTAGGTCTCCATGAGCCGTTCGAATTTCAAAAACGGTTTGTCATAGAAAACCACATAATCAAGTGCGCCAAGGGAGATGCCTGCCTCTGTCAGACAGTAATTGATCGCCTTTTCAGGAAAATCTGGATCATGTTTTTTACGTGTGAACCGCTCTTCCTGAGCAGCAGCTATGATGACACCATCTTCAATCAAAGCAGCAGCACTATCATGATAATAGGCAGAGATCCCGAGGATACGCATGATCGGACCTCTCTAAAACAACGTATAGATAAAAGGAGCCACTGCCGAACCTTGGGCAAAAATTAAAATACCGCCTAACAGGATCATCATCAGCAGAATAGGTAGCAGCCAGAACTTTTTTCGAACTCTTAGAAAAAGCCATAATTCGGCAAAAAAAGACATGATCAACTCCAGGATTCAGTCACTTAAAATTGGTGTTTCATGGATTCCGGGGCAGGGCCCGGATCATCACGCACGATCCAGTAGCTGTTGTCGCGGGATGTATAGCGCAGTTTTAATGGGTCTTTGCCAAAAAGGCGCATCACCAAGGCCATGGGTGTGATTAGTACGAAGAATAGTATGCCCAGAATCAAGGGTGTGGTGATTTTATTCAGAATTAAACCAAAACGGAACCAGAGTTGATTCAATGGTTGAAGGAGTGCAGGCAGTAACAGGCTCATGCCCAAGAAAACGCCAGCAGTGATCAGGGCCCACAATCGAGGCGATTCGCCATTGAGAAGAGGCCATAACCCTATGATTAAGAAGAAAACGGTAAAGACCAGCCCAAAACTTCGCGGCGATCCAGCTTGAATATCATCATCCATCGAACACGACCCGACTTATGCAAGAGGTTTGAGGAATCCGACAAGGGTATAGCCAAGGGATGAAAATTTCAATAAAAGCCTTCACTCTTCTATGCTAATAATCTCCAGCAGGTGGTAGAACAGTCAATCCAAATATCTGCCAAAGCTGCATGCCGCCACGATAGTAGAGAATATGATCAACTGGGTAGCCCAAATCAATCAGTCCAAGGATAGCGGTTGGTGATTGTCCGCACCATGGTCCATTGCACCAAAGTACCAATGTCTTAACTGCCGTAAAGTCCCAGGACTCGTCACTATTCTGGATTGCGCCAAATTGGGTTAAGGCATCATGAATGGTGAGCTCCATTGCGCCTAAAGAGGAGTCAATATCTGTATAGGGTACATTGATAGAACCAGGGATTGTGCCGCGCATATACCAGTCAGGTGTACGTGCATCTACAAGTAGGCCGGTGCCATCTGCCAACTGAGTGCGCATAAACTCAATCAACTCAACTTCTCCAATGGTCTTGACACCAGGGGCGATAACCATTGGTTGAGCACAGAATGGCGGACAGCGGCGTGATGTTTTGGCAAAATCGGAAGCTATGGTCGCGTTGGGATCTTGGTTTCGGGAAATTGACACCGAAATATTACCGTGTTTGACCTTAAAATCTGCAAGGCCCGGCTCAATATTAACCACACCTGAAATGCCTGTTGTCGAAAACAACAGTAAAACAATGGAAAATGAAACGATAATCCTAAAGCGCCCCATTGTGCTTGCCCTCCAGTAAAGATGCTGAAAGAAGAGTGGTCTGGCATATTATTTTTGATGCCTTGACCAAAGTATCTGCTCTCCCCCACATCAAATTTAACACAATAGACTCTAAATTGCCTACTAACTTTTTGAAAAACAAGTGTTTATCAACATTGTGAAGGTGTGGAAAAGCAAATTATAAACACAATATTTGTGTGTTTTTTAGTGACATGTCACGAATAGGGTATGTGAGAATATCCTTCAATAGTGGCAATTATTTTATGTGTTGGTGCGTGTCTTTAAGAATTGTCGTGTGAGAATTTTACTCTCTTCAACAGCGGGTTGATCAAAAGGATCAATACCAAAAAATGCAGCTGTGAGAACGGTTTCCATTTCCAGGAGAATGATCAACTCACCCAAGGCAACAGCATCTCCTGAACGAAGAGAGAAGGTGCGTACTGGCTCACCTCGGTTGATCAGGGTATCACGTGTGCCGAAAAACTCCGCTTGAAACAGTGTGCCCCATCTGCGTCCGGCAAAGGGAGCAACCGCCTCAAGATTGGCAAAGCGATTGGGAATTTCAGCGCCTTGGTTTGCCAAACTGGGATCATTTAGAAAGGTGAACTGTTTGTTTTTTGGACCATCAAGGTAAAGCTGTAACTGTGAGTGCTGATCAGTCACACCACGGGATGCAATAGGCGTTAAGCCAAAGCGTGCACCACTGTGGTTGCGTTTGCCAAGACTCTCTGCCCAAAGTTGGGCAAACCATGCGGTGACATTGCTCAATCGGTCGCCATAGTACATTTGGATGGATTGGTCGCGTCCGGTATGATTCATTTGATACTGGGCTGCGGCCATACGAAAAGCGGGATTGGTGTCCAGGTCACTACTGAGACAGCGGTTGGCCATGGTTGATGCGCCCTGGATCAGAGCGTCAATATCCACACCGGCAATGGCGGCTGGAAGGAGTCCGACAATGGAGAGTACCGAAAACCGACCGCCAACTGGTGGATGCTCAATAATTGGACAACCCAGTGTTTGGGCAATCTGACCGATGGCACTGTTGGGGTTTTCGGTAATAACAGCCGTCAGGTCCGAAAGGTGTTTGCCAAGGCGTGCTTCACGCATGGGCAAAGTGGCTAGGAATTGGCTCAAGGTTTCCGGTGTACCACCGGATTTGCTGACTGCCAGTACAAAAGTTTCTTCCCAAGCGCCTTGCAACTGCTCGTTCAGAGTTTCAGGGTCAAGATTATCGGCAAAGATGACGCTATTGCGCTGTTGGGGTGCCAATGCACGAATAAGCATGTTGCCACCGAGGGAACTACCACCGATACCAAACACCACTGTACGCACGCAACGTTGACGAATATGTGTGGCCCACTGTTTTGCAATATCAACTTGATCTTTCCGAAATGGAAGGTGCAAAAATGACGGATCGACACCTGATTTCCATTCTTGAAGTCGGGGAAGCAACGCATGAAAAGCCAGCCGAGCGGATTGTTGCAGCGCTTCATCAATGCGTTCAGGACGAAAGTGCTGATCCTCAATCTTGAGGTGTTGGTGATCTGCGGTCATGGGCTAGGTCTTTCCTGAATATGAAAAGTGACAGTGATTTTTGTAGCTTGAAAGTAGGTTACAATATCATGATTTTGGCAAATATTTGAGTGGATTTATGGGTTTTATTCGGCGGCGCAGCTCAAAATGAAGTCGGGGTGTGTGAACACGACCAGATTTGCCAGCCAGAGCAATGACTTCACCAGCGCGGACCGTCGCACCGCGAGAAACTTGGAGTTTACTGTTATGAGCATAGGCAGTGGTATAGGAGCCACCATGTCGAATGATGATCAGGTTGCCATAGCCCGGTAGTTCATTGTCTGCATAAGAGACAATACCGCTTGCGGCAGCTCGGATTGGTTCATCCTGTTTGACTTCGATATCAATACCGGTATTGCGGTCATTGCCATGTTTACCGAATTTTGAAATCACTTTGCCATGCACAGGCCAATGCCAACGTTTGGGCGGACCAGATTTTAGAATCCAGCTGTCTTTTAACCGTTTGACAGGTTTCTTTTTCACCACGATTTTGGTTGCCGGTGGTTGAACATGTTTTCCTGAGCCAGCAAACGCGGTGCCTCCGGTATTGGCAGAGGGTCTGGGCGTAAGTACTGGTGCGGTTGTTTGTGCGGCTATGACAGGAGCTGTTTTTATGGCTGTATTGGCCACAGCTTTTGGTGGTCCATTGAACGAACCATTCACCGTGTTCGTTTGTTCAGGATAGCTTTTTGATGGGGTTGGGTAAGCATATTGATTTTCCGGTTCTGCCAACGGTTCCAGTGGTGCAGCAGGCTCCGAAATCGGATCAGGTGGTGTTCCATAATATCGACCCTGATCCACTGGAGGTGCATAGGCAACAAAGTTGGGTAGTGTGTTTTCTGCCTGTTGGTTTACAGCCTGTTGGTTTGGCAATTGTGTTGAATGAAGGATCTGTTGTTCTGTTGTTTGTTCTGGTTGTTGGTTCGCCAAAAAATCAGCCTGTTGTGAATCTTGATAAATAGGCTGAGGTGCGGGTTGTGCAACACGCAATGTTTGGCCGACCACTAACATATCCGCATCGTGGATATTGTTCCATTGGACCAGATTTTCTGGGTCCAATTCATGGACTACGGCAATAGCCCACAGTGTATCGCCTGGTCTCACGGTGTAGAGTTCGGAATCGCTGCGATAGATGCGACTCTCTTCGGGTTCCAACTCCCAAGCCATAGGCGGTCCACTGGCAATACGCACCGGTGGTTTTTCAAATGGCTCTTGATTGCAACCAAACAGCAACAGTGCCAGTAGTGGAATAGCAAGAGGGCGCACATGTAGTGTACGCAAACAGAGAAGAAGAGGACCACTCACAACAGATACTTGGCTCCAAAGAAGAGCAGCAATGCTGCAATCATTAACACAGCGGTAAGAAGGCTGAGATGACGCTCAACCATATTTCGTAACCGATCACCACCCCAGTATAGCAGACCAGCCACCAAGAAAAACCGTGCGCCACGTGCCACTATTGAGGTCACCATGAATGTGACGAAATTGGAGTGTACAACGCCCGCAGTGATGGTGAACAATTTATAGGGAATGGGCGAAAAGGCAGCGGTGGCAATAATCAGTATATCATTGGCTTCAAAAGTACTTTTCAGCGCTTCGTACTGGTCCCAAACATTATAAAATTCAATAATCGGCGTGCCCACCCATTGCCAGAACTGTGCGCCGATCAGATAGCCCAATGCGCCGCCGATTACGGAACCAATGGTACACCAAAAGGCAAAGACAAACCCTCTGGATGGTTGAGCCAAGACCATTGGAATCAACAATAGATCTGGTGGAATCGGAAAAAATGATGACTCCATCAGTGCGATGGTAAACAGTGCAGGCACGGCATAGCGCGACCTGGCCCAATTCATTGTCCAGTCATAAATGCGTTGAAGCATGGTCTATTCCCAGCCGTCTTTTCCGATAAGAGGTACAAAACGGCAGGCTTCCAAGCGTTCTTTTATGAGTTCTTGGGCTGCTGTTCGTGTTAATCGCATGATGTACTGACTCTGTTTATCACCTTCAGGGACCACAAGGATGCCATTCGGAGCCAGTTGGGCGGTCAATTTTTCCGGCACGATAGGTGCGCCAGCAGTGACGAGGATTCGATCAAAGGTGCGCTGTTCCGGCCAACCTTGGCTACCATCACCAATGAAAAATTTAACATTGGATATACCCATCATTTCGAGGCGACGACGGGCGGTTTTGCCAAGCAGAGGCAGGCGCTCAATGGTGTAGACTGTGTGACACAGTTCTGAAAGAACAGCGGTTTGGTAGGCAGAACCGGTTCCGATCTCAAGGATTGTTTCTCGACCATTGAGTTCCAAGGCTTCGGTCATTCGAGCAACGGTATAGGGTTGGGAAAGTGTTTGTCCTTCGCCGATGGGCAAGGTTGCATCAGAATAAGCCCGGCTGGCCAGCGCTTCATCAACAAACTGATGTCTGGGAATCTCCTGCATCACTTTCAATACGCGTTGGTTGGAGATACCACGTTTAATCAGCTGTTCACTCACCATTCGACTACGACTTCGCGCTGAAGTCAGTCCACGTTCGCGGAGTTTTGTATCTTTTTTATCTTGGAAGTTAGGCCAATTACCAAGGGCGGTCAACGCGCTGGTCTGGGTAAAGTCAGCCATAAGAGGGGTTACGGATATATGGCCTTTTTGAACAGCGTGATGATCTTCCATAACCGCGCTGGAGTTGCGGCTATTGGCTTTCCAGAACCCTTTAGTGCGTTTATCGTAACTGCGTTGAAAAGGAGGAGTAATCTGTCGTCCTTGCCGTGTAATCAGCGGGGGTTTAAGTCGGTCAAAAGAGATATTGGGTACATTGATATTTAAAAAGGTGCCATCGGGCAGAATACGTGAGAGCCAATCATTCAGCAGAATGCGTGTATATTTTGCAGCGGCATCGAATTGCCATGGTGGTTGACCAACCAATGATACGGCAATGGATGGAATACCACGGATAGCGGCTTCCATGGCAGCGCCAACGGTTCCAGAGTAGGTTACATCTTCAGAGAGATTACTGCCCATATTGATACCGGAAATCACCAGATCAGGCGCATTATCCAGCAGTCGATTGACAGCAAAGTGAACGCAATCACTGGGCGTGCCTTCGAGGGCGTACCAGTCTGGTCCAAGTTCATGGAGTCGGGGCGGGTTATGAAAATCGCTCACCGCATGGGATTTGCCGCTCTGATTACGATCAGGTGCGACGATCACCAACCGGCCTAAGCCAGAAAGATGATGGCTCAGATCCCGGAAGGAGGGTGATTCGATACCGTCATCGTTGGTGAGGAGAATCAGCATGATATAGTTGAGTCTAGAGCGTCAGTGTTCCGATGTTTCACCATCAGGATGAGCGGCATGAACCAGTTGTTTATGGAGATCTTGCAGCCCTAGTCGTACCTCTTCGAGCAGGATACTATTTGTATCAAGGGTATCCTGCTCTTGAGGTGTCATCTGTTCTGCTTCGGGTTCAGTAGCCTTATCTTGTTGTTTTGCCAGTGCATCTTGCTTTGAGACTTCCTGGAGATGTTTTTTCGCCCCATCAACGGTAAACCGTTTGTCATACAGAAGATGACGAATTTCCAGAAGTACGCGAACGTCCTGTTGCCGGTAGAAGCGTCGGTTACCCTTCCGTTTTACCGGTCGAACCTGAGGGAACATTTTCTCCCAGTAGCGCAGCACATGGGAGGCGACCTGGACGATCTTAGAGACCTCACCAATGCTGAAATAGAGCTTATCTGGAAGCGTCAGTTCCTGATCGGACATTATCCGTTTCCTTTATCAGGCCCGGACGGCACTGTTAACTCTATCCTTGAGTATTTGGCTGGCTTTGAAAGTAAGTACCTTCCTGGCAGTAATTTCAATCTCTTCGCCTGTCTTTGGATTACGTCCGGGACGCGGGCCTTTGCTACGAATATTGAAATTACCAAAACCGGAGAGTTTTACGGGCCTGGTTCCTTCCAGTTCCTCGCGCACGATCTCCAATACTTCTTCCACTAGTCCAGCGGACTCTTTTTTGGTAAGGCCAATTTTACGGTACACAGCCTCGACGATATCCGCCTTGGTCATTGTTGTCTCCACAGCTTAGATTCTAACGGAAAAGACTTCTGAAACAGGGGATTCAAGTCTTTCTAAGTGACAGATGAGGATAGGCACCTCGATCCCGTCTGTCAACGAACCCTTTAACCTGTTTTCACACAGAGAAATCAATTTCTTGTTTCGAAGAATGTAAACAGGTGATAGTTTTATTTCTTTTCCGAACAAAAGTACGCTTTTTTTGACGAATTTTTTGCAATTTTGAACTGAATTATTCTCAATTCGACCAAGCGAAAAAAATCAACCTCCGCGCAATTGAGCATCAAATTGGCTGGTAACGCGGCTGATGATTTTTTCAGCAACCGGCTGCACATCCTCTTCACTCAAGGTTTTGGATTCTGACTGAAGGAATACACCAATCGCAAGGCTTTTCTTACCTTGGTCGAGATTATCCCCTGTATACACATCAAACAATACGACATGTTGTATCAGTTTTGGGCTCACTTTTCGAATGGTGGTAATGATCTCCTGTGCGGTAACCGATTCAGCGACCACGAAGGCAAAATCACGTTCAACAGCAGGAAATGGGCTGATCATTGGAGCATTGGGATTCGTTTTGGCTTGGTTACGCAGCCCTTCCATATTCAATTCGAAAATATAGGCCGGTTGAGAGAGCCCCATTTTTTCTTGAATAGCGGGATGTAATTGACCAATCCAACCCATTGGTGCACCTGGTCTTGGCGAGAAGATTTCCGCTTTTCTGCCTGGGTGCAGAAAATCCGGTCCACCGGTGGCAAATCGAATGCCCGGTGTGCGAAGTGCGGCAAACAGGCCTTGCAGATCGCCTTTCAGGTCGAAAAAGTCCACATCTATTTGGGCGGAGTGCCACGCGCGTGGTCCAATGGGACCACTGATCAAACCGCCAAGTCGTTCTTCTTCCTGAATGGTGTTATCTGGCTGTTTAAGAAAAACATGACCGATCTCAAACAGGTTAAGTTGATTATTACCTCGGCTCAGATTGCGTTGTGCGGTTTCCACCAATCCACAAACCAGTTTGGTCCGCATTACAGACTGTTCTTCTGAAATGGGATTCATCAGAGTGAGTGGTGTGATGTCAGGATCGAACTGTTTTTGCAGGCTGGGATCAATGAAGGCGTAGTTAACCACCTCGAAATATCCATAGCCGGTAAAGATCCGCCGACAGCTGATACCACGTTCTGTAATTGGGTCTGGCGCTGGCGCACTGACCGTTACTGTAGGCAGAACGGTTTTGACACGATCATAGCCATAAACACGCACCACTTCTTCAAGAAGATCTTCTTGAAGACGCAGATCGTGACGATGTGATGGTGGTTGGAAGCGTCCATCATCAAGTTGTTCACAGCCCAGGCGTTGCAGCATGCCGATCATTTGATCATTGGAGAGATCCACACCGCCGCGTTGGCGAATCAGATCAGGGTCAAAGGGCAGGGGTTTGGGTTTGTTCCAAGTACCTGCATCTATCAGAATGATCGGACCGGCTGTACCGCCTGCGACCTCAATCAACAGGTTGGTTGCTCGATCAATGGCAGTGGTAATGCCTTCAGGGTCGGTGCCGCGTTCGAAACGAAAGCGGGAGTCGGATAACAGATTCAGCCGCCGTCCGGCCCGAGTGACGCGGATAGGATCAAAGTATGCGGATTCGAGTAGAATATTGACTGTGCTATCCGTCACACCGCTCTGAAGACCGCCCATGATGCCAGCCAGTGCCAGCGGGCGTTTGGTATCGGAGATCAGGGTCATTTCTGGTGTGAGTGTATATTCCTGTTCATCAAGCAGGGTGATTTTTTCGTTTTCGGTGGCGCATCGGACGATGATCGGAAGGTTCAGCGTATCCAGATCAAAGGCGTGCAGCGGCTGATTGAGGTCTAACAGAATATAGTTGGTGATATCCACAACATTATTGATGCTTCGGAGTCCAACTGCTTCCAGACGCTGTACCAACCACTCTGGGCTGGGACCGATTTTTACACCTTCGATCACGCGTCCTGAGTAGCGTGGACACCCTTCTCCATCATCGATACGGATCTCTACCGGATACCGTTCGGCAACGGTTGGATCAACCGCCACTTCAGTATGCATTGATTTTACGGGCACATCCAAGATTGCACCGAGATCACGAGCAATACCGCGCACGCCCAGGCAGTCGCCACGGTTTGGTGTCAAGTCCACTTCGAAGGTGTGATCATTGAGAGAGAGCGCTTCAATGATTCCGATACCTTCTTCAGTTTCAGGAGGAAGAATCAGGATACCTTCGGCACTTTCAGTAATACCCAATTCTGCGGTAGAGCAGAGCATGCCTTCGGAGACTTGGCCGCGAATTTTACCGCGTTTGATTTTCATGCCATTAGGCAGTTGAGCGCCGACTCGGGCTACGGCCACCTTATCGCCTTTTTTGTGATTTTTAGCACCACAGACGATGGTTAGGTTTTCCGTGCCAACGCGGACCTTACATACGGTGAGACGGTCAGCATCGGGATGTTTACCAACGTCGATAAGAGCGCCAACCTGCACCTTGTCGAGACCGGTGGCGCGATCAACCAGGCTTTCCAGTTCAAGACCAGCCATGGTCAGACGCTCACCCAATTCAACGGGTGACAGAGAGGTGTCCAGATGATCGAGAAGCCATTGATGGGTAAATTTCATCGTCCAGCTACTTCCTAACTTTGAAGAGTGGGGGAACAGACGTGCTTAAATGCCTGAGACGGCATACTTTGAGAGAAAACGGGTATCGTTTTCAAAAAAGGTACGCAGATCATTAATGCCATATTTGAGCATAGCCAAGCGTTCAACGCCCATGCCGAAGGCATAACCGGAGTAGCGGCTTTTATCGATACCAACATTGGTCAACACATTGGGATGGATCATGCCGCAGCCAAGCACTTCAAGCCAGCCGTTACCTTTACAGATTCGGCATCCTTTACTGTTACAGAACAGGCAACCCATATCCACTTCAGCGGAGGGTTCGGTAAAGGGAAAGAACGAAGGCCGAAAGCGCACCGGCAGATCACGTTCAAAAAAGCGAATCAGAAACGTTTCCAACAAGCCTTTCAGGTGACCAAAGTGGATATCCTCATCCACGGCAAATCCTTCAACCTGATGAAACATCGGCGTATGGGTGATATCGGAATCACAGCGAAACACCTTACCGGGTGCGATAACGCGCAGCGGGGGTTGGCGATTTTCCATTACCCGAATTTGCACCGGCGAGGTATGGGTTCTCAGTACCTGCTTTGGTTCATCTGGTTCTGTAGGCAGGTAGAAGGTATCGTGCATTTCTCTAGCGGGGTGATCGGGCGGAATGTTGAGTGCTTCGAAGTTGAACCAATCGGTTTCAATTTCTGGCCCGGTAGCCACTTCAAAGCCCATGCGACCAAACACCGCATTGATTTCGGACAGAGCACGGGTGATGGGGTGAACGCCGCCTTCATTGGGTTGTCGGCCGGGTAGGCTGATATCCAGTGCTTCGTCTGCCAATTTGCTATTGAGTGCGGACGCTTTGAGTATGTCACGGCGTTCTGCCAATGAGGCATTAAACGCTGTTTTAATCTCATTGGCCAGCACACCCAGAGCCGGGCGTTCTTCGGCGGAGACTTTACCCAAGCCTCTCAGGAGTTGGGTGAGTGCGCCTTTTTTACCCAAGGTTTGCACGCGAATTTGTTCCAGGGCTTGAAGGGAGTCAGCCTCTGATATGTTATTCAACGCATCTGTTTTCAGGCGTTCCAGTTCTTCCCGCATTCTTTTACCACCTCAACAAAAAAAGGGTTCCAACCGTTTAGCTGCTATCGTATTAGCAGAACCCGGCGCGGAACCCTTGATTTTGTGTCTTTTGCTTCGAACATCCAGCTTTGAAATCCGCACGGCGACTTTCAGAGTTTATCGGAAGTGAAGCACTGACAATACAGACCTATTAAGCTGCCAGAGCGGCTTTAGCCTGATTGACAAGTTGTTTGAAATCTTCTGGATTAGCAACGGCCAAGTCAGCAAGTACCTTACGATCCAGTTCGATACCCGCTTTGGAAAGACCGTTCATAAATCGACTATAGGAGAGGCCATCCAACCGTGCAGCAGCGTTGATACGGGCAATCCAGAGGCGGCGAAATTCGCGCTTTTTGGCTTTCCGATCCCGATAAGCGTATTGAAGGCCTTTTTCCACCCGCTGTTTAGCGATGCGGAAGCAGCTTTTATTGCGTCCGGTATATCCCTTGGCAGCCTTCAGTACTTTCTTATGACGCTTACGCGCGGTTACACCCCGTTTTACTCGAGACATCGTGTGTTTCTCCTGTGTTCAGGATTTTGTTGTGGGACGGCCCTCGGTGTCAGGTTGTCCGCACATGTTTTTGTTGACGTTCGACAATCAGATGTTTGGAAGCATCTTTCTGATTGCTGCCTCATCGGCATGAGCCACCATACCACTACTGCGGAAGTTGCGCTTCCGTTTTGGTGATTTTTTGGTGAGAATGTGGCTTGTAAACGCCTTGTTACGCTTAAATTTTCCGGATGCAGTTTTTTTGAACCGTTTTGCTGCGCCCCGGTGAGTTTTCAGCTTAGGCATATCGAGACCGCTCCTTACTTTTCGGTCTTGGTGTTTCTCTTACCAATCGGGCAAGAGTAAAAATCACAATGGGTTATCATCATGAGTGGCTGTAACACAGTTTTCAGCCAGCTTACTGCATAAAATCCAAGTGAGGGATTGTACAGTAAGCGATACAACACTGTCACCTCTCAACAAACCGACCGAGCCAACCGAGGAGGAATACAGGCAAAACCTGATTCACGCGCACCAGCCAACAGTCAGCCAGAGAAGCAAGAGGCGATGACAGTACTGCTTTTCAGCTAGGGATTCAAGTCTTGCTGGCAACAGGAGAAATCAGCATAGTCATCTGACGTCCCATCAGCTTCGGTCTTTGTTCGACTTTAGCCAGTTCCCGCACAGTCTCTTCCACCCGTCTCAGAAGGGCTAGGCCAAGGTCTTGGTGGGCCATTTCCCGTCCACGAAAGCGCAAAGTGCACTTGACCTTGTTGCCAGCTTTCAGAAACTTGACAATATTTCTAACCTTAACATCAAAGTCATGGGTGTCGGTTCCGGGACGGAACTTGACCTCTTTGATATCAACCCTTGCCTGTTTTTTCCGTGCTTGCCGCTCTCGGATCGACTTTTGGTACTTGAACTTGGTGTAGTTCATGATCTTACAGACAGGTGGCCGAGCTTCTGGTGCCACTTCCACAAGATCCAGTTCCGCAGCAACTGCGCGACTCAAAGCATCATCCCGACCAACGACTCCGACCTGCTTGCCGGTTTCATCAATCAAGCGCACTTCGGGAACGCGAATGCGTTCGTTGATCCGTGTGCTATCTGCCGGGGGCAGGGTACGGTCTCTGAAGTTTCTGCCGATTGTTTTCCCTCCTGAAACAGAGTTATAAAATTATCATGCACAAAGCGATCATTAAAAATCAAATGCGCTGAGTGAATGGTGTTTATTAAGATACTGCAAAAGTGCATTAAAGTGAGATTAGTCGTCCTTGTCAAGGAGTGTAACTTCACATAGTTAAATCAGTTGCCTGTCTGCGGGAAAAATAAGCGCCATATTAACACGCATGAATGCGAATGGTTTCCAGTACCTGATCAGCTAACGCATTGATTTGATCGAGTGAATCGCCTTCGACCATGACACGGATTTTCGGTTCAGTCCCTGATTTGCGAACCAGGATACGGCCTTGATTTCCGAGTTCTTTTTCTGCTTTAGCCATGGAGTCCTGAACAGCGTTAATGGCGAGGGCATCGGCATCGGCAGAGACCATGATATTTTTCAGAACCTGCGGAACCCGCTTCAGCGGCGCACAGAGTTGCGAGAGAGATTTGCCAGTACCAACGATTACAGAAAGAACTTGCAACGCAGAAACCAATCCATCGCCGGTGGTATTATGATCCAGGAATATCAGATGACCGGACTGTTCACCACCAAAATTAAAATCGTGTTCGCGCATATGTTGGAGCACATAGCGATCACCGACTTTGGTACGAATCAGTGACAGTTCATTGTGCTCAAGCAGTCGTTCCAATCCGAGGTTTGACATCACGGTAGAGACAACGCCACCACCTTTGAGCACATTTTGTTTTTTCATTTCCAACGCACAGATTGCCATGATGGAATCACCATCTTGCACGCTGCCATTTTCATCACAGATAATCAGCCGATCGGCATCACCGTCAAAGGCGAGACCGGCATGGGCGTTATGCTGTCTAACCGCATTGGCCATGATTTCAGGGTGGAGAGATCCGGCATTTTCATTAATATTGATGCCATCCGGTTTATTGTTAATACAGATAACATCGGCACCGAGTTCCTTAAGGATGGTCGGGGCGGCTTCATAGGCGGCACCATTGGCTGTATCTACGACCAAACGTATGCCATCCAGAGTCAACTGGCTGGGAAACACATTTTTACAAAACTCTATATAGCGTTCAATAGCGCCGGTGATACGGGTTCCGCCTCCGAGTTCTTCCGGTGGCAAGGTGTCACCATTTGTCGGCTCATTGGCGAACAGAATACGCTCAATTTCGATCTCAGTCTCATCGGCCAGTTTCATACCATCCGGGCCGAAAAACTTCAGACCATTATCATAATGTGGATTATGAGAGGCGGAGATCATCACACCCATATCAGCCCGTAAAGAGCGGGTCAGAAAGGCAACGCCAGGGGTTGGCATCACACTGGCGAGCAGACAGCGCATGCCTGCCGAGGCAAAACCCGCCCGTAAGGCGGACTCGAACATATCGCCGGAGCGCCGGGTATCCATACCGATCACAACACGGTGTAGATGTTCACCGCGTCTCAATGCGATACCGGCCGCACGTCCCAGGCGCAGCACCATATCAGCGGTTAATGGATATTGATTGGCAGGCCCTCGAATGCCATCTGTTCCAAATAGCTTGCGTGTCACAGAGGTTATTCCTCAATTTTATTATTAGTAAATGACTCACCAACGATTAAAAGACACCCTCATCATTGCCTCTCTCACAGATATAAAAAGAGAGGAACACAGGGTACACCAGCTTGTTTTTTTTTTCATCACAAATTTTAGGTGTACGCCAAGGGGGGGGTGACAGGCACTTTTTTTGATCTATGGCGTGGTACACAAGAAAACTCACGCTGAACGTTTCTTCAAACGATCGGCTGTTCCATCAAAGCCCAACCATGTACCGTAGATAATGCCTGTTTGGCACCTTGGACATCATGTGTGCGTATGATGCTGGCACCAGAAAGGGCCGCTATGGACTCGAGGACATGGCTGCCAATATCTCGGTTGACAGGATTCTGCTCGCCTGTCAGATCTCCTACAATGCGTTTACGAGATAATCCCATAAGAATAGGAACGCCCAAACCGCGAAACGCACCGGTATGTCGAATCAATTCCAGATTGTGCAGAGTGGTTTTGCCAAAGCCGATGCCTGGGTCGAGTACCAAGCGGTTCAAATGAACGCCATGTTCATGGCAAAAGCGTATCCGATTTTCGAAGAATTCATATACCTCTTCAACCACATGCCGATAGTGCGGATGCGCCTGCATGGTGGATGGATCGCCCTGCATGTGCATCAAAATCACCGCCGCATTGTGCTCAACAACAACGGCAATGGCTTCAGGATCAGCACGTAACGCGGAAATATCATTGATGATATTGGCACCCGCCTTCAAAGCCGCCGACATCACAGCCGCTTTGGTGGTATCAATGGATATCGGAACATCCACCCGAGGCGCAAGCTGTTCAATAACCGGAATAACCCGCCTAAGCTCCTCTTCCACGCTCACAGGGTGTGATCCGGGCTGGGATGACTCACCGCCAATATCCAAAATATCAGCGCCCTCATCAACCAGTGAAAGAGCATGAGCAACCGCGTGGTCAACAGTGTTATGTTGACCACCATCGGAAAATGAATCCGGCGTTACATTCACAATACCCATAATACGCGGACGCGAAAAGTCCAGCGCTTGGGCGCTATCATTTTTATTCCAACGGAGTGCAAAAACGCCGCCGATATGGGCATCAAGAGTGTCTTGAAGACGGGCACCCAATTCATGGTGAACGGAATTGGAAAGGAAGTCTATCCAGGTCTCCAGTTGTTGAAAAGGCAACGTCCCGTATATAAAAACGGTGCCGTCCTCTTCCATCGACTGAAGCCCTGGATGGCGCTCTTTTGGCTGCTCCTCCGCCGTGGTGCGTATCTGCACCAACCAGGGATAAGCACGATCTGTCAGGGGAATACGCCCCTGTTGATTGAATAGTCTATCTTCGCCTAACGGTTCAAGTAGAATCCTTGTTTTCATCGCTATCTGCTGGCTTCTCACCCGTAGTGGGCGCAGCCCCCCCTTGTTCAGCTGATGGTTGATCGTTTGCAGCTGCTGAAGGAGCATTGTCTTGAGCGTTTTTTTCAGCTTCGAGGTCGGCGGCTTCTTCGGCTGATGTGCGTAAAGGAGGTGGTCTGCGTTCCGCTTTTTTGGGTTTCAGTGCCTCTTCCAAGGGCATGCCCTTGACCAAATTATCCACTTCATCAGCATCTATGGTTTCTCTGTCAAGCAGTGCCTCAGCCATGGCGTGTAACACGCTCATGTTGTCTTCCAGAAGTTTTCTGGCACGTGCATAGTTCCGGTTAAGAAAATCGCTGATCTCACTGTCAATAACCTGTGCGGTCATGTCAGAGATGTTCTTGTGCTGAGTGATTTCCCGCCCTAGGAAAATCTCCTGCTCTTCATCACCAAATGTCTGTGGACCCAACGCACTACTCATGCCGTAGGAACAGGTCATGCTCCGTGCAATATCCGTAGCCCGTTTCAAGTCATTGCCAGCACCGGTGGTCAACTGGTTGAGAATAAGTTCCTCAGCGATGCGGCCACCCATCAGGACAGATATGGTGTCTTCCAACTGCTGCCTGGAATAGGTGTAGCGATCTTCCGTGGGTAGCTGCATGGTCAAGCCAAGCGCACGACCGCGCGGAATGATGGTGACCTTATGAACCGGATCTGTGTCGGGAATCAATTTGGCAACAATGGCATGACCCGCCTCATGGTAGGCCGTAGTACGCCGCTCTTTCTCAGAAATGATGGCAGACCGGCGTGGTTTACCCATCATGACTTTATCTTTGGCGATCTCGAAATCTTCCATCTCAACCAGTTTCTTGTCCATACGCGCCGCACCGAGTGCCGCCTCATTGACAAGATTGGCCAGATCAGCACCGGAAAAACCAGGTGTTCCACGGGCGATCACTTCCGCATCAACACTTTCAGCAATGGGAATCTTACGCATGTGGACTTCGAGAATCTGAGTACGTCCCTGAATATCAGGATTAGGCACCGCAACCTGACGATCAAAACGACCCGGACGAAGCAACGCAGGGTCCAACACATCAGGACGGTTGGTGGCAGCAACAAGAATCACACCTTCAGTGGATTCAAAGCCATCCATCTCAACCAATAGCTGATTGAGTGTCTGTTCCCGTTCATCATGACCACCGCCAAGACCCGCACCACGATGGCGGCCCACAGCATCGATCTCATCAATGAAGATGATACACGGTGCATTTTTCTTGCCCTGTTCGAACATATCCCGAACACGAGCCGCACCAACACCGACAAACATCTCAACAAAATCAGAACCAGACAGATTGAAAAACGGTACATTGGCCTCACCAGCAATCGCACGAGCCAAAAGCGTCTTACCCGTACCCGGCGGACCAATCAACAACACGCCCTTGGGAATTTTTCCGCCCAGACGTTGGAATTTTTGCGGATTTTTCAGAAATGCGATGATCTCATGAAGCTCTTCTTTCGCCTCATCAATACCCGCCACATCCTCAAAGGTCACCTTGCCTTGTTGCTCAGAGAGCATCTTAGCTTTGGATTTTCCAAATGACATGGCACCGCGCCCGCCGCCAGACTGCATCTGACGCATAAAAAACACCCAAACACCGATCAACAACAGCATCGGAAACCATGAGATCAATATGGTGATCATCAACGGTGTTTCTTCAGGTGGGCGGGCCGTAATATTAACCTGCTTGTCCCGCAACAGACGCATCAGATCAGGATCATCCGGCGTATAGGTGGCAAAAGCGCTGCCATCCGCCAAAATACCTGACAGGTTGCGACCCTGAACCGTTACATCGGTAACGCGTCCCTGATCCAGTTGATAGATGAAGTCTGAGAAGGTGATACGCTGGTCACGACCTGTCGGTTGATTGAACAGGTTGAACAACATGACGAGCAAAAGGCCAATAACTAACCAAAGTGACAGATTCTTATAGAAGCCGTTCAAGAAAGACTCTCCTGGCCTGAAATCAGAACAGTGATGAAATATAAAAACTAGAATGGGAACAGACGGTGTTCCATTCCGACAGATTCAGCAACTGAGAAACTCATACCATGACTTTCTCAGTAAACAAGTAAGCATAGGGATCTGGCAACAACAGTTCAATGGTTGGAATGACAACACGCTTGACCTGTTCCATGACAAACAAACTGCAAATAGTCCAAATGACGCGATATGCTCAGACCGCGTATCCGCATTTGCCACTGTCTTTTCGGGCTGTTAAGCATGGCAAGAAAACTGTTTCTCGCTCGTCTGCCCGGTGAAAAATCCTGCTTGGTTAACTGGTTATGAATACGCTGAAGGAGTCGAAGAATCAACTCATCTGGTAGATTATCGAGTTTTTTTATTTCTAAACGACACATTTCCTCTGCGTCAGAACAGCTATCGTGACTAAATTGGATGCCCAAATCGTTCCAGATCTGTGCAACGCTCCATTCAAGTGCGCTGTCTGCTCGCTGCATGTTTTCTGCCATGTGAGCCAGACGATCATTCAAACCAGGATCACACATTTTCTGAAGGGCAGGAAGCCCATGCAACCTTAACCGATTTCTCATACCAACGGTTTTACGATTGCTCGGATCATTAATCCAAGCAGCATCTAATCCAGCAAGCCACCCTTCCAACTCATATCTAAAAAAAATCAACAACGGACGGACAAGTTGATAATCACGCTTCCCAGTGCCCATCGTTGCTGCGTCCGTGAGTGGTCGTTTACTCCGAATACCGGAAAGTCCCTGAAGACCACTGCCGCGCATCAGGCGTTCCATCACTGTTTCCGCCTGATCATCCCGGTGATGGCCGGTCATAATCCAGTGTGCATCGACCTGATCGGCTGTTTCCATCAAAAAATCATATCGAGCTTGCCGGGCTCTGGATGCAGTATTGCCTTTATGTCGATCAGAATTTTGCCAATGACCGACAACGATTTCAAGGCCAAGCTGTTCAGCAAGCTGTTCAGTAAAACGCGCATCATCCACAGAGCAAGCACGTAAACCGTGATCAAAATGGGCAACCGTTATTTTTTCCTTAGCCCAGACACCACACCCATCAATCAAACGCAACAACGCCGTTGAATCTGCACCACCGGATACCGCAACAACAACATGTTCAGGAAAGGGCGATAACGTGCCAAGATGCGTACGAAACCGTTTTAGAAAGGAGTCATGATGCCCCATGGTGGTCCATTCCCGGTTGATACCGAGTAGGATCTGCAATGCCAGCGGAAATAAATCCTTCCTGACGCAGCCGACAGGAGTCACACCGCCCACAAGCTCGGCCTGCGGAATCAGGATCATAACAGGAGTGTGTCAGACCAAAATCAACCCCTAGATCAATCCCTTTTTGAATAATCTGCGCTTTGGAAAGATCAATCAAAGGCGTGTGAATCTGATAAGCAGTGCCGTTGACTCCGTCCCGAGTGGCCAAACCCGCCATCGCCTCAAACGCTTTGATGAACTCAGGACGGCAATCAGGATAACCGGAATAGTCCACCGCGTTGACACCGATAAATAGATCAAAGGCACCCAATGATTCCGCATAGGCCAGCGCCAGAGAGAGAAATACCGTGTTGCGCGCCGGTACATAAGTAACCGGTATGGCATCCGCTTCCACGCCGGATTTTGGCACCGGTATGTCAGCCGTCAATGCCGAGCCACCAAACGCCCGTAGATCCAAATCCATAATCAGATGATTCTCAACCGACATATGCTTGGCAATGCGCTTTGCCGCTTCAATCTCAACCGTATGGCGTTGACCATACTGAAAGGTGAGGGCATGCACTTCAAAACCTGCCGCGCGTGCAGCATGTAGACAGACTGTAGAATCAAGACCACCCGAGAAGAGTGCAACCGCTTTTTTATTACTCTGAACGCTCATAAATCGACTTACTGTTCCTGTTCATCAGCGCTGTTTTCTGGAGGAACCACCGTGGTCGCGCTTGGCGGAATAGGGAGTGTCTTCAAACGCTGTTTCGCTGGCGTAACTGCTGATGAACCCGGATAGTCTGAGACAATACGTTCTAAACTCAGTCGCGCATTGTCATAATCTTCCAACTGAATAAATGAAAAACCAATTTTCAGTAGCGATCCAGGTACTTTGTCAGAAACCGGCCAACGCACCAACACCTGATTAAACGCCATCAATGCTTCACGAAACTGGCCTTGTACATAATGAACTTCACCTAACCAGTATTGCGCGTTATCAGACAACTCATCGTCAGGATTGGCCTGAAGAAAATAGGAAAAACCCGCCAACGCCTTATCATATTGCCCACTTTGCAACAGCAGCATGGCATCATCATAGGCTTCTTTAGGTGATTTGTTGCTATCAATCTGAACCGGTGGACCACCAGCAATTTCCATCCCGGTTGGCGGTGTTGCCATGTTGGCATTTACCGGCTGTGGATTGGAAGCCTGCATATTCTCTGACAAAGTGCCTGAATCAGGCTGTGGTTGCTGTAGACCATCACTCGGCATCAGCTCTGATCCCGGCTCTTGTGGCAGGCCATCAACATTCGGTTCCAACAGAGCAAACTGTTGTTGATCGTCACCCATAGGCGCTTGAGCATTGCCATCAGCAGACGGATTGCGTATTGCACGACCGTGGCTATAGGTATCAAACTCACCACGAAGTGTGCTGATATCACTTTCCAACAGTATTAAACGCTGTTCCATACCCGATAAAGTGGCTTGCAGGCTTTTGTTGCTTTTATGCAGCGCTTCAATGGCTTGGTTCAGTCTGTCCTGATTGTCATCGTTGATGCTTGTGTCAGATACTGTGTTTGGTTCATCCGCCCGATTTTCCAGCGGTGCCGGTTTTTGACGGTTATTGGATTTATTGGGCAGCGTGACGCACCCAGCCGCAAGAAACGCACATAACAGAGCCAGGGCAGGGCGTTTGGATAGGATTAAATCTCGGATTACCATGGTGTTCGATCCCCACTAACTCTCATGAATAGAGGAAGCCTGTTCCCCTCTCATCCCTTACCATGAAAAATCACAGTGTGATTCTCAATGGTAAGGGTCGCGGAAAAAATGAATTATCCCACTTACTTGTCTCTTGGTCCGTCCGGCGTGTTCCGGCAAGAATCACATAACCGTAACGCCAATACTCAATAACGGAAAATCAGTTCTGCACGGCGATTCTGAGACCATGCAAACTCATCATGACCACTCACCAAAGGCCGCTCTTTACCGTATGAGACAGTTTTGACCGCATACCAGTCCAGCCCCAAACTGGTAAGATACTGCTTGACCGCATTGGCGCGTTTCTCACCCAGAGCCAGATTGTATTCCCGCGTTCCACGCTCATCACAATGACCTTCAATGATGATTTCCCGAGGGTCGCGTTCTTTGATCCAGCGTGCATTCTGAGTCAGCATCCGTTGGGATTCCGGTGAAAGCATGAATGCATTGAAATCAAAATAGATCCGGTGTGGTGGCTCGGAAACCGGTGATCCATCTTCACCATAATAGGTCGTGCTTTCGCTGTTATAACCATCTTGACCCTGATATTGACCATCTGATCCGTATTGGCCATCTGATCCATATTGACCATCAATGCCATAGTTTGGATCATTCAGGTCCGTCTCACTGCCACCCGGTTGTCCCAGCGTGGCACCTGTGTAGTCGGAACCGTCTTGAGGTCGGCCTTGTTCAGTGGCATCAATTGTTTGAGGTGCGATGTGCTCTTTCTCTTTTTTTGTCGTGGTGCAGGCGGTTAACAGTCCTAGCAGGAGCACAAAGGTTACGGTCAGCCCTGTACGAATCATGAGGTTCCCCTTTTTCACAACGGCTTGTATGCAGGAGGTTATCTATTCCAACTAACGAATCAACGGTGACCAGGATGGATCGGAGGCATCAAGGTTGTCTCCTAATGGCACCCTGCGTTCATTATGGCCAGTCAGGTCAATAGTGTAAAGGTGAGTGTGGTCACCGCTCTGTCTGGAGAATAGAATAACGCGCCCATTGGGCGACCATGTCGGTGATTCATCCATCCATGAGTTGGTTAACGCCCGTTCATAACGTCCATCAGGCGCAATCACGGCGATGCGGAATTTTTTATTGCCGCCTTTGACAAAGGCAATCCAATCGCCACGCGGTGACCAAGCAGGCGCTGCGTTATAACGTCCATCAAAGGTCAGACGGCGCACCTCTTTTCCCTCTGGATTCATAATGTACAACTGAGGCGTGCCGCCTCGGTCAGAGTTGAACACAATCCATTTGCCATCCGGTGACCAGGATGGCGATGTGTCGATACCGCTGTTGTGGGTCAGGCGCGTCACTTCTCCACCGTCCAGATCACGGATATAGATCTCAGGATTGCCATCCTTACTCAATGTCATGGCCATTCTAGAACCATCCGGCGACCAGGATGGCGCACTGTTCAAGCCCGGATAGTCGGACATTTTGCGCTTTTTGCCGGTGAATAGATCACGACGAAAAATTCTCGGCTCGCCAGTTTCATAGGAGAGATAAAACAAGCTGGAACCATCCGGTGAAAAACGCGGTGTCAGAACCAGATTACGCCCTTTGGTCAGATCAACACGGTTGGCACCATCTTGGTCCACCAACGCCAACCATTTACGCTTGCCACGTTTGGCAATAAATGAAATACGAGACGAATAGTAGCCACTTTTTTCACTGGTCAGGCGGATATAAATTTCATCAGCCACACGGTGTGCAATGTGGCGCCAGTCATCAATTGGTGCGGAAAACCGCTTGCCACTGCCAATGTTTTTTCCAAGCGGAACATCGTGGACAAAGAAATCCACGGTCAACTTATTACCCTCTTTGAGTGTCGCACCATGGACCAGTGCATCAGCACC
>JADFWU010000030.1 GCA_015234045.1 Magnetococcales bacterium
AAATGGTGGGCGGAACAGGGCTTGAACCTGTGACCCTCGGCTTGTAAGGCCGATGCTCTCCCAGCTGAGCTACCCGCCCGGAATCACTTGGGAGGCTGTTTATACCACTAAATCGACAGTCCCCCAAGGATGAAAATCAATTCTTCCGGAATTATTTATTTACAGCGTCCTTAAGTTTCTTACCCGCTTTGAATTTGGGCACTGTAGAAGCTGGGATCTGCATTTCCGCACCCGTTTTAGGGTTACGGCCAGTTCTGGCAGCACGCTGTGACACAGAAAATGTTCCGAAACCAACCAAACTTACGCTGTCACCGGAAGACAACGCACCTTCGATGGAGGCTAAAACGGCTTCCACGGCTGGTGCAGCCTGTGCTTTTGTCAAGTTTGCAGCAGAAGCAACAGCATCGACGAGTTGCGATTTATTCAATGTACTATCCTCCCTCCAAATGGTGGCATTTCCTCTAACCCCTTCTTTGGCTTATACGGGTTTGGGTGCATAGTGTCAACCTTGGGAAAGCCGTTGAATTACTGTTTTTTCTATAATCTTCTCTGAATCAGTGAGTCACCACTGGGGCCACTTTTTCCTCAACGGTCGCCTCGGAACTGGCCAGTGGCACTTTATCAACAGTATCCTTTTTGGACTGAAGAATTTCCTGGGTCAAGGCATTTTTCAAAACTTCATCCACATGCTGTACGGGAATAATTTCTATATCCTTGAGGACAGTTTGAGATATCTCTTTGAGATCTTTAACATTTTCCTTAGGAATAAGCACCCGTTTAATACAGCCACGGTGGGCGGCCATTAATTTTTCTTTCAGGCCACCAATGATCAAAACCCGACCGCGTAGTGAGATCTCGCCTGTCATAGCGGTATCTTTACGCATGGGAATACCGGTAATCAAACTGAAAATAGCACTACATATGGCAATACCGGCTGAAGGGCCATCTTTCGGCGTTGCACCTTCCGGAACATGGATGTGAATATCGCTCTTCTGGAAGTAATCATCAAGCTCCAGCAGCTTCCAATCCTCGGCCTGAGACCGGGCATAGGTCATGGCTGCCTGTATGGACTCCTGCATCACATCACCCAGCTTTCCGGTGATGGTCAGCTTACCTTTACCGCTGGTGCGAATCGCCTCAATCGAGAGCAATTCACCACCCACTTCGGTCCAGGCCAACCCAGTGGCCACACCCACCAGATCCTCTTCCTCGGCCAATCCGTAACGAAAACGCTTAACACCCAGATATTTCGACAGATTATTAACACCATAAGCCATTTTCTTACGCTTGGCATTCGTGAGTAATATTCTGGCTGCCTTTCGGCATAAGCTGGCTATTTCACGCTCTAAATTTCGAACACCGGCCTCACGTGTATAGAAGCGGATAATATCGGTCAGAGCACCATCCGAAAGACTGAATTCCTTGCTTTCCAGGCCATGGGCTTCACGCTGTCTGGGAACCAGATACCGCTTGGCAATGGAGACCTTCTCCTCTTCGGTATAGCCCACCAGACGAATCACCTCCATACGATCCAACAAAGGTCGGGAGATATTCAGGCTATTGGCCGTGGTGAGAAACATCACATTGGAAAGATCGTAATCCACTTCAAGATAGTGATCATTGAAGGTATTGTTCTGCTCGGGATCAAGGACCTCGAGCAATGCTGAAGAGGGATCACCGCGAAAATCAGAGCCAACTTTATCTATTTCATCCAATAGAAACAACGGATTATTGCTACCCGCTTTTTTCATGGATTGAATGATCTTACCAGGCAGAGAGCCGATATAGGTTCGGCGATGTCCCCGGATTTCCGCCTCATCACGCACACCACCCAATGACATACGCACATATTCACGACCCGCTGCTCGAGCAATAGAGCGTGCCAATGAGGTTTTACCTACACCTGGAGGGCCAACCAGACACAGAATAGGCCCTTTCATCTTCTTGACCTTAAGCTGTACCGCCAAATGTTCCAGAATGCGTTCTTTGACTTTCTGAAGGCCATAGTGATCCTCATCAAGGATCTCTTCTGCCTTAATCAGGTCATGCGCCAACTCTGTACTGACATTCCAAGGCAGACTGACCAACCAGTCAATATAGTTACGCACCACCGTCGCTTCCGCCGACATCGGTGCCATCTGACGTAGTTTTTTCAGTTCGGATTGGGCCTTTTTAGTGGCCTCTTCGCTCATACCAACTTCAGTGATCTTCTCAGCGAGCTCGTTCAGTTCGTCTTTTTCATCATCCCGCTCACCCAACTCTTTTTGAATCGCCTTCATCTGCTCGTTGAGATAGTAATCCCGATGGCTCTTCTCCATCTGTCGTTTAACTCGACCACGGATTCGTTTCTCAACCTGGAAAACCTCAATTTCCTGCTCCAGGGCAACATAGAGCCGCTCCAGACGCTGGTAAACATTGACAATTTCCAGAATAGACTGACGCTCAGTCACATTGAGGGTCAAATGTGCAGAAGCCACATCCGCCAACTGACCGGGGTCCTCAATGGCCTGTAAGGTCATCAAGGTTTCCGGTGGGATTTTCTTATTGAGTTTGGCGTAATTATCAAACTGGGCAATCACCGAACGCATCATGGCGTGGGCTTCGGTGACCGTGCACGACTCTTCTTCTACCAAATGCCCTTCAGCCATGAAGTAAGGATCCGTCTGAATATAGCTATCCAAATGAACCCGACTACCACCCTCAACCAGCACTTTTACAGTGCCATCAGGAAGCTTCAGCAATTGGAGAATCGTACCCACCACACCGAGGGTATAGATATCCTCAGGCTCTGGATTATCGTTGGTAGCATCTTTTTGGGTTGCCAGGAGAATTTTACGTCTCTCACCACCACCGACAGCTTCCAGAGCACGAATGGAGCGGTCCCGCCCAACAAACAGCGGAACAATCATATGGGGAAAAACGACAATATCCCGAAGGGGAAGAACCGGCTTGCGGATCAAGTCGGCTGAGGGGTTATCGTTTGACTCTTTTGTCACGGGGAAGTCTCCCTGTTACGCCTCTGCTTCCATAGGCGTTTCTGCGTAGATGAGAAGCGGTTCAGCACCCTTTTCAATCACTTCACGGCTGATCACCACTTCTTGAACACCTTCTGTGGATGGGATGTCAAACATCACATCAAGCAAGGCTTCTTCAAGAATGGCTCTCAACCCACGCGCACCAGTTTTGCGCTTAATGGCTTTGTCGGCCACAGCACCCAGTGCCTCGTCGGTGAATTTTAGCAGTACACTCTCCATGTCGAGAAGTTTTTTATACTGCTTAACCAGGGCATTTTTCGGCTCAGTAAGGATTTTAACCAATCCATCCCGATCCAACTCTTCAAGAGTGGCCACGACCGGTAAACGACCAACAAACTCCGGAATCAGACCGAATTGAAGCAGATCTTCCGGCTCCAGATCTTCCAGCAGTTCATTGTATTTTTCTTCGGTATCGCCGCGTTTTTCAACCGAGGCACCAAACCCAATACCATGGTGTTTGGTGGAGCGTCGTTCGATCACTTTTTCCAGGCCGTTGAACGCACCACCGCATATCACCAGGATATTGGTGGTATCCACTTGTAGATACTCTTGCTGCGGGTGTTTGCGTCCACCTTGAGGCGGTACGCTGGCAACGGTGCCCTCAATGATTTTCAACAGGGCTTGTTGCACACCTTCGCCGGAAACATCACGCGTGATTGATGGATTGTCCGATTTTCTGGAAATCTTATCGATTTCGTCAATGAAGACGATGCCGCGTTGGGCTTTTTCCACGTCATTATCCGCTGCCTGAAGAAGACGTAGAATGATATTCTCAACATCTTCACCAACATAACCGGCCTCGGTGAGGCTGGTGGCATCAGTAATGGTAAAAGGCACATCCAGGATACGTGCCAGAGTTTGAGCCAACAGTGTCTTACCAGATCCGGTAGGTCCAATCATGAGGACATTGCTCTTGGCAACTTCCACTTCATCAACGCCCACCGGAACTTCTAAACGTTTGTAGTGATTGTAGACAGCAACGGAGATCACTTTTTTTGCATAGGCTTGACCAATGACGAACTCATCAAGTCTGCGCTTAATCTCTGCTGGAGGCGGCACACCATCCTTTTTTTTGTCGGACAGCGCGTTACGCTTATCCTCCTGGATGATATCCCGGCACAATGCCACACACTCATCACAAATATAGACGCTGGGACCGGCAATAAGCTTGCGGACATCGTTCTGTGATTTCCCACAGAAAGAGCAGTGCAGAACACTGCTGCCGGATTCCGATCTTTTCTTGGTCATGGATCGCTATTCCCCGTTTTAACCGTCCATCAGGGATGAGGCGTTAATCGTTCGGCCCAATTGACTGCCAATCAGGATTTTTCCTCTTTTTCTGACGGTTCTCGGTGTTCGATCAAACTGTCTACCAACCCATAATCACAGGCTTCTTTGGCAGTTAGAAAGTAATCGCGTTCGGTATCGAGTTGGATCTGTTTTAGATCCTTTCCTGTATGTTTGACAAGAATATCATTCAACCGTTCACGAATACGCAGCATTTCCCTGGCGTGAATCTCCACTTCAGTGGCTTGCCCCTGATAACCGCCCAATGGCTGATGGATCATCACACGGGAGTTTGGCAACACCATACGCTTACCAGCGGCTCCAGCGGTGAGAATCAATGCGCCCATACTGGCGGCTTGTCCCAAGCACAACGTACTCACATCAGGCCGAATGAACTGCATGGTATCATAAATGGCCAAGCCAGATGTTACCACGCCACCCGGGCTATTGATGTAAAGGTGGATATCCTTCTCAGGGTTCTCCGACTCCAGAAACAGCATTTGGGCGATGATAAGATTAGCCATGGCATCGTTTACCTGGCCAACCATGAAGATCACCCGCTCTTTGAGAAGTCGGGAGTAGATATCGTAAGCCCGCTCGCCCCGATTAGTGGTTTCAACCACCATGGGCACCAGATTCATGGATGTATCCATCTCTCTACCTGACACTCTCTTGAGAGCCTGCCTGAAACCCACCGGATCATCCCGGTTGTCTCACTCAGCTGTTTATTAAGTGTTTCAGAGCAGGGCATCAAAACCATTGTTCCGATTGGTTTTCTCCTAGCATTTTCCGCGCCAGGAGAGACACCCTACTCTCAATACTCTACGATTCTTCTCTAAACCAAGGCACTACTCCGCTTTTTCTGCATCCTCTTCAGGCGCAGGGGGCGGTGCCATCAGTTCTTTATAACTCACGCTTTCTTCAGTCAAATCAGCCTTGGAAACAATAAAATCCATCACCTTTTGTTCCAGAACTGTTCCTTTTATCTCATCAAGCTGTTCTTTATTTTCTTTGACCCATTTTTTGATGGACTGGCCAACCCGCTCTTCCAGGTCGTCCAGATAAGCATCAATATCTGCCTCTTCAGTGGCAATTTTTTCTTTACGGGCAATGGCACCGATCACCAGACCAAGCAACACGCGCTCATTGGCAGTATCCTTAAACTGAGCGCCCCACTGTTCATCTGTGAGACCCAGTTTATCAGGATCTTGTCCCCGACCTTTAAGATCGTTCTTGCTTCGCTCGACCATGCCTTCGATCTCATGGTCTACCAACTGGCTGGGCAACTCCATGGCATTGGCTTTCAGCAGAGCATCAAGAATCTGCTGTTTAACCAATTTTTTCTGCTCGTCATCAGCCTGCTGTTCAAGCTGCTTACGAATCATATTACGTAATTCGTCAACACCACCCTCTTGAATGCCCAGCTTTTCGGCCAGTGCATCGGTCATCTCTGCCTTGACCTTGCGACTAATGGAGCGAATCTTACATTTGAACAGCGCTTCCTTACCGGCCAAGTCATCATTGTGATAGTTGTCCGGGAAGCTGACTGTTACGTCTTTATCTTCACCAGCCGCGCAACCGATAAGCTGATCTTCAAATCCGGGAATAAAGGTATTTGAACCGAGCACCAACTGATACCCATTTTCAGCGGATTTTCCACCAGCAAACGGTTCATCATCGACAAAACCTTCGAAGTCCAGAAGAACTTGATCATCATTCTGGGCTTTAGCGTCCGCTTCTTCGACATATTCTGAATTGCGATCAAGGATACCCTCTTCAACTTCCTGAGCGTCCTGATCTGTAATTTCAGCACTTCTACGGGTAAGTGTAATCCCTTCGTAGCCTTGAGGATCCACTTCCGGGAAAATTTGGATTTTAGCGTGGTAAACAAATTCCTTATCACGCGCAACCTCTTCCAACTCAACAGTCGGACGACTCACAGGGGTCAATTTTGTCTCTTGTAGAGCCGAGACAAAACTGCCATTCACCAGTTTGTCGGCCACTTCAACACTGAGTTCGGGCTTATAGCGCGACTCAACCACACCTTTGGGTGTTTTGCCGGGACGAAAGCCTGGAATACGGACAGTTTTCGCCAGCTTACCCACCTCCTCATTCAACGCTGTATTCACCTCTTCTGCGGGAATACGGACGGTGATGGTGCGGTCATAGACCCCTTTTTCTTCAACAGTGACTTCCATGATTTCTCAACTTCAGCTCTGAAAGGGTGATGGGAACGGCTTGGCAGGCCATATAATACCATGAATCTGCAAAATGCGTTTCACAGCAGAAAAAAGCGACAGCAATGGCGAAGCATCACTGTCAATTCTTCGTAAAATTTGGTGCGAAAGGGGGGAGTCGAACCCCCACGCCTTACGGCACTGGATCCTAAATCCAGGGCGTCTACCAGTTCCGCCACTTTCGCATAACTTTATTCCTCTAACATTTTTTAGAGGGTGAAGACCGATTGAGTGCGGTCTTTATCGTACTGTCCTCTGCATATCCACACAGCGGACCTATTTCAAACAATGGAATTCTAATTCACACAGTGTCACTGCCCATTAATGGAAAAAGTGTCTCACCCATTCCAAAACCATGAATATCACATGGTGCAATTGACACTCACTTCGCAAGCAACCCGAGCTTACACGAAAAAACCCGGCCTAAGCAATTCTTATAGGGCCGGGTTCACGAATCTTTGGGAAGATGGGGCGAAGGACGAGATTCGAACTCGCGACCGCCGGAGCCACAATCCAGTGCTCTACCTACTGAGCTACCTCCGCCATAACCCCTTGCCTTAACCCGTCCATTTATCACGGGACAGCGTCTTTATAAACCAATCCCTTCAGAATAACAACGGCCCTTCTGGTTAAAGCTCACCCTTTTTTCAAACGGTCACTGCCCAGAAGGCACCACATTTGAAAATGGTACGCCCGGCAGGACTCGAACCTGCAACCTACGGCTTAGAAGGCCGTTGCTCTATCCAGTTGAGCTACAGGCGCAAAACCGCCTTTTACTGCCTTTTGAAAAAAATGGTCGGGGTGAGAGGATTCGAACCTCCGACCCTCGGCTCCCAAAGCCGATGCGCTACCAGCCTGCGCTACACCCCGATTGATCTTTCCTTCTGAAAAAGGGATTAGAATATACTGGCTATTCTTCTCCGACACAAGGCACTCAATGCACATTTTTAACTTCTTTTTTTCAGCACCCTTTTTCAGCACCGAGCAGACCAGCACTTGTGTACTTGTTTTTTTCAATATAAAACAACAATACTGAATATTATGGACGCAAACCACACAGGATAGACATTATGAAAAACAGTACAGGAATTACTGAACTGCAAAAAGTAGTTGAATCACTCTCCAATCAAGCCCAATTAAGCGAAGGACGCGCCCAACGCATGGAACGCTTCATGCGTTGGATGATGCTTGGATTTGCAGGAATATTCCTTTTGGTAGCGGGCCAGAACCTGTCTCTAATCCCGACAGTTTGGGCGGAAGATCCTGAACAATCGGCACAAATGAGTTCGATTTTGCCAGTTGATATCCTCAAACAGATGGACAAACTGCTCACAAACCTCAACACCATGATGGAAGACCCGAAGACACGCGAGCAGGTCAGCACACTGGTGACCAACATCAACACCCTCACCGGTGGACTCAATTCAATCATGTCAGATGAAGAACTAAAACATGGGCTGAACACATTCTTCACGGATGCCACTATCCTCACGTCACGCCTTAAACAGGATTCTGACATGATGCGCGCCTTTGTTCTTAACGACCCTGACTATCAACGTCTCACTCCGCCACAACAGCAACACTATAATCGCATTCTAACCACCATGAAAACGATTTCAGATGATCCATTTGGCACGACAGCACTCAGTCCAAATGCCTCTCCAGCCTTAGCACTTCACCAACTCCGCATGAGTGTTGATCGTTCTCTGAATCACATGATGCAGAATATGGACATCATGACAGCGGATATGGATGGAACTGCCGGTCGAATGAGCCGTATGGGACATCGGATGATGCCCTTCTTCTGGTAAACAGAACCACGCCTACATGAATATACTCTGACCCTTCATGCCAATGCGTTCAATCACCTTGGCATGAAGGGTAGAAACCGGCTTGTCATCCAACGCTTTCTGCCCAACCCAGCAATAGGGACGCTCACAGTTCAAATTGGGACGATCCGATGCACTGCGTATCAACCAAGCATGAACGGTCAGATGAAAATGGGTAAACACATGGGTCACTAAAGGCAGTTTTTTTTCTTTTACACTGCCTTTGATTCCAAGCTGATCGACCTGAAGAAACAACTGATCTTTGTGCTCCGGAGAATCTGTCATATCGAGCCCAAATGGCTCCCACAATCCCGCCAGCAACCCTTTTTCAGGCCGTTGCAATAGAAGCAACCTATCTTGACTATCCAGGATCAATCCAACCAACTGATGACGTTTTGGCTTGGTTTTCTTTGGTCGCCGCACTGGATAGCGCTCTGGATTACCTGCTGAAGCCGCCTGACAGACCGCCAACCATGGACACGCATCACAGTGTGGTTTTTTTCGACTACAGAGCGTTGCGCCCAGATCCATAATGGCTTGCGCATAATCGCCAGGCCGATCAACAGGTGTCAACGCCCTGGCTATGCGCCACAATTCCTTCACCGTTGCCAACTGCTCAATCGGTGAATCTATGCCTTTCAATCGAGTCAGAACCCGTTTGACATTGCCATCCAAAATAGCGTGAGGCTGATCATGACTGATGGCTAAAATCGCCGCTGCGGTACTGGGGCCAATGCCCGGCAGGGACTCCATCTCTTCCAATAACACAGGAAAACATCCGGCCCATTGTGACACGACCAAACCCGCACTTTTATGCAGATTTCGCGCACGCTGATAGTAACCCAACCCTTGCCAGAGTGAGAGGACCGAATCCAACGGCGCATCCGCCAGCTTTTCAACGGATGGAAACTGCTTTATAAATCTTTGATAATACGGAATAACTGTGGATACGGTGGTTTGTTGGAGCATGATTTCAGAGATCCATATGAGATACGGATCGTGCACACCGCGCCAAGGCAGCGAGCGACCATGCTGATCATAGTGAGCCAATAACGCTTTGGCTAAATCCATTGCCATAGGGTCAAAGGTGCAGAGCCTGAATCAACAGGCCCTGCAATCACCCTTTTACTCACTGTATTTGCGAATAATGCGCATCAGATCATTATCAGTGGGATGGCCATCTGTTTCATCCAACACTTGCAGAATGTCATCACGCAACCATTCTGGAAATTTCTTCTTACGATGATCACGACGCCAATGCATTTTGACACCAAACTCAGCATTTGGATTGATCAGGAAGTATGGTGCCAAATTCCGGAACCGCTCATTAACATCATCGGGAATCTTAGTGCCTTTTTTCTCGACTTTACGGGCACGCATCCGCTCGCCTACCTTGCTTTCAAGATAGTCGTCCAGATTCATACCAATTCCGTTGAGCGCTGTCTCAACTGCTTCATCGGCCTGATCTTCTACCACCCGCTTTTTGCGGCGTTTATCTTCCGCTTCCACAAGCTGTAAAAACGGACGCCATAGCGAATCCGGTACGGATTCAATGATGGCATCCAGATCTGTTTGTTTATCAATTTCAAGGTACATGCGTCTGTTCCTCTAGTACACGATCCATGGTGAGGTATGGGTTTGCCATGAAAGCTGAAAGCGTTGGGACACCCCCTTTTTCAGCTTCTACACGCCTGTCCATAAATCATACTTATTAATCATAAACAGGCGTTGACAGCAATGCACTTTACAGGCCAAAACAGCTGCTTATTCTGCACCAGCGGCGACATTATCTGCTGCGGCCGAATCACCAGGACAGAAATGCGGCACCAATTTTTCAGCAAGCCCTTTGGACTTTTCAGCCACCTCTTGAGAAAGCTTATACGCACAAAAGCGTGGTCCACACATGGAACAAAACTCTGCGCTCTTATGTGCTTCCTCCGGCAATGTTTCATCGTGATAGTCACGTGCCCGCTCGGAATCCAACGCCAGTTCAAACTGTTTGTTCCAGTCAAAACCGTATCGCGCCCGACTCATCTCATCGTCACGATCCCGAACACCAGGCCGGTGACGCGCAATATCCGCTGCATGAGCGGCAATTTTATACGCGATAATGCCGTTACGTACATCCTCGGCATTAGGTAGTCCCAAATGCTCTTTGGGTGTCACATAACACAACATTGATGCGCCCTTCCAGGCCGCGATAGCACCACCGATGGCTGAGGCGATATGATCATATCCCGCTGCAATATCGGTCACCAATGGTCCAAGCACGTAAAACGGCGCTTCAAAACACTCTTCCTGCTCGCGCACCATATTCATTTCGATCTGATCCATGGGCACATGTCCCGGACCTTCGATCATCACCTGGACATCATGTTCCCACGCCCGTTTGGTCAATTCACCCAACACTTTCAACTCAGCGAATTGCGCTTCATCCGAGGCATCATGCAAACAACCAGGCCGCATGCCATCACCCAAAGAAAGTGTGACATCATATTTTTTGCAGATTTCCAGCAATGCGTCAAAATGGGTGTAGAGCGGATTCTCCTTCTCATGATGGAGCATCCACTGCGCCATCAGCGCACCTCCACGGGAAACAATCTTGGTAATTCGACTTTCGATCATGGGCAGAACATGCATCAACACGCCACAATGGACGGTCATGTAATCCACACCCTGCTTGGCCTGTTCTTCGATCACTTCCAGAATGATTTCCGGGGTCAGATCACGCACATCCGGCACACGCTCGATCACTTCATAGATCGGAACTGTACCGATAGGCACCTTTGATTCCCGAATAATTGCCTCACGAATGGTGGCAATATCCTTACCTGTGGACAGATCCATCACCGTATCTGCACCGTAGTGGACAGATAAGTGCAACTTCTCAAGCTCTTCATCCAACCCAGAAGAGATTTGCGAATTACCGATGTTGGAATTAATCTTACACCGTGACGCAATACCAATCGCCATGGGATTCACTTCCACATGGTTGATATTGGCCGGTATAACCATCCGGCCCCGCGCTACTTCAGCACGGACCAGTTCAGGGTCGAGGCGTTCTTGCTCGGCCACATAATCCATCTCAGGCGTAATCACCCCTTGCCGGGCATAATGCATCTGGGTAACGTTGCCTTCACGACCTTTGACCCAGTCCGCACGATTATTTTTCATAGCCGCATCTTTCTCCAATTGGCATCCTTCGAAAACGAGTTCGGTCCATCATTGTGCTTATCGTTCCAACCCAATGACAAGGGGTTTTTCAATTGAGTCAGCTTCAAGATCATTTACCAAGCCATGTCCAGTGGGCAGATGACCAAGGCCATCAGACCCCGGATCTCTTTTCTAGCTTCGCTGAAGAGTACACTGCTTTGCAAGAGGGCGCCGCTTTATTGGACCTCTCTCACAATGGCCTCATCACCGTATCCGGTGAAGAACGCGTCTCGTTCTTATCTGGATTAATCACAAATGAGATCAACAGAGTATCCAACACTCAGACCATCCATACCGCCATGCTGACCGCCCAAGGTCGGTTTATCTGGGATTATACTATTCTCTCTCTGGACGACTCCCTGATGGTGGTCACAGAACCGGATCGTCTGGAGATGTTGGTCAACCAGTTCCGCTTCTACCTTCTGCGGACCAAGGCGGAAATTTCTTTAAATACTAATTATGCCCTACTCGGCGTTGCCGGCCCCAAAGCCACTGAGATTCTCACAAAACTACATCCGGAGATGAATCTTGCCGATGCCCCGCTTGGACAGGTTTTCTCTCATGACAAGGTAAGAGTGTGGAAAGATCCCCGTCATGAGACATTCGGTTGGCGGATTTTACTGCCCGTGGATCAACTGACCGAATTGTGGGACAAATTATCACATGTTATTACACCCGTTGGCCTGCAAGCCTGGACCCACTACCGCGCTGTAAATGGCCTACCCAGAGGGGCCGTAGACCTGCCGCCCAACGGCTGTCTACCCCTGGAAGCCGGGTATCTGGAACTCAATAGTGTTGACTTTAAAAAGGGCTGCTTCATCGGTCAAGAGACCACTGCACGTACCCATCATCGTGGCACTATAAAAAAACGGCTGTTCAAAATCACCTTCACCGAAGGAACAGCACCGGATTCTGGCACCGATATTCTCGTGGATGAAGAAAAACAGGCAGGCACACTCACTACGGTTTCTTGCCAGAAAGGTCAATGCGTTGGCATGGCTCTATTGCGCGTCTCAGATGTTGCTTCTGGCAAGCCTCTGACAGCCGGTGGACACCCTTTGACAGCGACAAAACCAGACTGGGCGGAGTGGGATGTGGTCTGAGATCCTTCTTTTTCTCTACGTTCTCAAGTATAAATGACCTGATGAGGATATGATATTAGTCGCGGTGATACTGAATCATTCGTGATCAAAGGTGACGGCATCAGCATTTGGACAGACTTAGAACCCTGTCTGACAAACCACAAAGAAATGATCTTTATATGACTGAGAATACTCAGGAACTACAGCCTCTCCCCCCACTTCAAATTGGTGAATGGACGCTTAATGTGCCAATCATCCAAGGCGGAATGGGTGTCCGTGTTTCCGCCCATGGCTTGGCAGGTGCTGTGGCGAATGAGGGCGGTGCGGGCATTATTGCTACCGTTGCCCTATCATTGGCTTCCAAGTACTACAAAAAAGCCAAGGATTACTATAAAGCCAATATCAAGGCCCTTATCGATGAAATCGAAATGGCCCGGGAACTCAGTCCCAATGGTATTATCGGCACCAACTGCATGGTGGCGATTCGTGACTTTGAGGACATGGTACGCACCTCGGTTGAACATGGTGCACAGATGATCATCTCCGGTGCAGGACTGCCGTTGCGCTTGCCAGAGATGGCCTCTGCCAATCCCAAAACCGCACTGGTGCCTATCGTCTCTTCGGTTCGGGCTGCCAAACTGATCGCCAAACGGTGGAACAATCTGTATAAGCGTCTACCCGATGCGTTTGTTTTTGAAGACCCGAACAAGGCTGGTGGACATCTTGGCGTTAAACGGGAGCAACTATTTGATCCTCAGCACGCTTACGAGAATGTCGTTCCTGATCTGGCTGAGTGGTCGCGTAAATTTTATAATGACGAAATTCCCATTATTACCGCTGGCGGTATCTGGGATCGTGCAGACATCGACAAAGCGTTTTCACTGGGTGCCAAAGGCGTTCAGATGGCCTCTCGGTTCATCAGCACACACGAATGTGATGCCCATGAGCATTTCAAACAATCATTCATCGACTCCAAACCCGGCGATGTGGTGATTGTTGACTCACCCGCAGGACTGCCGTCCCGTGCGCTAAAAACCAACTTTACCGATACACTGTTTCGCGGTGGCGATGTGGCCCATAAGTGCATTGCAACCTGCCTGAGCCACTGCCGTTGCCGTGATGATAAAGAAACATTCTGTATCGCCGAAGCCCTTCATCATGCCCAGCAGGGCGATATGGAACGCGGTCTGATCTTTACCGGCACCAATGCCACACGCCATGATCGGATGATGCATGTATGGGAAATCTTTGAAGAACTGACCGGTCAGCGTTCACCCAATCATCCCCAGAACGCTTGATTTCTGTTGTGAGTTTAGTGTCAAACTATGGCCAATGATGCCCGTTCAATTCGTCGTTTTTTATCTGCTATTCCCGCGCACTGCCCGGTAGATAGCCTGGACTATCTGCACCTGCTTAATTGGCCTGCGTCACTGCCACATCCGCTGGAATTTCTAACTGAGCACGGTTTCAGCGGCACACTGTCGGCTGGTCGTATCTCTGTTGCCCAGCAGGCGGAGCCTTACCTAAACAGACTGTCCACCATTGTCGTCAGCGATCACCCTTCTGACAACAAACCATCCAATGGCACTCTGTTGGAGCTACCCCAAGGCCGTACCGCTGCTTTAATGACCATTCAGGCGGGCCTTGATGCCTTAACGCCAAATGCCCGTCTATGGCTATTCGGTAACCGTGACACCGGCATTATGCGTATTGCAAAAAGTTTTTCCAACGTAGAGACAGTGTTCTATAAAGGCCACTATCGACTACTCTCTTTGAGCACGGAGTCACAGTGCCTGGACACAGGTTTTGAAGAACAGCGCAAAAAACTGGCCAAATCGGACTTTTTTCACCACATGACCGTGAAAGGGTTATCCCTGGCTACACTGCCGGGCACCTTCTCATGGCAAGAACCCGATTCCGCCTCTCTCATGCTGCTTGAAACAATTCAAGCACAGCAGGAGATTAAAGGCCCTGTTTTAGACTGGGGATGCGGCTGCGGCCTTCTGGGCCTTTCTCTTGCCATGACTGATCAACAGCTTGAGGTTACCCTGGCGGATGACCAATGGTCTGCCATTCGATCCACTGAACGCGCCATTCAGCTCAACGATCAATTGGGACTCAGTGAACGTTGCACAGTGATCGCAGAAAATGGCATCGGCCCAAAACTTTCGGGCAGCCGCTTTCGTACAGTGATCACCAACCCGCCTTTCCATCGTGGTAACCGAATGGACCGCGAAACCACAAATCTGTTCATTCAACAGGTCAGCTCGGCCATGCATCTCAAAGGAACACTTTGGCTGGTGGGCAATCAATTTCTCAACTACACACCTTTGCTGGAAGCCGCATTCAAAGTGGTTTCAAAGCCCGCTGAAAATGAACGCTTTTGCGTGTGGCAGGCACAGGGTGTCCGATTGAATAAATCACGCTACTGAGTATTTGTGCGTTGTGCCTGCATTTGATTCCACTGAATGTGACGATGACTCCAGTGGGTATCAATAGTTTGGGTAAACTCAGACCGGACTAATTTAGCCCGACTGTCACACCAATCAGATAATTCCTGACGGATAACAATACCTTCCAGCGCACCTTGACGGAAATGACTCCCTTTAACCTCTAAAAGAGCAATGAGTTCAGCCTTGGTAGCCGTACCTTGAAAAATCATGGGGGGCACAGGTAGCATTAATGAATTTGCAAGCTCATTGCGCCTCTGAGAACTCCAGAATCTCTCGCACTTCCTATCAAAAACATCAAAAACTAAAAACCAATCCGGCAATGCATCATAGTCTAAGGAGTGCTTTACTGCACACCATTCACCAAACAGAATAAGCTCACTATCGAGTTGATCAATTAGGGAATAGCGGTGTTGATCCACCCATGCATTAAGACGAGAAAATTGCCCTTTAAATGGCTCAATCAGGTACTGACCACGATTTTGAAACTGTATGACACCTTCCTGAGATAGGGATATTCCCAGATTAGCACCATCAAGTTTTTCTTCTACTACCACCGCCCTTGACAGCAATGCTTCCACTTCAGTGAGAGACAGTTTTTTATCGTCCCGAAGTTTTTCTTTTCCCAACCAAGCAAGATGTGGTGTATGTGGGAAACGGAAAAAATCGCTCATGGCCTATTTTTCTTCGCTTGCCATTTTTTATACAACCACGTCTCAATCAGTTGCTCCACTTCTACCCCATGTTCTATCAGTACATCAGCGCAATCAAACCAATCCGTATCACAGGCATTTGTCAATTTACAGGGATGCCCCTCACGTTTTGCAGCCAAAACGGCGGCAACCATTTTGCGATCTGCACGATCAGTGACTGACGTTGAGAGAGATTCTTGCAAAACTGCGTGACCATCTGAATCCGTAGACAGGCTTATCCATACAACTTCACCACGGTCATGTTTGGCCATCATAGAAAGGAGGCCGAAATCCTGTTCTGTCAACTTATTCTGATATTCTCCACAAATAAGCCAATCCCAGTCCATAACTGCATGACGTTCGGAATCTTTTTCAAAGTCTATCAGCCAATCTAACACATGTTTCCGTAAACTTTGTTCTTCTACAGGCGTTGCTCCAGGTTGAAAGGGAGAACCATCATCTGCTGCACTGGCGACAATCAATACATTTGTATCCACAACGCGTGCGTCAATCATGTGCTATTTCTTTCAACCGCTGCCCACGGGCAAGGGCCTTAGCACGGGCCAAGGCCCTTGCCCGTGCTTCTCCCACGCTGTCTCCAAAAAAATTTGGTGGCCAATTTCTTACTGCACCAAATTCATCAACATCCAAAGGACGTAAGACAGCATCAGATTTATCTCGTTCAACAAAAAACATAGAGCACGTATTCGTATCAGTTTCATCTTGAGCAATTAGAGTCTGCATCCGGCGAAACAAATGCTCAGAATGGGTCTCAACCAAAAACTGAATTTCTCGTTCGCGACTAACGTAAAAAAACATCTCTGCCAATAAAGACTGAGCCAAAGGGTGTAGGTGGATTTCTGGCTCTTCCAAAATAATAGTGCTTCCTCGTTGAGCAAAATAGGCCACTGCCAATACGGGTAAGACCTGAGAAACACCAATACCAACATCTCGAAGGTTTGCTACGACACCATCACGATGCACGACAACCTCATAGCGGTTGGAACCGCCCAGTTGACGTACCTCCAACTTTTCAGCAACATCCATCCGACGAAGCCATTCAGAAACACCATCAATAACCTGACGATGCTCTTCTCCTCGGATCAGAGCACTGGATAGCAAAACATCAATGGCCTTATGCCCATCGCTTCCAATCTCGCCAGGCTTGGACTTATTCCATACATAGTCCCGCTCAGGTTTACGGCGAAGCGGTCCCAAATAGACGATACCTTCAAGTTCTCGACGGATTGCCAGACTTATATCTTCAACCAATTCACCATCTTGACCAAGATGCCGAATAGCCTCTGAAGAAAAAGCAATAGACCTTTCTGGAGCAAACCCCCGCCCCTTTCCTCTTGTTTGCGTTTCATCATCAACGTACAAAGCGTAGGCATCACGCTGACTGCGTTTGACTCGGAAATGATGCTCAGCAGAAGAAAGGATAAGCTCCCTTATTACTATAGCTCCTCTGGAATCAGTTCCGTAAATGCAACGAAAACCACCTTGGGATACACGTTCCCCCATATTCTGACGTTCGAATTGAAAAGCCAATTCAAACGCGCGTTTGCCTTTTGTACCTGATCTATAAATGTTGTGAAAATCACCAAAAGTGAATAGATCACTGACCTCATCACCACCCAAATTTAGATGTATGGTGCGATCAGGTGACTGGATTGTCTGTTTTAGGAGAAGCAGGCTTTGAATGAGAGAAGATTTTCCAGACGAATTTGTACCCAGCAAAATTGTGACCGGAGTCATCGGAATCTCACTGGTATCACGCCATATCTTGAAATTTTTCAGTCGCAAGAGTGATAGCATGTTTTGTTACCTCTGGTTGTGCTTTTCAGCCAGAGGAACGGCACAACAAAAATCCAGATCCTCTGGCCTTCTAACCACTGATATTGCTAAAACTTTATACGCTATTATCTGTAATAGTAGAGGTGCTTATACTCCAAAAACCGCTTCAGATAATGCATCATCCGCGTTGGTGGCAGCATGAGCGAGAAGTTCGGGAAGCGAGATACCAACATACCGGAATCCAGCGTATCAACGATGCAGATCAACTCATTTTTAAACGTTGCATCAGCATCCTGTCCTTTGAAAGTGCGATATACATTGGTGGCTGCTGTACGGGCCTGAATTTCCGCCATATGGGCCTGTTTGGCTTGCCATAAGGGACCGGGCATACTGCCCGCATCTCCGGCCACCCAGACCTGTTCGGCATTGCCTTGGACACGGCAACTTCCATCTGCCTTGAAAAAGCCACCTTCAGACAATTCAAAATCAGTGCTGGCAAACCAGGGCTGCCCTGTCATTCCAGGTAGGAATACAGTCAAGTCCGAGTGAAAAGAACCGGCCTCGGTAGTGACACTGTCTGGACCAAACGAAACAATCTTGTGACCAAGATGTGTCTCCACATCCCGTTTTTTCATGGCTTTAAGCAGACCTTTCACCGCTTTGGTGCCCAACCGTTTTCCCGGTTGGCGCATGGGTGAGACAAAAGCCAACTTAAAATTATCGCGCCGCCGCTCCCGTTTCAGCTGGGTATGCAGACCAAACAGGAACTCAAACATCGGTCCACCACGCACCCCAGCAGCTTCTTTGGGATTACCAGAAAATCCCATGGCCACTGTTCCACCTGACATACAGGACAAACGCTTACGAATCGCCTGCGCTGCCGAAATACCAGAGCAAGGATTGATGGTATTCTCAATACCAGGGGCTTTTCTCAGATAACTGGCACCGGAAGCAATGATCAAAGCATCATTGTAAACCTCACCATGAGTGGTTTGGACAATGCGACCTTTATATTCAATAGAGGTCACTTCACCAGCGTGGTGATGTACACCCATCTCTTTGAAATAGCGCTCCAGAGATACACGCAGGTCTTCGCCAGTGCGAATCCCGGAGGGCACCCAGATCAAACTCGGCAGATAGGTTAATGAAGCCTTAGGCGAGATTACCGTAATCTCCAGCCGTCTTCCGAGGTCCAAATCCCGTAACTTCCGCACAGCGGCCAGCGCCGCAAAACCACTGCCAATTATGGATACCTGCATCAGGACACTCCCAAAGGGTTTGCTGATTTGTTCAAGAGACGCGCTCACTCTGTCTCTATAGTCACCGTGACTGGCCCTTGATCAGAGCCATTCCAATTATATAGTAATCCAGGATGTTAACCGATATTCACAGATCCGCAAACCCTGCATTATTAGCTCCGTGATTTCTCAACAGGGACATCACCGCGTGATTGTCCCGCGCTACGGCACTGTGCATGGGTGTACGGCCAAGGTTATCGCGCACATTAACCGGCCCTATTTCAGCCAGAAATTGTACTGTTTTCAACTGGCCTTCATAGGCCGCTTCATGCAGTGCTGTCCAGCCATTTTCATCAACCAGACTATCTACCAACGATTGAGCGCTGGCCATCAATGATTTTAACTGAGCCACATTGCCTTCAGCCGCTGCTCGAAACAATTTCTTGATATCTGACATGAAACAGGTGCTCCTTTTCCGTTTACTGATCAACAGGTCAATAAAAGGAAACTGCCAGTTTCATGCCAAATAATAGCCTCGCCCTAGGCCCTATTGATCAGACTGGCCACATAACCTGCACCAAATCCGTTATCAATATTGACTACAGTCACATTGGCTGCACAGCTGTTAAGCATCCCCAAAAGCGCTGATAATCCACCAAAAGCAGCGCCATAGCCTTGAGAGGTTGGCACGGCTATAACCGGTCTATCAACCAATCCACCGACAACCGACGGCAACGCCCCTTCCATACCTGCCACGACAATAAATACACGGGCTTTTTTCAACAGGGCTTCAGCAGCCAATAAACGGTGCAAACCCGCCACACCGGCATCAAAATGACACGATACTGTGGCACCCATCAATCGAGCAGTTAATACCGCCTCCTCGGCCACTGGCAGGTCTGCTGTACCTGCACAGAGTACGGCGACCAAGCCTATTGGCTCGGTCTGCGAATCTGGACGATAGAGACAGGACGCTGGTGTACCATCCTTTAATTCAGGGAATCGTTTTTTTAGTTTCTTACGCTTTTTTTTCGATACTCGGGTGAGTAATACAGCGCCAGGGTGGGATAAGGCATGCTTGGTAATCTTGATTAAATGGCTCGATTTTTTTCCTTGGGCCAGGATCACCTCTGGGAAGCCGTGTCTGATTGCACGGTGGGTATCTAGCCGACCTACAATAGCACCGTGATCACGTACGGTATCAGTTGGGAAGTGGCGCAATTTTTCCAGGGCACCTTCAACATTCAATGTGCCGTTGGCCACCTCGGTTAGCAGATTTTGTAGATGTTTTGGCGTCATTTGCTCTCACTTTTGGGACCAAAAACGCGCTGAATACTGACGCGCCATATTTAGGGCGTATTGACATTCGCCAGATTTCGGTTCCTGGCAAGGCAAATCCAACGAAAAAGCGGAGCGTACTTGTAGTACGTGAGCATTTTGAGGCGGATTTAACGCCGCCAGGGGCCGAAAGATGGTGAATGTCAACAGGGCCTAGTACTAAAAGTGCTTCCAGCCACCACGCTCCAACACCCACGGCTCTCCATCACGACAGACCGTAACCACTGACTCCCCTTTGACAATTTCACCAATCTCAGTCAACGCCACACCAGTCTGATCAGTAATGTCACTAATCGCATCAGCGATATCAGCAGAAGCCGTAAAAATCAGCTCATAATCCTCACCACCAGTAAGAACCATCTGCATCATGCGATTTGTATCGTCTCCATCAAGGACAGCCCTAGCCGCGTCCGAAAGCGGTACTTTATCCGCATGCAGACGCGCACCGACACCGGAAGCGCTACAAATATGCTCCAGATCAGCCACCAAACCATCAGAAACATCTATGATACTACGCGCAATCGCCGTGTCCTGAAGCATCTTCCCCACCGATAAACGTGGTTCCGGTATCTGGTGTCGATGTTTTAGAAATTCAATATGATGCGCATCAGATATTTTAACGCGCCCCAGCCGATGCGCCAATCCTAAGGCAGAATCACCAATGGTTCCAGTGACATAAATTCGATCACCAACCTGAGCCGATGAACGCATAATCGCCCGCCCTTCACCGACTAGTCCGTTCAACGTAATGGTGATGATAATCGGACCCGTGCTGGCCACCATATCACCGCCCACCAGAGACACGTTAAACCGCTTGCCGGCCTCATCCAATCCACGGGCAAACTCTTCTGCCCACTTCAAAGACGTTGTACTGGGAATAGCCAAAGAGAGCACATACCAATGGGGCACACCGCCCATCGCTGCAATGTCAGAAAGATTCACCCGCAACGCTTTTCGACCCAGGATGAAAGGATCAGTATCAGAGTTAAAATGAACACCTTCGATAAGCGTATCAGTGGTGGTGAGCAAATGTTGGGTGCGTGGAATATTCAGCACCGCGCTATCATCACCAACCCCTTTGATAATCCGTTTATCATCGGCCATCACCAACCGAGAAAACAGCGTCTCAATGAGCTGAAACTCTCCTAAAGCGGATACGGTTTTCTCAATACTCATCATCCTTCTCCCTGATCTGCTATTGGCTCAGGTGTTTCTTCCGGTAGCTGAGGAGGTGTCTCAACCGGTGCTGACTTGGATTCCTGGACTGGCGCTGGTTCAGATTCTGGAACAGATGCTGATTTAGGTGTCACTTTCTCAACCGGTTCAGAAACCTGAACGGATGCAGGCTCAGAAACCTGAGCGGATGCCGGTTTAGACACCTTGTTTAATATGGGCCGACTATCCCGAGCAACAGCAGGCCTGCTCTTTTTACGGAGTATTTGCCTTTGCCTAGGTGCTGGTTTAGTCGCACCTTCCAGTTCGGTAACAGAAAACTGATCAGGTGCCTGATCAGGTGAGATCCCAGCAGGTATCGCCACAGGCTCAGGTGCAAGCCTTGAGCGCGTTGCGCTTTCAGCGCTTTTACCCTGACGCAGATCTCTGGCAACACTATCCAGCACACCATTTACAAAACGGGCAGACCCTTTGCCGCCATAGCGTTTGGCTACTTCAATTGATTCATTGATAGCCACCTTGGCAGGCACATCATCAATATCGGCGGTCAGTTCATAAATGCCCAGACGCAGGATATTTCGATCCACAGTGGAGATACGTTCCACATCCCAGCTATCGGTTTTGCTGGAGATCCATTTATCCAACTCTTCGCGTGTTTTCCAGCACCCTTCGGCCAACCGACGAAAATAGCTGATATCCGCCCGCTTTGCTTGCTGCGTTTCCAGTAACTGATCAATCACCACACCCATGTAATCATCCGTTATTGCACACTGATAGAGTGCCTGAACAGCCAATTCACGGGCCTTACGTCGATTGCCGCGATTCTGCCGACCATCGGTCGTCCGTTCTACTTTGCCGCCCGATGACGAAACCCGGCCAGACCCTTTGGACATTTCTGCTTCCTTATTGAGGTTACCACGAGCAGCGCTCAACACATTTCATGGTCGGAAGGTGGAGGGCTTTTTCCCTCCGTGTAGTAAAGTGAGGCGCAGAAACTATAGCTGTTTGAGTAGATTAACCATCTCAACAACACTGTGCGCACACTCCCACCCTTTATTTCCTGCCTTGGCACCAGCCCGATCAATGGCCTGTTCCACGGTATCTGTGGTCAACACACCAAAACCGATGGGCACACCACTATCCAATGAGACTTGAGCAACACCTTTGCTCACCTCAGAAGAAACATAGTCAAAATGCGGTGTGGAACCACGAATCACTGCACCCAGACAGAGAATACCATCATACTTGTCACTCTTTACCAGTTTCTGAGCAACCAAAGGGATCTCAAAAGCACCTGGCACCCGAACCCGTGTGATGTCCGATTCACTGGCACCATGGCGGATCAGAAAATCCATTGCCCCTTCCAACAAACGCTCAGTGATAAAGCTGTTAAAGCGGGCCACAACCAGGGCATAACGTCCACCGGATGCATCCAGCGTCCCTTCCAGATCTCGATTGGCTTGACTCATGATAACTTGATTCCCTTTATCCTAGTTTCTTGCCTTAGCGGCCTGTTCATCCGAGAACTGGCGCAGCAGGTGACCCATTTTATGTTTCTTGGTGGAGAGATAACGTGCATTGATATCACACGCATCTATTTCAATGGGCACACGCTCGGTAACTTCAATACCATACCCTTCCAAACCAACAATTTTCTTTGGATTATTGGTCAGAAGCTTCAGCCGGGTTGCACCGATATCCATCAACATCTGTGCGCCAATACCGTAGTCACGCAGATCAGCATTAAAACCCAACTCTTCATTGGCCTGGACAGTATCCAATCCCTGATCCTGAAGATTATAGGCATGCATCTTGTTGATCAGGCCAATTCCCCGGCCTTCTTGTCGAAGATAGAGTATGACACCGCGTCCTTCTTTACCGACCTGCTCCATGGCGGCGTGCAACTGATTGCCACAATCACAACGCATTGAGCCGAAAAGATCACCGGTCAGGCACTCAGAGTGAACCCGCACCAAAACCGGTTCACCATCATCCACCTCGCCCATTACCAAACCCACATGCTGGAACTCATCCACATCATTGGTGTAGACAATCAAATTCCATTCACCGCCAAAAATACTGGGCATGCGTGTCTCAACTGCCCGATGCACCAAACGCTGATTCTGCAATCGATAGGAGATCAGATCAGCAATGGTAGCGATCTTGATGCCGTGTTTTTTGGCATACTCCATCAGATCGGGCACCCGCGCCATACTGCCATCATCCTTGAGGATCTCACAGATCACTGCGGAAGGGTTACGACCGGCCAGTTTAGCGAGATCCACCGAGGCTTCAGTATGACCAGCGCGCACCAGCACACCACCTTCAGAGGCCATCAAAGGAAAGATATGTCCGGGACGAACCAAATCATCCGGCGTGCTCTTTTCATCAATGGCCGCTTCAATGGTGCGTGCGCGATCATGAGCGGAGATACCAGTAGTGACACCGGTTTTCGCTTCCACGGAGACGGTAAACGCCGTTTTAAACTTGGCATCATTGTCCACCACCATCAGCGGTAATTTCATGTACTCGACCCGCTCTTGGGTCATCGCCAGACAGATCAACCCACGGCCATGAGTGGCCATGAAGTTCACCATTTCCGGCGTACACGCATCCGCAGAGATGATTAGATCTCCTTCGTTTTCGCGGTCTTCATCATCGACAAGAATCACCATTTTACCTTGGCGAATGTCTTCGATGACCGAATCAATACTATCAAATTGTGCCATATTTGCAGCCGATCAGAGTATTCCCCTCTTCCGCAGCCAGGCTTCATCAACACCCCCTGTCGGACAGCGTGTACCACGGCCCATGAGCCGCTCTACATACCGACCGATCAAGTCTGTTTCAATGTTGACATTCTGCCCGACACGCATGGTGGCGAGGGTGGTTTTTGTTTGTGTATGGGAGATGATGTTGACCGAAAAACGGGTTTCAGAATCCATATCCTGAACCGCATTAACCGTCAGACTGACACCATCCACAGCGATGGAACCTTTGGCAACCACATAACGACCCGCGCTACTGGGCAGTTGAAACCAAACTTCGATGGATCGTCCGCGCGGTGTCATCCGACTCACCTGCCCGACAGCATCAACATGCCCTTGGACGAGGTGACCATCCAGACGACCACCAACTTGTAGTGCCCGTTCCAGATTAACCCGGTTACCAGTCTGCATCTCCTGAAAGTGAGTGCGCCTTACTGTTTCTGCTGAAACTTGAACCGTAAAACGGTCGGCCGCTATATCCACGACGGTCAGACAAGCGCCGTTTACAGCAATGGAGTCACCAAGCGTGATCGCATCCATCGGCATGGCACATCCAACGGTCAGATTCCAATCTTCGGAACCTTTTTGAATGGCGTGAACCGTGCCCAGGTCCTCGATCAATCCAGTAAACATCTACATCTCACAGGTAAGTGCCACACAGGTACAGGCTCCAGATTTACAGAAATCTCGAAATTATAACCAGAAATAGAGGGAAATTGAAATGGAACGCAACAGCGGAATGAATCATTATTGCCCGAAAAGGCCGCACAGGACATTAAATCGCGTCACCGGCACCCGGATAACAGAGAGATCCTTCCAGCAACAGATCAGGGCCAACCATGCGGGTCTGCATGTTACAGAGTGTCGGACACTCGCTCAACAAATTCACACCCACACCGGCCAACACGCCTTCAGCATCTTGGCCACCAATCAATTTAGGAGCCATAAACAACGCCAAACGATCCGCAAGCCGATCTTCCAGCAAAGAAGCCGTCAACCGTCCACCAGCCTCGGATAGTACCGAAGTGACTTCCAATTCACCCAACCTCTGCATCAGATCGGAAAGATCAACCCGCCCCTGGCTATCCTGCCAACAGGTAAGAATACGCACATTATCGCGTAACTCTAACGCACGACGACGCGCAATCGGTGCTTGATCCGTCGTAGCAATCCACAACGGCGCATCACCGGAGTGAAACAACTTGGCAGAATCATCAATGGCAAGTTTGGAATCCACAACCAGGCGAATCGGATCTCGCCCCTTGGAAAGACGGCAGTTCAAACGCGGATCATCCGCCTTAACCGTACCACTACCCACCATCACCACATCATGGGTATCACGCATCCGCTGAACCCGCTGACGCGCCGCAGGACCAGTAATCCACTGACTGTGACCGGTTCTCGTAGCAATTTTTCCATCCAGTGATGTCGCTGCTTTGAGGGTCACCATCGGTCTACCCCAAGTCACCCAGGTGACAAAGGGTTGGTTGAGCGCCTGCGCTTCACTTTCACACAATCCGACATCCACGGTGATACCGGCTTCCCGCAAACGCGCGACACCTCGGCCTGCCACTTTTGGATTGGGATCAACCATGGCGACCACAACACGACTGACACCCGCTGCAACCAAAGCATCCGCACAAGGCGGTGTACGCCCCTGATGGCTGCATGGCTCCAAGGTGACATACGCCGTGGCACCACGTGCCGCGTCACCTGCCTCTCTCAGTGCAAACACCTCTGCATGTGGCTCTCCCGCCTTGGGATGAAACCCCTGACCGATCACCTGATCACCCTGCACGATGACACAACCCACCATGGGATTAGGTCGGGTGCGTCCTGCTGCCCGTGCAGCAAGACGCAATGCCCGTTTCATCCGGTTGCGATCCTGAGACTTTGACATTACGCTGTCTTACAAGCCAACGTAGATAGGATATTTCTTACACAGAGCCAACGCTTCTTCGCGCACTTCCGCCTCAATGGCCGAATCGCCTTCTGGCCCTTTTTCGGAAACAGCATCTACAACCCGAACAATCATCCGGCCCACAGCGACAAAATCTTCAGCCACAAAACCACGGCTGGTGGCTGCTGGCGTACCCAAACGAACACCGGATGTGACAAACGGACTGCGTGGATCACCAGGAATCGCATTTTTATTACAGGTAATACCCGCACGCTCAAGCGCAGCTTCAGTATCTTTACCAGTAATATCCCGTGAGGTCAGATCAACCAGCATCAGATGATTTTCAGTACCACCAGAAACGATCCTCAACCCCCCTTCCACCAAGGTATCTGCCAACGTGCTAGCGTTGATGCGGACCTGTTTACTATATTGGCGGAACTCCTCAGAGAGCGCCTCTTTGAACGCAACCGCCTTAGCCGCGATCACATGCATCAGTGGACCACCCTGAATGCCAGGAAAAATCTTGGAATTGATCTTTTTGGCCAACTCTTCATTATTGGTCAGGATCAAACCACCACGTGGACCGCGCAACGTCTTATGCGTAGTACTGGTAACGATATCGGCATAAGGAAACGGACTGGGATGCTCACCTGCCGCAACCAATCCAGCGAAGTGCGCCATATCTACCATCAGGTAGGCACCCACTTCGTCACAAATCTCACGGAACCGATCAAATTGAATAATCTGGCTGTAAGCCGACGCACCCGCCACAATCACCTTGGGCTTATGCGCTAATGCCATGGCCCGAACTTCATCAAAATCAATGGTCTCTGTCTCAGACTTCAGGCCATATTGGTAGGCTTCAAACACTTGACCAGAGAAGTTGATCTTATAGCCATGCGTCAGATGACCACCAGCCGCCAGTGACATACCCAACAACCTGTCACCGGGCTGCATCATCGCCATATACGCGCCCATATTGGCCTGAGATCCAGAGTGCGGCTGCACATTGGCATACTGACAATCAAACAACGCTTTAGCCCGTTCAATAGCCAGATCTTCAGCCTTATCCACATATTCACAACCACCATAGTAGCGCTTGTGTGGATAGCCTTCGGCATATTTATTGGTCAGGACGCTGCCTTGGGCCTGTAACACCGGTTGGCTGACGATATTTTCCGAGGCGATCAGTTCAATCTGATCCTGTTGTCGGGTCAGTTCCTCACCAATGGCGCTGAACAGTTCGGGATCTGTCTGTTTAAGCTCTGTCATTGCGGGTGCCATGCGGACACACTCCTTGCTTGATTTTTCAAGTGATGAGCGAACACACCCATCCATATAATAGTAGTTTCCCGGTACTATTTTCCGTCCCGGTAAGTTTGGGAAAGCACCTCAATTTTATTCAACCGTCCTTCATGCCGTCCACCTTCAAACGCGGTGCTCAACCAAGTATCCAAAATGCCTTCCGCCACAACCGGTCCTGTAGTACGACCGCCCAAAACCAAGACATTGGCGTTATTGTGTTCACGGCTCAAACGCGCCGTGCACTCATCATGGCACAGCGCAGCACGAATACCGGGATAGCGGTTTGCAGCAATGGAAATACCAATTCCAGTACCACAAAGTAAAATACCCCGAACAGCGTCAGACTCTGCCAACACGCCTTTGCAAAGCGCATCCGCATAATCAGGATAATCTACCGAATCTGAACTATGTACGCCAAGATCATCCACAGTGACATCTTGCCGCTTTTGAAGGCTGGCCACCAAATAATCTTTCAACTCCAGAGCACCATGATCACAGGCAATCAGGATACGCATCTGTTACTAACTCCACTATTATTGGATAATCGCCTGGAAACCATTTCCAGACATACTGAATCCTAACCCAAACAACCACCCTCTGAAGCGGATGGATTCATATTGCGGACTGAAAGCCCGGATACCGGCTAAAGCCGGTGGTTTGAACCTTGCACATGGATAATCAATAAATCATCCCAACGCTATATTGGTTCCATCATATCCCAACGGTGGCACTGAGGGCACTTCCAATAGATATCATGAGATTTGAAACCACACTGGGCACATTGAAAATTATGGTGCCCTAGCGCCAACTGTTGCAGGCAATCATGTCCTGCATTAGTAGCTTCCTCCCAACGTTCAAGCTGGCTCAAGGCCCGTGTCAAGCGCCACGCCAGTTCAGCTGATTTTGGATGGTTCTCCAACCCTTTTTTCAAGACTTCAGCCGCTGACTCCCAGCGAGATTGCGACTCCAGGATGGCGCTCCATTGAACAAAAAGCTGTGCCGATGCCGTTGGTGCTTCAAGGGCACGCACGACACGCTTCTCAAAGCCAGCCGCATCATTCCGTCTCTCGCACGCCTGCTGTAGCGGTTCCACCAATAGAAAAAAGTGGCTGGGCCGCGCTTTTTGCAGTGCGGTAAAGCGTTTCACTGCCGCCCGGTTCCGATCTTGTGCCAACATGGATTCACCCAACAATCGATGGGCTTCCACACAACCAGGAAAAATTCGAATTGCTTTTTCAAACAGCTTTTCAGCCGCACGTTCATCGCCTTGTCGTTGGCTCTCCTGAGCGATTTTAACATGCAAATGCGCACTGCGGCGTGGATCTGCCGGATGGCCTGCTTTCTCCAATCGCACCAAAGCACGCAAGGCCCGATCCCAACGCCCTTCACTCTCATGCAGAGACAACAATCCGCTCAGTGCTTTTCGATGCTCCGGATCAATTTTGAGAACCCGCCGATAGGTCTCTACCGCCCTATCAAGGAATCCACCTTGGCGATAATCTTCACCTAAAGCAAACAAAGCCGCTGCTTGAACGTCCTGTTCCAATTGTGGCCGTGCGATAATATTTTGATGAATCCGAATCGCCCGTCCGACCTCTCCACGATCCCGAAAAAGATTGCCCAGAGAAAGGTGTATCTCAACGGTTTCCGAATTGATACGCAGCTCTTTAATCAGCTCTTCAATTGCCCTATCTGGCTCATCAGCAAGCAAAAACCCTAATCCACGATAGTAGGCCGCCGGGTTATGTTCGGGTTTACTCTGATGAAATCCCACTCTATAACCAGAACGGAAACCGATATTATACAGGATGACACCTGTCGCCAACAGCGCGGCAATCCAGCCAATAAGCGCTGAAGGTTCCATGATCAAACCAATCCTATAAAGGGTATCAGTGTCATGCAGGTCTCCAAAAAGCGTCTCCTACCATCCAAACCATCAAAATCCGGTATCACTCTCCAGCGGTAGATTCCTAAGGTTGGTCACCTCTTCGCGCAACGCGAGATTTGTGCGTAGCAATTCATCGCAACGATGCTGACTGTTACGTGCGTTCAACCAACAAAAAAAAACACCGAGAAAAAAGCCCAAAAAGAGCGGTCCAAACACCAGCCCGAAAACAGGCAGGCGGACCTGGGATGGACCCATGGGGAAACCACCGGGAATGCTCAACACCACCTCAGATTGATTCGCCACAGCAAACAGTGCGATCAAAATCACCAAAGCAGCCAGCAACAGGAGATTGTACCAACGCAGCATGTTCAACGTCCTAAAGGACATGTCCAGAAACGCATTGTATCGTACAGAGTGCAGCTGGAAAACAGGTTCACCGCCTCTATGTATTCGCATACAGTACGGTTAAAAAGCACTGTCCAGCTACAGCACTGTATTTTACGCGTGCCAAACAAGCTCTGAAATAAAACCATATACAAACCAGAAACAGTTACGCCTGACAGACAAAACCCCACGAGGTTTATCCTGTCAGGCGCGAACCAAAACCCATCCACTCAAATAAGATAATACACAGAGTAGGCAAGTCTTAACAGCTGACTGGCATTAGTTTGCAAATCAGAGAAATATCCGACTAATCTCAGCCGTCTACTCGCTGTCGCAACTCTTTACCGGCTTTAAAGAAAGGCACCCGCTTTTCGGAGACCTGAACTTTATCACCTGTTTTCGGGTTGCGACCTTCCCGGGAGGGACGGACCTTAACGCTGAAGCTTCCGAACCCTCTCAGCTCTACGCGATCCTGCCGTCCAAGAGCATCACTAATCTCTTTGAGGACAGTACTCACCACGATTTCAGCTTCCTTACGGGAGAGATCTTTTCGCTGCGAAAGCGCATCAATCAATTCTGACTTGGTCATGGTTATTCCGATGAATCAAGCGAACTCAGGGTGAGCAACACCCAAGTTCTATTTCGATGGAATACATACCTGAATGGCACCAACCGGTGATCTACCGACATCAGGCATGTTGCTCATATGAGCCAGGAAGAGTAATAACAAAACACCTCTTCCTGACTCAATCACACTAGAGAACTACTCTTCCTCTGCGGGTGTACCACTACTGGCCCGCTCAAGGGCTTGGCTCAGCGCTTCACCAAGACTACTGGTTGCGGTGTTACCACCATCAGAAGAGTACTCTTTAATCGCTTTACGCTCTTGAGCCATTTCAAGGGCTTTGATGGAGAGTGAAAGTTTCCGCTTCTGCCGATCAACCTGCACGATGCGGACTTCAACATTTTCACCGACAACCAGTTTAGCGCCATCACGGTCATCCTGAGAGAACTCAGAACGACGGATCAATCCTTCAACACCTTCAGCAAGCGTCACAGCTACGCCAGAGTTGAACGCTTCCTTGACGACACCAGTTACCACAGAATTACGTGGATTGGCATCAACCCAGGTGGTCCACTCATCAGGTTGTGCTTGTTTCATACCAAGAGAGATACGCTCTTTATCGGGATCCAAGGAGAGCACAACAACCTCAACCTCTTCACCTTTCTTAAACTGGCGCAACACCTCTTCGGTGGGGTTCGGATCCCAAGTCACATCTGAAAGATGGACCAGACCATCGATATCCCCTTCGAGGCCGACAAACAGACCGAATTCTGTGATATTTTTGATCTCACCACTGACTGTGGTATTCACAGGATTTTTGTCTGCAAAGGCTTTCCAAGGATTCTCCATGCACTGTTTAACACCCAGCGAGATACGACGACGCTCGGCATCCACATCCAGAACCATCACTTCCACTTCCTGACCCACTTCAAGGATCTTGGAGGGATGTACGTTCTTTTTGGTCCAGGCCAGTTCGGAGATATGAGCCAAACCTTCCACACCGGGTTCCAACTCAACGAATGAGCCGTAATCGGTGATATTGGTCACAGTGCCCTTGAACTTGCTTCCCGGAGGATACTTGGCACCAATGCCTTCCCAAGGATCGGTCAACAGCTGTTTCATACCCAGGGAGATGCGTTGATTCTCTGGATTGAAACGGATTACCTGTACAGAAACGGTATCGCCCACATTCACGACGTTGGAAGGGTGTTTAACCCGCTTCCAGGACATATCAGTGATGTGCAGCAGACCGTCAAGGCCACCGAGATCGACAAAGGCACCATAATCGGTGATGTTTTTCACAACACCGTCAAGGATCATACCTTCATGCAGAGTCTCGAGGAGTGCCTTCCGGGCATTCTCACGCTGCTTTTCAATAACCGTACGACGGGAAACAACGATATTACCGCGCCGGCGATCCATTTTGAGGATCTCGAACGGCTGTTCGCTTTCCTGCAAACGGCTGATATCGTGAACAGGACGTACATCCACCTGTGAACCGGGCAAGAAAGCCGCCAAACGGTTAAGATCTACGGTGTAACCACCTTTAACCTTACCCATAATCCGACCAATAACTGTCTCCTGACTGTTAAAGGCAAGTTCAAGAGACACCCAAGCCTCTTCACGGATCGCTTTCTCGCGGGAGAGAACAGCCAGTCCATTTTGATCCTCACTCCGTTCCACAAACACCTGTACGGTGTCTCCCACAACGAGGGTAGATTCTTCACCCCCTTCACGGAATTCGCGGATGGAGAGACGACCTTCGGACTTCAGGCCTACGTCAATGACGTATTCGTCTCCTTCACGTTGGATGATGGTACCGGTGACAACTTGTCCCTCTTTACCAACACCTTGTTCAAAAAACTCTTCTAGCAGAGCATCAAAGTCCTCATTAAGGACCTCATCGTCGGCGGCACCCAGGCCTGGCTCTTCAGCAACCACTGAGATTTCCTCGGAAAAACGGAAGGTTTAAATAGTTAACAATAGGATAGCCTTCATCAAGGTCCATCCAACCAATTGCTGCATTTATCTCTTTTCTTCCACCAATTGAACCACTGAATCAACAGCCTGTTCTGGTGTCATTGAAGAGGTATCCACGACAATAGCGTCATCGGCTGGCAGCAAGGGAGCGTGTTTTCGCCCTGCATCCCGAGCATCCCGTTGTGCCATATCTTCGCGGATTCGAGTCAAATTAGCAGGTTCTCCGCGTTGATGCAACTCTCGAACACGACGATTTGCACGCTCTTCCAAAGAAGCTGTTAAAAATATCTTAAGATCGGCATCGGGAAAAACCACCGTGCCCACATCACGGCCATCCAAAACCACATCAACGCCAGCACCATATCCACGCTGAAATTCGAGCAACGCCGCCCGCACTGGCTGAAGCGCTGAAACCTGAGATGCCCGCTGACCAACATCCTCTTCCCGGAGTGATTGGGACACGTCCCTTTCACCAAGCCATGCTTTCCAGGCACCATTCCCATCCAGACGAAATTCAAAAGGCATGGTACGCGCGATTTCCGCCAGTGCTTCTACATTATCCTTCTCAACACCATGTTCCAGCGACGAGAGAGCAACCGCACGATAGATGGCACCGGTATCCAGATAGAGAAGACCACAGCGGGCGGCCACTCCACGACATACCGTCCCTTTACCCGCACCTGCTGGCCCATCCAAAGCCACAACCAACCGACTTTTCATGACGCTCTCCCGCACCACTTTTAGATGTTACGCAGTTGAATGAATTTCATACTTGTCATTCCCGCAAGCACGCCTTGCCACCACTGACAACGCACGCCACATGGCGCACGCTATGCTAACAGCGCACGATTGATGTTTGCGCCCAATCCGCGCATTGAGCCGTCAAAACCGGGAAATGAGGTATTAATATTATCACACCGGGTCACGGTAACTGGCTTTTTGCAAGCCAATCCGGCCACCAGATGACTCATGGCAATCCGATGGTCGGTATGAGAATCCACCGTTGCACCACCGGACAAACCATCGGGTTGACCGATGATGATGGCACCATCTTCGGTCTCGGTAAAATTAGAACCAATAGCCGTCAACCCCTTGGCCATGGCTGCAATCCGATCACTCTCTTTGACCCGCAACTCCTCTGCACCGGTAATAACGGTTTTTCCTTCGGCAAAAGAAGCGGCTGCAAACAGAACGGGAAACTCATCAATAGCGCTGGGCACCACATCCGGTGGCACTTCGATCCCTTTAAGCTGTGAGTGCTGTACACGCAGATCCGCCACAGGCTCACCGCCCACGGTACGCGGATTCAACTTTTCGATCCGTCCGCCCATGGCGGTCAACACATCAACGATACCACTGCGCGTGGGATTGAGTCCGACATTGGTTAGGGTAATATCTGATCCTGGCACCAGAAGTGCGGCAACAATTGGGAACGCCGCAGCGGAGATATCCGCTGGCACTTCTATGCTCTGTCCGGTGAGCGTTGGCCAACCGTCTATTGACACTGTCAGGCCATCGCGTTGCACGGTGGCACCAAAAGCCGACAACATCCGCTCGGTATGATCTCTTGAAACAGCCGGTTCAGTCACACGGGTCTCACCGGCGGTATTGAGTCCGGCCAGGAGAATCGCTGTCTTGACCTGTGCAGAGGCTACTGGACTCTGGTAATGAATGGGCACCAATTCGGTTCCCTGAATCACCAAAGGCGCTAAACGACCATTATCACGCCCAAGAATTTGGGCTCCCATCTGAGTCAGTGGCTTGACAATGCGTCCCATGGGACGACCACGCAGGCTTCCATCACCTGTCAATACGGAAAGAAACGGCTGACTGGCCAACAGACCGGCCAGAAGACGCATTCCCGTCCCGGAATTACCCATATCCAGCACATTATCCGGCTCACTCAGTCCATCCAGTCCAACACCATGAATCCGATAGGCACCTGCACCCTGACGGTCGATTTTCACACCCATGGTCCGAAAAGCCGCCACGGTACGCAGAACATCCTCACCTTCCAACAAATTGGTGGTATTGGTTTCTCCTTCGGCCAATGCACCAAAAATGATCGAACGATGTGAAATGGATTTATCACCCGGCGGTGAAAACTGCCCGGAAAGCGGTGTATCGCCCGCTTGAGCGGTCAGAGCCAGTCCGATTTGATCATCTGCCTGCATGGATTTTCCTCAACAATGAGCTGCGTGTTTCCGATTATGGCGCATGGATTGGCGGCAAAGCTGCCTATTCGCCACGCAACACCTTATTTTCCTTTAATATTCGATCCCGAGTATTTTTTGAACGGGCAAAAATGCCATACAAGGCATCCATATCCCCTTCAGATACCTTCTCAGTGAGTTTTTCGAGATCGACTTTAAAACGATTCAGCATCTCTACAATCGCTTCACGATTTTCCATACAGATATCCCGCCACATGGTAGGATCTGATGATGCAATCCGGGTAAAATCCCTAAAGCCACTGGCCGCATAGCGAAACACCTCAGAACGGATATCCTCCTCCAGATCTGACAAGGTATTCACAATATTATAGGCCATAAGATGCGGCAAATGGCTGGTGGCTGCCAATACCCGATCATGATAATCCGCATTCATCACTTCTATTTGAGATCCGGCAGATTCCCACACCAGACGAATCAACTCCAACGCCTGATCAGCGGTTTTATCGGTAGGCGTTAAAATCGTGCGACTGCCCTCATACAAGGAGGGAAACGAAGACGCTACGCCCACATGCTCACGTCCGGCAATGGGATGTCCACCAACAAAGTGACATCCTTCAGGCATGAGTGCTTCACACTGGCGGACAATATCGCCTTTGACACTACCGACATCGGTGACAACAGCCCCTTTGACCAAATGTGGTGCGATATCCTCTACTATTGGAACAATGGTGCTGACCGGTGTGGAGATCAAAATCAAGGTCGCATCAACCACGGCTTCTTTTGCTGAAAAATACCCTTTGTCAATGACACCCATCTCCAGCGCTTTCTCAACCGATGAGCGTCGGCGGGCGACACCTACCACCTCTCCAACCAGATCCTTCTGTCTGAGGGCCTGAGCCAGAGAACCGCCCATCAAACCCACACCGATTATCGCCATCCGTCTGATGAAAAAGGACACCGTTGATCTACTCCCTAGCGAATAATTCTAAAGCGCACGCAGTGGATAGGAACCCAACAACTTGGCAGAAACACCTGGAATATCTGCCAACGATGCCAACGCAGTGGCTACTGTGCCATTGTCGTGATGTCCTTCAAAATCCACGTAAAACAGATAATCCCACGCCTTCTTGCGGGAAGGACGGGATTCAATCCGTGTCAGATTAACCTCTTGTTGGGCAAACACGCCCAAAACCCGATGCAGAAAACCAGGCTGATCCCGGAATGAAAGCATCAAACTGGTCTTATCCTGGCCCGATGGATCTGGACTTTTATTGCCCACCACCAAAAAACGATTTTCCTTGTCCGCATCATCTTCCACATGCTCGGCCAACACATGAAGACCAAAATGATCCGCCGCATAGACACCGGCAACAGCCGCCGAACGCTTTTTATCCGCAGCCCGTTTGGCTGCCTGCTCGGTTGAACTCACTGAAATGACCTCAGCCTCTGGCAGATGCTTGTCCAACCAGCCGCGACATTGGCGAATCGCTTGAAAATGGCCAAACACCTTACGAATCCGACTAATCTCCATTTCACGAGACAGCAGAACATGCACTTCAGGCAATAAAACTTCCGCACAAATTTTCAGCGGCGAATCCACAAAACAGTCGAGAGTATGGTTGACTACACCTTCAATGGAGTTTTCCACAGGCACCACACCATAATCAGCGCGACCCACCTCAACTTCATGAAAAACTTCAGCAATGGTCTGCACTGCAAACGTGTCAAAAGCATTACCAAACTGCTTCAGAGCCGCCTGATGAGTAAATGTGGCTTCTGGTCCTAAATAGGCAACGGTGAGTTTTTTCTCCAGACTGAGCGAGGCAGAAATAATTTCCCGATAGATCCGATGCAATCCACTGATGGGCAAAGGTCCACGATGACGCTTTTCCAAGCGCCGGTGAATACGCGCTTCCCGCTCTGGACGATAAAAAGCCACTCCAGGCGCATGCCCTTTGACACGCCCTACCTGAAGCACATATTGGGCACGCTCCATCAACAGATCATGAATTTTATCATCTACCGAATCGATAGCATCCCGGAGCCCATCTAATGTTGTCGGAAGGGATGGATCTGGTTGCTTGCTATGATGATCATGCACCGTATTATCCTCTGAATAAACGCCTTTGATGTCTGATTTTATCAGCATACCGTTTGAAGGGTAATGGAGCCTGATTCAAATGGCAATGCACCACTCGAAAGAACAAAAAGCCCAGGCGCGAGCCTGAGCTTTTTGTACATTACCATCATACTGTGGTTACTCAGTCATCATTACCACTTGATCCCTGAGGACCGGCTGGGCCTTGAGGACCGATATCACCTTGCGGACCTTGTGGACCAGCAGGACCACGCGGACCGGCAGGACCTTGAGGACCGGCAGGACCCTGCGAACCAGCAGGACCACGCGGACCAACAGGACCCTCTGGCCCCAGATCGCCTTGCCCACCCTGTTCGCCGGTTTCACCCTGCTCACCTTTGTCACCCTTGTCGCCTTTTGGACCTTCAGGACCTTCAGGACCGACTTCACCCTGTACGCCCTGCTCGCCCTGGTCACCTTTTGGACCCTGCGGACCCAGGTCACCCTTCAGCCCCTGAGGACCAAGGTTACCCTGTGGACCTTCAGGACCAGGATCACCCTTTTCACCCTGATCACCCTTCGGACCTTCAGGACCCTCAGGACCCTCAGGACCCAACGGACCAACAGGACCGGCAGGACCGATTTTGTCTGGAACTACTGGACCAGGAGGTCCCTGTAGACCAGGCACACCCCGAGGACCAGGCGCACCCTGAGCACCGACAGGACCGGCTTTACCGATCGCGCCGAGTGGTCCTTGAGCACCTTGCGGACCTTGCGGACCTTGTGGACCAGCGGGACCACGTGGACCCATAGGACCTTGCGGACCGGACTCACCATGTGGACCACGCGGACCTTGCGGACCTTGTGGACCAGGAGGCCCTTTTGGACCAGCTGGACCAGCTGGACCGGTATCGCCTTTGGGACCAACCGGACCTTGTGGACCGATGGGGCCTTGTGGACCACGGGAGCCCGGCACGCCTTGCGGACCAGGCTCACCAGAAGGCCCTTGTGGACCAACAGGACCACGTGGACCCGGAGGACCAATAGAACCGGACGGACCTTGCGGACCCAATGGGCCTTGAGGACCGACAGCACCTTGCGGACCAACGGCACCGCGTGGACCTTGAGGACCGGACGGCCCTTGCGGACCTGTTGGACCTGAAGGACCGACATCGCCTTTATCGCCTTTATCACCCTTGGGACCGAGGGGACCAGCGGGGCCAGTCTCACCTTGAGGGCCAGGCTGACGGGAAAGATCCACCAACCGTTGCGACAACATCTGAAGTTGCGCGGGGACCATATTTTCCAGAATCTGGAGCCGCTCCTCCAAAATCTCGACCCGGTTCCCAAGGCTATTCCGTTCCTTGCGCAGGGTGGTGACTGAATCTTCTAGTAAGGCAACCCGCTCCTTGGTTGCCCCGCCTTTCTTGCTGTTTTTATCGTTATTTTCCGCCATGGCATCCCCCTCGTTGTCTTTAGCGGATGACCCACCCATCAAGGCGGAATCATCCCCTGTACCGAGGATATCTTCGTTGTTAAAAATAGCTTCGATGTCCAAGCCCTGCTCAAATGCACGCGGATCATCGGGGAGAGGATTCCCGTCTGGACCAGTTTGGCCCTTCAACGCGATCCCACGCGCTTTTTTGCTTGATTTTTTCTTGTCGGAATTGCCACCCATGAATTTCCCCTAAGCATACCAAATTGAAGGGTGAGGCAACGTTTCACCCTTCAATCCATGAAATTCACTCTGCGATTTTCACGGTAAATCCAAATTGATGGGGAAAACAGCCCCCATCAAGTCAATAAATGCCGCTACATACTATTTCACGGCAATAAATATTGCTAACGCAATCAAATAGCTAAAAACACTCTGACCAGCGCCTCACAAATGCGGCAAAATCACAGTTTGACTATTTGATTCAGCACTTAAACGCTTTGTAAAAGTTGAGTCACCAACCCATCAGATCTTTCATGCGGCTGATTGCTTCCTGCTCTGTAGCCGCTTGAACAGGCTGACAGACTTCCGCATCACTGGAAGCATTTGCTCTGAGGGAAGCAAACTCCTTTTCCGCCTCTATTTCTTCACGAAAAGGTTGCGTAATGATGACCTTTCGGTTTGACGTGTTGGGTCTTCGAATGGCAATCCACCAGTCCATGGCCCTTAGTCCTCTGTTTTCAATCAAACCAAATTGTAGATGTTCGAAATTTTATTCTCGCCCATCCGCTGCACCATCACAAGCAGAAAAACACATTTTCACCAACCTCCTCACAAAAGATCCTTATCCCAAGGGGTCTCTTTTTCCCAGGTTTCATACAATACGCGAATTCGCTCGCGTAGCCAAATACACGGCGGACTTTTATCCGTTCGCGGATGCCATGCCATAGCAAAACGCAGCTTGGGTGTATTCATCGGCAAACGACGTACTTTAAGCCCCAATGGTTTTGAAACGAAATGCGCGGTGCCATCAGGAAGGATGGTCACAAGGTCGCTGCCTGCCACCAGGAAAGGCACCATGCTCAATGTGGGGAAGCGGGCAACAATCTT
>JADFWU010000031.1 GCA_015234045.1 Magnetococcales bacterium
AAAACAAATTTGAAATCAACTTTCAATTGATAGATTCTGATTCTGATAATTTCTTTTATAAAACAGTATATTGTTTGTTGATAATTATAGTGCAGATAAGCGTGTGTCCGACATTCCCGCAGAGACGGAAATATCGGTCGCCATAATTTATTAGATACTTTAAGTTTGTATCGGCGTTTTCCTGGCTTACAATTGGATGCAAAAGGGATGTTCAAGTAAGTTTGGCAAACTCTGCTAATAGGCCTTTAACGCTCTGATTTTTGATGATCTGAATATTAGGAAAATCAGCGAATAGTGATGCCTGAAACGGAAAATTGATCAAACAGGTAAACGCTGTGTCTGCTGCGTGACTACTGCGTAGTAGATCCAAAAAGTTTTCTGCCGTCTTCAGGCTTAATAATAAAACAGCAGGTACAATTTCTTTTTGAAGTGTTTGTTCAATGGCTTCAGGCATTGATTCTGCCGGGCTGGTCCGATAGGCAAAGACGAGGTTTACTTTATGGCCTGCTTCGGTCAATAGGGTGGTGAGTATCTCTTTGCCCTGTTCAGCGCGTAGGAATAAAAACCGTTTTATCTGTTTTGGCTCACTGGTTGACAGAATGAAACGAGCCAAAGATTCGGCATTAGACGGACCGTGATCAGGTGTCAGGCAGGTATAACCCGCTTTGCGGAGTGATTCGGCGCTTTTTTCACCAATAGCGTAGAGTGGTGGCATGGTGTCAGGCGGTGTGGGCCAACGATCAAGAATCGGTTGAGCACCGTTGGCGCTGGTGAATAGTATCGCATCGTAGCGATCCAGATTATCCAGAGCGGATGCCAGCGGTTTTGGATCTTGTGGTGGTTGAATGCTCAAAAGCGGAGCAATTATGGATTGACCATTAAACTGTTTGATCAATTGGGCCGTTTTTGCTGATTGATGAGCAGGTCTGGTTATGACGACTGTACGTTTTTTGAGATTGACTGCCATGGTTTAGGATGTCTCGGTTATTACTGCATTAAGAATCTCACCAGCACCCTGTTCCAAAAGCGCTTCCCCAACGTCAATACCCAACTGTACGGCATCGGAAATTGGTGCGGATTTTTCCATGGTAACCAGTGTGGCACCGTCCAGACTGCCGACCCGTCCGCGCAGGGAGAGTGTATCGCCATCAAGACGCGCATGGGCGGCAATCGGCACCTGGCAACCGCCTTCCAGCTTGTGCAAAAAGGATCGCTCGGCCAGTACGCGCACATGAGTTTCATGATGATCCAACGGTGCTAACAGGGATAAAATCCGCGTGTCATTGATCCGTGTTTCCACGCCTACCGCACCTTGGCCCGCTGCGGGAATCATCCGATTGGGATCAAGCCATTCAACCACATGGTCGGTCATTTCAAGTCGTTTTACGCCAGCGGCTGCAAGAATGATTGCATCGAACGCACCGGATTTTAGTTTATCAATCCGTGTGTTGACATTGCCGCGCAGTGGAATAATCTCCAGATCAGGCCTGATGTTGAGAATCTGTGCCTGGCGGCGCAAGGAAGAGGAGCCGACTTTAGCGTTTTTTGGTAGATCATCCAATCCGTTGAAATTGACCGAAAGCAGGGCATCCCGAGGATCTTCTCGTTCCAAAACCGTTGCCAGTCCCAGTCCTTCAGGGAATTCAGATGGCACATCTTTCATGGAATGCACCGCAATATCGGTGCGGCCATCCAGCATGGCTTCTTCCAGTTCTTTAACAAACAGTCCCTTACCGCCAACCTTGGCCAGTGGCACATCGAGAATCTTGTCACCTTTGGTCTTAATGATGACCAGTTCTACAGACAAATCCGGGTTGTTGGCGATCAATTGACCTCGAACCCATTTGGCCTGCCAAAGCGCCAAAAGACTTCCGCGTGTGCCGATGCGTATGGTGTTGGTGGAAGCGGGCATGCTGTGTGATCCTTTCGTATTTCGTCCAGTCAGGTGGTCAAGTTATTCACTATACCTGCGATGCGTGCAAGGTTAACTGGTGCTATCGTTATTTGCGCGGATTATTTTTTCGCCAAGTGCGCGGATTTATCGGAGGATGGTCCGGTAATCCTGCCCATCCACCAACTTTTTGTTTACGTGCTGCTTTCTCCATCGGAAGATAGCGACGACTAAAATATTGATACGCCGTAGCCCAACCCTGGGATACCAAAGTGCCACCGATATCCTGATCCGACACCGAACAACGGGCCACCCAGCGCCGATGTTTATCCTGTGTGATTGATTTACACGTCACCTTTTGACCGCTTATCAACTTTTGCAGCGCTTTTTTTGCTTGCTGACCACAGTCAAATGTTTTTCCAGACCTGTCAGGGCAAGTTTGGTACAGTTCCCAAGCGTCAATACCAAACAGGCGAACATGTCTTTGACCCATTTTCATGCTATCGCCATCCAGTACCTTGATTGTACCGGAGAACAGGCCAAACTGGTCGGCGAAAGCAGGTTGAGAAAAAACAATCCCTACTGAAATGATGAACGTGATAATATAAGAACCCATGAATATCTCTATTGGAAAAGTCATTCCATTGGCGATACTGATCATCGGTCTGGCAGTAATCGTGATGAACACTCAGACAGACGATCAGACGCGTATGGAAAAAAAGCCAGTGTCTTCCGATGCTACAATTACAGAAGCGTCTGACAGACAGGAAAAACAGGAAAACGCCGCGCTTAAGCCTGATGACACCACCAGTGTGGATGTTGGCACACGACCATTGCAACCGCTCTTTGATGTTATCAGCCGAAAACCCGAACAGCCATTACCAAAAACGTTAGCTCATCTGCCTGAACAGGCGTTGGTGCCCGTGGATTTAGACGCTGGCCAGTGGAAAAACGCTGATCCAGAAACATTGGCGATTTTCCAACCGCCCGGCCATCTGCGCCGCTTCATTCAATGGGATAAAATCACTGAACATGCCAATGGTGATGTCTCATTGATTGGACGTATTTATGGTCAGGGTACACGCTATCGGGTAATTATCACCAGTGGAGAAGCGGGCACCTTCGGACGTATTCCAACACCGGCCGGTGTGTTTAAGTTGGAAATACATGATCAGCAAACATGGCTTATGGATATGGACAGAGCAGGTTTGTTCAATCTGAGACAAATAGAACCCAATCGTCAGCTGAAACTCGACCCTGCTCGGACCGCGTTATGATTTGGAATATCAAATGAAAAATAAAACAGTATCACTTTTTGGAACACTATTGACTTTGTTGTTGTCGCTATCGTGTATTTCCACGGCACACAGCGCAACCAATCAGATTGATCTGATGGTGCTCTATACGCCCGGTCTATCGGACCTTTATCCAAATGGTACGCTTCAAACGCGCATTAATCAGCTGGTCACGATTTCCAACCAAGCCTATGTGGATAGTGGTATCGATCTTGAACTGAGATTGGTGCATACAATGGAAGTGGATTATTCCGATGCCACATCCAATGAGAGTGCGTTAACTGCCCTGCGAACGGGTCTGGGAACGGCTTTTTCCGATATTGAGACAGTGCGAGCCAACTACGGCGCTGATTTGGTCACAATGATACGTGCATTTGATCTCAGTGAACAGGGTAGCTGTGGTCTGGGTGTATTCAGTTGGACGGGAAACAGTGATCGACAATTACAGAGCTCTCATGGGTACTCCGTGGTTGGTGAAGGCAAGGATGGTTCATCATTTTGTGATGATTACACCCTTGTCCATGAACTGGGCCACAATCTTGGCAATCTTCATGAGCGTGCTCAATACAGTGATGACACTGAAGGACTGTTTTCATACTCATTTGGCTATGGCATTGATGGAGAATTCGGCACCATCATGAGCTACATTGATCCTTTGGAAGGTAAATTTTCCAGCCCGGATCTGACATGCGGAACGGATGGCGCTTATGCCTGTGGTGTCGCTATTACAGACACCGAAAACGCGGCGTATAATGTGTTATCCATGGCAACGGCTGCGCCACAGGTTGCGGCGTTTATGGATGCAAAAAGTTTTTCTGATGTGGATATGACAGTCAGCCAGGTTGAAGCGAGTGATCCAGCGGTACAGAGTGCCAATCTGACTTATACAATGACGGTAAGTAATCAGGGCACTGAATCGGCCAGCGAGGTGGTTACATCCTCTACGCTGGACAGCAATATGAGCTATGTATCCGCCACGCCGGAGCAGGGAAGCTGCACACAGAGCGGGTCAACGGTAACCTGTCAGATCGGTACGATGGCGGGTGGTGCATCGGTGGATATCGTTCTGATTGTACAGGCTACGGAGTCGGGCAGTGTCAGTCATAGTGTTGTTGTGTCCAGCAGCACTGTGGATAGTGACACAAGTAACGGTACAAGCACTGAATCCACCACCATTTTAGCAGATACCGATGGCGACACCATTCAAGACAGTTCAGACAACTGTCCAAGCATTGCCAATACTGATCAACTGGATCAGGACAATGATAATAGCGGCGATGCCTGTGATACCGATGATGATGGTGATGGTATGCCAGATCTGTTTGAATCGGCATATGGTTTCGACAGTCTTGACAGCAGTGATGGTGCGCTTGATACCGATAATGACGGCTTGACCAACAGTGCTGAAGCAACGGCAGCTTCAAATCCGATTATTGCCGATACTGATGGCGATGGTGTTGATGATTCCGGTGATGGCAATCCACTGGTGCCGGCCAATGGTGTTGTACGTGTAGGGCACTATAATTCTTCCTTTACCGTCCTGCTCACCGATGAAGGGCGGGTTTGGACATGGGGTTTGAATGGTGATTCACAGTTGGGTGTTGACAGTGATTCTGTGTCGAGTCGTTCAACGCCTGAGTTGTTGGATATTACCGATGTGCGAGATATCTCTGCCGGCGGTGGCTTTGTTCTGGCAGCCAAGAAAGACGGAACAGTGTGGGCTTGGGGGTATAACGGTGCCGGACAGTTGGGTGATGGCACATCAACAATGCGGAGTTCTCCGGTTCAGGTGAACGGATTGACGCAGATCGTTGCGGTAGCAACCGGCGGCTCTCATAGCGTTGCTCTTAAAGCGGATGGCACGGTGTGGGCGTGGGGTTGGAACTCTTGTTACGATGAGAGCAATACGGTAGTGACCAATTGCGGTGTATTGGGTAACAGCACTGTGGATAGTCACAGTTTTGATCCGGTTCAGGTGGATAATCTGACCGGTATTGTCTCCATAACAGCGGGTTGGGCGCATACATTGGCTCTGGATTCAGACGGGGCTGTCTGGGGTTGGGGTGATAACGGCGATAACCAGCTTGGTAGGGATGATGTAACCAGCGTAACTACGCCAAGTCAGGTTGCGGCGCTGCCTTCAACAGTCAGTCGGATTTCCAGCGGGTTGAGTTCGGTTTTGGCCAACACCAGTGATGGATTGGTTTATGGTTGGGGTTCAAATGGTTGGGGTCAGCTGGCAGAAACAGAGAGCTATGCCAACCGCACATCAGCGGGTCAACTCACGGCGTTGAGTGGAATTGCTCAAACAGAAATGGGCACAGCCCATGCGCTGTTTTTGGACAGCGGCGGATCACTGACCGGTTTGGGTAAGAATCAAAATGGTGAATTGGGCGATGGTACGTCTGACAGTTATGTTCATTCCAGTTTGGTGAGCAATACCAGTTTAAGCAATGTGACCAGCATGGCCGCAGGGCATGACTATTCAGCTGCAATTCTCGCTGATGGCACGGTATGGGCTTGGGGTAACAATACCAACGGACAGCTAGGCACCGGTGATAACACGGCATCAACCACACCGGTTCAGGTAGTGGGTGCTGCGGGTGTTGGTTTGTTGGATGTTGGTGTTTGGACAGGGGAGGATAGCACCACTGAAACGGCATTGCCGATCACGGTCTCTTCCATTACTTGGCCTGAGTTGATTCGGGCTGATGCTGTGGCTTCTTTCTCCATTTCGGCCACTGCTTCCACGGGTTCCATCTCAACGGTAACTTGGAATTTCGGTGATGGTACGACATCTACCGGTGAGACTGTAACGCATACTTTTGCCAGTGATGATGAGTATGTCGTCAGTGTGACGGTTGAGGATGATGATGGCGATAGTTTAGCGCAATCATTCATCATTTCGGTACAGGAAGCCCGTTACACGATATCCGGTGCTCTTTCAGGTCTGGAAGTGAATAAAAGCCTGACGGTGGTAGCCTACTCTGAAACCAGTGGTACAACCGGTTCAGTGAGTATTACACCGGCAGATACCACTCATACCTTTCAAATCAGCGGACTGGCTCCGGCCAGTGATTACCGCGTTCAGGTGATCTCTGATAACTACGGTGACGGCTATTTTGGCGGTACAGTGGGTGATGATGGTGTGGCACCGGTGAGTTGGTTGGCATCTACGGAAATTGATCTCTCTTCTGCCGATGTTTCCAATGTCAATCTAACCGTTTCCACTGGTCGGATGGTGCAAGTGACCTTGAACGCTGTATCAAGCGGTGATCAATTTGATCTGTTTGTTTGGTCGGATCAGGTTGATGCTCAAGGGATTCAGAGTGCCACGGTTACGGATTCCACGTTGGTGGTATCGTTTACCGGATTGCCTGCGGCAGATGATTATCGTCTGTTTATTCAAGAGGCTTCAGGAAACTATCCAGCCGGGTTCTACAGTGTGCTTACCGGTGGATTGACCGGCATTTATCGCGCTACTGATTTGGATCTCAGTACAAACGATGCAACGCTGTCCATAACGCTATCCAGTATCAGTCGTAGCATCAGTGGTTCGCTGAGTGGGCTGGCTGTTGATGGTGAAGCACAGATAGAGGCGTGGTCGCCCAGCAGTGGACAGGGCGTGATTATCACGGTACAGGGTGATGATCAGAGCTATGTCATCAATGGACTTTCTGCCAATGATGATTTCAGGGTCTGTGTTGATCCTCAAGATCAGGTTGGCGGGTGTTATGGTGGTGATGCGGGGATGGTTGGTTACACTCTTGCGGTGCCGGTGGATCTGTCTGAAGGTAATCAAAGCAACATTGATTTAACGATGGCTACGGGCATTGATTTTTCCGGAACGGTAAGTGGATTGCCGAGCATGGAATCGGGGTGGGTTACGGTTTACTCCGCAAAAGAGAATCTATGGCAATCGGTGCAGACCAACAGTGCTGGTGTGTTTAGCTTCTCCGGCCTTCCGGCTTCGGATGACTATTATGTAGAGGCTTGGGCGAAAGGGTATCCGGTCATAGAAGCACAGCGTGTTGATCTGAGTGCGGATACCAGTGATTACACAGTGACACTCGTTACTGGTGGAACGGTGACCGGTTCGATTTCTGGTCTATCAGCTGAAGATGTGGCCAAGGTGGAGATATGGTCAACCACAGGTGGTTTGAGTGGCGAAGGGGTTTATATTGCCAACTCGGACAGTGCGTTAAGCTATACCCTGACTGGTGTAAGGGCGTGCAGTGCGTGCATTGTTGTTGTTCAGACTGAGAACGGAATCTACTTCCGTGACAGTTCTGGCGCTACAGTGCAAAAACGTACGTTAGCTGCGTCGATGAGTGTGATTTCTGGTCAAACCACCAGTGGTATGGATTTCAGCCTTGCTTCTACAACATCATATACGGTGTCTGGAACGGTTTCGGGCATTGATGACAGTCAGGAAGATCAACAGGTCGTGATTCGGGCATGGTCAACAGCGGATGGATATGCTGAGACGGTTATTCAAGGCAATGATACGTTCACGCTGATGGGCTTGCCTGCGGATGCGTATTATCTGGTGGCATCAAGTGCAGCGTGGCCCACTCTGTTCTATGCCGGACCATCGGCAGATTGGACCAATGATTTTGCATCGGCTACTACATTGTCTGTTGTTGGGAATGTGTCTGAGTTGTCAGTGGTATTGGATAGTGGTTATGCCATCACGGGAACGCTCTCAACGGGTTCTGCGGTTCTTTCAGGAATTACTGTGACAGCATTTAATGCGACAGATAAGGTATCCGGCAGTGCTGTTTCACGGGCGGATGGTACGTTTGAAATCACTGGGTTGCCGGATGGTAGCTATGTGCTTGAAGTTTCCGATACCACGTATGGAAATGGATCTGGCGCGGCAACGCTCAACGGTGCGGATAGTGCGGCGGGTACGCTGACGGTCTCTTTTCCCGAAGGTATATTGACCGGCACACTCACAGGTACTTCAGTCAGTGGTCAATTGATTGAGGTGTTTGGTAGTGATGGTGTTTTTGTCAAAGCGGCAGTTTCAGACAGTAGTGGTGACTATCGTGTAGATGGGTTAAGCGTTGGCATCACGGTTACGGTCCGAGTGGACAGTGATGGAGATGGTACCGCCAACGCAACGGGTCAGACAACGATTCTGGACGGGCAGGAAACCCAGTTGGATCTGACGCTGTAGTAATAAGGGCTTTGGACGTGGTTAAAGCAAAAAAAACCGATCTCCAGGGCTTTGGAGATCGGTAAAGGTGTTGGTGCAAAATCGGAATGGCAACACGCGCAGATAAGGAGCATGGCGAGGCGGCCTTCCCCCAAAGGCTGGTGCCTCGCCGAAGCCTCCCCCCGCTGCAAACTCAAAATAAATGCATGTGGAGCTACTCTACGACTTTGTGGAATTCATTATATTCATCTTAAAAAATTTGGGAATCATCCTATGGACGATTCGGATGTGATTCTTTCACCGTACTTATTGTGGTTGTTTGTACTACATGTGGAGGGCGTTATGGATTAACTGTTCTAATCGACCAATCCGAATTTCATAGCATAGTGGGTGAGTTCGGAATTATTTTTCATGCCCATTTTTTCCAGAAGGCGAGTACGGTAGGTGCTGATGGTTCTTGGGCTGAGTCCAAGTTCTTCGGCGATGATACCGACGGTTTTGCCAGAGGCGAGATGGCGTAGGACGGTGAATTCACGATCGGACAGGCGTTCATGTAACGCTTTATCCACATCGCTGTTCCACTCCATGAGCATGCGTTCGGCGAGGTCTGAGCTGATGTGCCGACCACCGGATACGACTTTGCGGATGGCTTGAACCAGTTGATCGGGCGCACTATCTTTGGTGATATAGCCGCTGGCACCGGCTTTTAGGAAGCGCAGAGCCATCAACTCTTCATCGTGCATGGTGAGAATGAGGATAGGCAGGTCAGGTTTACCTTGTCGGACACGTCGGAGCACTTCCAGGCCATCTTTTCCGGGCATTGAGACATCCAGCAGGACCACATCCCAGGACTCTTTCAGAATGCGTTGAATGGCTTGCTGTCCATCTGATGCTTCACCATCAACACGCATATCACCGGTTTCGGCAAGCATATGACTTAGGCCGGCACGAACGATTGCATGGTCATCGGCTATAAAAATTCGGATCATAATGTTTCGACTCGATCACTTTCCTGACGGGGCAGCCAGGCGATTATTTGTGCGCCTTTGCCGATGGCGCTACGAACAGTGACATCGCCACCATATTGTCTGGCGCGTTCTACCATACCGCGAATGCCGAACGAATTGGTATTGAGCATGATTTCCGGGGCAAAGCCTTTGCCATCATCTTTGATGGTCAATACGATACGCTGTTTTTCCAACAGCAGAGCCACGGAGACCGATTCAGCATTGGCGTGTCGGGTGATATTGGTCAACGCTTCCTGTGCGATACGGAATAAAACGGTCTCTCGGCGTTCATCCATACGGATATTGGGCGAACCGGGTTTAATAATACAAGGGATTCTCATAACACGATTGAATTCCCGAGCCAACCATTCGAGACCAGCAAGGAGTCCGAACTGATCTAATACTTTGGGGCGAAGGCTGGTAACGATGCGGCGCATGGTGAGGATGGCTTCATCGGTGAGCACCAATAAATCTTCAATTTTGTTCGCTTGTTTTTGATTGTTTATCATTTGTTTATGCATAAATGACAGATCCAGTTTAAACTTGGTCAGGAAGCTACCGAGTTCATCATGGAGTTCACGTGAGATACGTTTTTGTTCCTCTTCGCGAACAGTTTGGATATGTCGTGTAAGTTCACGGAGACGATCACTGGATTTAACGAGGGCTTCTTCAGCGCGTTTACGTTGTGTCATATCGGTAATAACGGCGAAACTGCCATTGAAATTATTATCTGAATCGTAGATTGCTCTGGGACTGATCATCAGGTTAATGCTATCACCGGAGCTATTAAGGCCTTCAATTTCATAGGGTCTGGCATCACCGGCCATTCTGGAGCGCCACTGAGATTCGATTCTATGACGTTCATGTTCGGGCACCAGATCAATAACCGCACGTCCTAACAGATCATCACGATTGCACTGCATCAATTCGGTAATACGATGATTGCAGTAGGTGATGGTTCTGTTTCGATCGACGATGACGAGGCCATCATTGAGGTTTTCGACCAATTCACGGTATTTCTGTTCACTTTTTCTGAGGCTGGCTTCAGCGGTGTGTTGTCCGGTGGTATCGGTGAGCACCATCATGGCAGCGGATTGATCATCCCAAGGCAACGGCACAATACGCACATGCCACCAGACACCGCCAACACTGCGAATATCGAATATATCCACATGATTTTGTTCAAAGATGGTATCCATGGCTTTCCAAAAGCGTACTTGGCCGGATTGGTCCAGGTGATCGAGAAAGCAGATGCCTTGCATCAGAGGCGGTTCCATATCGAAGCGATCACAGTTAATGAAGCGGATCACGCCGTGTCGGTCCACCAATTGGATCACATCGGGAGAGGTTTCGACCAATGAACGAAAACGTGCTTCAGAGGCGTGCAAGGCTTCTTGAGTTTGGTCTCTGCGTTTCATTTCAACATGGAGGCGACTGTTTTTCAGATCTAGTTCAAGGAAATTTTGTTGAAGCAATGTGGCCACGGTTTGGAGATGGTTGGACAGGTGGCTCACCTCTTCGATGGGGCTTGAGGCGAAAGAGAGAGGTTTTTCGGTTAGGATGCGTTGTGGTAATTGCGCGGTGATTTCAGCGAGTTTGAATAGGCTACTGGTCATATGCTGGCTGATCAGAGAGGCCAGGAAGATAGCCAGCACCAGTATGAACAGGGTATTGGTGAGTGTTTCTCCGAGCAGGTATTGATAATTTTTGATCAGTTCATTGGTTGGCAGCATCAATACCAAACGCCGGTTAAAGGCGGTGGTTTCCATGAAATAGCTGGCTTGATTCCAGCGATCCATTATGGGTATTGAGTCGGGTCCGAAGCGCAGTTCTACGCCATCACGAATGGGTATCCGTTCACCGTTCCACCAATCGGGGTTACCACGATTGCCATGAGGGATTCGAAAGCAGCGTTGAACAATATCGCCTTCGCTATCAAACTCTATACCCATCAAGCCGGGATGGGTGGCGAGGTGCTTCAGCCATTTATAGGAGTGGGTATCATATTGATCCAGTGTGTCTGAATCGTGCGGATGGTTTTCTTTCCAGTGAATGGAGATATGAGCCATTTGTTCGACGACTTGGGATTCAGCATGTTTTCGGATGTCATGGGCATCGAAAACCACAGTGACCAACGCGGGCACGATCACGAAAAAGGCCAATAGATTTGTCAGCATCAACCGTAGGTTTACGTGATGGATTTGGGTCCATTTTCGGGCGAGTTGAGAGAAAGGGATGAGGGTACAGACAAGGCTGGCCAGCAGGGCATTGACTACACTTTTAACAGCCTGTAATCCGATGAGCAGTTCGGGCGGCAGGGTGTACAGAGGCATCAAATAGGTCACACAGAGCCAATAACCGGGCAGTCCGAATATGAGCCAGAATACGGCATCCACGAGCAAAATATTTTTGTAACTTCGACGAACAAGAAATCCGACAACAATGATTTCGATAAGATAAACAGGCAGTGCGTGAGGGTGGCCGATGGTGATCCAGCCGGGTAAGGCGGCGCAGAGCAGGATGAATAAAGCGTAGGGAATGCCGAGGATTCGGACAGCGATCAAGGCGGCGGCATTGCCGATACCTATTTCCAGTCCAAACGGTAGCGGGAAAGCCATCCAATTTCCCAGCAGGCCGAGCAGAGCAAGAATGCTCAACAGAGGGATGCGTTTTCGGGGCTTGTTTTGCACTTTTGATATCTCTTTAGACCTGTTGGGATGGTCTGCTTTGTAGCACAATCGGATAATTTATTTTTTCCGCGACCCTTATCCAGTTTTAATCCGGGGATCTATTGTGTCACATCATAATCATACAGTGATTATTCGTTCTGAGCACGCCCGAGTTGTACTTTTTGTGGTTTTTATACTTTGTGTGACGATAGGTGTTGAGTTTTTCGCGCATTTTGGGCTTTGGGGTTCGGCGTGGCGGTTTCATTTTTCAGCGATTGTATTGGTTGGATTTTTAGTGACGTTTTTTGTGTATTTTGTGCGTATTTATGTGATTGGCTATAGGCCGTTGCGAGTCATTAATCATACGCATGGTCAGTTTAGTCAGGTGATTATCAACTCAAGCATGCCCATGGCATTTATTTCTGACAATGGGACGTATCTTATCCGCAATGAACCATGGAAAACAGTGATAGAACACTCTGGCGGTGCAGAGGGTTTGCGTTTACGTCAACAGGATTTGCCGGGGAATTATTCAATTCATGAGTGGGTCATAAAACCGTGTATGGCAGGTCGTATTGCGTCAGGTCATGGGAATGTTTTACAGGTGAACAGTGATCGAATGATGTCGTATCGCTGGCAGGCACAACCCATTTATGGGTGTCCTGGTGAGGTGAGTGGGATACTCATTTCGGTTTGGCGTGATGCGGTGGATGGTCTTGAAGAGACCGTTGTCAGTGTGGATCAGAGTCGAGAAGAGAATGAGGCGGCGCATGAGGCGAAAGACACATTTTTAGCGACCATGAGTCATGAGATTCGCACGCCATTGCATGGCATTGTTGGTGTTACTGAACTGTTATCGGACACGCGATTAACGCCGGAGCAGAAGCGCTACACCGGGATGATCCGCAAATCTGGCGCGGCTTTATTAGAGATTTTAAACAACATTCTTGACCTATCCAAGATTGAAGCGGAGCGGCTGGAATTTGAGGGTAAGGATTTTGATTTACATGCGTTGTTAGGTCATTTAACGGCGATGTTTGGCGAATTATCGGCACAGAAAGGGGTTGGTTTCAGGTGTCGGATTGCATCGAATGTACCGAAATACGTTCGGGGTGATAAGACGCGGGTGCGTCAGATTCTTATGAATTTATTATCCAACGCGATTAAGTTTACCGAGCACGGAGAAGTAACGCTTTCGGCACAGATGGATGAAGAGCGTGGGGGATGGTTGTTTCTTGATGTAAATGACAGTGGTATTGGCTTAGAGCCGGAGCAGATTGGGCGTATTTTCGAATCATTTACGCAGGCGGACGGTTCGACTACGCGTCGATTTGGTGGGTCTGGGTTGGGTCTTACAATCAGCTTGAAATTGGCTCGGATGATGGGAGGGGCTATTTCCGTTCGGAGTCTACCGGGGCAGGGGAGTCGTTTTCGGCTGTTGTTGCCTGTTGCTGCACCATTGGATTATCCGCAGTTTATTAAGGGGATCAATAAAGAAGAGGACGTTGGGCGTTTATTTTCTGGGGCGGATAAGCGTGTTTTGATTGCTGAGGATGATTCTATTAGTCGAGAGATATTGGTTGGGATGTTACAGGGGTTGGGGATTGTTCATGTGGATGCGGTGACCAATGGTAAAGAGGCTGTTGGGCGGGTTAGGGATGGGAAGTATGATTTGGTATTTATGGATTGTCGGATGCCGGTTATGGATGGGTATGAGGCGTGTCGGGTTTTGCGTCAGGATGAGGAAAAAGGTGATGATGGGGCGGGGTGGCGAACGCCGGTTGTTGCGATTACGGCGAATACGATGCCGGAGGATCGGGATCGGTGTTTGGAGGCTGGGATGGATGATTTGTTGACCAAGCCGGCGAAGAGGGCGGCGTTGTGGGAGGTGTTGAATCGGTGGTTAGGCAGGGGAAGAGGGGAGAAGCAGTAACCGGGATAGGTCTGGAAAGGGCCAAGGCCCTTTCCAGTGGGTCGAACAGGGCAAAGCCCTGTTTTAAAGAAAAAGGCGCGTAAGAATCCGGAGCATTTTTTGCCCAAAGGGCGGAAAATGCGTAGCGCCGTGATCCAAAGGATCACACAACCGGAGGCCCAAAGGGCCGACAAACCCCCACCAAAAAACCAAAAATCTCACAAACAAACCAAAAATCTCACAAACAAACCAAAAAAAGCCCAATCACCACAGGGATAAAAAGTGCTCTTGTTGTTGAATTATTTCAACAAATCGTTCGGGTTCAAGATCTTCTGCCCGCCAGAGGGCAGGGGGCATGCGTGTATCATTGGGGTTTTTGAAAGCACACAGGTTCAGGCCATTACCGGACCATGTGACTTTTCGTTCGTTGGTGAGATTATCAATGGCCAGATGGCCGCCGCCAGCAGCTAGGATGACAATTTTTAACATTTTTCCTGACTCGATATCCCACCAAATAAAGGTTCTGTCCTCGCTTGCTGTTTGAATGAGTTGTCTATTGTCCAAAGTAATAAAGCGTGCATCTGTAATAGGTGCGCGGTGTCCTTTGAAACAGTTTATTTCCGTACCTTCTTCAGAATCCCAAAGTCGGGCGGTATTGTCTCGGCTTGCGGTGAGTATCTGTTTGCCATCTTTGGAGAATACAGCGCTTCGGACCCAATGATCGTGCCCCTTGAACATGTGAATGAGAGCGCCATTTTCAGCGGAGAAGATGCGAGCGGTGCGGTCATCAGAGGCGGTGACCACGCGATTCCCGTCGCTGGAAAAAGCGGCGCTATTGACGGAATCATCGTGCCCCTTGAGCATGTGAATGAGAGCGCCATTTTCAGCGGAGAAGATGCGAGCGGTGCTGTCATAAGAGGCGGTGACCACGCGATTCCCGTCGCTGGAAAAAGCGGCGCTATTGACCAAATGATCGTGCCCCTTGAGCATGTGAATGAGAGCGCCATTTTCAGCGGAGAAGATGCGAGCGGTGCTGTCAGAAGAGGCGGTGACCACGCGATTCCCGTCGCTGGAAAAAGCGGCGCTTCGGACCCAACCATCGTGCCCCTTGAGCATGTGAATGAGAGCGCCATTTTCAGCGGAGAAGATGCGAGCGGTGCTGTCATAAGAGGCGGTGACCACGCGATTCCCGTCGCTGGAAAAAGCGGCGCTATTGACGGAATCATCATGTCCCTTGAGGATATGAATGAGAGCGCCATCCACAATGGAAATGATATGGGCGGTACCATCATCAAATCCGAGAACAGCATATTTACCATCTGGAGAAATATCACCACATTGCAGAGTATGAGTTCTGCCAACGTCCAAAGTTCTTGAGAGTAGGCCGCTGGTCAGATCCCAAAAGCAGATCCTGTTATCTGAACCGAACGTGCAATAGATCTGGTCATTAAATCGTAATACACCGCCAGTCAAATCAGTCACTGAATGTCCTTGTTGCAAAATGAGCGTACCATTTTGATTGCTCTCAATCAGCGCATCAGGGCAATTGATGCTGTGCGGTGTTAAGCAGCGCTTGACTTGGCTTTCATTCCATTGGCTATCTGATAGATCAGCCCAGGCAAAGCGGACAGCAGTGCATATGGCGTGATTGAAACAGGCGCTTTTTAGATCGGTTTTGATCAGATTGGCAGAATCAAGGGTTGCGTGACTGAAATCTGCACTTTCAAAACAACCTGATGAACCATTTGCATAATATAGATTGGCTTTTTGAAATAAAGCATTATTGAATTTTCCATGGCACAGAGAGGCACGGATAAGAGATGCGCGGCGGAAATTTGTTTTGTGTGCAGTAGAATTATTTAAGTTTGAAAAATCAAGTTGCGTATCGGCAAAATCAGCGCCACTGAGATCAGCGCCATGCAGGTTGGTATTCATCAGATTAGCACCGGAAAAGTGCCCGTTGACCAAATAGGCACCGGATAGATCCATATCGTTCAAGCGGGCACCATGTAGCCGTGCTCTATCTGGCCAAAATGCCTGCATTCGTTCGGTAGGTGTGTTGGTGGCCCTATAGGTTTCATCAGGCCCGATATGATCCACTCGGGAAAGGTAAAGCGCCAAACGCAGGGCGTTTTCACTGATTTTTTCTTGGTACGTTTCTGAAAGGATCGCTTTGATCTCGGTTAAAAAATCCGGCCAGGGAATTTGAGTGTCCAGATAGTCACCAAAAAATTGAATGAGTTCGGGGCTGAGTGATGCTGTGCTCAATACGGAACGAAATGATTTTTTAGGATGTTGCCAACGCCGCACCAGATGACGCGCCATGAAATATTCCAAAAAACTCCGATGAGAAAAACGGTAGTTTCCATGGCTGTCTCGGGTAAGAAATGCGGCATAGCGCATTTCAAGATCTACTTTGATCGGGTCCAGCTCATCAGGAAATAGATCTCCCGCCTTACGCTCAACAAGGGCCAGTAGTTCCCGGTAATGTATCTGATGTTTAGCATCTTTCCATAATTTCTCTGCTAACTCTTCAAGTAGAGCAATGCGTTGTTTGGCGTTGGTAACTCCGGTCTGTTGACCCAACCACTGATTGGTGAATTTTTCATAGAGCATGGTGGCTGTTACCCGCTCTGGATTCTCTTTCATCAAATCAGGCAGGTTCTTGAAAATCATTTCAAGAAGGACTGGACGCCGGGTTAGCTCGGTAAGGTCACTGGTTTTTTCAATGAATTCCTCTGCTTTTTTAAGTTGCTCTTTATCGTTAATGCGTGTGCTGAGGTAACGATCAACATCGTCTGAGCTGAAGTAGCAAAGCTGATCCAACGCCGCCTCATAAGAGCGGGCTTCCTTGCCAAGCAGGGATAAATCATCACCAGTACGAAAGTAATCAGACTCAATTTGTTTAGTGTCTTTAAAAAAATGGGTTCGGCTGGTAATCAATACCCGGCCCTGACCTGTTTTCGAGGCCAGAGCCAAGGCTTTAAACTGACTATCCACACTCCGCCCAATGGTGGCCGCGCCCATCTCATCAAAGGCATCCAGCAGAAGAACAATCTCTCCCTTTTCCAACAGATAGAGAAATAGTTTTGGTGGACCAAACCACCCCCGTTCTTCTCGAAGTGCTTCTTGAATAAGATTCTCAAGGCTGGTGGCATTAGGGAATTTTTTCAGATCAATGGCCAGCGGTTTTGGCGCTTCGGGATCACTCAACGCTTTTTCAGCCAATTCCGCAGCTAATTTATTGAAAAATACTGACTTTCCCGTTCCATAATCACCCAGTAAAAGCCACAATTTCTTACCAACTACGCCACGACTCCACTGTTGTGCATAAGGGAGAAGATCTGTTTTTTCATCACCGCTTCTATCTTCAAGCGCTACATGTTGATTAATGTAATGTTTTGCAACCGGATCACTTGAATATTGCAGGACCAGATCTGCCATATACTTTTTAAATTGAAACCGTTTTTCAAGAAGCTGATCAGGTGTAAAAGTATTAATATTCAACTTGCTGGCAGCTGTACGTGCCGGATAGGTAAAGCCGCGGGCAACAAACATTCCTCGCGCATGCATTCCCTTTGCTTCATCACCATCCAACCATATTTTAAATAGATGAATCTTCTCTTTGCTTATATCTTCTTTATGATCCTTACATTCCACTAAAAATGGTGAATCATCAATATCATCCAACTTTCTTGCAACCAAATCGACCCGGTTACCATCAATTAACTGTTCTCGTTCCAAAGTGTAGCCAAGAAAGCTCAGGAGATTAGCGATATGGTTTTCAAACCGGTCACCTTTTTCTTTCGGATGTGGTTGTCCAGAACTTTTTGACAATTTATCTTTATCTTCACTCATAGCAATATCACACCAATCCTATAAATAAATACACCACGCCCCAAAAAAAACAGCTTAACCCATTCTATCAGTTTGCATGGCGCGTTACTCTGTTCAATTAACGGCGGATATCTGCTATTGCCTGGTTTTTCATAGGATTCAATTCCCTATGAAACAGCGCATTGTGCCCTAATCCGTGGCACCGCCTTGTGTTGAATGACAATGGTAAGTAAGCCGTTGATATGCTCAACCAGGCCACCATCTGTACCTCTTGTGTGGCTTTTTATATTGGTCTTATAGGCTGGTTTGGCGGGCTTGTTTTGTTGGTTTCTTATTTTGTGGTGCAGCCCTTTGGGGCTTTGTTGAGGGATTTTTTTTGGGGCGTTTGGTCGGCCTTTGGCCTCCGGTTGTGTGGCCCTTTGGGCCACGGCGCTACGCATTTTTCGTGCTTTGCACAAAAAATGCTCCGGATGCTGACGCGCCTTTTTACTTTAAAACAGGGCTTTGCCCTGTACGACCCACTGGAAAGGGTCTTGACCCTTTCCAGACCTATCCCTTTGGTCGCTCGGCCTTTGGCCTCTCTCTTCTACCGTCCTGCATTCAAATCCGAATGCAATAAATCCGATGGCGTCGTTCCCGGTCTCAACGGCAACTTCAAACCCAACAAAAACGCAACAACCATAACCACCATAAACACAGCACCAATGGTCACCATCACCTCCCAAAACGGCAAAGGCAATACCTCCAATCCATGCCCCGGCGGTAACCGGTCCTGATACTCAGTCAAAATCTGATCAAACCCACGCTCTAAAAAGTGACGCAACAACGGCACAAGACCAAAAATCGTAATCAATGCCGCCGCTAACGTAGCCCAACCCAACTGAACCAATAACTTAGCGTGCAAAGTCAACCAAGTAAAACCATGGCTCAATAAAATACCGTAATGATTCCGGCGATGATCAACTAACGTGCCAATCTGAGCAAATAATAACGTAGAAAGCAACGCAATGAACGTGATCGCATAAACCGGAACCATGGTCGCTAAAATGTCACTGAGCAGATTAAAACGGTTCAACGCATCCTGATACATAGGATGAATGTTCAATGCCTGACGACCGTCTGGTGTCCGAATCGACATCAATGTCTCAATCACATCACTGATGCTGGTAGGATCTCGCGTAAACACATGAATCGCACCAAATGAGTTGCCATAACTCGTCACATCCCAAGGAACAAATTGCCCGTGCTCATCGCTGGCACTCTCCCAACTCGGACAAAGACTCCCACGCATGGCATCATTGCGCGGTAAACGATGACAGGGCATCCATAACCAATTATGGCCGTCATGGTTTAATGTGTCTGGCTGCGCTTTCTCACCATCGCGTTGATCAATAGTGCCGTCAAAACCTTCCTGAGCCGGAGCAGAAACCGCCCCACTGGCCGAACGGCCAAAAATCTTCGGTGGCTGACAGCGATCCGTCTGAATCTGTGGTAAACCACTCAAACCCGTCGCGTTGACCTCTTCCTGTACACACAACGCATATTGAATAATCTGATCCCGTGGATAGGATGGGTCCATCAATCGATCCCATTGATCACGGTCAGAAATACCCTGATTGCCCGGCGCAAATGTGAGTTCAGATAGATGATGTGCAGCTTGAAGCGCATGATATGTGCTCAATGGAAATAAAAATGCAATCTTCTCCATCGCCGGAATGTGACTCACCCAAGTGACCTTGAATGGTACTAAATGTTCCTCATGCGATACCGTAGCTTTCAACCATAAAGTCTCCAGCATCGTTAACGAATTCTGCCATAAACGCGGTGGAAGCTTGTTAAACTCCTCTTTGGATAAGAAAGGCTCCAGTGATTCGCGGTAAGCTCCGTAATCAAATTGCTCGGCGAAGAGATTCTCGCTCAAAATAATCTCAAGCGGTAAGCCAAGCCATTCAGGCTTTTCTTCAACAGTACCCTGATGTTTCGACTGTAACGTTGGTAAATTTTTACCAAAAATGATATTGGCCGCTTTGTCAAAAGGTGGTGTGCGCCACCAGGGCAAGTCGTCCTCAATATTGGCCTTCATGCCCGATTTGCCCAACTGCCATAACGGATCATCTGGATAAACCGCCCAACCCACAAAAGGTGGTGACGATTTCCAAACACTGCTATTGGGCATCTGAACCCGTGGACTGTTGTTGGCTAAACGGCGATAAGGATGTGCTGAAAAAAGAGGCTCCGGTTCCGCCGCCTGTACACCATGATTCGGTGCCGGTGCAGCCGGCACAGCCGGTTTGCTCAAACGATCCAACTGTTCCAACAGTTGACGCTGAATGCCCTCGTTGTTCTCCCAATGCGAAGTGACCCAAATCGGAACACCATGTGGACGCAATGTGCCCAATAATGAGTCCGTCAAACGATCCAAAAATCCTGATCGACTGCCGACTAATAATAACGCCAGACAAATCACCAATGAGAGTAGGAGCGTTAACCACGCAAAGTCACGCCCACCTTCCTCGCAACCAAATGGCTTGCAGCGAAATGATCGACGAAATGCCGTACTGCCCATGGAAAACCATACCGGCAATAGACGGATTCTTTTCTTGGCCGTGGGCGGTACAACCCCAGCCTGAGATGAATTTTGTTGGCTCATAGGTCCAAAGGATTACCTTGATCACGGCCCTGAAGATGACATCGACCATGAGACACAACCAACCGGTGCGTCACACGGCTATCCAAGGCGTCGGAAAGATGATGAGTCACCCACATGAATAGACGATTGCTCTCTCCAAGCCACTCTTCAACAATAGACATAACCTCTTTACGCGTGGCCGCGTCCAGGTTGCCTGTAGGCTCATCAGCAAATAGTACACATGGATCGTGGATCATCGCCTGGGCCAAGGCTACACGCTGTAGCTGACCGCCGGATAATTCGTTCGGATAGCGTTCGAGAAGTTCAGAAACAGAATCCTCGCCGCCAATCGTACCGCCACCCTGACCGCACAGCAATACCCGGTTTACCATCCGGTAAACTTTCTCATCCATCTCGGAATCAGATAAATTGCGCTGTAATGCCAATGGATAGCGTAAATTTTCACCCACTTTGAGATACGGTGAAAGTGTGCTCTTCTGATGGGCAAAACCAAAATAACTGCGCCGTACTTCTTTCATGGTCAAGCTTGATTTGCTCTTTACTAAACCATGCTGATCAAACGCAGCCGTATGTCCATCAGGAAAGGTCCATAAAACCTGACCCTCTTTAGGCAGTTTCAAAAATGAGGACAAATAGAGCAGGGTGCTCTTACCACTTCCGCTTCGACCCAAAACCGGCAGCCGCCCAGAAATGGCCTCCGCATCAATCTCAAGTCGATCTACTTCCAGATTGAACGTTTGTCCCCAGCCAACTTTGCTTGAGTCGATTCGGCAACCCCAGTTCAAGGCAGATATTCCTTTGGAATCCAGTAACCACGCCGTCCACCAAATGAGTGTGATAGACGATACTCTTTATTAGGACCAAGTGGCTCCGCTTCAATGGTACTCAAAATGCGCGGTAATGCCCGACCATTGGATGTAGCGTCAGGACAACGGGCTGGACTGTAAAAGCCCACTTTGAATACCGGTCGCGTAAAGTTGCGCTCAACCACTTCCAGCATCTCTTTTGAACGAATCGCCCAAAGTGCCAAGCGTCGTAACTCACAATTTGGCACCGCCTGAATGGTCATGCCTGCTTTGTCCAGAATCGGTTGCTGTTTGTTGTTTACCACAATTAAATGATTGCTATCGTCCCGAGCAACACGATTGGCCGAAATGGCCGCAACCTTGTAACTCAATAATGGACTGTGACGACGAACCGGCAATCCACCACGACGCTGTGCATATTCCGCCGGCGTTTCACCCGATACATCAATCGGTGGCTTGCGAATCTCCTGCTGTAGACCCAATACCAATGCACTGATCAAAGCACGCCGTAACTGTTGCTCCGGTAACTCGTAATAGCCTTCAAAGCCACGCAAAATCCGAATCCACGAAGAAAGCGCACTGGATGAAATCCATAGCTCCTCAACGATATCGTCATTGGCTTCAATATAGCCAACCTGCGTGGTGTCAAACACCTGATCCCGGCAGTTTTTCACATCTTTGCCACAGGCATCATGTTCCAAGACATGCCAAAATACACCCGGAATATCAACACGCTCACGGCGTAAACGATCAATAACCTGACTGAGCGCCTTACCACCGCGAACATCCAAAATGATCTCATTGATCAGTGTGCTACTGGCAAACTTGCCTACCGTCTGAACCAGTCTTGCCACCAACTTCTCTTCACCCATGCGGAAGAAATGATCGTCCACATTGGAATCCGATGGCAAACTGTCACTCAACAAGCTGCGTGCCTGTGTCTCAAACTTCCGATACGCACGCATATAGGCTGTTGGATGCTTGGCCTGATCCTTACGGTTAGGCGTTTGAATAAAAAAGCTGATAACGTTGTTGCCCTTAACGCCCGGTGTGTCACCACCTAACAGCAATCGCGCCAAATCACCACGTGTTGTCGGGTTGCCATACTTATCAATGGAACGCGCACGACCATCCTCAAGAATGACTGTCTGACGACGCTTAAAACCATGGTCGCCAATCACAAACAAGAGCTTCAAATTTTCAGGACAGGAAACAATATCCTTCTGTAGCGTCTGAACCAGACCGCCATACATGTTCTCTTCGTAGTCGTCCTGATCATCCGCCGTGGACTGAACCTGAGCAATCTCTCGCTCAAAATCTTCATAAGCAGCAGTCCGAGACGCAGCATTCATCTCGCACATGTCCGGCAAAGGAAAACCTTCACCAACTCCTAAACCAGGACCAGAAGTAACCACCTTGTCGGCATAAGGATCACGATATACCCGAAAACCAAACCGAAATTCCGTCTCATCAAAGCCCGGCGTACTTTTCAGTGTGGCGATGATCTCTTGAATCACACCGCGCTTCTCAATATTACCGCGCACCGCATCAATAACCGCATCCATACTGGCCGTTGCATCCAGTAGGAAGAATACATCAACCTTCTTCTTGGCGGAAAGCGATTCAAGGGAATCCAACTGTTCAGGAATAATCTGACGTGCTAAATCAGACGAAATAGCAAACTTGCCGTTGCCCAACGCACGACCCACCAAACCCGGTTGCGCCAGCGCGACTTTATAGAACAAACGTTGATCGCTGTTCTTGTCCGCCAAATCTTCAGGACGAACATGTTTGTCATTCTTGTCCACCAAGTCCAACACCGGAATACGCGATGGACTCTTGAACCAGGCATTGCCACCCTTAACAGGATTACACGCTTCAGGATTCTGTGACACCGCATCCTTCAAACGCGAATACGCACAGATGGTGCCTGCATCATCGCCATAAGGCGATTTGATATGCTCGGCAGGACGCAAACCAAACGCATTGTTCCAGCGAAAGCCATTGGATTTTTTAACCCAACCCAGCAGCATATCGCCCTCTTCCAGGCGGTACCGATCAGCCAATAAAACAGACTGCTCACGCTCATCAAACACAAAATACATCTGGAAACGCGCTGCACCTTCGATGCATGCCTTCCCATCAACACAGCCTACCAATTCAGGATCACGATAGACCGAAACCATTGGTTCGGACTGGTCCTGTTGACGCGCTGTAATATCTGTTTTAATAAAGAATTTTATTTCGAGACCCGTATCGCTTTTAATCGGCAGATTGCGACAGAGTAAATTTTCCTTATCAGCCCAACCGGTCTGTGATTTACCACCACGACCCGGCAGAGTTCGGAGTTGAACCCGTTTGCCTTTCTCCGAAAGAATTTCCGCCTGTAGATTAAACGGCAACTGAGCAGCGATCTTGCGCGTCTCAGCGTCAGCATGTAACGGCGTGTGATGACGCAATACACGTGCGACACCAGCCCATTTCAAGCTGTTGTTATGATAGAAATTACTGAAATCAAACTCCGCGCAGGATCCCGGTGATGCCTGTACGTTCTCGGTGGAAACCAATAACGCCATGCACACCAGAAAACTGGTCACAATTTGAAGCGGTAATCGACGAAAATCCATAAAGGAAAACATGGAACAAGCCCTCAAGCTTCAACTCAGCCTACCGAACAAGACGCAAACTATGAACAGTTTACTATTCGGTTTTGACGGCATTGTCCGTATAAATGGCCTCTGAGGCAACAGTTTACAATTCTAACGGTGAAGAAATACGATTTGATCGCACATACGGCAGCTAGGGTTGAGTAGTACCAACCTCATGAACCAGGCGAAATCCAGCAACCGAAATCATTGCAGGCATGCAGGTTTCTCGACTTGTCACTGACACTGCAACCCAATCATCTTCACCGATTAAATAGTAGCCATTGTCACATGGTGAACTGGACCATTCAGGCACACCACGCAACAGTTTTTCAGGCCGTTCATCCTCGGCAACACCTTGACTATAGATGACCGTAGCACCCCACTGAAGTCGGCTCGGCAAGGCAAAAGCACAGCCGGTCAGTTCGCTCAACCAGGTTGCATAGTCACTGGCCGCTTCCCAAGAGATGCCGCGCACGGATTTAGAGTTGGCATCATTACGATTCCAATGTAGACCAATACGCATCAGTAGATCATTTTTGTCAGGACTATCAGGCAGACTCTGAACATGATCTACATATTTTTTGAACTGTTTTGAGCTAACTTCATCTTTTTGAATGACAAACGGTGTGTCAATATCAATATAATTCAAACGATGTGCCTGTAAAAATAGTGCCGGATCAGAAGCTGAATCCAGCCCCGACAGATCATAACGCCCTGCCGGTATCATGAATAACTCAACCTGAGTTTCACGGAGCGATTCTGGCTGGCAAGCAGGTGTTAACGTGATAGCACTGCTCTCCTTAACCGGTGCCATGACCTGTGCTTTTGTCTCACTCTCTCTTGGTTCAGGTCGAGAGTGAGGTTTTGATTCCGCCTTTGTCGTCAGTTCATTAAGTTCTGAAAGATCAGGAATATCAATGTTATCCGTAACATTTTCCGGGGCAGCAGGAAGTGAATTGGATTCCGTTGTATCAGGCATTTCTTCAGCGGTCACCTCAGGTGCAGGTGATAGTATGTTCTCATTGGCCGCACTCGGCTCTGGAATAGGTTCAGCAATCTCAGAAAGCGGGCTCACAGGCGTATTCGGCACTGTGTCCAAAGTGGAAAGAGAGCTGTTGAGCGTTTGAACCGGTGTTGTGTTTTGTTTGACATCCGAGTTGCGTTTGGCAATAGATGGTGTTGTCGATGGTTCATCAGGCTGGTTAACCAAGGTCCAGCCGATCCAAAGAACCAGAGCAACTATAATGAGATGAACGAATCGATTACGCCCTGGACCACTGTTTGAACGCCGTTTATGACGATGGCCACGTGTGGTCAATGGTTCAGGTTTAGGCGGCGGCTGTTCTTCAACCACAGGTTGTGGTTTTGAGGGAGCAGCCTGGCCTGGCCGTTTTTCTGGGATTTTGATATCCAAAGGTGGTTACCGTTTAGATACAGATAGATGAATATAAAAGGGTGCCATTATAAATGCAGCCTTGGTATGAGGTTGTTTACATCTTATGTCGGTGGGCGGTAATGACACAATGCTGATCAATAAATAATTTAAGCATCTCGGAATAAATCAATCCTCCATTCGCACACATAGACGCTCTTAGCACGGTGTGATGCAGTACTTGCTCATTTTGCTGGAAGAGCGTACGACACGCCACTTGGCCTGATCCTCGTTGATGATCGTACATCAGATTGCATCAAATTAGCGCAGATGTCACACTGTAAATAATGAGAGTAACTCTTCGGAATCATCGCCCTGATTAATTGACTGTCAGGTCCACTTGTTAGCGTCCAATTTGGAATACGCTATTCTTTTTAAATAAGAATATCCGTGCTTCTAAACAGGCTCTTGAGGTTGAAAATGGTATTATGAGTGTGTTTGATCGACTGTTGGAGTCGTTGCGTCACAAACCTCTGACGGAACTTGAAGATTTGGCAAAATCCAGTGATTTTGAGCTTCCAGAGTTCGAACTGGATGAAGCCGAACGTGAACTTACCGAAGATGAAATGATCGATTTTATCGCTGATCTCCCCACTAAAGAGCGTAACTTCTTCATAAATGAACTGCGTCGTGAAGAGGAAGCTTATCTAAAAGGTGACGTGATCGAGGAGTAGTCCTGAGTGTCAAGGACTTCTTGCATAGATTCTTCATTTGGGAAGGTGGTCTTTCCCATCTGCTAACAAAATGTTTAGTTTCGCTTTTCCCTTCTCTGATAGTATTCGCTGGTATCATAATTTATTCAAAAAAACTTCATAATATGTAGCTGACAGGGACTGTTGTCCGTCTTATTGTCTTGTGTTAAATTATCAATAAAAACAATTGAGTATGTATTTTGTTGATGAGAGTGAACTATTTTACATTGAAAAGTATGAATATTGTGTGACACTTTATTGATAGTACAATGGCTAAATGTGAATAAATCTTATCATTAGTGAACTATTCGTGAAATGCTCTCGTAACCCAATGAAAATTGGAAAAAAGATTTTACAGTCGATCCGAGTAATTGTGGGGATCATATTTGTCCAAGTTTTATTCAACTTTGGTGTGATTTCTGTTGTCCAGGCAGTGGAAATTGTTCGTGTCAAAGGCTCAGACACCATGGTGCAGATTTCTCAGGCTTGGTCAGCGGAGTTTAATCGGAAGCATCCCGGTGTTGGTGTTGCGGTCATGGGTGGTGGTACAGGTGTTGGTATAGCCATGTTACTTAATGGACAGATAGAATTAGCCAATGCCAGCCGAGAAATAACTGCTCAAGAAATAGCTCAGGCCAAACAACGTGGTGTGGCATTAGTTCAACATGTGGTGGCCTATGATGCCATCGTCTCAGTTATGGTTCACCCTGACAATCCCATCTCATTGTTGAAGATTAGTCAACTTGCTGAGATCTATGGTGAAAATCCATCAATTACCCACTGGAATCAGTTAGGCATTGTTGTGCCAAACTGTCAGAGCCAGGAAATTATCATCGCGTCACGTCAAAACAGTTCAGGTACCTATGCGCATTTTCGTAACCGAATCATGGGCCATAGTCGTGATTTCCGACTCAATATGATTGAGCTGCAAAGCACCAAGGATCTGGTGCAGTTTGTTGGAAATACACCCTGTGCCATTGGTTATGGTGGCAGTAGTTATCTGACATCAAAGGTGCGGCCTGTCTGTGTGACAGAACAGGATTCAAGCGCATGCGATTTAGAAAAACAGAACGCGTTCAGGGCCGGATCAGGTAGCTTTATATCCAGGCCTCTCTATATCTACTCTGTTGGTGAGGTGGCAGACTACGCCCATTTATATCTTGATTGGGTTACAAGCAAACACGGGCAGTGTATCGCAAAAGCGCGAGGCTATACGCCCATTATGGATATTACCTGCACAGGGAGGTATTGACCTTCATTAATTTAGCAGGTCCCAAACATCATTTCGGTCAGACGAAGTGATGAACAACATGTCGAGAAGGACACCAGTATCATGGAAAACGCCAATCCACTCATGTCGATTTTCAGGACTTCTCCATTTGAAGTGCTGATTTCACATGCGAGCAAAGTCGTACAGTGTGCAAATTCGTTAACAGCGCTTTTCGCTGCCATGAAGGCAGATGATAGTGCAGCTATCGTACGTATCAAAGATGATATGTTTAGAATGGTCAGCGAAGCAGAAGCGCTTCGGGTTAACTTGCACGCTAATCTTCCTAAATCTCTTTTTCTACCGGTTAACCGCAATGTGTTGTTGGAGACAATGAGTTTCCAAGACGGTATTGCAAGCGCAGCACTGGAAATCGTTGGTTTGGTTTCTCAGCGCAAGATGGTCGTACCCGACTGGATGGATGAGAAACTTACCGTTTTTGTTACTTCCTGTTTAGACACTTGTGAACAGGTGGAAGCGCTTGTGCGCGAGATGAATAATTTGGTTGAGGCAGGATTCAAGGGACGGACTGCCGAGCGTGTACAGGAGATGATCCGCGTTCTTGGTGAAATGGAGAGTGAATCCGACAGGCAGGGCGATGCCATGGCCAGATGGTTGTTTGAGAACGAGGAGAAGATGGACCCGGTTTCTGTCATGTTCTGGTATCAGGTGATCCGGTGGGCTGGCAAGGTCGCGGATCGTGCTGAGGGTGTTGGTCAGCATATCAGTTTGATGATTGCGAAATAATCGACTGATTGACAGAGAATTTTGGTCCTCTTTCTCAAAAAGGGGGGGCTGCATGACTGAAGGAGAGTATCATGGAAATTATTGCCCAATATGGGGACGTCTTTATCTGGATCGCTGTTGCGGTTGGTTTATACGCAACATGGGGAATCGGTGCCAATGACGTTGCCAACGCCATGGGAACCTCAGTGGGTTCTGGTGCGATTTCTGTTAAACAGGCGATTGTTATCGCTGCTGTGTTTGAATTTGCCGGTGCGTTTATCGCTGGCGGTAGTGTGACCAAAACCATTCGTAAGGGCATTATTGATCCCTCATCCATTATAGATAGGCCGGAGTTGTTGGTGTACGGCATGCTGGGCGCACTGCTCGGTACAGCTATTTGGTTGATGATCGCATCACGTAAAGGCTGGCCAGTCTCCACAACCCACTCCATCGTGGGCTCTTTGGTTGGTTTTGCACTGGTGGGTATGGGTATTGATGCGGTCCAGTGGGACAAAATCGGTAGTATCGTTATGTCCTGGTTGGTATCACCATTGGTTGGCGGGACCTTTGCTTTTATCTTGATGATCAGTATTCAGAAATTGATCTTTGATACCGACAAACCCTTTGCTCAGGCGCGTAAATGGGCACCATTCTATGTCTTTTTGGTGGGTTTCATTGTCTGTTTGGTCACAATGTTCAAAGGTCTCAAGCATCTGAAAATTGAGTTGGACATGACCCAAAGTATCCTCAGTGCTGTTGTCTTTGGCTTGGTCGTTTCCGTTATCGGTAAACTCTTGGTTAATCGCGTAAAAGTTGATCAAAATGCTGATAAAGAGTCGGCGTTTTCCGGTGTTGAAGCGGTGTTTGCACCGTTGATGATCTTCACTGCTTGTGCCATGGCGTTTGCTCATGGTTCTAACGACGTGGCAAATGGCATTGGGCCGTTGGCTGCTGTTGTGAGTGTGGTTAACTCTGGTGGTGAGGTTTTGCAAAAATCTGAACTGCCCATCTGGATTCTGATTCTTGGTGGTGGTGGTATCGTGCTGGGCTTGGCAACCATGGGTTACCGTGTGATGCAGACCATCGGTTCCAAGATTACTGTTCTGACACCGACACGTGGTTATGCTGCAACACTGGCAGCGGCAACCACGGTTGTGATTGCTTCTAAGACCGGCCTGCCTGTTTCCACCACACATATTGCTGTGGGCTCGGTGATGGGTGTTGGTTTGGCGCGTGGTCTTGGCGCGTTGGATCTTCGGGTAATCGGTGGCATCGTGGTTTCCTGGGTCGCAACACTGCCTATCGCTGGCGTGATGTCTGCGTTCTTCTTCTTGGCGTTGAAAGGCTATTTTGGCTGATTACAACGGTAGGATACTGTAACAAAAAAACCGGTGGCGCCTTCTTTTGGCTCTGCCGGTTTTTTTTGTTGCATAGAAATAGAGGAATGATTAATTTTTCCGTGGCTCTTAATTCAGAACTTTTTGAATCATTTTTGGAATGCGTCCTGACTGTCTATTAAAAACGGCTTGGCGGATATCAGCGAGTACGGTTTTCCAGGGTGTGTCAAACGGCGTACAGGCTTTCTCCATGGTGAGACAGCGAGAGACGATTTCTGAGGCTGCATAGGGTGGCAGTGTTGCGATCTCTTCCAGAACACCGCGCAATTGGGTTTCAAGTGCTTCAGGCAGGGCGGTGTACGCTCTATTGTTGAGCTCTGGCGTGGAAGGTGTTTTTTTATCAGTGAGATAATGCTGCAAGAGTGCATTGAGTCGGTTTAAGCTGATGGGCTTGGTAAGGTATTCATCCATGCCTGCTTGACGGGCTTTTTGCGCCTGCTCAACAAAGGCATCAGCTGAGATGCCGATGATGGGTATTGCCTGGGTGGTGTGCTGTTCACGTAACAACCGAGTAGCACTCAAACCATCCATCACGGGCATGTGTAGGTCCATGAGAATCAGATCGGGCAGGGCGTTCATTGCCAGATCAACGCCTTGTTGTCCATTTTCAGCAGTGAGAATTGTGGCACCGGTTTCTTGTAACGCCGCCTTCATAACCTCTCGGTTTATGGCGTTGTCTTCGACCAACAAGATTCGGGTATGATTGGAAAATAGTGCCTTCTTAGCGTGTTGGTTGTTGGTTGGACTATCGGGAAGCTGAGTAGTCTCAATAGGTAGATGTACTGTGAAGCAAGTGCCCTGATCGACCACGCTGGAGACGTTAATGGTGCCGTTCATCGCCTCAACCAGATTCTTTACAATTGCCAAGCCCAAACCGGCACCGCCATGTAAACGGGTCTGAGAGTTGTTGATTTGACTGAATGGTGCAAAGATGGTGTTGAGTTTCTTTTCTGGTATACCGCTGCCTTGATCTTGAACGCTCAGGATCAGTTGATCATCCTCCGCTGATGCCGCAATGCTCACTTCGTGATTTTCCGGCGTAAATTTCAGCGCATTGCCTACCAGATTCATCAATATCTGATTGATTCTGGTACGATCAGATAGTATCAAACCAGGCAAATCATCTTCCAATATGTAGCGCAGCTTAATGCCTTGTTCTGAGGCTTGGTTTTTCTGAACATGGTACAGACTCTGAATTAGCAGACGAATATCTATAGGATCACGTGATAGTGTGAGTTTTCCAGCTTCAATTTTGGATAGATCCAGCACATTGCTGATTATTTGGGCCAGATTCTCTCCGCTGGTGCGGATGTTTTTTAGATAGTGGTAGAACTTTTCCGGAATCTCTGTTTTGTTACGCATCAAAATTTGCGAAAAACCCACAATAGCATTCAGTGGCGTGCGGATTTCATGGCTGATATTGGCCAGAAAGTAGGTTTTGGCCTGACTGGCTGCTTCGGCCTCTTTTTTTGCTTGTTCCAGACGCGCATTGGTGGTGCGTAAGGTATCTTCCATGCTTTTACGTTTGCGGATATCACGAAATACGCACTGAATCAGTTTTCGTTCATTTTGGATAAATGTGCTCGCGGAGATATCCACAGGAATGCGCTCACCGTTTGCGGCGATCATTTCCGCATCAGCTAACACAGCTGCACCTGATGATATGTGCTGACGAAAAAGTTGTTCATACTCCGTGTGCTTTTCAGTAGGGTGCAGCACAGAGTGATGTTGCCCTATGATTTCTGTTTGATCACATCCAATGAGACGCGCCGCCGCATGATTGCAGTCCAGAATGGTGCCGGTTTTAGTATCAGCGACAAAAATGGCATCCAAAGTATGTTGAAATAGTGCCTTATAGCGCTGTTCCGCACGATGTCGCAGAGTGAGATTGGCGTAAGCGAGGGCATGTGTACGCAGGCGGGCGATAAATTCCAGCTTTTCAGGAAGCTTGACCATATAGTCATTGGCACCACACTCAAAGGCTTGAACCTTGGTAGCCGGTGTGTCCGTCACAGATATAATTAATACGGGAAGTGCGGAAAAAAGCGGATGTTGGCGGATGTTGGCGAGAATTGTCAATCCATCAAGATGCGGCATTTCCAGATCCAACAGCACAACAGAGGGTTGAATCTCCTCAATGGTTGTCATCGCCTGACGGGCATCCATTACGCTATGAAGGATGATGTCTGCATGATCAGAAAGCAGATTTTCAACCATGGCATGGATGAACGTCTGGTCATCAACCAGCAGCACTGTAAAAGGAGAACGATCCGGTTGGATAGCCATGGTTTGACACTTTCCGGTGTGAAAACTGCCCCAGTTCCCACAAAAGATATAGATAATTAGTTATAGATTTACTGTACACTTAATTAGTACACATTAGACTTTATATGTATGAATTGAGCAACATAAAAATTTGAATTACGACTTTTTATAGAGGTGGCGGGATATGGTAAGCTATTTGAAAACAAATGAGAGATTAAGAGATAAAAAGGGTTGCCACAGGTAGAAGTGATTTGAGAAGAGAAAATAACTATTTGATTATCCAAGTGCAAAGTTTAAACCACCGATAAAAAAGGGCGGCATCAAAAGTGATGTCGCCCTTCTTGATCAGTCAAGGTAAGGAAATGTCTGCACTCAAGCTCGGCTGGTCAATCCTGTAGTAGGGGTGGAGTGACCAAAACTTGTTAGCAGATCGAACACTTCAACAACAGTGCCCGGACTGATATTCAATTTTTGAGCTGTTTCGCGGATATCATTTCCGCTCAGGGCCATTTCAATGATCTGGCGTTTCAGCTCTGGCATTTTGGGCCGGTTATGATAATCCAGCAGGAAAACCTGCCGCTCACAGTTCGGATTATGACAACGATACCGTTGGGTTCCGTTGGGTTGGCGGCCATATTTGACCACATTCAATCCATTGCAGTTAGGACAACATACTTGAATAGTCGCCATGGATATCCTCCATGATTATTGTGTGATCATTCTACCGTTTATAACAGTGCGTCATTTGTTCGCGTATATAAACGGAGTCCCAAGGTCAATCAGTGTGTTATTCCGGCTGTCATCGGAATGGTTGCTTCCCAGGAGCTGGCAGGCCCATTGTCAAAACGAGTAAGGGAAAAGGGAGACGAATTATAGGCTGCCACTCCCGAGAAGCAATCGGACAGAGACGGTATATCTACCGTACCGGTCCAAAGGGCGCTCACAGTTTCATTCAGTGCAGTCCGTCGCACAGAAGCAAGTGAGAATAGATCAGAAGGACGATGGCGCGGTGTATGGTCTTTACGCATACCATCCGCCAACTGTTTTGAAACGCTATTGTTCAAAGGAATCGTATTGAGTGGGTGGCGGCTGATGGAAGCAACCAATCGCCGGGGATTACACCCAACACTGACACCGATCTGGTTTGTTGTGGTATCACTCTCTGTTTTTTTCCGAATAATAATGGCCATGTCTCTCTCCGTACTCTGTTTTGATTTTTTATAGTTATTATTTTGTTTTTATTAGTATCAAGAGCTGTGCCAACTTTTTATATTAGTGTAACTTATTGATTTTTATTGTTGTGTATAAACAATGAGTACATTTGTTCCCTATTGGCATATGGCAATAGGAGAAAATATTTCCTGACCAGGCAAATCTTTCCCGGTACACTGTGTTTATGGATATGGATTGGCGCACTCTTGGACGTTCACCGCTGTTTTCTGCACTGACCAAGCTGCAATTGGAACAGGTGCAAAAACATGCGCGTGTCTTGCAGTTTGGAGCCGGTGAGGTGTTGTTCCACCATAAAGATCCGGCAAAACGGTTCTATTTTCTCCGGGAAGGTCAGATAAAACTGTTCCGTGTATCCGCGAATGGTATGGAGAAAATTATGGAGCTTATAGTGGCGGGAGAGTTTTTCGCCACGGCTGTCATGTTTATGGAAGGGCGTACCTATCCGGTTTCCGCCGAAACTTTGTCCAAGTGTCAGGTATATGGTTTCGAAAACCGGGTATTTCTCGATGTGTTGCGTGAGTCACCGGAAACCTGTTTCCGCATCATGGGTGAGATGAGTCGCCGACTGCGTAATCAGGTGGTGGAAATTGATACGTTGAGCATGCAAAGTGCTTCGAGTCGTCTAGCGATCTATCTGTTAAATCAGATGGAAGGGAATGTGATCACTTTGGGAGCACCAAAGCGCATTGTGGCTGCACGACTGAGTATTCAGCCCGAAACATTTTCTCGGATTTTTCGCACACTGAAGAGTAAGAGCGTGATTGAGGAGCGTGGGCGCATCATTCAAGTACTGGATCATGAAGCGTTGCAGGCGTTTGCTGAGGGGCAAGGGTAATTCTCCAATGCGCGACTGGGATGATTAATATTTTTCGTGGTCCTAATCAGACATTTCTGGCATAAAAAATCCACTCAGTTCCAGTCCATGGGACAAGGTCATACCTCCCAGAATAATTACCAGAATACCCGCAGCTTTGAGCATACGTTGACGGTGGGTTTGTCCCAGCAGTGTTGAGATAAAGCCGAATGCAGTCAATGGAAGCAGTGCGCCCAGTCCGAAAGCCGCCATCACCATCATGCCACCACTCCAAGAGCCGGTTGCCGCCGCTTTGGCCTGAAACATCCAGTGCATGGAGCAGGGTAACAGACCGGTGACAACGCCCAAAAGCAGCGTTGATAGAGGACCGCCTTTTTTCAAGAGCATGCTGGCAATCATCACCAGACGTGAGCTTGGTTTGTTACCTTCTATAAAGAGAAAGCGTACGCCCAGCGCTCCCAGTCCCATCAAGATCATGGCTGCGCCTGCGATGATCTCTACCATGCCTGACATGCCGGCCAATTGGCTGGTAATGGTAAACAGGGAGCCGACCAAACCGATGGTTGCACCGATGATCATGTAGGTGCCGATTCTGCCAGTATGGTAAAGCAGATGGGGTGTCAGTCGTTTGGGATGCCAAACGGGCAGATGGCGAAGGGGTGCGGATTGATTGAGGGAGTAAGCGGCAATGAGACCGCCACACATGCCAACGCAGTGACCACTGCCTAATAGGCCACCGGTAAAGACCAGCCATAGTTCTGTCCAGGATGGCATGGTTTCTCTCCAAATAATTTGTAGTGGTGTGTTATACGATGCAAAAATAAATGCGATACCCTTCTTCAGAGAGGAGTAATCTTTGGAAAGTTCCCACTATTGGTTTGAAATAATTGGCCAAGCCTTCAAAAGGGCTGGGAGCAGGCTTATCAAAAAATGCCCTGAACTATGACACTATATGACTGTCCAACCGGTCAGACACTATTTCCTGAATGCCAACGTTAAATGAATAAGACCGATCCAGCATATGACCACACCGACTCAATCCACTATCGCTTCTGAAGATACTTGCTATCACTGCGGATTAGCCATACCTGGCGGTGTTATCCATGAAGAGGTAGTGGATAATCAACGTCATCGGTTCTGCTGTACGGGGTGTCATGCGGCGTTTCAGATGATCCGCGGTGCCGGCCTGGATCATTTTTATGACCGCCGGGATGGGTTCACAGACCGACCGGATGATGCACGGGTCAACAGCCTGAGCGCCTTTGATGATCCCGCCTTTCAAGAGAAATATGTACAGACCAATGCGGCTGGTCAGCAAGAGGTTCATTTGTTACTGGATGGGATTCACTGTGCAGCCTGCGTCTGGGTGAATGAAAAAATATTGCAACAAACGCCGGGTGTGGCTGAGGCACGGGTTAATTTTTCAACGCATAGAGCCCATGTTGTTTGGGATGGGGACAAGGCCGCGCTTTCAACGCTGATCGGTGCGGTGCGTCGGATCGGCTATGATGCCGAGCCTTATGATGTGCACGCTGTGGAAGCCCGTTACCGTCGTTTTGATCGGGATATGTTGACGCGCCTGGGGGTTGGTGGTTTCGGTGCGGGCAATATCATGTTGATCGCTGTTGCGCTTTATGCCGGGTATTTCCAGGGGATTCAATCACAGTATAAAGACTATTTTCACTGGGTGTCGTTGATTCTGGCAACACCGGTGGTGTTCTATTCCGGTTGGCCGTTTATGCGTGGTGCATTTAATGGTCTGCGAATGCGTCATCTCAATATGGATCTGCCCATCGCTTTGGGTGCGTTGGTGACCTACTTCTATAGTGTTGCGGTGACTGTGCGTGGGGTGGGAGAGGTCTATTTTGATTCTGTGGCTACTTTTGTCTTTGTTCTGTTGGTTGGGCGCTATTTTGAGAGTGCGGCGCGTCGAAAAGCGGCAGGGGCTACCGAACGGTTGTTGAGTTTGGAGCCGCAAACTGCGGTGGTGATTCGGGACGGTAAAGAGCAGACCATTCCAGTACGACAGGTTGCTGTTGGTGATCATGTGGTGATTCGACCAGGAGATACCTTTCCTGTCGATGGTGTAATCATTCAAGGTAGTACTACGGTCAACAGTGCCATGTTGACCGGCGAAAGCCTGCCTGTTTTGTGTGGGGAGGGAGAACGGGTTTCCGGTGGTACGAGCAATGTGGATGGTTCGGTGATTGTTGAAGCCCAGCGGGTTGGTGCTGAAACCACATTGGCACGGATAGTTCGACTGGTGGAGCGTGCCCAGAGTGAGCGCCCACCGATTCAAACCTTGGCGGATCGTGTGGCTGCGCGTTTTGTTGGGGTGATTCTTGTTTTGGCTGCGGCAACATTGAGCTATTGGCTCTGGAGAGATCCTGCTCAAGCGTTGGAAAATACCGTGGCTTTGTTAATCATCACCTGTCCTTGTGCGCTTGGTTTGGCAACGCCCGCTGCGATGATTGTTGCTACGGGTAATGCGGCCCGACAGGGTGTACTTATCCGCAGTGGTGAAGTGTTGGAGCGTTTGGCGCGTATTACACGGGTGGTGATGGATAAAACGGGTACGCTGACCCAGGGTATGCCGGAAGTGGTGGTCATTCATCCCATGGCCGGGCAATCAGAATCGGTCTTGCTTGCCACAATTGCAGGCGTGGAGCGTCATTCTGAGCACCCTTTGGCGCGAGCCGTGGTCTCTTTGGCCAACGCACGCAAAATTGAACCAGAAGATATGGATGGGCAGTTAAAGAATTATCCGGGGCGCGGTGTGGTGTTGCGTATGGAGGGTGGTGTTGTCTACCGGGTTGGTCGGGCCGAATTTGTCGGCGTGCAGGATTGGCAGGCACAGGTGCCGAAACATGAGGGACATCTGACTTGGATCTGGTGTCGTCGTGACGATACCATCATGGGTGTCATCGGACTGATGGATCAGCTAAAAATAGATGCCGCCGAAACTGTTCAACACTTGAAAAAGAATGGTCTGCCAGTTTCACTGCTATCAGGAGATCGCCAGGATGTGGTCTCATATATTGGTCAGCAAGCTGGTGTTGAACAGGCCATTGGTGATGCATTGCCCGATGAGAAAGCAGAAGCAATAAGCCTGTTGCAGGGCCAGGGACAGCGGGTTGCCATGATCGGTGATGGCATCAACGATGCACCAGCCTTGGCTAGAGCCGATCTGTCCATGGTGGTGGAACAGGCTTCCGATGTGTCAGTGGCAACGGCTGATGTGGTTATGCTTAATCAGAATCTTAAGTCTATTGTTACTCTGTTTTCTTTAGCTGAGAAAACTATGCATATAATTCGGCAGAATTTTTTATTCTCGATTCTCTATAATGCCATTGCAATTCCGTTGGCTATGAGTGGCCATGTGTTGCCTATTGTAGCGGCGATTGCCATGCCGCTTTCCAGTCTAACCGTTGTGGGTAATGCGATGCGGCTTAGAAATATCGACTCAAAACAACGGGATGTTGAATAATGGATGCGATCTATATTCTTTTGCCTGTGGCACTGTTTTTAGGTCTAATAGGGCTGATACTGATGATTTGGGCTCTGAAAAGTGGACAATTTGAAGATATGGAAGGTCCAGCGCATAGAATTCTGTTTGATGATGATGATGATTTGATCCCTGGGAAAAAATCAAAAAAATGACAACAGGTAACAGGTTGTTGAAAGATATTGAATTCAGCTGTCAGAATCTATAATATGTCCACTTGAAATCGGTGTCGATTTTCCAGTGTGTACTTGGCGATGTGTTCCCAAGGGGATTGCATCGCTTGTTAATAAGGTAACGGATGTCGTCTTTGTTGTGATTTTATGGGAATGAGGGATGGTCCCATGAATCAGTCTTCACAAGGAAGTGTCTATCCAATTAAAGGGAGGTCTGGATCTTTGGTATCCAGAGCATAAGGAGCCCGCTTTTCTCATGTCTCCGTCACCAGCTGAAGAAATTTTTAAGAATAATGACCTGCTCTATGAGCATGATCTACAAACTGTTCTCAAAGAAGTTGTTTCTGAAGAGTTTCCTGTTGAGATCTCTCTGGATCATCAGAAAAAGGTCTATCTAGCCCAGTTTTTACCGCCCTCGCATGCCACGGATGCTGATCCAGATCAGACACATTCACTCTTTGTCATGCCAATGGAGCCAATGGCGGGTAAAAAACTGCAAATGAGTCGGAAAATCAAGATCCAGTTTGTTAAAGGGGTCTATTCTGCTGAAGGCATGGTGATGTTCAAGGGACTGCGGGTTGCGGCTGGTGAACAGCTGATTCAACTGACCTTCCCAAGAGCACTTAAAGTGACTTCCCGGCGCAAACTGCATCGCCATGAATTGGTCGAAGACTCTTCCAGCCATGTTCTTGTCAAATTGAAAGACAAACGCCTGTCTCGATGTGAAGTGCGGGATGTTCACATGGAAGGGTTGTGTATGGTTGACGAGGAGTCAAAAGTCGCTTTTGAAAAGAACGACCAGTTCTATCTCAGCCTCAATTCCAAGAAAATGGGTGCCCATGAGATCCCATTGTTTGGACGTCTCTGCTATACACATCGATTGGGAGATGTGGCTATCCATGGCGTTGAGTTTGTCAGCGTTGAAGATTATCTCAGCCTGAAGAGCTATATCGCTCGCATTCAGAGTATTGAACCGGCTGAAGAGGAATTGGATTTGGATGATCTTGTGAATGAGGTGTTTGGTTGACAACTCGATGTTCAAGTTTTTTGGGCTTGACGAAGAGGGAATGATGGCAACGTCACCCACGCGAGTTCCAGGTCAAGAAATCTTCGAGACCCTTCAACACCCTATGGCCATGGCGTTACCACCGTTTTCTAATGTACTATTTTCTCAGGCGGAACACCATCTGTTTGGGGAGATAGGTCATCATTTTCAGTCAACCATTGCCGTTTGTTGAGACCTTCGTAGCAGAACTTGACCAGGGACTACGCAGATATCATGGGCGATATGCTGGGTTGTCGTGGAAACAGCGTTTTTGGCTATCGTTTTGTGTTATGGGCGTGATGATGACAAACTCTGTCTGCTGGCAGCGTTTTCGTCGTGCAGGTATGGGGCAATACAGGGTGGCTGCGTTATCCTGGATGTTTCGACATTCAAAAATACCATGGGCGTACTTGCTGGAAACCAGCATCCGGCATTTACTCAAAGTGCATGGATAAACAAAGGATTATGCCATAAA
>JADFWU010000032.1 GCA_015234045.1 Magnetococcales bacterium
TCCCAGTCGCGCAGGATATTGATTCGTCCGCAAGGCGCAGAAATAGGAACTTGCTTGTATAAGCGCTCGGAAAAACTTAGAGCCTGCTCAGGAACTTAGAACCTATTGAAAATGAAACCGAAAAACGCACGGCAAACAAGCTTCGAATTGTCTTTCTAATCAATACGTATGGCCACACTGTCCATACGTATATGTAACGAACTAGAAACGCACAGTTGAATGCGTTCAGAACGGAATAATTGTTATGACCGAAGAGATCCAAGAAAACCAAATGAAGCAGCTTATTAAGCAGGGCAAGAAGCGTGGTTTTCTGACCTTCGAGGAAGTCAATGACTTCCTGCCCAACGATATCAACTCCGCTGAAAAAATTGAGGATGTGGTATCCATACTTGATGATATGGGTATCAATCTCATTGAAGAAGCAGAAGCATCAGACACCTATAAGAAGCTTCAGGAAACCCGTGCAGCCAAGCAATCCAACCGGGAAGCACCAGCTGCACTCGAAGTATTGACCAAAAAACTCTCTCCAGATAGCGCCATCGCTGACATTGATCTCGGCAAGACCGATGATCCCGTTCGAATGTATCTTAGAGAGATGGGTTCTGTTGAGCTTTTGACCCGTGAAGGTGAAATCGTCATTGCACGCCGTATTGAAGAAGGACGCAATGAAGTTATTTCAGCTATCTGTGATGCGCCTATAACGTTTCAGACCATCATGCATCTGGCTGAAAGATTACGCGAAGGCACAATCTCTCTTCGTGATATCCTCACGATCTCCATACCTCCCAGCACAACAGATGATGAGGATGAGGAGGACGAAGAAATAAGTGATGATAGTCTTGATGATGATGTTGTTGTTGAAGACGACGATGAAGATGAAGATGAAGATGATGATGAAGATGATGAAGATGATGATGAAGATGATCTAGAAGACGCAGAAGCAGACGAAGAAAAAGATGATGAGGTCGTTGCTCCATCAGGAGACAGCCTATATCTTCAACAACTCATGGAAGAGACCCAGGTTAGCTTTGATATTATTGCCGCTGCAACTGAGAAACTAACGATTGTCCGTGCAGAGATGCTTCAGGCCAAAAAAGAGGGAGACGAGAGACACTTTGAGGCTAAACGCATCGCATATGACTTAACCAAACGTGAGATTGTCGAAACACTCACTTCAGTCAAGTTCTCTCTCAAGCTGTTGGATTCTCTCGTTGATGGCCTAAAAAGCTATGTTGAAGCAGCCCGCAAGGTCGAATCAAAAATTCTGAGTATTGCTGAACAGTGCAACGTGCCTAAAGAAGAATTTCTAAACGAGTATCTGGGTAATGAAGGTAAAATGCTCTGGATAGAGCGCTTTAGCGACCATCCAGACAAACATTGGAAACGCTTTTACCAGCATAAAGAGGAGCTAACCTCTTGCATCGAAGCACTGCATATAATCGAAGCGGATACCGGTCAAACGATTAGCGAATTAAAGATGACCAACCGCATGGTTGTAGATGGTGAGCGTAGAGCAAATAAAGCCAAAAAAGAGATGGTAGAAGCCAACCTGCGTCTGGTTATTTCGATTGCCAAGAAATACACCAATCGAGGTCTTCAATTTTTGGACCTGATTCAGGAAGGCAACATCGGCCTGATGAAGGCTGTTGATAAGTTTGAATGGCGGCGTGGCTATAAATTCTCAACCTATGCCACATGGTGGATTCGACAGGCCATCACCCGCTCAATTGCCGATCAGGCACGGACAATTCGTATTCCAGTTCATATGATTGAGACCATCAATAAACTGGTCCGTACCAGTCGATTGATGATCCAGGAAATGGGACGCGAACCCACACCAGAAGAGATCGCTGTTCGCATGGAGATGTCTCTGGACAAGGTACGCAAGGTTCTAAAAATTGCCAAAGAGCCGATCTCTCTTGAGACACCGGTCGGTGATGAAGAGGATTCTCATCTTGGTGATTTTATCGAAGATAAATCCATGCTTTCTCCGTCTGATTTGGCAATAATGTCCAACTTGCGCGACACCACCGGTCGTGTATTGAAAACATTGACGGAACGTGAAGAAAATGTCCTTCGCATGCGCTTTGGTATCGGCATGCCAACGGACCACACATTGGAAGAGGTGGGACGCAAATTTCACGTCACACGGGAACGTATTCGACAGATTGAAGCCAAGGCACTGCGAAAACTTCGCCATCCGACCCGTTCGAGGAAATTACGCAGTTTCCTTGAGTCGTAATTCAGGTTATTATCCCTGTCACCATTGTTGGGCCCATAGCTCAGTGGTGAGAGCTGCCGGCTCATAACCGGCTGGTCCCAGGTTCGAATCCTGGTGGGCCCACCATATTGATTTTAAAGGAAGTTCATAGTATGATAGCCACTCTTCGGAGTGGCTATATTTTTTTGACAAACCTATCCCTACCGTTTATCTCATCCAGTACAGTTTTTGGCGGCTGAACAGTACCAGAAGCCATATTTCGCTGGACTGGGAGAACAGTTTTCGAGAGAATTGGTGGAGGATTATGGTGTTCTGAAAATACCAACAGCCTCATTGGTGGCATTCCAGATGCTGCGCTATATGGTGCGCATTATGGAACAGTTTAAGCAGGAATTGGACAGCGGTGAGCCTCTGCCACCCATCATTCCTCTACTCATCTATCACGGTCGAGAGGAGTGGTGCATTCCACCGAAGTTTTCCGCTCTGGTTGATGCTGAGGAGTCATGGCGGCCCTATTTGCTGGATTTCGGGTTTTCCGTATTGGATCTTGGCCGCATTGACAATGAGGATTTATCGCGGGATGACTTGTTGCGTGGTGGATTTCTGGCTTTAAAATGGGTGTTCCAGTCAGGTCTATCACCAGAAATTGTAGCGTCTATTGGTAAGGCGCTCCATGGAGATACAGAGCTTGCTCAGCGTGCTTTGCTGTATCTGGTTCAAGCTTGTGAGGGTTTTGATATGAGCAGTATTCAGCTATTTACAGAAGAGGCTTTTCCTGGCGATGCTGACCAGTATGCTTCGCAATTTGCCAGAGAGATGATTGCCAAAGGTGAGGAACAAGGTCTCCAGAAAGGCCGCCTGGAAGGCCGTCAAGAAGGCCGCCTGGAAGGCCGTCAAGAAGGCCGTCAAGAAGGCCGTCTGGAAGGTGAGGCTGCCCTACTCCTTCGTCTTTTGCAACGTCGTTTTGGTCAATTGCCCCAATGGGCGGAAAATCAAGTGAGGGAAGCTGACCAGCTCAAACTTGAAATGTGGAGCGACCGAGTACTTGAGGCACGCTCTCTAGATGACATTTTTAAAAAAAATGAAAAGTAAAAACCGGACTCGGTATTTTCACAGAAAAGGAGTTCAGCGATCTTGGTAAACAGAGTTTAACAAAGATTTATTGTTAAATACTGTTAGCGTTACTCCTGATTTTATCAAAAAAAAGAAATAAATGCATATCTTACCGAAGCCGCCACACAAGTATCCCTGGTACGTCCGTCTGTTCTTTTGGAAACAAAAACACACCTATGGAAAGACTCTTGACCCTGGACTGTTATGGGGCAGATCACCACGGCTGTTTGCTACTGTAGCACTTCTTTATGGGGCGATTAATCGTCGGTCATCGCCGCTGGAACCATCGTTGCGTTCGCTGCTGACGGTACGGGTATCCCAGATCAATCACTGTGCTTTTTGCATTGATATCAACGCTAATACTCTCATAAAGCGGGGAGTGTCTCAGGAGAAGGTAGACCGCCTTTCCCATTGGTGGGAAGAACAAAATCTAGCTCACTTTTCACACAAAGAGCGCTTGGCTCTGGAGTACGCTGAAGCCATAACCTGGTGCGACCGTTATGTGGATGGTGAACTGATGGGGCGTTTGAAACAGACATTTGACGATGACAGCATTGTTGAGCTAACGGGACTGGTGGCTTTCCAAAATCTATCTTCCAAGTTCAATGCCGCCTTAGATGTTCCACCACAAGGATTTTGCAAAATTCCTTCGAAAAAATAATCAGTTAACGTGTTATCCTTTTCTCCTACTCAATAATTCCATACACATAACTGATTGTTGCATTCAAGAAACGCCCCATTTCCTATGATGAATCCCTGATTTGAAGAACGGTTGACTGTTCAAATCTTAGGCGAAACCACTATATTATTTATTTTCAATGCATAATGGATTATTATAAATCTTACTTTTGAAGATGATGCCCTTATCTAATCAATGAAAATTTTCAGATTATATCCCCTTCCCTCATTTGGAGAACTGGCATGAATCCAATCATTATTGTCGGTACTGGCCTTGCTGGATACAGTGTGGCCAAGGAACTACGAAAAAATGGCTATGATGGCCCATTGACCATGGTTACCGCAGATGACGGACAGTTTTATTCAAAACCCCTCCTATCCAGCGCCTTGGCCAAAGGACAAAATGCCGAATCTTTGGCAACGTCTACTGGCGATGAAATGGCGAACACTCTCAACGCTACACTGTTAAATCATAGTGTTGTTGAATCCATTGATACAGATGCTCACACACTAACAATTGATGGAAAACGCCATCAATACAATCAATTGGTATTGGCAATCGGCGCATCGCCTATACGACTTCCTTTTAAGGGAGATGGCGCGAATGATGTATTGACCGTTAATAATCTAATGGACTATGCACAATTTCGTAATCAGTTGGAGAACACCAAATGCGTTGGCGTTATTGGTCCTGGATTGATCGGATCCGAATTTGCGAATGACATGCTCAAAAGTGGTTATAAAGTCGAATTGATAGGTCCTGATAAATGGCCCATCAGCACGCTGTTACCAGAACAGGCAGGCCGTTGTTTACAGAAAAGTTTATCCGATGCAGGCGCAATCTGGCATTTGGAAACCTTTAATGGTTCCATCGACAAGAGCGGATCTGGTTTTCGAACCGAGCTACAGAACGGATCAATAGTGGAGGTAGATCTTTTTCTCTCTGCTGTTGGTGTTAAGCCGGAAATCACGTTGGCGAAAGCGTCTGGACTTCAAGTTAATCGCGGTATTGTCACTGATGAATTTCTCAATTGCAGCGCGAAAGATGTTTTTGCATTGGGAGACTGTGCAGAAGTAGCTGGAAAAAATCTGCCCTATGTGGCACCGCTTATGATCGCAGCCAGAGCACTTGCAAAGACATTAACAGGAGCGCAAACCCGGGTTATTTATCCGTATATGCCGGTGGTCATAAAAACCACACTGCATTCAATTGTGACATTACCACCTGCACCCGGTAGTCCCGGAGCATGGCAAGTTGATGGTAATGATGATGGTGTTGTTGGACGATTCTTCTCACCCGATGACATCATGAGTGGTTTTTGTTTGACTGGTAATAAAATCTCCCAAAAAGCCAGCCTGTTAAAGGAAATGCCTGCGCTATAGCAAAGCTTCAGAGAAAGGTCGTGCAAGGGAGGACTTCAGCTTTTGATATGAGAAACAGATCATCAGAGCAAAAACATCACCAGGGCTGGAACGGTTGACTGTTCAAATTTTAGACGAAAGCACTATACAAATCGAACTCGCTATAGAAGTCAATTGTCACTTTGAATTGCTCACCGAATCAGCGCCGCTGCCAATTCCAAAAACAGTGCCATGGAAACCACGATCATAAAAAGTGCCTGTCGTTTGGGAACGCCGAACACAACATGGGCCGCTTGGTAGAGAAGCCAATTTTCCAATAAGATAATTGAGATGTGCCAGGGAACTATCACCTCTGGTCCAGCCATGTTATTGGCAATCAGGATATTATCTATCACAAGTGCAGGTAACCATGGCGTAAAACAAGAAAAACCGACCACTGTCAAACAGGTTTTAAACGATACTTTCTGCTTGCTGCGATAGTTGACCAGCATAAAAAACCAAATACCAAGGCAGGTTACAATAACCAAACCATATGGACCGTAGCCAAATATCTCGTAGAACCTGTACTCCCGGGCCGAGAGTCCAAAGGGCGGTGCTTGAAGCATGGGGGTGTTTTGCAAGTAGAGATTACTGACAGTGATAAAAGAGGTACTCATCCAGCGAAAAACTTGTAACAGCACGGCCACCAGCAAAAAGTCACCGCTGATGATCTCTCGCAGGGTTGCCTGCTGTGAAAAGGGTAGCTTTAGTGCCAGCATCAGTCCCTGTTTCATGAGCATCTCCCCAATTATGCGTCTTTGGTTTTTGCTTTTAGCTTAACAATCTCAGCATTAAGAGTGCGTATTCGTTCGGATAGTTTCTTAAAAATCCGCATTGCCAATGCCGGGTCAGCCTGGATTCTCTGTAAAAACCCTTTACTGTCTACTGTCAACACCCGCGCCTTGCCCCTGGCACGCACGGAAGCCGAGCGGGGCAATTTATCGAAGCAGGACATTTCACCAAATACTTCGTCCTGTTCCAGAACCGCCAGAACAGTCAATTCTCCAGCAGGATCATCCTCCGCATAGGCAACCACTTCCACTGCGCCTTTGAGGATGACAAACATGGTATCCGCCTCCTCTCCCTGTCGGATGATCACCTCACCATCGTTGTATTTCCTGCCCACTGTATTTTCATGTTGATGGAACAGCATTAAGCTTAACCTTTTGAAAAATCACACTATCAAAACAACGACTTTATCGCATGTCCAAAAAGCCGGAACAGTACATCCGGCCTCATGGAACGCTGAACGATTTCCCAATAACTACCGCTTCCGGTGAAAGTATCCCATAAAGCACCACTTAACGGGCGTTTGCTGTGATCTTTATTTTGCTCACTGCGGATTGCTGCCAACATCGCTTCACGCATGGGACGTACTGCCCGAAATACGGTATCCAATGTGAAGAGCATATGCCCTAAGCGATTATCACGGGACATTGTGGTACATGTTGGTTGATAGAATCGTTTAAAATCAGCACGGGATGTACCATTGGTTACCACAGTATTAGCACATGCTTTGGCCATTCGATAAGCCGCACCGATACCATCTTTATAAAGCCGAGATACTGCGCAATCACCAACCATCACCACACGATCACTATAGTAGTTTGTCGCATCGCCAAAATGGATTTGTGGATGACATTGACAAGGTTGTACCGGAATTTCCCAACCCAACGGAAAACAGCCTTGCAATTGTGGTGAACGAAGCACTTTATTAATCAACGCTTTATTGATTCCATCACCCAGAATGATGAATGTTGCGTAATCCCCTTTAGGTGTCAAAGCCGCAAATTTCAGACCCGGAATATCCAGGAGAAAGACGTTCATGGCGTTGCCAAGCAGTTTTTGAACCTGCTGGTGACCATAGTAAAATTCCGCCACAAAGGCTTTGGTCGTTTTTGGGGGTCGATAGCCAAACCCCATATTTTCGAACAGTTCAAGAGAGGGCCTATGTAATCCTACCGCACCGACCAAAAGATCATAGGTGCGTGGATTATGGCCATCAAAATAAACCTGCGGCCTTTGGTCCGCATCCCAAGAGAGATCTCTTACGCGGTGAGGAATATGTACTGCACCCTTTTTTAACGCCTGTTGCAACAAAAACCAGTCAAAACTATCCCAAGGCAGTGGGCGTTGATTCTCAGCACCTTTGGGACCACCACCGCGATAGATGCAGGCTATCCGCATCTCATCCAAATGTGACCGGATACTGACGCTTCCGCTATTGGTGTGCAGAATATAGGTATCAATGGTATCGATAATGACATTGGATGGCAGATGAATCCCTTCTGTGGCGAGCAACTCCACTAAAGATTCAGAAATAATACCGCCGCACATGTTGCAACCAGGCGGACCGGTTCTATAAAATGCGCGCGGTTCGTACAGATCCAACGATAAAGAGATTCCAAGCCGTTCAGCAAGATCCAAAATGGCAAAAGCAGTCAGAGAGCCAGCCGGTCCACCACCAACGATAGCCACACGACTATTATTGGTCAGTTTCACGCGCTGTATCCCGCTGTTTGTTTCTCAAGAGCGGCAAGCCAACAATCGATACCTTGTGCATTCAATTCCATGTCCATGTTGAGCAGTGTACGATCTTGTGCTGTTAGTGCGCCGTGCATATGTGTTCGGAGTCCTTCAACAATCCATTGTTTCACCTGCGCTTCAATCCAGCGTCTACGCTGTGGACCTGTTTGACCACGCCATTCTGTACGCTCACGCCAACTTTGAATCATTTTCAACTGTGTAATCATGGCATCCCGAACCACGGTATTCCAATTGATCATACCAAAATGTGTCAGAAAGAGTTGAGTAGGATTGAGTGCTGAGAGCCGATCAACCGTCTGAATGGCTGTCATTGGGTCAAACTGAATCGGCGTGGTGGCAGGAAAAATATACGGCCCTTCCAAACCATCAAACGCACGATAGGAGAGTCCAAAAGCATCACCGGTAAAAAGGCCACGGCTGTACGCATCCCAAATACAGATATGATGACGCGCATGGCCGGGCGTATCCAATATGGTCAGTTGACGATCACCCAGCGTGAGCAGGTAACCATCAGGCACCGCAATAACCCGTGACGGATCAACCGCCACAACTGAACCGAAATTCTTTTGAAACTGGTCATCACCATACACTACCCTGGTGCCTGCAATCAGTCGGGAAGGATCAACCATATGTTGCGCACCCGCTGGATGAACAACCAGTAACGCATTGGGCAGTTTTTCCAACAATGCGCCCGCCCCACCCGCATGATCCAGATGAACATGTGTAACAATCACATAGTCCACAGTGTTCGGAGAGAGGCCCCGATACTCTAACGCATCCATCAACCGTGGAACGGCGTTAGCATGCCCGGTTTCAATAAACGCCGCACGCCCCATGGATTCCATGAGATAACTACCAGTACAACCCGGGCGATGGTAGCCGGTATCAATTAAGGTCAGATCATAGGAAAGATCCTGAAAGTGAGTCGGATTCATAGTAGATCCTTCTGAAAAGCCGTTGGTATTGATTGCCCTATCACAACAGTATTGACACACCGATTGCGTGTCTGGATGTCAGTTTACCACGCCTCTCCAAGTTGCTCATTTTCATAAAATAGCAAACAGGACTATCTTATGGCTGATTAATTACAGTATCCCGATCCACTGCTGACCAACCAAAACCACGCGCCACCGCGTTTGATACCACTTTTCCATCCGCCAAGGAAAGCCCCAATGCCAAAGAGCGGTCCTGTTGACAGGCCGCTTTCCAACCCAAATCCGCCAACTTTTGAATATAGTCCATAGTCGCGTTGGTCAAAGCACGGGTAGCGGTTTCAGGCACCGCGCCGGGCATGTTGGCCACACAGTAGTGAATCACGCCCTCTTCCACATAAACCGGATCACTATGGGTGGTGGCGCGGGATGTTTCCAATGAACCGCCTTGATCAATGGCTACATCGACAATCATTGAACCGGGTTTCATTTCCCGCAGCATGGAACGATCAATCAAGTGCGGTGCCTTCTCGCCGGTTATCAACACGGAACTGATCACCACATCCGATTGAATCACCCATTCCCGAATTGATTCAGGATCGGAACGCACAGCAATGACATTGGCAGACATCATTTCAGTCAACTGAGTCAAACGCTGATTATTTCGATCAAGAATGGTCACCTGAGCACCCAAACCAGCCGCCATGCGTGCAGCCTGTTCACCAACTACGCCACCGCCGATAATGGTAAACCGTGCAGGAGCAATACCCGGAACGCCACCAACCAACCGTCCTGGCCCACCATGAGGGCGTGTCATATAATGCGCGGCTTCCTGTACCGCCAACCGCCCAGCGACAACACTCATCGGTGCCAACAGTGGTCGGCGACCATGGTTTCGCACCATTTCATAGGCAATGGCCACACACCCTTTATCCATCAGCGCTCTGGTCATGGACTCCGATGCGGCAAAGTGAAAAAAGGTAAACAGTACCTGCCCAGGACGAATCATTTCCAACTCACTGTGCTGAGGCTCTTTAACCTTAACAATCAGATCCGCTTTGGCAAAAATTGAAGCTGCACCATCAACCAATTTACCGCCCGCCTGTTGATAGGTCGCATCACTAAAGCCACTCCCCAAACCTGCCTTGCGCTCTACTAAAACGGTATGACCCGCCTGTGTAAGCTGCAACACACCAGATGGCTGCATGCCTACGCGATACTCATCGGGCTTGATCTCACCTACCACACCAATGATCATTGGCTTATTCCTTACTTTGCACCCAATTCAACACAGATTTTTCACACTGAAGCGAATCAGTTAGGAGTAATGACGGTACACACTTTGATGCCTGTTTCAACATGGCAACTGCGTAACTCCTATCAGTATAACCATTTCTACAGATAGTCACCATTCATCTTTAACGAATCCAACAGCATCTTCTAACAACAGCTTTTTCAAAAGGTCACTTAACCAAACCACTCTCTCCTAACACCTTCCATTAGTTCGATATCATATTGATAGGCGTTACACAGTCATCCGTTGAAACGGGAATGACGGCTATCAAAATTCATTTAACTGCGTAATTCCTAATTGATATAATAGGGTATATCATGCTAGGCACTCGCCTCTGCTTGAACCACACATCAAAAACTACCAATATATATTATAATCAATGATTATAAAAACAATAATTAACCGATTTCACACACTTTCAACAATAAAAATAATTTTATCATACTTTTAATCAATTCAAAATATGGTAAAATTCACATATAGAATGTTTGTATTCATGGGATATTCAATATTAAGAGCATCTCTAATCCGTTACTCAATTAAACCATCACACATATTACTAATTAATTAAAATTCAACATCATATCTGTCACCCTTTCTACAAAAGGGCTATCAGTTAATGACATTATAATGAAAAAATAGAGAAAAAACAAAGATCAGCGGCAAAATCAACTTTTTTTCTAGATTTATGCTTATGTTTATGTAACTTGTTTATTCGTGCACCTTTTTGAGGGGGAGAGGTTTGCATATCTGTATCATTCTCAAGTCACACCTTCTCCTCTGAATTTTCACACCAATAAATTAGACAGATTTCGCAGAGGATCTGTTGCGCCTATTCAATAATGAGGGAAAAGGCCATATGCCAATGCAAAGCACATCACCCATTCCAAAACTGTTTGGTAAATCACCATTTAAACCATTGCAGGAGCATATGCGGACAGTCACGCAAACTGTCGAATTGCTACCTGCGATTTTAAAAGCCTTATCCAACCAGGATAAGCCGGAAGTAGAGAAGCTGGTTCAGGAAATCATCACGCTGGAGAACAAGGCCGATGATTTTAAAGATGAGCTGCGCACCTACCTGCATCGGAAGATGTTTCTTCCCGTTGATCGGCGTGACCTTCTCCAATTGCTGAATGCCCAAGAGGCCATTGTTGATGGCGTTCAGGACATTGCAGGCATTCTACAACGCCGTTTTCTGGTGCCACCTGAGAACCTTGAACAGGGCTTGCTTGACCTTGCCAATCGTAGTTTGGAAGTATGCCTCTTTGCAGATAAAACCATCAAAGAGTTGGATTCACTAATTGAACTTGGCTTTGAAACTCAAGAGCTTGGCAAAATTCTAGGCATGTTAGGGGAACTGTCCGAGCTTGAGTCCGCTGTGGATAAGATGGATTTGGCCCTTGCACAGGAGCTGTTTGCCACCACAGATCAGCGCGATCCTGTGGACACCTATCTTTGGTATAAAATTATCGAAATGACCAGCAGCGTTGCAGATAATGCCAAACGTGCTGGTGACCGCATGCGAATGTTCTTCATTCCATAGCGATTTCGTTTGCCAATTCAGCAGCTAATCCACACTCTCTGATTGAAAAGTAAGACAATGGAAATTATTGCAGAACATGGAACACTTCTACTCATTCTTGCCGCTGTTTTTGGGGCATTCATGTGTTGGGGCATCGGTGCAAATGACGTAGCAAACGCCATGGGCACATCAGTCGGCTCCGGTGCAATCACTGTACGACAGGCTATCCTGATTGCTGGTGTATTTGAACTGGCTGGTGTGATTCTGGCTGGCGCTCAAGTGACGAAAACAATCCGCAAAGGCATCATTGATCCTGGCCTGGTCGCTGATCAACCTGAAATTCTTGCCTATGGCATGATCGCTGCGCTGTTGGCCTCGGCAATTTGGCTGTTAATAGCAACCGCAAAAGGGTGGCCTGTATCCACATCCCACACCATTGTCGGTGCTATCGTTGGATTTGCCATTGCCGGTATCGGTATGGAAGCGGTCCATTGGAACGTCATTGGCAATATTGCTGCATCCTGGTTGGTATCACCGTTCCTTGGCGGCCTGTTTGCTTTTCTGCTTATGCACAGCATTCGCTATCTGATCCTGATGACCGATGATCCCTATAAGAATGCTTTGAAATGGGCTCCTGTCTATCTCTTTTTGGTAGGCTGGATCATCACCTTGATTTCCCTGTTTAAAGGATTGAAACATCTTAAGCTGGATATCAATTTTCAAGACAGCATGATCATTGCCGCCTTGGTTGGCCTTGCTGTAGCTATTATCGGTCGTATCATGATTGCACGGCTGAAGTTTGATGAAGAAGAAGCCAAAAAATCCCGCTTTTACAAAGTAGAACAATCCTTCATTCCCATGATGATCTTTACCGCTTGCGCCATGGCTTTTGCTCATGGTTCCAACGATGTCGCTAACGGTATCGGACCTCTTTCTGCGGTCTACTCCATTGTCACATCGGGTGGTGCTGTCGCTCAGAAAGCCTCTGTACCGGTTTGGATTCTAGTTATGGGTGGCGTTGGCATTCTGATCGGTCTGGCAACACTGGGCTATAAGGTCATGCAAACCATTGGGCACAAAATCACTAAATTGACACCAACCCGTGGTTTCTCTGCTACCTTGGCCGCTGCTATCACCGTTGTCATGGCATCCAGCACAGGCTTACCCGTCTCAACCACTCATATTGCCGTTGGCTCTGTCATGGGTGTTGGTCTTGCTAGAAGTGTGGAATCAATTGACCTGCGCGTTGTCGGAAATATTGTTCTTTCCTGGCTGATCACACTGCCAACTGGTGCAGTATTAGCGATAATTATCTTCCATGCTCTAAAAGCCTCTTTTGGTTGATTTGGCTAGCTATTAGAATGCACACTTCTGGATAATTAAGTTTAGAATGGCGGGTAGCGTTGCAAAGCACTACCCGCCTACTACATAATACGGATACTGATTTCCACGACCCTCGGTAAGCGGGATAGTCCATGAATATCCGGTCAAGCACATCTTATCCTGCGCCTAGCTGGGTATGGTGCCCACACCTTCATATAGTGGTGGTGACATTCATACTCAGTATGATACTGAGTATGAATGGAAATACTGAAGAAGCATCCACACCTCAAACCACAAATCCTGCTGCTATCCAGACTGTTGTACCAACTGTTATCCGAACCGTAGGTTCTGAAACAATGGTTAAGCTGGCCACAGCCTGGGCACGCGCTTATTCAGAGAAAAATACCCAAGAAAATCAAGACAGCAATAAACAAAATATTGTTATTCAGGTTCAGGGCGGTGGTACAGCCAACGGTTTTGCCGCCTTACTGGATGGGCATGCAGAAATAGTCAATGCCAGCCAACCGCTTAATTTAAGAGAGATCAGGATCGCACAGACACGGCTCATTGAACCTGTACGCTATCTGGTTGGACATGACGCGCTGATTGCTATCATCATTCATCCAAGCAATCCTCTCTCCAAAATATCACTGATGCAATTGGCTGAGATCTTCGGTGAAGATGGACGGGTGCACGGATGGTATCAACTGGGCATTAATTTTCCGGCCTGTAACAACCATATGATTGAGCCTATTATCCGGCAAAACAGTTCCGGCACCTACTCCTATTTTCGGGAAACCGTACTGGGCGAAAAACTGGACTACAAGCATGGTGTTGAAGCGCTTAAAACACCTGATGAAATTATTGACCGCATTGCATCTGCACCCTGCGCCATCGGCTATGGCAGCGCCACACATATTAATGACAGTGTCAAAACAGCGTGTGTCTACTCTGAAGAAAGTAAACTATGCTTTACACCTGAAGATACCACCACGGAAAATGGAAAACATCCTCTGCTCAGGCCGCTCTATAACTATACCAATGGCGTTGCATCGGGTGAGATTAAACGATATCTGGACTGGATATTGAGTGATGAGGGACAGTGTATTGCGGTTGATAACGGCTATGCAGCCATGCGGGAAGTCGATTGTGAAACAAAACAGCCGGAATAGTTCCGGCTGTTCTTACATCTAACTCAACTGATTTATCAGCTATTTACAAGCATGAGCAGTACAAATGCAATCACAGGCACGCCTACTAGACTGATCACTCCAAGTAGTGGCTTGAGATTACGCGACTGAGATGCTTCCATATCACTAAGCATTGCTGCTTCAATTGTCGTCATTTGTGTTCTCCTAAAGAAAAATCTGATTTCCCCCTCACTTCGGTTCTTAATCAGGTCTGGTTGCAGTTTCAATGCCAATCCACAATCAAACTTTACACAAAAAATAACATAAAAGACACACAACTTCATTATATTTTCACACAATCGTCACAAACAAGCAACAGTGTCTTGATTTAGAAGTAGTAAAATTTGTCACTTTGCCATGAATTGAATCTTCTATTGGCTTTTTATTGAGAAATATTCTCGTTTTCATAATACCCTACCCACTCCGATTTCCATACAGATATTAATTCCACCAATAAATCACTTGATGGCATCCAGACTTTCCAGCATCATCTTTATTGGGTACAGTAATTTTAATTATCCATGCACAAGGTTCAAACCAAATGATCAATAGTGAGGCATGAATATGGTTCTTGTAACCGGTGCAACCGGCTATGTCGGCTCGTCGATCATTCCCCTTTTGCTGAAGCAAGGCCGTACCGTTCGTGGCCTTGTTCGCAATCCTTCTCGCAAAAAAGATCCAAACTTTCCAGATATTGAACTGGTATCAGGCTCTATAACCAATCCAAATGACTTGGCTTCCGCCATGGAAGGTGTCACGGAAGTGATCCACTTGGTAGGCATTCTTCTGGAACAAGGCAACGCCACCTTTGAACAAGTCCATCATCAAGGCACTGCCCATGTTGTTGAAGCCGCTAAAGCCGCTGGTGTTAAACGCTTCATCCACATGAGTGCCCTGGGCACACGCAATCACGCTGACAGCCAATACCACCAAACCAAATACCGCGCTGAACAGTGTGTTGAAGGCTCTGGCCTGGATTACACAATCTTTCGCCCCTCGGTGATCTTTGGACCGTTGGATGATTTTGTTAATCAGTTTGCAACCATCATCAAACGCTCACCCATCGTACCTATTCTCGGTGATGGTAAAGCCCGTATGCAGCCGGTATGGATTGAAGACGTGGCATTCTGCTTCGCTGCTGCGTTGGATAGCCCGGAAACCATCAGCAAGACCTTTGAGATGGGCGGACCCACGGCCATGACCTTTGAGGAAATTATTGATGCGATCAAAACAGCACTCGGACGGCGGCGGTTTTCGCTGAAAATGCCTTTTTCATTGCTGCGTATGGAAGCGGCTGTTTTTGAAAAGGTACTGCCAAAGCCACCTTTTACACAGGATCAATTGATTATGGCTCAAGAAGATAATGTGGCGAAGGACAGTGCAGTCTGGGCAGTATTTGATCGACAACCGCGCGATTTTTCAGACGGGATCAGGGACTTTTTATAGGATTAGGGGTTACGCAGTTGCCGGTTGAAACAGGCATCAAAGCGTGTAGTGTCATTCCTTTGGATCGAGCAGAGATAGGGGCAGGAAAAGAACGAATCCCGCTCCTATCTCGGTTACTACTCGTGCCTACTTCCCTTCATCCAACTCGCCATCATCCATAATCATCTTTCCCGCCTCTTCATACCGATCCTTGTTACCCGGCCAATATGCCCAAATAACAATCCCAATAAAAAACAGAAAAAACCAGATCAACGAAAACTCTTTGGAAAACAAAAGGACATCATTAAAAGTCATAATCCCATCCACTCCTGAATAACCTATTAATTTTTTCCGTGGCCCTTAACAGTAATCGCTCGGTGAAACCGGTAAAGGCCACCACTGTGATGAATAGCAAGCTTCACATCCCAATTACCAGCCAGATCAATTTTCAGATCCGTGGCATACACTCCTGCATCTTGTTCAACAAGTTTTAACGGCTTGTCATAACCACTGGGAACCGGTCTGAACAACACACCATCAACCTCAACACCGGTAACCGGCATATCTTGACGATCCAGGATACGAATCACCAAGCGCTCATCCCGATTTGCTTCAAGAGGTTTAACGACTAAATCGACATGCCATTCCATGGCATTCTGTGCCTGTTGGGCGGCGATGACATCGTTGTAGGCCAACCCCTTTTCATAATGGTTCTCAGTCGTCAAACCAGTCCAAGAGCTTTGGGCCAAGTAAACCAACGCAAAGTTGGCAATAAACACAACTACGAAGAATAGAATGATGGCCACTGGCCAAGGTTCGATACGCTGTTTGATTGACATATACTTTCAAACCTTCAAAAAAATAATTATTCCGGTCTCATAAAGACGCTTTCATAGCGGTCCTGCCCACCAGTTTCATCCTGGGCAGTGAGCGCAAACGTAATCGCCGATTGACCACCAGATCGATCCTTGGAACGCACGTAAGCGGTAAATGGTTCTACTTTTCCAGGACCAACGATTAACAAGGTGTTTCCATCATCATCCTTCTGAGTCATTGCAGCTACAGAGAGTTCCGCATTTTTCAAACCTTCGATGCCCAAAGCATACACTTGGGGCTTGGCGGTCATATTGAGTACACGGATAGTAAAATTGTTCTGAATCGAACCATCTGACTGAGTAATATACACCGGTTTGCGATGACGGATGACGTTTAGATCGACAGAAGCACGACTGGCCAGATGGACAATAATCATCAACACGGCCAACAGCAAAATGCCACCGTAAAATAATACCCGAGGACGAAACAGACGTGCTTTTTTGTTCTCCAACGCACTCAGAGCCGTATAGCGCACAAGACCATGTGGTTTTCCAATGTGATCCATCACCTCATCACACGCATCAATACAGGCCGCACAGGTAATACACTGATACTGCTGACCGTCCCGAATATCAATACCGGTTGGGCAAACCCGCACACATTCATGACAATCAATGCAGTCGCCTGAATTCTCTTTGCCGCGAATTTTCTTATTGGACTCCCTCGGTTCACCACGTTTCTCATCATACGCGACTATCAAGGTATCAGCATCAAACATTGCACCTTGGAACCGCGCATAAGGACACATGTAAATACACACCTGCTCTCGCGCAAAGCCTGCAAAGACATATGTGGTGATGGTTAGAAAGCCCAAAGAGAACCAAGCCGCATAAGGCGCTGAACCATCCAGAAAACTCTTGAATAACGTTGGTGCATCGGCAAAGTAAAATACAAACGCGCCACCGGTAGCCAATCCTATCAATAACCAGACAAAGTGCTTGCCCGCCTTACGCACAAACCATTTGCCGGTAAACTTATGCTCATCCAGCATCCGACGCTGACGCGGTGACCCTTCAAAAAAATTCTCCACATAGAGAAAGAGATCCGTCCACACCGTCTGGAAACACATGTAACCGCAAAAAACACGGCCCGCCAATGCGGTAATAAAAAACAGTCCAACCGCTGAAACAATAAGCAAAAAAGTGAGTAAGAAGATATCTTGTGGCCAAATAACCAAATCGAAGATGTAGAACTTTCGGTGCGGAAGATCGAATAGTACAGCCTGCGTTGGTAAATCACCACCGCGATCCCATCTTATTAACGGAATCAAATAGTAAAATCCAAGGAGAATGAACAGTGAAATCCACTTGATTTTACGAAAGAACCCTTGCTGATACTTAGGATATATTTTTATGTGCGATGCATATAGAGATTCTGATTGCTCTGACATTTTTTTTGCCTTTTTTTTCAATCGCTTAACAATAAACATTTCCAACCCGATGACATTTTGATATTTGTAAGTATCAAAGAGTTCCCAACTTGACACCATTTTTTTTATAATTTTTTTTCACTTTATTGAAACTTTCTTTGGAACCTATGTCTAAGAATATCAATCTCAGTGTTTGTCAGAGAGCAACAAACAATAAAACACAAAATAAAATGTAATAGAAATACATCAGTACACATAAATTTGTGTGATTTGTTTTTCTTTTCAACAATCAGAAAAAGCATTATTTAGCATATTTTTTCTTGGCAGTGTCCGGTGTTAATCGACGTTTTCAGTAAACCAGGGAGCCGATCAACCTGTTTATTGGGAAACATCGGGCAAGGTTCATGGTGATCAACAAGGAGCGACACAGTGCAACAATCCGTCACGCAGGAGTACGATTACACAATCGTCAAGCTGTTTTCGGTGATGGCTGTTGTCTACGCCATCGTCGGTTTTCTGGTAGGAGACCTTCTGGCTTGGCAACTTACATTCCCCGAACTCAACTTCGACATCCCCTACATTTCGTTTGGTCGATTACGGCCACTGCATACTTCAGCAGTGATTTTCGCATTTGGCGGTAGTGTGCTGTTTGCCACCAGTTACTATGTTGTGCAGCGCACCAGTAAGGTTCGTCTCTTTTCGAACTTTCTATCCTGGTTCACCTTTGCCGGTTGGAATCTGACCGTATTAGCGGTTGTGATCACCTATCCGCTGGGATTGTCACAGGGTAAGGAGTACGCGGAGCCGATCTGGCCCATTGATATCCTGATCACCATCACGTGGGTGGCGTATTTCATCAACTTTGTCGGAACATTGGCGCGTCGGAAAGAGCGTCATATCTATGTGGCAAACTGGTTTTATCTGGCGTTTATCATCACTGTTGCGATGTTGCATATTGTCAACAATATCGCAATACCGGTAAACATGACCGACTCCTATTCAGCCTATGCAGGCGTACAGGATGCCATGATTCAATGGTGGTATGGTCATAATGCGGTGGGTTTCTTCCTGACTGCGGCCTTCTTGGGTTTGATGTACTACTTTATTCCCAAACAGGCGGAACGTCCGGTCTATTCGTATCGTCTATCTATTGTTCACTTCTGGGCGATTATTTTTCTGTACATCTGGGCTGGTCCACATCATCTGCACTACACTGCCCTGCCTGACTGGGCTTCCACCTTGGGTGCGACCTTCTCCATCATGCTTTTATTGCCCTCCTGGGGTGGCATGATCAACGGTATCATGACTCTCTCTGGTGCATGGCATAAGGTTCGAACCGATCCGATTCTGCGCTTTTTGATCATCTCCCTCTCCTTCTACGGCATGTCCACTTTTGAAGGTCCGATGATGTCCATCAAGTCGGTGAACGCTCTGTCTCACTACACCGACTGGACGATTGGTCATGTTCACTCCGGTGCGCTCGGCTGGGTAGCGATGGTCTCATTTGGTGCGCTCTATCATATGATTCCTCGACTTTGGAACACTAAGATCCATTCAGTTGGTCTGATCAACGTCCACTTCTGGCTCTCCACCATAGGCATTGTACTGTACATCACGGCAATGTGGATCTCCGGTGTCATGCAAGGTCTAATGTGGCGTGCTTATGACGACTATGGCAACTTGGTTTACTCCTTTGCCGAGACCGTGGAAGCGATGCATCCCTACTACTTTATTCGTTCGGTAGGTGGTTTGGTCTTTCTCCTCGGTGGTCTGGTCATGGCGTACAACGTATTCATGACTATCCGCAACGCCAACAAGGTCCCGGCTGCGGCCTGACCCATTAGAAGGAGTTACGCGGTGAAACACGCAACAATTGAAAAATCAATCCCTTTAATGAGCATCCTGACCTTGCTTATGGTAATGGTCGGCGGCTTGGTAGAAATTGTGCCTCTGTTTTTAATTGAGAGCACGATTGAGAATGTTTCCGGCGTGCGTCCTTATACGCCGTTGGAGTTGAAAGGCCGTGACATCTACATTCGTGAAGGATGCTACAACTGTCACTCCCAAATGATCCGTCCGTTCCGTGATGAAGCGGAGCGTTATGGTCACTACAGCTTAGCTGCTGAAAGCAAATATGATCATCCGTTCCAATGGGGTTCCAAACGTACTGGCCCTGATCTGGCACGTGTTGGTGGTAAATATTCCAGCCTCTGGCATCAAGAACATATGCGTAATCCGCGCAATCTGGTTCCTGAGTCGGTTATGCCAAGCTATTCATGGTTGGAAAAAGATGCCTTGGATTACGCCGATGTGGGTGATCGAATGTCTGCATTGAGCATGGTTGGTGTGCCTTATACCGAGAATCAGATCAAAAACGCGATTGCTGATCTTGAAGCACAGGCCACGCCTGACAGTGATACCGAAGCGATCATGTCTCGCTATGATGAGAAGATTCCTTTGGATAACTTTGATGGTAACCCTAAAAAAATCACCGAACTTGATGCCCTTGTTGCCTATCTTCAGGTACTGGGCACCATGGTTGATTTTTCTTCCCAACAGGCCAAGGCTCAATGAACTCCGGTGACTACAACTGTGGCTGCGAAACCAGCAACAATTGGCCCGGAGGGGAGATGACACATGCAAGATCATAAAAATAAAATCGATCCCAACAGTGAGGTGGAAACCACCGGTCACCAATGGGACGATGATGAAGGCTATCCGTTAAAAGAGTTTAACAACCCCTTGCCGAAATGGTGGCTGTACACTTTCTACGCGACCATTATCTGGGCCATCGTTTACTGGGTACTCTATCCTGCTTGGCCACTGCCAAATGGTAATACTGAGGGCATGCTCGGCTGGACTCAGAAAAAACAACTTGCTGAAGAGATCCGTGTGGCCAAAGAGGCGCAAAAGCCCTTCGATAATAAGTTGGCATCGCTCTCTCTTGAAGAGATCAACAAAGACAACTCATTGCTTCAGTACGCCATTTCCGGCGGCAAAGCGATCTTTGGTGACAACTGCGCCCCTTGCCACGGCAGCGGTGGTGTTGGTTCCAAAGCCCATGGCTTTCCGACTCTGGTGGATGATGACTGGATTTTCGGCGGCACATTGGCCGACATCAACGAAACCGTACAGAATGGTCGCACAGGTGCAATGCCTGCTCATCTGGAGAGTGCTGATGGCGCGTTTACACAAGCTCAGGTCAATGATCTGGCTGAATATGTGCTGTCCATCTCCAATCAGTCTCACGACGCGGTAAAAGCGGGACGCGGTGATACGCTGTTCCACGGTGAAGCATCCTGTAATGCCTGCCATGGCGACAACGGACGCGGCTCCCTCAAAGACACCTTTGATGGAGAAAGACTGGACAAGGCTACTGGTGCACCTAACCTCACCGATGCTGTCTGGCTATATGGTGGCTCACGTGAAACCATTACTCAGACTATTGCTCGCGGCCGTACCGGTAAAATGCCTGCTTGGGGTGAAGGGTTTGAAGGCTTTGGCCGTCAACTTGATCCGCTCTCCATCAAACAGGTTGTACTCTATGTTCACAGCTTGGGTGGTGGCCAATAGCGTCTCATACCATTCACATAGCATGACACACAGAACACAATAAAAATGAGCACCGCTTGCCAGCTTTGAAGCGGTGCTTTTTTTGTTCATAGACTGCTTGCTGACACAGATCTGTCAAAATTGACAAATCCATTTTATTTGCACAACAAATTATCAATATTTCTGATCTATTGATTTATTCTTAGGCGTATTTTACATAATAAAAAAATCAATAAATCTTCCATTGCTATTGCACAGAAAATCCAGCATAAATGATCGGTTATAGTCCTGAATATCAGTCTCTTTTTATCTTAATCCTGAGGACATCATGACTGGCTTTCTCACTAACACATCTATTCGAATCCGTCTCACCACATTGATCATTGTTGCCATTGTCTGCATGGTTTTATTGGCGGTTATTTCTGTTGCCAGCAAGCATGAAAGTCTACTCAACGACAGAAAGGATAAAACCCGCAATCTGGTTGAGACAGCACATTCCCTGCTTGTGCATTACCATACATTACAGAGTCAGGGTGTGATGAGTGAGAAACAAGCTCAGAATGCCGCCAAGAAGGCCATTAGCGGATTGCGTTATAATGACAAGGATTACTTCTGGATTAACGATATGTTGCCCAGAATGGTCATGCATCCAATGAAACCCGCTTTAGATGGTAAGGATCTATCGGGTTTTAAAGATCCGAATGGTGTCTATCTCTTTGTTGAGTTTGTCAAAACAGTTAAAGCAAACGGTGCGGGTTTTGTTCCTTATGCCTGGCCCAAACCAGGCAGTGACGATCCTGTTGATAAAATCTCCTTTGTAAAAGGGTTTGCGCCTTGGTCCTGGATTGTGGGTTCAGGCATCTATATTGATGACGTTGATGCGGCATTCTGGAATACGACCCAACTATTTTTGGTTGTCATCATTGTCGTACTGGCCATTTTAACCTTTTTATCGCTCACCATTGCCCGTTCGATTATTCGCCCATTGCGCTATCTGGTTGGTGTAACCAATGAGGTATCCAGCGGTAATGTTTCGGTAGATGTCACGATTCGGCAAAAAGATGAAGTGGGTTTGCTCGCTTCTTCATTGCGTCAGATGACTTCTGATCTTCGTACCATGTTGGTTAGTATTGCGGACAACTCCCACCTGCTTCGGAGCAACTCCAAAGAGCTAAACGATGCATCCAAGCTGATGGCCACTCGTTCAGTTGATATGAGCCAAACTGCCGATAATGCCTCCAACGATGTACGTGAAATGAGTGGCAACCTCGGCACCATTTCAACAGCGGCTGATCAAGCCAACAGCAATATGCAAGCGGTTTCCCAATCTGCTGAAGAAGCCAGTCTGAACATGAGCACCATCTCAGCTGCCGCTGAACAGGCCTCAGCGAATCTGACCACTGTTGCCGCTGCTTCTGAAGAGGCCAGCACCAGTATGCAGCATGTTCAAGACGCTGCTGATCGAACCAATACAAACGTCTCTTCGGTAGCCTCCTCTCTCCAAGAGATGAGCGAAGCATTAGCCCGCGTTAGAGCGCAATGTGAAGCGGCCAGCACCGAATCTGCTACAGCCAGCCAGCATGCCCATGAGAACTCAGCGGTCATGGAAAAGCTGTCCTCCTCTGCTCAGGAGATCGGTAAAGTTGTCGCTGTCATCAATAATATTGCCGAGCAGACAAACATGTTGGCGTTGAATGCATCCATCGAAGCCGCCGGTGCTGGTGAGGCAGGCAAAGGGTTTGCTGTTGTTGCCAATGAGGTTAAAGACTTGGCCCGCCAAACTGGCGAAGCTACTCAAATGATCTCTTCCAAAATTGATGAGATTCGTACCATTACCCATGAGGTTTCTGATTCTGTCCTTGAAGTCACCCAAACCATTGGCCGCATTGAAAATGCCAACGATGAGATTCTAGAATCCGTTGATGAACAGGGCATGACTATTGAACGCATTTCCCAGTCGATGGATGAAGCGGCCAGTGAGACTACTGAAGTTACGCGGCGCGTTAATGAATCTTCAGCTGGTATTGCAGAAGTCACTCGGAGTGTTGCTGAGATTGCGGCGGGCATTAACGAAGTGACGCGCAATGTGAGTGATGCAAATGCTGGCATTCAGATGATGGCTATGAATGTGAAAGAAGCCACCGATGGCAATACTGAAATCACTATGAATGTGAAGCAAGTCGCCACCACATCCCATCAGGTTGCAGACTCCATGACAACCGCTGAAGATGCAGCAGCGGCAATTCAAACCGCAAGTCAGCAGGTAAATGCACAGGCTGGTGAAATTTCGGATATTGCCGTGAGATTGGATAAATTGATCAGTCAGTTCAGAATGTAAAAAACGAAATTGGTTGTGTTATCGGGTAGGAGGCGGGAATCCCCGCCGTCCTCCCACAGAACCGTGCGTACGGGTCCGTACACGGCTCCTCATTCAAGCTTTATCCAGGTATTTAACGAGTACCAATGGAATTGTTCACTATCGGAGAAAATTTCCAGTCCTAACGTCTCTATAAACCATTTGTTAGGATAAGCCCTTTCCACTGCGAAAGTATGGGACAATGCCCATCGTTTCCTGTTGGAGTAGGCTGTTTTAACTGCCAAGCCCTTTGGGACATTGTGCTTGATCAGAGTTCGAAGCAGATTTCGCCTATTTTTCTTCTGATCAACAAACCGAGCCCGTAAACGGCGCCTGAGATGGGCCTCGATTTTACGAAGCTGGGATGGGTATTGAGTCATGCTGTAGTAGTTGGCCCAACCCATGTACCATTGGTTGATTCTCTTAATGGTTTTTCCCAGCGTTTCCCTGGTCCCCCTTGGAGTGAGTTCTTTGACTTTGTCCATAGCCCGCTGCATCGACTTCTTAGAGATAGCTATTGTCTGATCGACAATAGTCATCCCCAAAAATTTAACGTGCTTAGACGGAGCCACTTGGCTCTTCTCCTGGTTTACCTTGAGCTTGAGTTTCTCCTCAATAAAACGGGTGATTGACTTCATCACCCGATGGGCGGCCTTATCCGAACTAACAAAGATATTGCAGTCATCTGCAAATCTACAAAAGGAAAGACCACGTCTCTCTAGTTCCTTATCAAGCTCATCTAGAACAACGTTGCTTAACAAGGGGCTAAGAGGGCTGCCCTGAACTGATCCCTTTTCTGTTGGGCTGATGTTACCACCTATCATTACCCCACTTCTTAGCGTCTTCCCAATAAGGCGCAAGATACGCTTATCAGGGATTTTTTGGCCTAGACGATAGATTAGTCTGTCGTGAGATATGCGATCAAAGAACTTCGATAAGTCAATATCTACGACATAGCCTTTTCCAGACGCCACAATCTCTCGCGCCGACCTAACCGCCTGTTTTTGGTCACGGTATGGCCTGAACCCATAACTGCTATCCGAAAACTCAGGATCCAGAATTGGCTCTAATAGAGATTTAAGGGATGCTTGCACCACGCGGTCTCTTACGCATGGCACACCCAAAAGCCTTACACCGCCATTCGGTTTAGGGATTTCAACTCTCCTCACCGGTTGTGAAGTGTAAGTCCAACTCAAAAGTTCTTTCCTGAGTTGGATCAGCTCATTCTCAAGGCTAATGGCAAAATCCTCGATTGATACTCCATCAACTCCTGGAGATCCTCGGTTCCTTTTGACAGCCTTGAATCCTGCCCGCAGTGCGTCCATGCCTGTCAGGTCTTCGAAGAGCTTCGTTTCATCTGTGAATAGATCTGGTCTGTTCATTTCTCTTCAACTTGTTCTTTGCATGTTCCTTCTATGATCATCGCAGTGCTCCTTGTCCGACGTATACGATGTCAGATGTGAGTCTCGCTCCGGTCTTTCGGCTGATCTCAGGTTCATGGATACAAATGATCGATTTGATCTGCTTGAATGTTCAGCCCTTTCCCTCCAGCTTCCTTGTCGCTTGCCGACCGTTTTATCCTCTGGCATGTCACCATACCTTCATCGGCGTTCGGCTTTACGGGTACTATGGCTTCATCTGCAAACCTCCTGCTCATAACATCAACATTGCTGTCTAGCTTAGGGCTTAAGGTGTCGTAGTTACACCGACCCGAAACAGGTGGCCTTTTCACTGGGTAAGATCACTATCTTTCCTTGCCCACCTACCTCTTATACTCATGCAAATTACGGATAGAAAATTGGGTTTTGGAGATGAGCGACACCTCACCCTTTGCATAAGCCTACCTGAGGTTCGTACCGAACTTAGGTGGCAAGTTTGACTCCGGCTTCTTTCAGATCCCTCATTGGCAACCCATTAACCGTCTATTCCCTTTTGGGCAGCTAACGGGAGTTTCTTCGGGCACCCTTGCCATCGTCTACATATTCCCTTCTATCGGGGTTACGACCAGACTTTCACTGGTTAGATAGTGACCATGCCAGTCACACGCAAGGGAGGCTGCGCCGCCCTTGCCGGGTTTGGGCAGAGCCTAAATTTAAAGTAACCCTTTCTGAAACGCAGCAGACGGACCAGAAGCAATATTCACAGACTTCATGAACACCCAAGACTCAATAAATCCAAAAACACAAAGTAATAGTGATTTCGATCCGAAATTAGACAATGAATCACAACCAGGTCTGGAACGGCTGACTGTTCAAATTTTAGTTGAAACACATCTGCCTGTCCGTGTTTTTCCACTTTTTCAATCCAACAATAATGGTACCTCATTTCTGCTCTTTTTTTTATCCAAATCATCTGTCTGATTTGCGGAGGCGAATTCAATAGCGGACTCTAATCTTTCTCTTACTTTTGCTGTAATTCTTGACACGCCTAAGGCACGGGCCATCTTATCAATTGGATTTGACACATCATTTACTAAATTTGCCAATAGAATCAATTCTTGTAACGGAATTTCTTCAGGGATTCTTGATACAGAATTCTGGACGGGCACTCTTGGTTTTGTGAGTGATTTTAGGTGTTGTTCATCGTGCCAGATAAATTCCCCAACGTCTTCGTTGGTAAAATGGGCGTGTATTTCATCATTTGCAAGAAACAAGACACGTTCGCGGATTTTTCTTCCTGATCGTTTGAAACCATGAGCACGCGCAATACGTTGGATCAAAATATCACTGCGTAGCGGTGCCTCAACTTCCAAAATCCGACGGATGGCATGGGTCAATGTGGGATCATATTTTGGATCATGAAACTGTTCTGGATCAAAGACCATAGCCTCTCCTTGCCAATCCCATACATCGAATGGTAAGAACTGATCCCCATCCAATCCGATTTCGAACTCTCCATCACATTTTTCTCTCTCAGCCCCGTTATCTGTGACGATAACGACATCCGCTAATTTTCTTTTCTCCTTTTCTGAGTGAAACTCAGCAGGATCATTATACTGCTGTTGGGGATTATCATTTTCTTCACGTTGTTTTTTCAATGCAATTTCAGATTCAATACGTATTTTTTCCTGTTGCTCGGCGTATTGGTTATCCGCCTCAAGATGTTGCAAAAGCTGTGCGTGCAATTTCTCAATACAGCCTTGAGTATCTACCCACCAATCCGTTGACCAAACCCGAACAATGCGCCACCCCAAATTTTCTAACACAGCTTGACGAATCTTATCCCTATCCCGAGCCGTAGCAGATCGATGATAGGTCGCACCATCACACTCAACGCCTACAAAATAGCGTCCAGGCTTTTCTGGATGAACAATGGCCAAATCAATACGAAATGCGGAAACACCTACCTGCGGATGGACAATCCAACCTTTATTTTTAAGTGCTCGGGCAACCGCCTGTTCAAAAGGGGACTCGAAATCACCAACAGCTCCATGAAAAACTTCATCCAATGAACGCGGACCAATTTCGGCGAATTTAAGGAAGTTTTTCAAATCCCGCACACCCAATGACTGGGTTCGAGACAGGTCAATTAGATCAGGACGAACTGTTGCAAAAACGATAAGTTCAGATCGAGCACGAGTAATGGCAACATTGAGCCGTCGTTCACCACCTTGCTTGTTGATCGGTCCAAAATTCATAGTCATATGGCCGTTTTTGTCTGGACCATAACCAATACTGAACAATATAAGATCGCGCTCATCACCTTGTACGCTTTCCAAATTCTTTACAAAAACCGGTTCGAGTCTCTCATCAGAAAACCAAGTTTCAAGGCCAGGATCTTTTGAGCGTTCAATATCCAACAGATCCTCAATCAGCCTCTGTTGTTCACTGTTAAAAGTGACCACTCCGATGGTGCGGTTTTTAGCAATAAATATTGGATCATTTAAGCGCCGGACAATCTCCGCAACGACAGCATCCGCCTCAACGCGATTGGTACGAGCCCCCCCTCGATCATAGGCACCATCAGGAACAGCCGCCAAACGTACAGCCCGATCCTCTGTGACTGGAGAAGGAAAGGTAATCAGCCCACCATCGTAGTAACGGTGATTGGAGAAAGCAATTAGGCTTTCATGTTCACTCCGATAGTGCCACGCAAGATTTAACGTTGGAATACTGGCTCCCAACATCTCATCCAAAATACTTTCCAAATCATCAACTGAGTCAACGTCTTCTTCTTCACCCTGATCACTACGTCCAAAGAAACTGGTGGGTGGCAACTGTTTTGGATCTCCCGCCACAACTACTTGACGGCCCCTTGCCAATGCACCTACAGCATCCCATACGGTAATTTGAGAAGCTTCATCAAAGATCACCAGATCAAAAGGCTCGGTCTCTACCGGCAAATATTGGGCAATGGACAAAGGACTCATAAGCAAACAGGGCGCAAGCTGACGCATGGGGGTAGGCGCTTCAGAAAATAACTGTCGGACCGGTTTATGACGCATTTTTTTCTCTAGTTCGCGCCGTAAGACACCATACTCTGACCCACGTTTAATACTGTCTGCATCTGGAATTTTTGCACACTGTCTGGCACGAATATACTGTGATGTCAACTGAGTAAAAGACTCATCCAGAGCAATAAAGTCTTTGATTTTCTGCTCATGTTGCAAAGAGATAAAGTTACGAAGAACTGGATCACTATCCATAATCGCTCGGCTGTACCAACGGCAATAATTGACTTCAAGGGTTTTCAATACTGCATCTGCCGCAACATATCCCTCTTCCATGGCTTCAACCAACGACTCTAAACCAGCATCAATCGCACCATCTCTCACTTTACGCCATGCACACCATTGATTTAGCTTATTTTTATTGGCCATCAGACTATCACATCGACTGATGATCTCATCAAATATATTATCACCGTCGGAAAGCGACCAAGATGAACCAGCCAGTGAAGAGAGTGTTTCAATTGCCTGATTAAATGCCACATTGGCAGATTCCAGACTACGTCCTTTTTTATCCAACACACCATCAGCACACAACAATGCATTCCCCTCTGTCACCAGCTGACGAATGCTTTGTTGCAATGCAATAAATTGCTCTGTATTCCTGGTTAAAATAGGCAAACTATCTCGTAATACAGTTGCCGCTTTCCACTCTTTATTTGCGCGTTTCAGATCCGTTTCAATCCCCTTCCAAAAGGGAACGACTTGCATATCTCCTTTAGCATTTTCCAATTCCTGCCATAAAACGCCCAACTGCTCTAAAATGGGCAGATCACTCTGAGGATCAGGTTTGCCCGTAGTCCCTCCTTCCTGAATCAACGTGTTGACAACACGCCTCCTTTTAAAAAACGATCCTGGCCACATCGATTTTTTAGCTGATTCCCAAAGATTGGATAGTTCACCCGTATTTATGCTGGCATATGCATCAACAGAATAGCTTGTAGACAGTTTTTGTTGTGCATTTTGAAATTTTGTCAGTGTGGAAAGTACATTTTTAGTATGACCAATCAAGTGCGGTGCTGTTGATTCAAAAATCCAACCGACATCCAAACCATAAACATCTACCAACGCCTTATACAATTGAATCCAATGAGGCGATTGATCAAAAGAAGATTTATCAATGCTCACGCCCAATTCCTGGCTCAAGGCATCCAGGTCTAATTGCATTTTAAGCGTATGATTTTTAAGCTGTATCACAGATTCCAACAACGCTTCCTGCCAACTCGGTGACCATGAAGAATTGTGAATGAAGTCAAATGGCATCTTATGAATACCATCTAACTGCTTTGCATACAGTTCAATATTCCGACTGATTTCGCGTAGTTTGTCCAGATCTTGTGCTGTGTGCAAATCAACTGAAGCAAATGAAATGTCTATTTTTGGAACATCTTTATCCAGAACCTGCCGTCCCATTGCCTGATACGGTGTCAGACCATTACGTCCCGGACGATGAAGCGCCTGGACATAGACATTCAGTCCCTCTCTAAGCTTCCCAAGCCTTTCAGTCTTCCGTTTCCAGGAATTATTATCCAGTGTTTCACGCATCTGCCATGACAGGCGCAACTGTTCCAGCACATCCAGTTTCCGTGCTTTATTGGAATGCAGTTCCAAACAAAAATCACCCAGGCCTTTATCACGCAACCGACGATAAACAACATCTAAAGCCGCTGATTTTTCAGAGACGAATAGCACCTGACGGCCAATTGCCAGATTGTGTGCAATCATATTTGCAATAGTTTGAGATTTTCCTGTTCCGGGCGGCCCTACCAAAACAAAGTCCTTCTTTTGACCAGAGCTTACAACCGCTGAAAGCTGAGAAGAATCAGCCGGCAATGGTGTAAACAGATCACCTGGAGCCATTTCAGAATCCAAGCGTTCAGGACGAGCAAATCCAGTTCCAGAGGGATAGGGATCCCTCGGCGTATCCAAAAGATGGCGCACAACCGGGTTTTTCCGAAGTTGATCAGTCCGATCAACCAAATCCTTCCACATAAGATACTTGGCGAACGAAAATGTACCTACTGCCACATCTGTAATCACCTCAAATCCATCAATATCACGAACGTGACGGCGGATGGTATCCCATATTCCCGCAACATCCACACCATGATCATCACTGGGCAGTTCACCATCAAGTCCATTGATACTCAGAGAAAAATCCTGCCTGAGCATTTGCAGTAAGGTAGTATTGAATCTGGGTTCATCCTCATGCAATGTCATCTTGATACCGCTACGTACGCTCTTTCGTTCCAAAGTAACTGGAACAAGAATAAGCGGCGCACGAAACTGGCGGCTTCTATCCTTTTCCCGCTGCCAAAGCAGAAAGCCCAATGCCAAAAATAGGGTGTTGGCACCGCCGTCCTGTAAATCGTTTCTAGCCCGACGGTACAAACCAACCATTCTTGATTCCAACTGTTTGGAATCCATTTTAACCAATACCTGATTGTGCTCCAGCGCTTCCTGAGAGTAGGATTTAATCAGATCTTCACCAGTTTGCTGCTGATGCAGTGCCGCATCACGTCCCTGGAGGTTATCGGTCAATTTAGGCAATGGCAGAATATGAATTCTCTTACCATCGGCCAATTGGTCTTCAAGAAGGCCAGGATCTGGACAAATAATATTGATAATGCTTGCGCCGGCCTTACAATTGAGCAACTTGTTACGCAATGACAAATCAAGAAGTTTTCGTTGCCACTTATCTAGCCTGCTGTCCGGTGTTTCAGACACTGGATGTTCAATTGGCGCTACCGCCTCCTGCAAATCCAATAACTCTTCCATACCACCACTGCTACCAACCGCCGCACGATCCTGTAGCTCTTCACGCTCATGACTAGCGAAGACAACCGGTCGCACTTGGTGCATACGCGCACGCCGAATATCCACTGCCATGGCAAAGTTAGTATCACCCTTCGGTTGTAAATATGTTTCTGCCTGCTTTACTGCCTGCCCAATTGTCGCGTTTTGTTGAGTAATCATTGTGGACTCAAAAACCAACAATTCTTTAAGATCAAACCGCTTTCGCAAACTTGATCGCTCCTCTACGGTAATCGTGGTAAACGCCTCCTCCTGAAGCCAAACACCAACAAAGGCATGCCCCTTCAAAAAGAGTATTATCGGATTCAAACCCGCTTGTTCCATCAATGAAGCAAAGAGCAGACAACTATCAAGGCAGGTAACCAAACCACTTTTTTTAATCATTTGTGGCGTTCTAATTTTTTGTCCTTGCTGTTCAAAACTGGTTGGCGGCTCTGCATAAGTCAGGTTTAGTTTTTTTACAGCACTCCAGATGGCACTGACAATAATACCCACCCTTTTGCGGCTACCAGATTGATACCCTTCCAAACCAGAACTGTGATCGTTTTTTTGCAATATTTCTGAGGTATTTTTGAGCAGATCATCAATATAAGGATCATTCGGCGTAACAAAAGCAGCCAACAACTCCGGCATACTCCCCAAACCACCCCATTCATGGTGGGCGAGCAGATCTACTTCCACAATTTTTGTTGATAGTATTTTTTCATCATGCCTAACAGTAAAAGTGACATGTCCTCGAACGGCTTCCTGAAGTTGCAATAAATACTCACCATCCAAAACAACATCTCGGTCTGTCACATGAACTGTAGAATCAGGATTGATCCGCTCAATAATCCATTTCTTGGGTCTAAAAAAAGCTGGATTGGCTTCCATTTCCAAACTTAGACCCAATAGGATTTCCTCACCATTATTGCTCAAAGCGAGATCGCGAATAATTGGGACAGCATTTTGATAGGAAGCGAAGTTGATCTTTTTTGTAAGTATGGGTGTAACTTCAAGAAAATCCATAATTTGTACAGTAAGTCTCGATCAAAAATTAATATTATCATCCCATAATTATTATACTACAATCACACATCAATTCGCCATCATATTTAATGTTATGTAAACTTATAAAACGCCAACAAACAACTAGAACATTCTCGTGACCGAATCTGATCGCCCATCTATATTAATTTCATAGAGGGCTACACAAAAAAACGCCCCGATAGCCTTTTGATAAAATTGGCTATCGGGGCGTATTGACAAACGAGATGATCGACACGTGCAAATAGGGGGTTGGAAATCAAAACACCCTTTTTACGGGTTCCCACATGAGCTATTCAGCACCCTGCTCTTGCTCTACATCACTTTCAGAGGATTCGCCATCTGTGCTCTCGCCTTCATGCTGCGTTTCGGTGGAATCACCGTTTTGATCGGTGCTTTCGCTTGATTCACCATCCACATTTTCAGTTTCATCATCCTCTTCATCATCGCTATCAGACTGGCTATTTTGATCAGAATTCGTCTGATCAATGCTGGTGTTCGAATCTGAAGAACTACTTGAATCAGTGGATTGGCTATCGGAACTGCTTGTGCTGCTTTCTGTTCCACCATCACTTGAAGTGCTGCTACCACTCTCAGAAGCATTACTGCCTGACTGTGCAGACGTATCATTGGAACTAGCCTCTGTGGATGACGTATCGGTTGCGTTATCACTACCACTTTGGCTATCCGCATCAACTGTTGGCATGCTCGAACTACTGGAAGAGCTGGTTTCACTCTCCAGTTGACCGCCGCTGATCTCCATGGAGCTGGAAGAAGCATCAACACTACCGCTCGTTTGCATCGGTGTTGAATCCGTGGTGGAGTCAGTCTGAATCGCTGTACTATCCGGGATTATCGTGGTACTGCTCTCCGTTGAACTCTCCTCTAGAAGCGTTGATGCACTGCTCGGTGTATCGTCATTGGTATCAAGCAGTCCCTCTGAACTGTTCGCACTATCGGTTGTAAAGAGACCATTGTCACCATCCAGACCCGTTGTCGTAGTTTGGCTGTCTCCGTCACTGAGTGTGCTACTCTCCGAAGTGCCTAGCGGCGTAGATGTGTCGGTTTCATCCTCAAACATATCATCGCTGAACCAGTTATCACCGAGATTGGAAGAACCATCCAACAGGCTGTCATTCATCGACTGATCGGTATCATTGGTAGCAGAATCAGATCCCGTATCACTGGAACTGCTATCAACTTGCGAAAGCAGGTCATCAGCAACACTACCACTACTACCCGTATCACCATTCGAAAGCCCGAGATCCTCCAACATTCCATCCAACTGCTGAGTCACTGTCTCAAGAATGCTGTTTTGAACCGGCGTTGACTCTGTTGAAATATTACTATCGCTACTGTCATCCTGAGCCTCAAAAATCTTTTTGATACTCTCATTTATGGTTTCCACCTCAGTCAGATCAATCTCGTCCATGGAAGAGTTGACCTGATCTGACCCCTCACCAAAACCATTACCGGAACTCTCCTGGGAATTATCACTACTCTCCACGCTACTACTACTCGTCTCTTCATCCGAATCCAGATTGGTCATGGATGCCGCATTTTTGTGATAATCAAACTCTGTCTGATCCGGTGTTGTGTAGTCACCATAACTATCGAACAAATAGGAAGAACCAGAACCAGTGACACCAATAGAGGATACGCCATCCACTTTATCCTCAATAGCGCCTTCCTGACTGGTTATAATGGCATCCCCTTGCTCTCCCAAAGACCAGAGACCGGTATCCGCCACAGCGACATCATCTTTCTCCTGGATGAAGAAACCACCATCACCATCCACCTGACCACCGATCACATCAACCTCGGTATCCAGATCCTCTTCCCACCCTGTACCAATACCTTCATAGGCATTAAAGATCGCCGTACCAGCGGTCACATTGGCGTTTTCATCGCTGGAGTTATCATAGATACCGCCTGTCTTAGCAGTGATGGTCACCGTATCTTGAGAAATCACCTGACTGAGGTTAACGTCACTCTCCGCAGTCATGGACACAGCACCATTTGCCGTAACCGTGACACCATCAGAGAGTGTCAGATCACCAGTAGCCGCTGTCATGGTCAAGTTTTGGCCAGTTGAGATCAACGCATCCACAAGCAGTTCATCACCGCTGAGCATGACATCACCGTTATCCGATTGAATAGAACCAGAGATTGTCAGCGTACCCTGATCAGTACCAATGGATACCGAACCGTTCGAGCTAGTAATGCCATCAACCACCAAAGCCTGTTCACTCTGCATGACGATATCACCGGTTTCATTCACTGCATCCAGAGACTCAACCGCCAAGTTAAGATCAGCCTGACCCGCACCACCGATGCCATTGCTGGCAGTTATGGACAGCTTACCGGCTGTAGAGATATTGGCTGACTCACTGTCACTGTTATCACTGACTGCACCAGCCTCAGAAACCAAACCAACATTACCCGCACTGCTGATCAGTGAAGAGAGTTTGATATCCCCTTCTGTCTGGATATTGATATCACCAGATTCGGAACTCACTACCGCGCCATCCTGCTGAACAAATCCGCCTGAACCGCTGATGACATCTACCTGGCCACCCACCCCCGTATTCAATGCCCCGCTTTGGCCCATCTGTACGCTGTCGGATTCAACCACCAAGTCACCATCATCACTGGTAAGATCATTGTTGATGATGACCGCTTCTGAACCAATCAACGTGGCATCACTACCAGTAATCCATACCGTGCCATCCAGTGTGAGCGTTCCGCCTGACTCAGCAACAAAATCACCGTTATCGACAACAACGTTACCCTGAACCGTGATATCTGCACTGGCGATCAATGTTGGTGTTCCATTGGTTGTGCTGATATCACCCTCAACCAGCATATTGCCATCACTGACCGTCAGATTGATATCACCATCACTGCTGGAAATATCCTGCCCAATGGTCAGATCACCTTGATCAACCAATAGATCAATCGTCCCTAAACCGCCGGTAGACAACGCACTTACAGTCATTCCGTCCTGCGCGTTGAAATTGATATCACCATCACTCGACACCGTGGCTTCCAGCGTTGTGCCAACACCATCCAGATCTGCATCACCTGCATCACCAATGCCGTTGGCAGAGGAAATATACAACCCTTGCGCGGCGGTGAGATTGGCTGACTCATCAGCCGTAACATCAGTCACTGAACCCGTTTCAGAGACCAAGTGGATATCACCGCTAGAACTCACCAGCTGAGAAACAGCCAGATCACTCTGCGCTTCATAAATCACATCACCTGAATCAGACTGAGCAGACGCACCATCGGACATCGTAAGCGCACCGGATGTTGCCTGAACCGTAACACCAGTTGAACCGCTGATTTGAGTATTTGCAAAGTGATTCACATCAGCTGCTTGAAGTACCACACTACCGGATACACTGGTGAGCGTTTCCGAAACCTGAGCCTGTCCAACAGCCCGAAGATCAAGACCAGTAACACCAGATAAAGCACCGGAGAGATCCAGATCAGCACCGCTGTCCATGCTAATGGAACCAGAATCCGCCGAGACGGTGCCAGAAACAGCCATATCCGATCCACTACTCAACTGCACCTGACCATTTTCAAGCTGTACATCACCAGAAAGCTGAAATGCGCCATCAGCCGCGACAGTCAAATCACCTTCGTCGAGTACCAAATCTGAAGAGAGTGCCAACGCATCACTGGTTGTTGCACTCATGGAGCCGGAAGTAATGGTTACAGTACCGTCTGACAAACTCATAGCAGCCTGTGCATCCAGTGTCAGATCACCGTCAAGCACCTGCACATCACCACTGACTACCAACGTATCACCCGCACTGATTACAACAGCTCCGCCAGCCGCATCAATATTGCCAACGACTGAAACCTTGCCCGCACCAGTTACCTTTATTGATTGACTTGTCACCAAATCGCCGTCCAAACCAAGATCACCCGTGCCGCTATCCAGCACCACAGATCCATCATCCACCTGAATTGAACCAGTCATATCCAAACCGGTTTGCGCCTGAATCGTGACATCCTTATCCGCGTTGATATCACCCACAATCTGGATATCGTCTCCAGCCTGAACTTCCAACGTATTCTCAGTAACAGAAAGATCACCGCTGATTGATACCGCTGCATCACTGGTCAGACTGAGGCTACCGCCCTGTACTGTGACATCACCTGTTAAAGCGTAATCACCTCCACTGTTCAAGATGGCATTGCCAGTTGTTACAGTGAGTGTCCCCACCATTGTGAGCATACCATCTGCATCCAGACTCATATCTGCATCACTTACCTGCAAATTACCACTGATGGTCATGCCATCGGATGCCGTCAAACTTACCGCACCATCCGAAGCAATCAAATCACCACTCAACGCCAGGGTATTGCCAGCTGTTACAGTGCTGGTTCCGCCAGTGACAGTCAGTGTTGCTGTGATATCCATCGCATCACCTGTAGTGATGTTCAGATTACCCGTTTCTATTGTGACGTTTCCGCTTTGAGAAAGCGTTGAATCTGCACTTAACGTGGCAGAACCATTGGTTACTGTGATTGCACCATCCAGCGCCAAACTACTATTTGAAGTAAGAGACAAATCAGCATCTGTCACCTGAATGCTTTCGTTAATCACCATCGCATCCACAGAACTCAAGGTGACCGCACCATTCAAGCCACTTACAACACCATCAACAGACAGATTGCTACCACTATTCAGAGTGGTACTTCCCTCGCTCACAGTAACAGAACCAGCAACGCTTAATGCTGATGCAGAAGTCATCAACATATTGCCGGTATTCACTGAGACAACACCATTCAGAGCCGCATTGGCACCAGAATCGACAAACAGATCACCATTGCTGACTGATACTCCGCCAATCAGATCTAGGCTGTCCGATGCCGTAATTTGAAGATCACCGCTATCTACGCTGACGTTACCGCTTTGAGAAATAGCCCCTGCCGCACTGATGGTGGCTGATCCGTCTGTTACCGCTACATCACCAGACACTTCCAGATCAGCATCGGATGTGATGGCCAGGTTGCCGGTTTGTACGCTGATCGAACCCTCAAACGCCGCGTCAGAGCCGGTGGTTACCGTCATATCACCTGCGCTGACTGCAATGGCACCGCCTACACTCAAGGCACTGCCCGTATTCACGCTGAGCGTACCGGAAACCGTTATCGTGTCAGTGAGCGAAGCGTCTGTAGTGCTGGTGATGGTCAGATCACCGGACTCTACCGTTTGCGTGCCATCCACAACCAATCCAGCCGCACTTGTCAGCGTGGCTGTACCTGTGCTGACGACCAGATCTCCAGTCAATGACAGCGCATCACCGGAATCCATCGTCAGATCGGCATCACTTACCT